>CAZBZU010000034.1:0-1516 GCA_964496495.1 uncultured bacterium
CACCTTCCGCGGCAACGAAGCCTTCACGCGTTACCAGGCTGCGCTCGTGATCAGCAGGCTGCTCGACGTCGTCAACCAGAACGTCAACAGCTCGCTGGCCATGACGAAGTCCGACATCGAGTCGCTGCGTAACGCCGTGCAGGGTGTGGCCTCGGACGTCGCCTCACAAGGGGTACGTCTGTCGTCGGCGGAAAGCGCCGTCGCCAGCATTTCGGACGACGTGACGGCCAACAAGTCGTCGATCGCGTCCAACACGTCGGCGATCGCGTCCAACGGCTCGCGGCTGGACAAGCTCGAGCAGGAGATCAGCAGCCTGCAGAGCAGCGCCAGCCAGCCGAGCAGCACGGCCGGCGCCGCCAACCCGGCGGTCCTGCGTGACCTGCAGAACCAGATCGCTTCGCAGCGCGTGGCCATCGACACGGCGCAGGCTCAGGCCGACGCCGCGGCCAAGCGCGCCAACAATGCGCACGACCTGGCGCAGCAGGCCATGTCTGCCGCGCAGCAGAACGCTGCGCAGATCGCCTCGGCCAGTCAGGCCATGCAGAACCTGACCGACAAGCTCAATAGCCTGAGCGGCCAGGTCGACACGCTGACCAGCCAGGTGGCCGGCCAGCAGCAGACGCCGCCTGCCCCGCAGGCCGCGCAGCCCAACGTCTCGGGGATGCAGGGCGATATCCAGCGCAACACCAGCGACATCGCCAACATCCGCGAGTTCGTGATCCTCCTCCGCCGCGACCAGGTCGCCCTGCGCGACCGCGTCTCCGCGTTGGAGACCGGTCAGACCAAGCAGGGCAAGGACATCGCCAGCCTGCAGAAGCGCGTCACCGCGCTCGAGAACAACCCGCTCGGCCTGTCCGGCTCGATCGAGCTGTCGTACTTCGTGGGCCGCACGATCGGCTCGTACTACTTCGACGTCGACCGCGCCTACGGCGTGGGCGCCACGCGCTCCATGGGCTCGTCGATCTTCAGCTCCGGCGCAGCCGAGCTGACCGACGACAGCTCCGGCGACAGCGGCTACCAGACGGACGTGGGCGAAGTCGCTCAGGACCGCCAGGACATCACGCAGCAGGCGGGCTCGCTGTCCACGACGTTGACGATCAACATGAGCACGTCGCTCAACGGCGCCGGCAGCCCGAACGCCCTCAACAGCTTCGACGCGGTGCTGAAGCTCAGCCTGCTGAAGACCGGCGGGCTGTCGATCACCAACCCCGATGGCAGCACGCCGTACACCGGTGACGGCAGCACCAGCGAAGGCTACGTCATCCACGTCGACGACTTCACCACCACCTTCAGCCCCATCGGCGCCGCTCCGCTGACCTTCAGCTTCGGCACCAACGTCGACACCACCTTCACGCCGTACGTGGTGAACACGGACGACCCGGGCTTCGTCGCCACCCTGACCTCGCCCGACTTCCTGAAGTTCATCAACCCCACCGTGACGGCCGTGTACGTGGCCCCGACCGACGCTCAGGACGGCTCTGCGCTTTCGAACGTGTACCTGCGCGGCGCCCACCTG
>CAZBZU010000034.1:1616-19863 GCA_964496495.1 uncultured bacterium
AGCCTGCCGATCCTCAACAGCCTGGACATCAACTACCGCGACATCCCCCAGAACTGGGAGATGGGCAACGCCAACAACTACGCCATGATCTACAACGCGGGTAGCAACAGCGGTAACTACCCGTTCGCGATGGCGGATGGCACGGGCACGAACCTCGGCCAGCGCGGCTACGGCGCCAGCGCCGACCTGAGCCTGTTCATCCTCGACGTCTCGGGCTACTACGACAACTACAGCTTCGACCTGACGGCGGCCACCCCCGACACGGTCTCGGCCTACGGCGTCGACGCCACGGCCAAGCTGTTCGCGGGCTTCAGCCTGAGCGGCTTCTTCCACAACGTGACCCTCGACGGCACCCAGGTGGGCGACCTGACCGATCACCTCGACGCCAACGGCGCCGCGGTGGCCACGGCTGCCCCGAACGGTGACGACCTGTCGATGGACAAGAACTACGACACCGGCTTCGGCGTCACGCTGAAGCACGACGGGTCGGCCAGCAACGCGCTTATCAAGGGCCTGAACCTCGAGGCCACCTACTCGATGACGGGCGCCAGCTACAACACCACGACCATCGACGTGAAGGGCGACTACACCCTCAACGTCTCGATCGTGACGCTGACCCCGTACGCCGAGTACGAGACCGTCACCCACACCTACGCAACGGGTGACGACACCTCCACCATCCAGGCCGGCGCGGGCCTCAGCACGACGCCGCTGGCGATCCCGCTGGCCCCGAGCCTGCAGGGTGCGGTCAACTACCGCACGACGAACCACACCAACGCGGCCACGTACACGGCCAACGAGCTGCAGTGGAGCGTGGGGCTTGTCCTGAACAAGTTCCTCTTCGACCACAGCAGCCTGACGGCCAAGTACGGCTCGTGGAGTGGCCAGAACGTCGAGGTAGCGACGCAGACCAACGGCACCACGTGCTATGACTCTGCGGGCAACACCTCCACCTGCACCGACAGCGCCACGGACATCAGCAATGGCGATGTCGCGCCGACCGGTGCCGGCAACACGATGCAGTCCGTCGCCGGCTACGAGGTCATCTGGAACTACTACGACCTCGAGCTCTCCTACGGCGTCTACGAGAACCACCGTACGGACACCGCGGGCAACCAGACGGCTGCTTCCGCCCAGGCCTTCCAGATCTCCTACACCGTCAACTTCTGATCCACGGGTAGGTAGGAGAAACGGCGCCAGAACGCCGACGAAGGGCCCCGCAATCGCGGGGCCCTTCGTGCTGTGGCCGCGCCCTGGCGCCAGCGGCCGCCCTCGGCGCAGCGGCGGTGGCTGCGGGTCGTCGCCCGTCTCAGGCGACGACCCGCAGCGACCGGGGCACTAGTCGCATGTCGTAGTCGGTCGTCTCCGCCAGCGTCTCTCCCTCGACGTGGCAGGGCTGCGGGCGCTGCCAGCGCAGTCTGAGGCGCTCGCCGCGGAACAGCTGGACCTTGGGGTGCCCCAGGTGGGCACCGCGCATCACCCGGGGCAGGAGGTTGAGGGTGCCTGCCCGACCGAGGTCTCCCGCCACCACCACGTGGAAGGCGCCGCTGCCGATGGTGGCGGCGGGCGCGAACAGGAAGCTGCCCCCGGTGCGCGGTCCCAGCTGGGTGGATACCAGCAGCGAGCGGCCGCGATAGACGAGCTCGCCGTCCACCTCCAGCTCCACGCCCACCGCTCGGAGCGCGCGCAGCGCGTCGAAGACCCCCCACAGGTACGCCCCCGACCCCTTGAGGGCCGCGGGCGCGCGCGCCACGCGGCGCGCCACGTCGGCGTCGAAGCCCACGCCGGCGGCGTTGATGAAGGGCTCGCCGTTGACCACCCCGCTGTCGACCAGGCGCACGCGGCCGGCCGCCAAACGCTCCACGGCACCGTCCAGGTCGCTGCGGTGCAGGCCCAGGGCGAAGGCGAAGTCGTCGCCGGACCCGACCGGCAGCAGGCCGAGGGTGCGGCTCGAGCCGACGCAGGCCTTCGCCACCTCGTGCGCGGTGCCGTCGCCGCCGACGGCGACCACGGTGGCCTCCGGTGGCAGGGCGGCGGTGAGCTCGGTGGCGTGCCTCGGCGCGCGGGTCGTCAGGACGCGGTAGTCCACCCCGCGCGCGTCGAGCGAGGCCCGCGCGCGCGCCAGCGCGCCGGGGGCTCGACCCCTTCCGGCGACGGGGTTGTAGACGAGATGCAGCACGGCCGCCGCGATTCTATCCGCTGGGGCGAGCCCCGGTGGAGGGGCCGGCTCGGGCGCATTCCACGGAACGTGCCGGCGCCGCCGCCTACACTGTGGACATGCCGTCCACCAGCGATCTGTTCGACGTGACGCGCGTGCCGGCGCCGCTACGCGCCCTGCTGGAGACCGAGGAGCCCTGGCAGGTGCTCGGCCGGCTCGATGCCTTCCTGGCGGAGATGACGTCCACCGGCGTGCACGGCGAGGTCCACCCCAGCGCGGTGCTCGAGGGGCCGATCTTCGTCGCGGAGGGAGCGCGCGTGGGGCCGTTCGCCTACCTGAGAGGGCCCGTGTACCTGTCGCCTGGCGCGGAGATCGGCCACGGCGCCTTCGTGCGCGGCCCGGTGGCTCTGGGACCCGAGGCGCTGGTCATGCACGCCAGCGAGGTGAAGCGCTCGCTGCTGCTCGGCGGCGCCCGGGCACCACACTTCAACTACGTTGGGGACAGCATTATCGGACACGAGGTGAACCTCGGCGCCGGCGTGAAGATCGCCAACCTCAAGGCCGACCACGGTGAGGTCAAGGTCGCCGGCCGCGGCATCGGCGTGCGCAAGTTCGGCGCAGCCGTTGGCGACGGCACCTTCATCGGTTGCAACGCCGTGCTTGCGCCCGGCACCGTCGTCGGCCGCAACACCGTGATCTACAACGGCGCCATGGTCAGGGGCGTGGTCGGAGCCCGCACGATCGTCAAGCTGAGGCAGGAGCAGGTCGAGGTGGCGCTCAGGAGCCCTTCGCACTGAGCGCGGCAGGGCCCGCGCTCGCGGCCGCGTAGCATGCTCCCCCTGAGGGATGCGCGTGCCCGCCAGTCGCTGCCGCTGGCGACCTGGGGGCTGGCGCTCGCCTGCGTGGCGGTCTACCTGCACCAGGTACGGCTCGGCTCGAGCCTGCAGGGCTTCCTCTTCACCGTTCGCTTCGGGCTCATCCCCGAGCGCCTGGCGCACGATCCGCTGGGTGCGGCGTCGACCCTCGTCACCAGCCTCTTCCTCCACGGCAACCTGCTGCACCTGGCGGGGAACCTGCTGTTCCTGGTGGTGTTCGGCGACACCATCGAGCAGCGCTTCGGCAGCCTGCGCTTCGTGCTGTTCTACCTCGCCGGTGGCGTGGCGGCGAACCTGGTGTACGCGCTTCTGACGGGAGCGCCGCGCATCCCGCTGGTCGGCGCGTCCGGCGCCATCAGCGCCGTGCTCGGGGCCTACCTGGTGCTCTACCCGCGTGTGCGGGTGTTCACCTTCATCCCACCGTTCCTGCTACCGTGGCTGGTGCTGGCGCTGGTCGCGCGGGTGCCGCGCTTCTTCTTGCTGTGGTTGCCCGCCTGGCTGTTCATCGGCTACTGGTTCCTGGTTCAGCTGGTGGAGGCCACGACCGGCGTCTCCCTGGGTGGCGGCGCTGCCGCCGTCGCCTGGTGGGCGCACGTCGGCGGCTTCCTCTTCGGGGCGTCGGCGGCGCGCCTGTTCGCGCGGCGCCGGACGGTGCCGCGCTGGAGGTGAGCGATATGCGGCGAGCGAAGCTGCTGCTCGTTCTGCTGGTGTGCCTGGGAGTCGCGGCTGCGCAGCAGCCCCCCCAGACCTACCTCGCGGACGTCGGATCGAGCCCTGCCAGTACCGGGGGGCAGGCGAGGCTGCTGCATTACCTGTCGTCGGACCTACCCATCGCCGTGTACGTGCCGCCGCCCGACGTGAGGAACCCCTCGGCCTCGCGCGACGCGGTCGTGAGGGCCGTGAAGGCGTGGCAGAACGCCGCTCCCGACGTGCTGCAGTTCGTGATCGTGGGCGAGCCTGGCCCCAACACCACCAGCGTGGTCTGGCAGCAGCTTCAGGGCAAGGTGGCCAGCTACCGTTACGCCTTCAGCGTCACCGCCGAGAATCAGTACCGCTATCACGCCACCGAGATCATCCTCGACCCGCGTGACGACCCCGATGCGCTCTATCGCTTCGCGCTGCTGGCCGTGGGACAGTCGGTGGGCTTGCTGGGGCGCAGTCCCTTCGCCGGCGACGCCCTGAGCGCCACCCCGTCCGGCACCATCTCGCCCCGGGACGTCGCCACCCTGCGGGCGCTGTACAACGTTCCCAGCGGTACCGTCCTGGCTCAGTGAGGCGATCGCGGGCGGAGGGCCGCCGCCGCGTCAGCTGGCGGGCTCGATGAGGCCGTAGTCGCCGTCGGCGCGCAGGTAGATGACGTTGATCTCGCCGGAGTCGAGGTTCCGGAACATGAAGAAGGTATGGCCCAGGGCCTCCATCTGCATGGCGGCGTCCTCGGGCGCCATCGGCCTGAGCACGTGGCGCTTGACGCGCACGATCGCCGGCTCGGTCTCGGCGGGCTCGGGCGGCTCCGGCTGGGGCTTCTCTTCGGTGCGCTTGGCGATGAAGCGCCCCTTGAACTTCTTGAGCTGCCGCTCCAGCTTGTCGACCACCAGGTCGATGGCGGCGTAGCTGTCCTGCCCCCGCTCCTCGGCGCGCACGATGCCGCCGTGGACGTTCACCTGCACCTCGACCTTGGCCGGATTGCCGCTGGCGCCGCCGCTGGCGTTGCCGTCGTAGGACATCACCACCCGCGCGTCCACGATCTGATCGGAGAAGCGATCCAGCTTCTGGAGCTTGTCCTCGGCGTACTGGCGCATGGCGTCCGTGATGTCGATGTTGCGACCGATGAGCTTGTAGATGTTCATTGCGGTCCCTTCGGTCCTTCGCCAGAGGTCGCGAGTTCGTGTGCCGAGGCCAGCATAGCATCGGCACGAGGGCCCTCCGGAGTGAGGTACGTCCCCCGCCTGACGAGGTTCCTGGGGTCTCGGCCGATGTCGGCTGGCACCTCGGGAGGGCTCGGAACCCGTGCTAGATTCGTTGTGACGCATGAACGATCCCGCACAAGTGCCCGTCGACATCCGCCACTGTGCCGCCGGCGAGGCCATCGATATCCTTCAGGAGAAGTGGGTCCTCCACATCGTGCATTCGCTGTTGCACGGTCCCAAGGGCTTCAACGAGCTGGGTCGGGAGGTCGGCGGCTGCAACCCGACCACCCTGACACAGCGGCTGTGTCGGCTCGAGGCGCTGGGGCTGGTGAGCAAGGCGGTGCGATCGGTGGCGCCCCCCCGCTGCAGCTACGGCCTCACCGACGACGGCCGTGCGTTGGAGGGCGTGATCGCGTCGATCCGTGATTGGGCCGACAGCCATCTGCCCGCCGACGGTGCGGTGGACGACCCCGAGGGCGCCGTCCCCGCGTCCGGTGACGCCAACGGCGACGCCAGCGGCGACAGCGCCGGCGACATTGCCGGCGATGCTGCATCGGCGTCCTGAGGACGCAGCTTCCCAGCGGGCCCGGCGCAGGCGCGATCCCCCACAGCGAACGCTCGAACGGACGACTGCACGTGCGGTCCGGTACTCCGGCGCCGCCCCGCCGTCGCACCGCAACGCACGTGATGGAAACGCTTCCCATGCTTGGCGGCCGTCGGGGGTCCCGGCACTGCTCCTCGCTCTTCCCCTGAAATAGCGTCTAGAACGTAATAGAACTGGTGTTGAGGATTGCCGGCGGCATGCTCAGGATTGACAGATGCCGGCTGTCTGCCTAGCATGGTGGAAACGTTTCTAATGGTGACGCGATGTCGACGATCCGAGAGGTCTCACAAGCCGCAGGTGTTTCCATCTCCACCGTGAGCCGCGTGCTGAACCGCAGCGGTCCAGTGTCCCGGCGCACACAGGAGCGGGTGCTGGCCGCCGTGGCTCAGCTGGGGTACACGCCCAACGCGTTCGCCCGCGGCCTGGTGACGCGGCGCTCGGGTGGGATCGGTGCCACTGTCACCGACCTCTCCGACCCGTTCTTCGGGCTCATGCTCAAGGGCATCGAGGAGCGTGTGGAGCATGGCGGTATGCACCTGATCGTGACCGACGGTCACGGCCACGTCCATGCCGAGCGGGAGTCGGTCGCCTTCCTCACGCGGCACAACGCGGACGCCGTCATCGCCTACCTGCAACAGGTGCCCGACGAAGACATCCTCGGCTGGGCCCGCTCCGACAGGCCGCTGCTGGTGGTCGCGCGCCACGTGCCCGGCATGACCGCCCGCTGCCTCTTCATCGACAACGTCGAAGGCGGCGGCATCGCGACCCGTCACCTGCTGATGATGGGTCACCGGCACATCGCCCACATCTCGGGTCCCATGGCACTGGTCGACGGTCGCGACCGCTTGGAGGGCTACCGCCGCACCCTGGCGGAAACGGGACTGGCGTTCGAGCCCGGGCTGGTGGTGGAGGCCGACTTCACGGCCGCCGGCGGCTCATCGGCGATGCAGCGCTTGCTCGACCGGGGCGCGCGCTTCAGCGCCGTCTTCGCCGGCAACGACATGATGGCGGCCGGCGCCATGGACGTGCTGCGAGCCCGCGGCATCCGCGTGCCGGAAGACGTCTCGGTCGTGGGTTTCGATGACCTTCCCATGGTCCGCTACCTCTACGCTCCGCTCACCACGGTGCGCCAGCCCGTGCTGGAGATGGGGCGCGCCGCCGCCGATCTGGCCCTTGCAGCGTTGCGAGGGGAGGAAGTGGAGGTGAGCCGAGGATTCGAGCCGGAACTCGTCGTTAGGCACTCGGTGAAGCGCTCGACACCGTAGCTACGTCCATAGCTACCCGTTCAGGCCCCACCCGACTCACCCCGCACGATTGTACGCGGGCGGTGGGGGAGAGGAGAAATCCATGAGACGGCATCTGCTGCTCCTAGCGGCCGCGCTGCTCGCCGGCGTGGCGTTAGCGCAACAGCCCAAGACCATCGATGTGTGGGCCATCATCCAGAACTCCACGGATCAGACGCTGCCCAACATGGTCAAGGACTTCAACGCCATGCACAGCGATATGCAGGCGAAGCTCACGCAATACCAGAACGACCCCTACAAGCAGAAGCTGATCGTTGCGATGGGCGCCAACCAGGGCCCCGACGTGTTCTTCGGCTGGGGCGGCGGCACCCTCAAGGAGTACGTCGACGCCGGCAAGGTGTACGACCTGACCTCGGCGCTGAACGCCGACCCGCAGTGGAAGTCGCGCTACCCGGCCTCGGTGCTGGCGGGCGCCACCTTCGACGGCAAGATCTACGCCGTGCCGATCAACAACGTGCAGCCGGTGTTCTTCTATTACAACAAGCAGCTCTTCGATAAGTACGGCGTCAACGTGCCCACGACCTGGGACGACCTGATGGCCGCGGTCAAGACCTTCAACGACAACGGGATCGCCCCCATCGCCCTCGGCGGCGCCAGCAAGTGGCCCGACCTGATGTGGGAGGAATACCTGGTCGACCGCGTGGGTGGGCCCGGCGCGTTCGACGCCGCCGCCAGCGGTAAGGCGGGAGCCTGGTCGTCGGATGCCTTCATCAAGGCCAACACCATGATCCAGGACCTGGTGAAGGCGAACGGCTTCCAGAACGGCTTCGAGAGCACCACCCAGGACAGCAACGCTCCAGCGGCGCTGCTCTACACCGGCCGCGCGGCCATGGAGCTGATGGGGAGCTGGGAGTACGGCACCATCGACAACGCCGCCTCCGACTTCGTGTCGAACGGCAACCTGGGCGTCTTCGCCTTCCCCGCGGTGACCGGCGGCTCGGGCGATCCCAAGGACATCGCCGGCAACCTCGCCAACTACTACTCCATCACCTCCTTCGCCAAGAACAAGGACGTGGCGGTGCAGTTCCTCAAGGACGAAGCCTTGAGCGACAGCCAGGTCATCGCCCAGCTCAAGGTCGGCCAGGTCCCGGCGGCTGCCGGCATCTCCGATCTCATCAACCAGTACGGCTCGGCCCCGGACTTCCAGAACTTCGTCAACGGCCTGGTCTCCGACGCGCCCAACTTCCAGCTCTCCTGGGACCAGGCGCTCTCGCCCGCCATGGGTCAGGAGCTGCTGCGCAACCTCGACCTGCTGTTCACCCAGCAGATCACGCCCCAGCAGTTCTCGCAGAATATGGACCAGGCGGCCGCGTCGCAGTGACGGGCCGGCTCCGGGGGCCCGTCTCGGGGCCCCCGGAGCCCCTCTCTTGAGCGCATCCCATGGTCAAGCGACTCGATGCCCAGACGACCGTGATGGCGGCGCTGCCGCTCGCCTTCTACCTGTTGTTCGTGATCGTCCCCCTGGGGGTGGCGGTGGCGCTCAGCTTCCAGACCTGGAACGGCCTGGGACCGGCCACCTGGGCCGGCCTGTCGCAGTGGCGGAAGCTCTTCGCAGACCCGGTGGTGTGGACGGCGCTCGGCACCACGCTACGGCTGATGGTCTACGCCTGGCTCATCCAGACGCCCGTCAGCCTGGCGCTGGGCGTGTTCCTGGCCGGGCGTGAGCCCTACCGCGACCTGCTCGCCATCCTCTTCTTCCTGCCGCTGCTGTTCTCGGCGGTGGCCATAGGTCTGACGTGGATCTACATCCTCGACCCCAGCTTCGGTGTGCTGACGGCGGTGGCACAGCAGCTCCACCTGCACGCGCCCAGCTGGCTGGGCCAGCGCTGGGTGCTCGTCACCCTGGCGGTGGTGATCAGCTGGGAGTTCATCCCCTTCCATACGCTGCTCTATCAGGCCGCCGCGCAGCAGATCCCGGCCGAGCTCTACGAGGCCGCCGAGCTCGACGGCGCCGGCCTCCTGGGGCGCTTCCGCACCATCACCCTGCCCCAGCTGCGCTACACCTTCGTCACCTCCAGCCTGCTCATCCTGGTGGGGTCGCTCACGTATTTCGACCTGATCCTGGTGATGACGCAAGGCGGGCCGGGCTACCGGTCCACCGTGCTGTCGATCTACATGTACAACGAGGCCTTCGCCAAGCTGCACATGGGCTACGGCAGCGCCATCGCGGTGCTGCTGGCGGTCCTCGGGGTGCTGCTGTCGCTGGCGCTGCTGCGCGTCTCAGGCTTCACGCGCATGCGCAGCCAGCTGGAGGGCGGCTGAGGTGGCCAGGCGCGCGTTCCGTCACGGCCGGCGGCGCCGTCCGCTGGGGGCGCGGCTGGTGTCGGCCGCCCTGGCGGTGGTGTGGGCGCTGACCGCGGCGTTTCCCGTGTACTACATGATCATCACCAGCCTCAAGACGCAGGCCGGCTTCTTCAATGCCCCGCTGTGGTTGCCGCCGAAGCGGCCCACGCTGGCCAACTACCACCGCGTCATCTTCAGCGAGGGCATCACCCACGACTTCCTCAACAGCGTGGTGGTGACGTGCGCGGCGGTGGTGATCGCTCTGGTGCTGTCGATGCTGGCGGCGTACGTCATCGTGCGCATCGAGCGGCGCTGGGTCCGCTGGACGTTGAACCTGTTCCTGCTGGGGCTGGCGGTGCCGATCCAGGCGGTCATCATCCCGGTCTTCGCGCTGGTCAACGTGTTGAACATCTACGACACGCTGTGGGCGCTGATCCTGCCATCGGCGGGGTTCGCCATGCCGATCACGGTGCTCATCCTGGCCAACTTCTTCCGCGACATCCCTCGCTCCCTGTTCGAGGCCATGGGCCTCGAGGGGGCAGGGCACCTCGCCATCCTTCGGCGCCTGGTGGTACCCCTGGCGCTGCCGGCGCTTGCCTCCATCGGCATCTACGACGCCGTCAACGTGTGGAACAACTTCCTCTTCCCGCTGGTGCTCACCCAGAGCCAGGGGGTGCAGGTGCTTCCCACCGCCCTCTACCAGTTCCAGGGTCAGTTCGGCATCGAGGTGCCGCCGCTGATGGCGGCCGTGGTGCTGTCCGCGGCGCCGCTGCTGGCGCTCTACGCCATCGCGCGGCGGAGCTTCCTGCGGGCCCTGGCGGGCGGGTTCGCGTGAACCCGTCCACGCCGCGTCCCTCCCCGTCCGGGCGGCCGTGACAGGCCACGTTTGGAGAGTCCCCGCATGACCCGCGATGCCTCAACGACTGGCGGCGTTCCCGCCGAACGCGCCACCATCCGCAACCCCATCCTGCGCGGGTTCCACCCCGACCCATCGATCCTGCGCTTCGGGGGAGCCTACTACATCGCCAGCTCCACCTTCGAGTGGTTCCCGGGGGTGCGGCTGCACCGCTCCGCCGACCTCGCCTGCTGGGAGAGCATCGGCTATGCGCTCACCAGGCGCAGCCAGCTCGACATGCTCGGCAACCCCGACTCCGGCGGCATCTGGGCGCCCGATCTCAGCAGCGTCGACGGCGCGGTGTACCTGGTGTTCACCGATGTCAAGAGCTGGGGCTCCGGCACCTTCGACACCCACAACTACGTGGTCAGGGCCGAACGCCCCGAGGGACCGTGGTCGGAGCCGAGCTACCTGAACAGCTCCGGCTTCGACCCCTCACTGTTCCATGACGACGACGGCCGCAGCTGGCTCGTCAACATGCTCAACGACGCGCGCCTTCCGGGGCAACCGTTCGGCGGGATCGTCCTGCAGGAGTTCGATCGCCAGGCGTCGACGCTGGTGGGGGAGCCGCGCATCGTCTTCCGAGGCACCGTGCGCGGCATGACGGAGGGGCCGCACCTCTACAAGCGCGACGGACGCTACTACCTGATGACCGCAGAAGGCGGGACCATCTACGACCATCAGGTGACGGTGGCGCGTGCCGAGCGTCTCGAGGGTCCGTACCAGGTCGACCCGGCGAACCCCATCCTGACCTCCTCGCAGGACCCGAACCTCGCCCTGCAGAAGGCCGGGCACGCCTCGCTGATCCACACCCCCGAGGGGGAGCCGTACCTGGCCTTCCTGTGCGGCCGCCCCGCGCTCCCGAGGCGCCTCTGCCCGTTGGGGCGAGAGACGGGCCTGGCGCGGGCGAGGTGGACCCACGACGGCTGGTTGCGCCTCGCGGACGGCGGTCGCGCGCCGTCCCTGCAGACGCCCGCGCCGGTCGACGTCATGCCGCCGGCGCGCTCGGAGGGCCCGCTGGAGCAACGCGTCGACTTCGCTGGCGGCGAGCTGCCCGACGACTTCCAGAGCTTGCGCGTGCCGCTCGAGCCGTCATGGGCGGACCTGCAGGCACGTCCGGGGTTCCTGCGGCTCCGCGGCCGCGAGTCGCTGGCGTCCCGCCACCGCCAGAGCCTGCTGGCGCGGCGCCGACAGGCGTTCGCCTGCGAGGTGGAGACGACCGTGGAGGCCGAGCCCCGCAGCTTCCAGCACATGGCGGGGCTGGTGTGCTACTACGACACCCGCAACTACGTCTACCTGCACCTGACCCACGACGAGCGCGCCGGCCGGGTGGTGGCGTTGCTGCAGGCCGATGCCGGCCCCGCCAGGCGGCCACAGCACCAGTCGCTGCCGGCTCCCGGCGGTGGTCCCGTGCGCCTACGGATGACGCTCGACGGGGACCGGCTGCGCTGCTGGGTCGGCAGCGACGCCGGGACCTGGCAGCCGATCGGCCCGCTGTTCGACGCCGCCCTGCTCTCCGACGAGTACGACGGCCTCGGCTTCACGGGCACCTTCCTGGGGATGGCGGCGCAAGATCTGGCCGGGAGCGGCTTCACGGCCGACTTCGCGGACTTCGTCTACCGCGAGGGGCCGGACTAGCCGCCTCGTCGGCCGCCGGCAGCAGGACCGGGGCCGGCCGCGGCCGTGTCTCGGCGGGGCCGTGCCTCGGCGCGGCCGTACCCGCCCGCCAGCGGCGGCTCGCGGTGCGGCTCAGCGCGCGCCGAGCAGCAGCTCGATGGTGAGCTGGTCGAGCTTCTCGAGATGCGTGGGGCGCTGGCGCAGCGCCTCCAGGTCGAAGGTTCGCCGGGCCACGCGCTCCGCGGACTCGGCGCTGTAGCTGGCCAGGTAGCCGTCGAGCCTGTCGTCGACCACGCGGTGGGCGCGCACCAGCTCCTGGATCTCTGCGTCGGCGTCGAAGCGCGCCGCCTTGTCCTTGAGGATCAGGTAGCTGCGCATGCAGCCGCGCGCGAAGTCCCACACGCCTTCCTCGTCCTCGGTGCGCAGAGGGTGGGCGTCGAAGTGGCGGGAGCCGTCGTAGCCGGAATCCTCCAGCAGCTTCACCAGGAAGAAGGCGGTCTTGAGGTTCTCGGCGCCGAAGCGAAGGTCCTGGTCGAAGCGGCCCATCTTCTGGTCGTTGAGGTCGATGTGGAAGAGCTTGCCGGCGTCGATGGCCTGCGCCACGGCGTGCACGAAGTTGAGGCCGGCCATGGTGTCGTGGGCGAACTCGGGGTTCACGCCGAAGCGCTCGGGCTTCGCCAGCGTCTGGATGAAGCCCAGCATGCTGCCGACCACCGGCAGGTAGAGGTCGCCGCGCGGCTCGTTGGGTTTGGGCTCGAGCGCGAAGCGGAAGGGGTAGCCCTGGTCCTCGGCATAGGCAGCGAGGAAGTCGAGCGACTCGCGGTAGCGTGCCAGCGCGTCGCGCGCGTCGAGGGCGCCGTCCACCTCGCTGCCCTCGCGGCCGCCCCAGAACACGAAGGTGGTGGCGCCCAGCTCGTGGCCGAGGTCCATGGCTCGCATCACCTTCTGTGCGGCGTACGCACGCACGCGCGAGTCGGCGGAGCTGAGCGCTCCGTCCTTGAAGACGGGGTCGCTGAAGAGGTTGGTGGTGGTCATGGGTACCACCAGGCCGTGGTCCTTGAGCGCCTGCTTGAACTCGCGCACGATCCGGTCGCGCTCGCCCGGGGTGGCGTCCCCCGGCACCAGGTCGTTGTCGTGGAGGTTGACGCCCCAGGCGCCGATCTCGGCGAGCTTGCGCACGGTATCGGTGGGGTCCCGGGCGGCACGCGTCGGAACGCCGAAGGGATCCCGGCCCACGTTGCCCACGGTCCACAGCCCGAACGTGAACTTGTGCTCCGGGCGTGGGGTGAAGTCGCTCATGCTGCACTCCTCTTCAGTCGGACCGGCTAGCGTCGGCAGCGCCGCGCGGACCGCCTGGCGGGCACTCGAGTGGTGCCCGTCGCACCTCGGGACCTCAGCTCGCGGGCTCGGGCGCTCCGGTCACGCACGTCCGGCCCGCAGGCGCTGGCGGCGAAGCACGGTGTCGAGCGTGACGGCGGCGAGCAAGATGGCGCCCTCCACCAGGAAACGCGTGCTCGACGGTGCGCCCAGCAGGTCCATGCCGTTCTCGACGCTGCCGATCACCAGCGCACCGACCAGCGCGCCGTAGACGTCGCCCCGCCCGCCGAAGAGGCTGGTGCCCCCGATGACGGCCGAGCCGACCACCTCGAGCAGCAGGTTGGCGCCCCCCGAGGTGGTGGACGCCGCTCCCAGGCGGGATGCCCCGATGATACCGCCGGCGGCTGCGAACGTCGACGCCAGCACGAAGATCGACAGCCTCAGGCCGGTGACGTTGATGCCGGCGCGCCTGGCGGCCTCGTTGTTGCCGCCGACGGCGTAGAGGTGGCGGCCGAAGGGGGTGGACTTGGTGATGAAGGCGAACAGCATCACCAGCCCCACCAGGATGATGCCGGCCACGGGCACGCCGCGGTAGGCGTTGAGGACGATCACCACCGCGACCACCAGGGCGGTGAGGCCCAGCACGCGGATGGCCGTGGACCCGACCGGCGGGGCGCTGAGGCCCTTGGAGCGCCGCAGGGCCTGGGTACGCAGGCTGGTGTAGACGAAGGTCGCGATGACCAGGACGGCCAGCAGCCAGCCCGCCCAGTGCGGCACGTAGGTCGAGGCGATGCCCAGGATGAACTTGTCGTAGATGAGCTGGGTACCCTGCTGAGCCAGCAGCGCCAGCAGCAGGCCGAGTGACACCAGCGACCCGGCCAGCGTGACGATGAACGACGGCACGCCGACGCGTGTGACCATGGTGCCCTGGGCGAAGCCGTAGGCCGCGCCCGCCAGCAGCACCACCGGGATGCTCGCCCAAGCGGGCCAGCCCCAGTTCACCGATACCACCGCCAGGATGGCGGCCGCCGCACCGCTGAACTGCGCGATGGCCAGGTCGATCTCGGCGATCAGCAGGATGAGGGTCTCGCCGAGCGCGAGCGTGCCGATGACGGCGATCTGCAGGACCAGATTGGAGAGGTTCCGCGGCGACAGGAACACGTGATTGGTGCTCTGGAAGATGATCCAGATGAAGACCAGCGCCAAGGCAACCGGCAGCAGACCCAGGTCGCCGCCCGCGAACAGGCCGGCGAAGACGTTCCCCGAGCGCCGCCCGGCCTCGGCGGTCCGGCCCTCGGCGCTCGCCGACGCGCTCTGCTGCCGCTGCTCGGCGTCTCGCGGGCTCACGCGAACACCCCGCCGGTCACGCCCGTGATGTCGGCGACGATACGGTCCGGCGTGACCTCGTGCTTGGCGTAGTCGCCCACCGTGCGGCCTTGTCGCAGGACGACGATGTGGTCGGACACCTCGAACACCTGTTGCAGGTTGTGGGAGATGACGATGACGGCCAGGCCGTTGGCGGCGAGCTGCTCGATGAGGCGCAGGACCATCTTGGTCTGGGCGACGCCGAGTGCCGCGGTGGGCTCGTCCATGATGACCAGCTTGGAGCCCCACAGCACCGCGCGCGCGACCGCCACCGCCTGGCGCTGGCCGCCCGACAGGGACGCGACCGGTGTCGTGAGCGCCGGCACCTTGATGCCCAGCCGCTCCAGTACCGGGCCGGCCTCCTCCTCCATGTCGAGGTCGCTCAGGGTGGCGAGGAAGGATGCGCGCGGCCCGCGCCGCCGCTCCCGCCCCAGGTACATGTTGGCGACGATGCTGAGGTTGTCGCACAGCGCCAGGTCCTGGTAGACGACCTGGATGCCGTGGTCGGCGGCGTCGCCCGGGTCGTGGAAGAAGCCGTCGCGGCCGTCGAAGCGGATCGACCCGCCGTCGGACTGCTCGACGCCCGCCACGATCTTGATGGTGGTGGACTTCCCGGCGCCGTTGTCACCCACCAGCGCCGTCACCGACCCTCGCTGCGCCGCGAACGATACCCCGGACAGCGCGTACACGGCGCCGAAGCGCTTCTCCAACTCCTCGAGCCGCAGGACCTCGCGATCCGCTGCGGGCTCGCTCATGCGTCAGCTCCTTCCGTCGACATGCGGCCGGGGGTTGGTGCGCGGCCGCGCGCCAACCCCCCCCGGGGTGCGTGGGGGTCGCCCACAGTCTACAAGTGCGACATGCCGAGATCGCGGCTGGCGGCCGCGCCCGTGCAGATGGCCTGCCAGGTGGTGTAGCCGCTGGAGATGACGGTCGAGGCGATGTTGTCCTTGGTGACCGCCACCGGCGTCAGCAGCACGGAGGGGACGTCGACCTGGCCGTTGTTGAGGCTGCCGTTGACGAATCCCGACGGGATGCTGGCGTTGGTGCCGATGGCCACGGCCAGCTTGGCCGCCGCCTGAGCCTCCTCGCGCACGTTCTTGTAGACGCTCATCGACTGCGTTCCCTCGATGATGCGCTCCAGGCCTGCGTCCGTTGCGTCCTGCCCGGTGACCGGCACCTGGCCCGCCAGACCCTGGGCCGCCAGCGCCTGGATGGCGCCGCCGGCGGTGTTGTCGTTGGCCGCCAGCACACCCTGAACGTTGTTGTTCAGCTTGGTCAGCGCCTGCTCCATCTCGCTGAGGGCGTTCGATGCCGACCAGTTGGGCGTGTACTGCTCGTAGCCCTTGGTGAGGGTGCCGTTGTTGAACAGCGGGTCCAGGATGTTGTGCGCCCCCTGGGAGAACAGCTTGGCATTGTTGTCGGTGGGGGCGCCGTCGATGATCACGACGGTGCCGCCCTTCTGCACGTGATCGGCGATGTACTGGCCTTGCAGCTCGCCCACCTTCACGTTGTCGAAGGAGACGTAGTAGTCCACCTTGGAGTTGAGGATGAGGCGGTCGTAGGCGATCACCTTGACGTTGGCCGCGTTGGCTTCGTCGACGATGCGGGCGGCGGCCTTGCTGTCGATGGCGGTGAGCACCAGGACGTTGGCGCCGTTGCTGATGGCGGCTTCGGCTTGCCGCTGCTGGTCGACGGCGCTTCCGCTGGTCGCGGAGTTGACGATGACCTTGGCGTTGGGGTCGAGCTGCTTCATGGCGTTGATGAACGCCGGCTTGTCGTCATTCTGCCAGCGCGGCGACGACGAGGTCTCCGGCAGCAAGAACGCGACCGTGAAGGACTGGCTGCTCATCTGCTGGGCGAAGGCGCCCATGGACGCCAGCAGGCCCGCGATAAGCACACCGATGAGACCGATGCCCTTCATTGCTTTCACAATCACCACCTCGAATCCTTCCGCACAGGGTTGCGTGGCGCCGGCCGCGGATTCGACCGGAGCGTATGCTTCTGGCACCCCACTGCACCGACGCGAACGGAGCCGCCCTTTGGCACCTGAGAGTGCTATCCGGCTCAGGCAATCGGATAAAATCGATTGTCGAACTAATCCCGAGTCTACTAGCTGGCCCGGGAGAGCGTCAAGGCATCCCGGACGCGGGACGACAGGCGGCTCGGCACCCGGCTGCCGCGTTGACGGCCGATGGACGCCTGTCTAGACTGAATCCCGGAGCGGCCTCTGAGCGTCGAGGCCCGGGTTGCCGGGCAGGCGGGCGCGGCGGAGCCGGCGAGGTGGACGTGAACACCAGCATCATCCGGCAGTTGAACGTGTCGCGGGTGTTCCATGCCCTGCGAGAGCGCCCCGGCAGCTCACAGCGGGAGGTGGTGCGGGCCACCGGGCTGGACCGGGCCACGGTCTCGGCCGTGGTCGGGCAGCTCGAGGAGGAGGCGCTGCTGGCGCGCCGGCCCAAGCCGAGGCGGGGCCGGGCGGGCCGACCCGAGGAGGAGCTGCGGCTCTCCGAGGACGCCGGCTGGTTCGTGGGGATCAGGCTGGAGCCGCGCGAGCTGCGTGTGGTCGCCACCACCATCGACGGCCGCGTGGTCGCCCACGAGCAGCTGCCCGGCAGCGCCGACGTGCACGAGGCCATCAGCCGCGTGGGGGACACCGTCCGCGGCCTTGCCGAAGCGCACGGCGTGCCGGTTTCCAAGCTGCTCGGCGTCGGGGTGGGCGTCCCCGGGCTGATGGACCACGGCGGCCGCCTGGCGCTCGGCCCCAATCTCGGCTGGCACGACGTGCCCATCCTGGATATGCTCCGCTCCGAGCTGGCGGTGCCGGTGTACGCGGACAACGACACCAAGGCGGCGGCGCTGGCCGAGACGCTCTTCGGTACCTGCCGCACGGTCACCGACTTCGTCCTGGTGATCGCTCACTCCGGCATCGGCAGCGCCCTCTATCAGGCCGGCATGCTCCAACGTGGTTGGCGGGGCTACGCAGGCGAGCTGGGGCACGTGAAGGTCGATCCGGGTGGTCGGCTCTGCGGTTGCGGGGGCCACGGCTGCCTGGAGGCCTACGCCTCCGAGAGGGCCATCCTCGCGCGCTTGGAGGAGGAGGGGGTGGCGTGCCGGGACCTCGCGGAGGTCGCGGCCCGCGTCCGGGAGCGCGACGCCGTGGCACGGCGCGTGGTGGAGGACGCCGCCGAGAAGCTCGGCATGGTTCTCGCCACCGTGGTGAACCTCACCAACCCGCAACGCATCGTGATCGGTGGCGGGCTCGTCGAGGTGGCGGACGCCGTCCTTCCCGGGGTTCGGGCGGTGCTGCGCCGCGATGCGCTGGGGCCGTCCGGCGAGGGGCTGGAGGTGATGGTGTCGGCGCTCGGAGCCGATGCGGTCACCATGGGCGGCATCGCCCTGGCGATGGACGGCTTCCTGTCGCTGCCCAGCTGGTTGTCGTTCGGGCAACTGCGGCGCAACGCCCGGGAGGCGGTCCCGCCGACGTGAGCGCCCCGCGCCGGGCCGGGCCGGCCGCGCGAGACGGCAGGGCTGACGGGCCCGGCGCACGCAGCGCCGGCGGCATAGCGATGCCGGCCCAGGGCCGGGGGCTCAACGCCGCCTGCGACCGAACAACCTCCTGGGGGTGTCGTCGGCCGCCTTGGCTTCCTCGAGGGCGGTCAACAGCGCGCGGTTGCGCCGCTCGAGTTCGCCTATGCGCCGTCGCAGCTCGGCAGCGGAGCCGTCCGTGCTCGAGCCATCGCCCGCCGACGGTTCGGCTGCCGAGGCGCGACCCGTGGTTTCGGCGGTGGTTTCGGCGGTGGTTTCGGGCGCGGCGGGGCCTTCCACCGACCCGGGACGGGCCGGGGCAGGCAGCGGCTCCTCGCCGCTGGCGCCCGGCTCCGGCGCGGCCGCGTTCGATGCGGTCGCGTTCGATGCGGTCGCG
>CAZBZU010000034.1:19963-29737 GCA_964496495.1 uncultured bacterium
GCCGCGTCCGGCGCTTCCTCGGCGCGGTCGCCCGCCACCTCGGCCGGTGCGGCCGGATCCGGGTCCGCCGGCGCCGCGGGCTCGCCGCCCGGCAGGAAGGTGGCGGGAGGGTCGGCCTCGCGGCGTCCACCCATGCCGGACTCGAGCCGTGCCAGTCTGCGCATGAGGGAGGTCACCTCGGCGCGCAGCTCCTCGTTCTCGCGGTAGAGGGCTTCGGTGACAGCGTCCATGGCCGTGGTGTCCTCGTCGGCCTCACCGAGCTCCGCCAGCGCCTCCTCGATCACGACGGTGGTGTAGCGCGACTGGCCGCGGGAGGGCGCCGGCTCCGCGGCGGGGTTCCGCTTGAGGAGCCGATTCACCCTGTCCCGCAGGCTCTTGTCGCCCAGCGGCTTCTGGAGCAGCAGATCGGCGCCTGCGGCGCGGGCCAGCTCGCGCCGGTCAGTCGACAGGCCGCCCCCGCCCGACTGCGTGGTGGTGAGGATGACCGGCACCTTGGACAGCCGTGTCACGGCCTTGAGCTTGCGGCAGATGGCGTCGCCGCCGATGTCGGGCAGCTCCAACGCGAGGATGGCGAGGCTGGGGGTGTGCTCCTTGAGGAACCCCAGCGTGTCGCGGCCGTTGGCCGCGCTCACCAGCTGAAAGTCCTCCTGCGCCAGGAGCACGTCCACCAGCTGCCGCTGCATGGCGTCCGGGTCGGCTACGAGAATCGTCCAGGTGGGCATGGGTACGTCCCTGACGATAGCACGACCCCGGCGTGGGGCGCTGCCGCGGGGTAGCATGCCGCCATGGCCTGGCAAGGGCTGGCGATCGGCCTGGCCGCCGGCATCTTCGGGGGCGTCGGCGGCCTGGGTGGCGGCGTGGTGATGGTGCCGCTCCTGACCGTGTGGCTCGGCTTGTCCCAGCACCGTGCCCACGGCACCAGCCTGGTAGCGGTGGTGGTGACCGGGGTCGTCGGCATGCTGCCGTACGCGTTGGAAGGGGCGGTGGCGTGGCGCCTGGCGGTGGCGCTGGCGCTGGCGTCGATGCTGGGGTCGTCGCTCACCGCCGGCCTCAGCCCGCGGGTGCCGGCCCAGGCGCTGCGACGGGTCTTCGGGGTGCTGGTGATCGTCACCGGTGCCAGCCTGCCGTTCGACGGGCTGCTGCCCGCCCACGCGCTGCCGTCCGGCTGGGCGCTCCTGGCGGGGCTGGGGACCGGCCTGCTGGCAGGAGGCGTGTCGGGCCTGCTGGGCGTCGGCGGCGGCTCGGTGATGGTGCCGTTGCTGGTGCTGCTGTTCGGCTTCGCGCAGCACCTGGCGCAAGGCACCAGCCTGGCGGTGATGGTGCCGGCCGCCATGGCCGGCAGCGTCCAGCACCTGCGTCACCGCCATGTAGATGGCAGGGTGGCGCCGCCGTTGGCCCTCGGCGTTGCGTCCGGCGCCTACCTGGGCGGCCTGGCGGCGCTGGCGCTCCCCGACCGGACGCTGCGCTGGGTGTTCGCTGCGCTGCTGCTCGCCACCGGGCTGCGGTACGTCTGGACCAGCCGGTCGCGAGGGCGCACGTGAAGCGCTCGCGACCGGCCTCCGGCCTCAGGCGTCGGCGCTGGAGAGCGGTAGGTCGGCGGTGAACACCATGCGGTCGCCGTGCTGCTCGAGCCGCACGTCGTAGTCCTTCTCGGCGGCGGGGAAGTACTTGACGATGACGACCATCAGCTCCTGCTTGAGCTGCTCCATGCGGCCGGGGGAGAGCTTGGCGCGGTCGTACGAGAGCACCAGCTTCAGACGCTCCTTGACGCTCTCCCTGCTGCGCTTGCGCCCGAAGAGGCGGAACATCAACTGCCTCCGAAGAGCCGCCGCAGGCCGGTCAGGAAGCCGCCCGGCACCGTCAGCTGAGCGTAGGGCACGTCCTCGCCGCGAACGCGCTTGGCGATGTCGCGGAAGGCCCCGCCGGCGCCGTTGCGGCTGTTCTCCTCCAGCGCCGCCGGGCTGCCCACATTGGTGGAGACCAGGATGCGCTCGTCCTCCGGCACGATGCCGATGAGCTTGATGCCGAGGATCTCGAGCACGTCCTCGACCTCGAGCATGTCGCCCCGCTTGACCATCTCGGGTCGGATGCGATTCACCACCAGACGGACGTCCTGGATCTCGCGGGCCTCGAGAAGGCCGATGATGCGGTCGGCATCGCGGACGCTGGAGACCTCGGGATTGACCACCACCATGGCCCCGTCGGCGGCGCTGGCGGCGGTCTGGAAGCCGGACTCGATTCCCGCCGGGCTGTCGATCAGCACGCGGTCGAAGCCCTCTTCCTCCACCAGTCGCCTGACCGTCTCCTGCATGCGCGCCTCGGACAACGAGCTCTTGTCGTTCGTCTGCGACGCGGGCAGCAGGTGGAGGCTGTCCACGCGCTTGTCCTTGACCAGCGCCTGCCGCAGCCGGCAGCGCCCCTCGAAGACGTCGATGAGGTCGAACACCACCCGACCCTCGAGCCCCATCACGACGTCCAGGTTGCGCAGGCCGACGTCGGTGTCGATGACGCAGACCCTCTCTCCTTGGCGGGCCAGCGCGGCACCTACGTTGGCGGTGGTGGTGGTCTTGCCGACCCCGCCCTTGCCGGACGTCACGACGATGGCTCTTGCGTTCACAGTGGCTGCTCCTCCTCCGGCGGCGCCGAGCGCCATGACGTCGCGGGTGACCAAGACCTTGCGGAACTATACCATCGGCCGGGCGCCGCTCTCACGGGCATGAAGGCGGCCAGGGGGTGCGCGAGAACGCCGTCACGGACGGGCTTCAAGCGCTGCTGAGGTTGGCGTACTTGACCAGCAGCCGCTTGGCTCCGGCGCTATCGAAGACCACCGTCACCTCGGCGCGCGCGCCCTCTCCGCTGATGCCGACGACGGTGCCCAGTCCGAACTTGGGGTGCCGTACCTTCTCGCCGCCGCGGTAGGCGGGACCCTCCGCTGGCGCCTCCCCGGCGCGGGTCGCGGAGATCCCCGACGCCGGCGGCCGCCAGCGGCCCGCGAGGCGCTTGGCCAGGTGGCGCGGGTCGCCGAGGTCCTGACCGAAGACGTCGACCTCCCGCAGGAGCTCATGCGGAACGTCCTCCAGGAAGCGGCTGGGCCGCGCGATCTCGGTGCGTCCGAAGGTCATGCGCGCCTCGCAGTGCACCAGGACGAGCTGCTCCTGGGCGCGGGTGATGCCCACGTAGAGGAGCCGCCGCTCCTCCTCGATCTCTTGCAGGCTGCCGGTGGAGCTGCGGTGGGGCATGAGGTTCTCCTCCATGCCCACCAGGAACACCACCGGGAACTCCAGCCCCTTGGCGTTGTGGAGGGTCATGAGCGTCACGGCATCGTCGTCGACCTCGCCGTTGACCGCCTGCACGGCGCGGTCGTCGACGCTGGAGAGCAGCGAGGCCTCGTCGAGGAACTCGGCGATGCTGCCGCCCTCGTCCTCTTGCCACTCGGCCACGGCGTTGAGCAGCTCCTCGAGGTTCTCCAGGCGGTTCTGGGCGTCGAAGCCGCCCTCGTCCCGGAGCGCCTGCGTGAGTCCGCTCTGGTCGATGGCCGCCTTCAGGAAGTTCGCCGCGGGCAGCTCCTCGGCCTCCTGCGCCAGGTCGGCCATCAGCTCCAGGAAGCCCCGCACCCGCCTGACCGCCGGCGTTCCGGCCAGTGCTTCGTCGACATGTTTGAGAGCCTCGGAGAACGGGACCCCGCGCCGGGCGGCCCAGGCAGCCAGCCTCTCCTCGGAGGTCTTGCCGATGCCGCGCTTGGGCCGGTTCAGGACGCGCCTCCAGGAGACGTCATCGGCTCCGTTGAGGGCGGCGCGGGCGTAGCTGAGCACGTCCTTGACCTCGCGGCGCTCGTAGAAGCCCACCCCGCCAACGATGCGGGCGGGCAGGCCGGCCCGGCGCAGCGCCTCTTCCAGGACCCGTGACTGGGCGTTCGTCCGGTAGAGGACCGCCACGTCCTGCAACCTCAGGTCGCGTTCCGCCTGGAGGCGCTCGACCGTGCGGGCCACGAAGTCGGCCTCGGCGCGGTGGTCGGCGGCGCGATACAAGCGGACCTTCTCGCCGGCGCCCTTCACCGGACGCAGGTTCTTCTCCAGCCGCGCCTGGTTGTGCAAGATCACGGCGTTGGCCACGTCGAGGACGCTGCCGACCGAGCGGTAGTTGAGCTCCAGCCGATAGACCGCGGCGTCCTGGTAGTCGCG
Organism: uncultured bacterium; assembly: GCA_964496495.1. GTDB lineage: Bacteria > Deinococcota > Deinococci > Deinococcales > Trueperaceae > JASBRS01. Next base: position 24,145 of record CAZBZU010000034.1, read on the forward strand.
CTGGAACTCGAGGATGTTGCGCACGTCGGCGCCGCGGAAGGCGTAGATGCTCTGGTCGGGGTCCCCCACAACCAGCAGGTTGCGGTACGTCTCGGCCAGCAGGTTGGTGAGCCGGTACTGCGCCTGGTTGGTGTCCTGGTACTCGTCCACGTGCATGAACACGGCCCGTTGCTGCACCCGCTCGAGCACATCGGGATGCGCCTCGAAGAGGTCCACGGTGCGGCCCAGGATGTCGTTGAAGTCCACCGCGTTCGCCCGCGTCAGGCGCTCCTGGTAGCGGCGGTAGACCTCCGCCACCAGGTCGAGAGGCATGCCCGCGACGCGCTCACCGTACGCCTTCGCCCCCTCGTGGAGCAGCGCCTCGGCGGTCCACAGCTGCGACTTGGCGCGGTCGATGACGCCTCGCAGCGCCCTGGGGTTGGCGTCCTGCAAGCCGCGAACGTCCTGCAGCACGTCCTTGATGACGTCGAGCTGATCGCTGTCATCGTAGATGCCGAAGCCGACCTGCAGGCCGATCCGTTCGCCGTAGCTGCGCAGCACCCGCAGGCAGGCGGCGTGGAAGGTGGCGACCCAGAGGTCGCGCGCGGGCTCGCCGATGAGCTCGGCGACCCGCAGCTTCAGCTCGCCGGCAGCCTTGTTGGTGAAGGTCACGGCCAGGATCTGCTGCGGGTAGACGCCGTGCTCCGCCATCAGGTAGGCGATGCGGTGGACCACCGTGCGGGTCTTGCCGGAGCCTGCGCCGGCCAGCACCAGCGCGGGCCCCTGGAAGTGCTTGACGGCGGCCCGCTGCTCCTCGTTCAGCGGCTCCAGGAGCGGATGTTCGGCTGCCGATGGGTCGGTGGGGCCGGGCTCGGGCACAACGCGGACATCTTACCCCGGTGCTCTGGCGCCTCCGGAGCGGGCGTCGACGGCGGCACCCGCAACTCGCCGCCGGCGACGGGGTAGGCTGGACACGTGACCCACGCGATCAAGGCCGTGTGCTTCGACCTTGACGGCACGCTGGCCCGCTACGGCGGCGGCTTCCGCGCCTACATGGCGCTGCTGCGGCATGAGCTGATGGCGGACGGCTGCGAGCTCGACCGCTTCGCCGCCACGCTGGAAGAGGAGATCGGCCGCGACGGCCCCCTGACGCTGGAGACGGCGCTGCGGCGTACCCTGGCCCGCTGCGAGATGCGGCCGCCGAGCGACCTGCGGGAGCTGGCTCGCGGGGCGGTGCGTAGCTACGCCGACGACGTGCGTCCGCTGCCGGGTGCCGCAGCGCTGCTCGACCGCCTCAGCGGCGCCGGGGTGCCGACGGCGCTGGTGAGCAACGGGCCGGTCGACCTGCAACGGGCGGCGCTCGCCCGCCTCGGGTTCGAGCGCCACTTCCGCGCGGTGCTGGTCTCGGGCGACCCGGACGTGGGCGCGCGCAAGCCGGCGCAGCGCATCTTCTCCCTGGCCTGCACCGGGCTGGAGTCGTTGCCGGCCGAGACGCTGATGGTGGGCGACACTCCCGACGGCGACATCGGCGGCGCGCTGGCTTACGGCATGCAGGCGGTGCTGCTGGGCGATGCCGGCGAGGCAGAGCGTCTGGGCGTGCCGGCGGCCGCCGACCTGGCGGAGCTCGAGGTGGTGCTGCAAGAGCGGCTGGGGGGCTGAGCGGCGCAGAGGCCGTGCGCCTGGTCGGCCGATCGGCCGCCCGCGCCGTCCCCGACCACCCGGCGGCACGACGTCGGGTGCCGTAGACTGGGCGCATGGACGACAAGGACCGTGCCTTCTACCAGGCCTGGGCGATGCTGCTGCAGTGGATGCGCGACTACGCCGCCGAGCGCGACGCCGCTCGTTTCGAGAAGGAAGCCGACTTCACCGACTACATCTACCGCATGGAGCGTCCCTACGACCTGCCAACCACCGTGATGTCGGCGAGCCTCTCCGATGCCGCCGGCAAGCCGGTGCTACTGGTGAACGCCAGCCCCCGCAAGGCGGTGTTCAAGGAGGTGGGGCTCCACCCCTTCGAGTCGCACGCCTACCGCAAGCTCACGCTGGCTCCTGACGGCAGCTCGCTGGCCGAGGGCAAGCGCGTGTTCACCAAGGAGATGCTCTACCGCCTGGCGGACGAGCTCTTCGGCGTGGAGACGCAGGCGCCTGCCTGACCTCGGCCGGCGCCGACCGCAAGCGGCGGCCACCAGCAGGCGGCGCCAGCGTCACGCGGCCGCCAGCCTGCCGGCCAGCTCCTCGGCCGGCGCCGACCGCAAGCGGCGGCCACCAGCAGGCGGCGCCAGCGTCACGCGGCCGCCAGCCTGCCGGCCAGCTCCTCGGCCACCGCGCTGGAGCAGAGGAAGCCTCGCCCCGACAGGGCGCCGAAGAAGGTGACGGCCGGCGCTACTACGCTCACCAACGGCCGTACTCCGCTCCCTCGCGCCCGCACGCCGCTCCAGAGCGCGGTGGGCACCTGCCTGGCGATGCCCGGGAGGCTGCGCTCGAGGCGCGCCAGCAGGCGTTTGGCGGCTTCTGGGTCGGGGGCCTCAGGGTTGCGGTGGCCGCCGCCGACGTAGGCGAAGGTGCCGTCGAAGGCGGCGTAGATGCCGCCGCCGACCGCCGGGCCGGGCGCCGCGCCCATGCCCGCCAGCGGCACCGTCACCATCTCGCCCGCCACCAGGGTCAGCGGCGGCAGCGGCAGCTCCGGCGAGGCGTCCGCGCCGACGCACAGCACGACCTGGCGCGCGGGCACGCGTCCGGCACTGGTGATCAGCAGGGGTGCGCCCCCCCGGTGCTCGAGGCGAAGCGCGCGGACCCCCTCGCGCACCTCCGCGCCGAGCGCCTCGCTGGCGGCCCGCAGGGCGGCCAGCAAGCGGTGCGGCCGCAGCCAGCCGCCGTCCTCGGCGAGCAAGGCGCCGTGGGGTGCCACCAAGGGGGCCGGCACCGCGGCGGGCTCCAGCCAGCGTCCGCTGGTGAGCTTGCGCCAGGCGCGCGCCCGCTCCGGGCTGGGCGCCAATCGCAGGACCCCGCTACGACGTGCCCCCGGCGTCAGGCCGGCCGCCTCGAGCTCCTCGACCACACGCCAGAAGGCGGCCAGGCCGGCCAGGTCGTCGGGGTGTGCGCGGGCGCTGCGGCCGCGGTGCGGGTTCAGCAAGGCGGCCGGCCCGGAGGACGCCCCTTGTGCGCCGATACGGCCGCGCTCGAGCAGCAGTGGGGGCCGGCCCAGACGGGCCAGGGCGTAGCTCAGCGAGAGGCCGGCTACGCCGCCTCCTACGATCACGATGGGCGCCGAGCGGCTCATGGCAGCGATCCCGGCTTGCGGGCCCGCAGCACCTCGCGCTTCCCCCCGGGCGGCCCGGCGAGCTTCACCACCTCGAAGCCGGTCGCCGCCAGGCGCCGCCGCAGCGCTCCCTGCACGGTGTAGCTGACCAGCGTGCCGCCGGGGACCAGAGCCCGGAAGAGCGAGGCCAGGAAGGGCGCGTCCCACAGCTCGGGGTTGGCTGACGGCGAGAAGGCGTCGTGGTAGACCGCGTGCGCGCCCTGCGGGAGAGTGGCGCCGGTGGCGTCGCCCAGAAGGAGCTCGAGCCGCGAACGCCCCAGCTCCAGCGCGGCGCGTGACGGCGGCGGCTCGCTCAGGGCCGCGCGCCACGCCAGCACGGCGGAGGCGAGCTCGGGGCGTCGCAGGTGGGCGCGGTAGCCCAGCGCCGCCAGGGTGCCGGCCGGCAGCAGCGCCTGCTCCAAGGACGCGAACCGCAGCGGGGTGCCGTGCAGCGCCGCCGCGTCGAGCGTCAGCAGTGCATTCAGGCCCGCACCGAAGCCCACCTCCAACACCGTCGTCGGGGCACCCGCGGCCAGCCGGGCGCCCACCCCGCTCCCCTCCAGGAAGACGTGGCGTGCCTCCGCGACCGCGCCGTAGCGCGAGTGGAAGGTCTCGCCGTAGCGCGACGAGCGCAGCGTGTGGCTACCGTCGGCGGTGACCACCTGGGTGACGGCATCGCCGTCCGGGCGCGGGCCACCGCGATGCGCGCCGTGGGCCATGGCCCTACTGTAGAGCCACTCGCCCATCTCCTCGGGGGGTGACCGGCTAAGCTGGGGGCGAGGGTTCCGGTCACGAATCCGGCACGGCCCGGGGGCGGGCCGGGAGGCGGCGCATGAGACGGCTGTTCAACATGATGAGCGATCAGGTCCAGGCGACGGCAGGGCAGCTGCCCGGCTGGTGGGCGAAGCTGTCGCCCGACCCGCGGACCTGGGCGCCGTTCACCTGGGTGCTGGCGGGGCTGGTGCTGGTGGTGCTGCTGGCCCTGATGATCCGGCCCCGCCGCCGCGCCGGCGCACGCCGGCCGGAGCTTCTCATCTCCCACGGAGAGCTGCGCGTGGCCGCCTGGGCGGCGCCCAAGGTGGTGTCGTCGCTGCGCGCGCCGGCGAGCGCCGCCTACGAGCTGGCCATGACCGTCAGCAACCTGAGCGCCTCGCCGGTGCAGCTGCTCGAGCTGGCCGTGCGCACCAACGACGCCTCCGCCGCCACCGCCGCCGAAGTGGCGGCGGTGCTTCCGCCACACGGCGCCGTCGACGTCACCGCCGATCTACGCGAGGCAGGAGGCGACGAGGGCGTGCTCGACCTCTTCGTGTACGTGCCGGACATGCCACCCAAGACCTTCCGGGTGCGGGCGAAGTTGCTGTGGGAACCTTGGAACGCACGCTACCGCGTGCTGCCGCTCGACCAGCGCGTCGACGTGGCGCGTGGCTTCTCCGAGCGGACGCAGCGCCGGCGGCAGGCGGCCGCCCCGCGCCGCCGGAGCCAACCTGCGGCGCCAGCCACCACGGAGCGCCGGCCGGGCGGACCCTTCGGCGACGAGGGCCGGTTCGAGCCGCGGCCCGAGTTCACCCGGCCGCGCGACGCCGCCCCACGCAGCGGCGGTGCGCAGGAGCGCGCGGCCGCGCCCGCGGAAGAACGCCCGCAGGCCGACGTCGGACGGCCCGCCCGGGCCGGCGCGCCGGCCCGCGAGCCTGGCGGCGAGCGCGCGCTGGTCGATGAGGTCGGGTCGTTCGACGAGCCGGAGCCCGAGCCAACCTGGCCCGCCGCGCGCCCGCAGCGCCAGGAGCACCGCGCGCAGGTGCCACGGCCCCCGCAGCGAGGGCCGGGCGCGGCGCCGGGAGCAGCACCTGGAGCGGACGATGGCGGCGGCGCCGACGAGGGGGTCGCGTGGCGCATCGGCGACGCCGAGCGTGGCAGCGAGCGGAGTGGGCTGGGGCGTGCCGCGCGCGCGGCACGTGGCACCGATCGCGACGGCGCGCAGGCGGCGGATTCCGGGACGGGCCGGCGTGCGCGCCGCGCCGAGTCGGAACGGCCGCGCCGCTGGGCCGTCCGCGAGGACGCCGCCGCGGACGCCTCTGCGCCGATCCCGGACCTGGGTCCGGCCGAGCTCGTCGGACCGGATGAGGAGGCGCCCGAGCGGCGCCGGCCGGCGCCTGCGCCTGCCGCTGCCCGCGGCGGGTCTGCCCCCCGTGGCGAAGAGACACGCAGCGAGCCGCCCGCGGGTGGGCGGCCTGCGGGTGGGCGGCCTGCAGGCGAGCGGCCTGCAGGCGAGGGGGCTGCCGGAGCGCGGGCCGGTGCGGAGCGGGCCGGCGGTGAGCG
>CAZBZU010000034.1:29837-36694 GCA_964496495.1 uncultured bacterium
CCTGCACTGGCGCCTGCACTGGCGCCTGCTGTGACGCCTGCTGTGGCGCCTGCTGTGGCGCCCCGGGGGCGCCGCACGCGTGGAGGCTCGCTGGAGCGGCGCCTGCTCGTCCCCGTCGGGCTTGCGCGACCCCTGACGCTGGAGGGGTATGCTTGGCAGCCTGGAGGTTCGTCATGAAGATCGAGTCCGTCGAGCTCCGTGAGCTGGCGGTGCGCCTGAGGTTCCGCTTCGAGACGAGCTTCGGCAGCGAGCAGGACCTGCGCAAGCTGATCGTGACGGTGCGGTCCGGCGGGCTGGAGGGCTACGGCGAGGTCACCGCGGGCAACGAGCCGGGCTACAGCTACGAGACGACCGACACGGCCTGGACTGCGCTGGAGGGCTACATCCTGCCACGGTTGCTGGGACGCGAGCTGGCCACCCCGGCCGAGCTCCTCGCCCGCGTTGCCGGCGTGCGCGGCCACAACATGGCGGTGGCGGCGGTGGAGACGGCGGTCTGGGACCTGCTGGCGAAGGCCGCCGGGGTGCCGCTGTGGACCTACCTGGGCGGCGTGGCCCGGCCGCTCCCCGTGGGCGCCTCCATCGGCATCCAGCCGAGCGTGGCAGAGACGGTGGCCCAGGCGGAACGCCACGCCGAGCAGGGCTACCGGCGGCTCAAGTTCAAGATCAAGCCGGGTTGGGCGCTCGAGCCGTTGCGGGCGGTGCGCGAGGCCCTGCCGCGGATGGCGCTGAGCGTCGACGCCAACAGTGCCTTCCGGCTCACCGACGCGCGTGTGTTCCAGGAGCTGGACGAGCTGGGGCTCGACTACATCGAGCAACCGCTGGCGCACGACGACCTGCTGGATCACGCCAAGCTCCAGGCCATGCTCGCCACCCCGCTGTGCCTCGACGAGTCGGTGCACTCCCCGCAGGACGCGCGCAAGGCGCTCGAGCTGGAGGCGGGGCGGGTCATCAACGTCAAGCTGGGACGCGTGCGCGGGCATCTCGAGGCACGGCGCGTGGCCGACGTGGCGCTCGCCTTCGGTGCGCCGGTGTGGTGCGGCGGGATGCTCGAGCTCGGCATCGGGCGCGCGCACAACCTGCACATGACCAGCCTGGAGGCCTTCACCCTGCCGGGGGACACCGCCAGCGCCAGCCGCTACTGGGACGAGGACGTGGTGGAGCCGCTGCTGGAGGCGCGAGACGGTCTCCAGCGGCTGCCGGACGGCCCCGGCCTCGGGGTCGAGCTGAAACGGGACCTCATCGAGCGGCTGACCACGCGTCGTCAGGAGCTGGCCGCCGGTGCCGTTCGCTGACGGGCACGGTCGCATGAGCGAACCCTCGGCTCGCCGGGACGGCGGCCGCCGGCGCCCCGTGGCCGTCGTCACCGGCGGTAGCTCGGGCATCGGACGGGAGATGGTGAAGGGTCTGGCGGAGAGGGACTTCGAGGTGCTGGTGGTGTCGCGAGCCGCCGGTCAGGGCGAGCGTGTGGTGGGCGACCTGCGCCGCGAGACCGGCAATCAGGCGTTGCACTTCGTACCGGCGGACCTGGCGTCGATGTCCCAGGTCCGCGACGCCGGCGCCCGTCTGCGCCGGCTTGCGCCGAACCTGGACGTGCTGGTCAACAACGCCGGTGCCTTCTTCGTGCGTCGGGTCACCACCGCCGACGGCTTCGAGGCGAGCTTCGCGCTGAACCACCTGGCGCCCTTCCTGCTCACGCACCTGCTGATGGAGCCGTTGCTGGCGGGGGCCGGAGGGCGGGTGGTGGTGACGGCCTCGGCGGCGTCGCGGGCCGCCAGCCTGCACCTCGACGACCCCATGCTCGAGCGCCGCTACAACGGCTGGCGCGCCTACGGCCAGTCGAAGCTCGCCAACATCGTCTTCACCAGGGAGCTGGCGAAGCGGCTGGAGGGACGCGCGGTCACCGCCAACGCCTTCCATCCGGGATTCGTCGACACGCGCTTCGGCAGCGGCAGCACGTTGATGAACCGGGTCCTGCGGCTGTCCGCGCGGGTCGCCGCACGGCCGCCCTGGCGCGGTGCCGACACCGGCCTCTACCTCGCGGTCGCGCCCGACGTGGCCGGCGTCTCCGGTGGCTACTACTCCGACAGGCGGGCCATCCGGCCCGCGCGGAGCGCTCGCGACCGGGGCGCTGCGGAGCGACTGTGGCGCTTGTCGGAAGAGCTGGTGGGCCTGACCGCGTCGGAGCGGGTTGCGCTGGAGCCGGCGGGCAGGGCGGCGCCCTAGCTCGGCAGCGGCGCCGGGCTCGCGGGTACGCCGCGCCGCGCCTCAGGCATGCAGGGGGCGGCGGCAGCGCGCGCACGACGCCTGGTCGGGCACGCGCCGGGCGCAGTGCGGGCAGATCGTGCTGGCCCGCACCACCGCGTGCAGCCCCAGTGCGTGCAACTCGCCGGCGATGAGCACGGCATCCTCTTCACTGACGTCCTGGATGGTGAGCTCCACGTCACCGGCGCAGGCATCGACCAGGAAGGTGCCGTGACGGTACGGCTGCCGGCCTCGGCCCTCGTTCGCGCGCGCCACGGCGCCGCGGACCTCGCGATAGAAGCGCCACAGGGCGCGTTCGCTCACGCGTCGAGGGTAGCAGATGCGGCGACATCCGGCGCCCCTGCGCGCACGTAGACTCAACCATGAGCGAAGCGGCACAGGAGCATGCACATCAGGCCGACGTCCCGTCCGTCCGGGCCATGGACGCGCTCATCGGCAGCACCCCGGTGGTGAAGCTGCGGCAGGTGGTAGAGCCGGAGATGGCCGAGGTGTGGGTCAAGCTGGAGGGGGCCAACCCCGCCGGCAGCATCAAGGACCGGACGGCGCTAGGCATGATCGAGGACGCCGAGGAGCGCGGCGTGCTGACGCCGGGCTCGGGGCAGCTCATCGTTGAGCCGACCAGCGGAAACACCGGCATCGGTCTGGCCTTCCTGGCGGCCGTGCGCGGCTACCGCTGCATGATCGTGCTGCCCGACAGCATGAGTGCCGAGCGGGTGAAGACGCTACGTGCCTATGGCGCGGAGCTGGAGTTCACCCCGGGCGAGCTGCGCATGCAAGGCGCCATCCCGCGGGCGCAGCAGATCGTCGAGGAGACGGGCGCGTTCATGCCCAACCAGTTCGAGAACCCGGCCAACCCACGCATGCACTACCGCGTCACCGGCCCGGAGCTGTGGCGCCAGATGCAGGGCCGGGTCGATGCCTTCGTGTGGGGAAGCGGCACCGGAGGCTCGTTGTCGGGCATCGGTCGCTACCTCAAGGAGCGGAAGCCGGCGCTTCGGCTGGTGGGCGTCGAGCCCGCCCGCAGCGCTGTCATCAACGGCTTCGACCGCGGTCCGCACGAGTTCCAGGGCATGGGCCCCGGCTTCCTCCCTGGCAACCTGGATCTGGCCCTCCTCGACGAGTGCCGCATGATCTACGAGGAGGATGCGTTCCCGCTGGCGCGCCGGTTGGCGCGCGAGGAGGGCGTGTTCGTCGGCATGTCCTCCGGAGCGGCCGTCACCGCGGCGCTGCAGGTGGCGCGCGAGCTCGGCCCCGGCAAGGTGGTGGTCACGCTGGCTGCCGACACCGCCGCGCGCTACCTGAGCACGCGGCTGTTCGAGGATCCGCCGCCGCGGGCCTGAGAGCCCGGCCGCCCAGGCGACCCGGGGACCCCCGCGCCCCAGGGCGATCACGGCGCTCGGGTGTCGCGGCCGTCAGAACAAGGGCGCGTCCGATGGCAGCTCCACGACCTCCGTGACGCGCTCCAGGCGGAAACGCAGCGCCCCTTGCTCGCGGCTCACGCCGGTGATCAGGTCGCCGTCGACCGCGGTCACCTCGAGGACGTACGGCACGCTGCCATACGTCAGCCGCACGCGCCCGCGATGCCGCGAGGCCCGCTCCAGCGCCGCCCGCATGGTCTCGACGTCGCTCACCGCGCCGCCTCGTCAGCCGGCGACGGCCGCGCCCAGGTCGAGGATGCGCAGCAGCTTGCCGTGCAGGTGGCCGTTGCTCACCACCAGCGTGAAGTCCCCCAGTCGGTAGGGCCCGCCATCGGGACCGGTGACGGTGCCGCCGGCCTCGCGCACCATCAGGGCGCCCGCCGCCACGTCCCAGGGGTTCAGCCCCATCTCCCAGAAGCCGTCCAGCCGGCCGGCGGCGACGTAGCACAGGTCGAGCGCCGCGGCGCCCGGCCGGCGGATCGACTGCACCTGGGGGAGCACCTTGCCGAACACCTCGAGGTTGCGGTGCAGGGTCCTGGCGAGATAGGCGAAACCAGTCGCCAACAGCGCGCGCCTGGCCTCGCTCTCGTGGGTGACATGGATCGGACGTCCGTTGAGCTCCGCCCCGCGACCGGCCACGGCGGTGAAGAGCTCGTCGCGCCAGCCGTCGTACACCACGCCCAGCTCCACGGAGCCCTCGATCTCCAAGGCCACGGACACGCAGAAGAAGGGGAAGCCGTGGGCGTAGTTGACGGTGCCGTCGAGAGGATCGACGATCCAGCGATGGGTCGCCTGCCCCTGCTGACCCAGCTCCTCGCCGAGCACCGCGTGGTCGGGGTAGGCGTCCAGCAACACCTCCCGGATGCGCGCCTCGCACTCGCGGTCGACCTGCGTGACGATGTCGGTGTCGCTGGACTTGGTGTCGACGTCCAGCTCGCCATCCAGGTGGGCGAGCTGGATCCGCGCCGCCTCGCGCGCGGCGCCGATGGCGGTGTTCAGGAAGGCCGTCGCTGGGTCGCTGGCGTGCATGGCGCCACCTTACCAGGGGCCGGCGGCCGTGCCGCGGGTGCCGGACAGCGGCCTGGCTGTGCCGCTCAGGCGCCGCTGGTCTTCGTGTGCTGGCCGTCCTGGTCGGGATCCCGATCCTGGGCCTCGCGCTCTCGCTCCTCGCCGGGCGGCCGAGGGTCGGCGCGCGGGCGCCCGGTCGACGGTGGGCTGTCCAGCGCCTCCCCGGAGCCGGTGAGGTCGTGCCGGCGATCGGCGAGCTCCGCCGGGCCCGGCGCCGACTCCAGGATGAGGCGCGCGTGCCGGTCGTAGGTGAGGTAGTTGTAGATCCAGGTCAGCAGCGTGTCGACGCGGTTCTTGAAGCCGGGCAGGTAGAGCAGGTGAAGGAAGAGCCAGCCCAGCCAGCCCGTCAGCCCGCGCATCCGGAAGCCGCCGAGGCGCCTGCTGAGCTCCGCGATGCCGGCGTTGCGGCCGATGATCGCCATGATGCCGCGATCGGCGTAGTGGAAGCGGGTGCGGTCCCCGCCGGCCAGCGAGGCCTTCACCATGCGCGCAGCGTGCCGCCCCTGCTGCATGGCCACCGGCGCCAGCTGCGGGTAGAGGGCGCCGTCCTCGTCGACGGCCCCCGCCAGGTCGCCGGCGACGAAGGCGTCGGGGCGGCCCGGCAACGACAGGTCGGGCTCCACCTTGATGCGGTAGCCCTTGGTGAGCTCGAGCCCGAGCGCCTCGGCGAGCGGGTGGCCGCGCACCCCGGCCGCCCAGATGAGCGTCTGCGTGCGGATGCTCTCGCCCGATGTCAGCCGCACCTCCTGCGGACCGACCTCGGCCACGGTGGCGCCCAGGCGCACGTCGACGCCCCGCCTCCGCAGCACCGACTCGGCGTAGCGTTGCGAGGCGGGACCGAACGGCGGCAGCACCTTACCGGTCATCTCCAGCATCACCACGCGGACGCGCTCGACGATGTCGAGCTCTGGGAAGTCCGGCGGAAGCGCGCGATCGAACAGCTCCATCAGCGCCCCCGCCATCTCCACCCCGGTCGGGCCGGCGCCCACCAGCACGAACGTGAGGGCGCCGCGAAGAATGGCGGCGGGGTCGGCGCTCGCCTCCTCGAGGCGGCGCAGGATGTGGCTGCGCAGGGCGGTCGCCTCGGTGAGGCTCTTGATCATGAAGCCGTAGCGCCTCACGCCGGGCACGCCGAAGTCGTTGTAGACCGCGCCGGCGCACAGGATCAGGTAGTCGAAGGGTAGCCGCGCACCCCCCGCCAGGGAGACCTCCTTGGCCTCCCAGGCGATGCCGTCGACGGTGCCCTGGCGGAAGTGCAGGTTGCCTTGGCGGCGGAAGATGCTGCGCACCTGGTGCGCGACGTCGCTGGCATCGAGGCCGGCGGTCGCCAGCTGGTAGAGCAGCGGCTGGAAGGTGTGGTAGTTGTTCTGGTCGATCATCAGAACGTCGACGGGGGCATGGTTGAGCGCCTTGGCGGCGTTCAGCCCCGCGAAGCCGGCGCCGACGATGACCACACGTGGACGGACGGACATCGTGCACCTCCTTTGACGGAGCGTACGGTGCGTCCTTGGCCGCCCGCGGGGCGGCCGGCGCGTCAGTGCGCCATCTTGAGGGCGATGCGGCGGCCGGTCTCGGTGGCGGCGATGCCGCCCTCACCCGTCTCGCGCAGCTCGGCCGGTAGCAGCCTACCTACGGAGGCCATCGCCTGGACCACCTCGTCCGGCGGGATGACGGACTCGAGGCCCGCCAGCGCCAGCTGGGCCGCGCTCACCGCGTGGACGCTGTAGAACGCGTTTCGTGACACGCACGGGACTTCGACGTAGCCCCCCACTGGATCGCACACCAGACCGATGGTGTTCATGAGCGCCATCGCCGCCCCTTGGATGCAGGCGTGCGCATCGCCGCCCAGCAGCTCGGCCACGGCGGCCGCCGCCATGGCCGCGGAGGCGCCGATCTCGGCCTGGCAGCCGCCGCTGGAGCCGGCGATGAACATCCGCTCCTGGATGGCGTCGCCCACGGCGGCGGCGAGCACGAGCGGCATCACCAGAGCCTCGTCCTCCAGACCCAGGTGGTCGGCGACCCCCAGCAGGGCGCCTGGAAGGGTGCCGGCGCTTCCGGCGGTGGGGGCGGCCACGATGCGGCCCATGCGGGCGTTCTCCTCGTTGACGG
>CAZBZU010000035.1:0-36308 GCA_964496495.1 uncultured bacterium
GGTGTGCTGTTCTGGGGTGTGCTGTTCTGGGGCTGGTTGTTCTGGAGCTGGCGGTTCTGCGGCATACCGTTCCAACCGCCGGGCCCGCGCGGCGCCCCGCCACGTCCCCAGGGGCTCTGGCCGGCGTTCGGCATGCGAGAGGCGCCCGGCCCGCCCCAGCGCCAGCCCATGCCGCCCTGCGCGCCTGCGCCCGGCCGGATCCCCTGCATGCCGGGCATGCTGCCGAAGCCCCGGCCTCCGAACCCCAACCCGCCGAGGTCGGCGCCCGGACCGTAGCCGCGACCGTAGCCGCGACCGTAGCCGCCGAGCTCACGCAGCAGCGCGCGCGCCTGCGGAACCTTCTGGACGAACGCCTGCACGTCGCTGCGAAGGGTGGCGACGTCCTTGGTGAGCGCCAGTCGGGTGTCGGCGACCTTCTGCTGCGCCTGCACGCGGGCGGTCATGGGCGCGTCTCCCGCTTGCAGGGCGGCGATGTAGGCCTGGAGCTCAGCGGCCCTCAAGCTCAGGGCGCGCTGACGCAGGGCGTCCGCGCGGTCGAGGAGCTGTGTCGCCTGCGCACGGTCTGCCGCCGGCAGGCTATTGACGAGCGTCAGCCGCGCTGCCTGCCGCTCCAACGACTGCAGGTTGGCCTGCTGCGTCGCGCTCCCGGCTGCCGGCGGCGTGGTCGTCGACTGGGCCGACGCCAGCCCTCCGAGGAGCAGCGCGGCTGCGAGCAGGGACGCGACGATGCGTGGTGATCCGGACATGCGGTCTCCTTCCGGCGCCGTGCGACCTGGTGGGGGTCGGCGCTGGCGCTTCAAGGCACCATGCCGTGCGCTCGTGCAGGTGCGTTCGGCGGCATGTGCAGAAGGGGTGCATCCGTCCGGGGTCGTGCGGACGCGACGGTCACCGGAGCTTGCCCCGCGGATGCTTCGCCGCGAGGTCGATGGCCACGTTGCCGGTCCAGGCTCCACTGGCAGCGTCGCGCAAGGCGATGTCGAGGCTGGCGTGGCCGCTGAGATCGCCTGGTGCCAGGCGGACGCCATGCATGCCGAAGGGGAGGGGGCCGGCATCCAGGTCGCGCGCGTCGCGCCAGCCGTCGAAGCCGAGGCGCAGGGTGAACGGTGCGCGAGCCTCGACGAGCAGCGCGCGGCCCCGCGGCAGCGCGTCGAACGGGACCTCGGACCGCCAGTGCCAGGTCGCGGCTTTGGGTCGCTTGCCGCCGTAGCGTTGCGCGACGGCCTGCAGCAGCTCGAGTGGCCGGCCCGCGTCGCGGGCGTAGGCGAGCTTCAAGAACTCGGCATGCGCCCACACCAGCGGCATGGCGCTCCCCGACGGCTTCCCGGGCTCGAGGAAGCGCTCCGGGATGGGGTCGGTGTCCCATACCTGCTCGGGGATGAGCCCGCCTGCTCCGGTCATGGCCGCCATGCTGCGCAGGCCAGGCAGCGGGTCGCGGCCTTGCTGGAGGTCCAGGTGGGCGCGCTCGCCGGCCAGCAGCGGCCAGGCACGTCCGATGCCGGTGCCGTCGAACGGCGCTCCGTCCGCGTGCTCGCCGTAGCCGTCGTCGTTGTAGCGGTGGTAGGCCGTTCCGGTGGGCAGGTGGACGGCGAGCAGGCGGTCGGTCAGAGCGGCCGTTGCCAGGATCCGCGGATCCGACGGGTCCCGCAACCCCAGGCGCGTCAGGGCGAGGAAGTCCAGGCTGATCAGCGCCGTGGCGTCGAGGCGCTCGCCAGCCCGGTTGCGGACGTCGATCTGGCCTCGCAGGCCGCCGGCCGACGGCGGAGGCGCGATCCGCAGGTAGTAGCCGCCGGCACCGTCACCCTCGGCCAGGGGTCCGTTCTCGACGTAGGTCCAGTCCTCGATCCGCTCGTTCCAGAAGTCGGCCAGGTCGAGGGCATAGGCGACCTCGTCGTCGTGCAGGAACGGCTCCGCCGCGACCAGCGCCGCCACCTCGACGGCCAGGGTGAAGGGGTTGGCGCCGGCGTTCTCCTCCCAGCGGTCCTGCGGCGTGAGCGGGCCGTTCCTCACGAGGAAGCCTGCGGCGGCGCGCGCCATGGCGGGCACGCCGGCGAGGGTGTCCAGCAAGTCCTGCTCTCGCAGCTTGGCCGCGAGCAGCAGCGGGAAGCCCACCTCGTCGAGCTGGACCCCCTTCCAGTAGGCGCGGCCGTCGGGGAACATGTTCTGCGCCCAGTGGCCGTCGGCGCGCTGGGTGGCGACGAGGTACGCGAGCATGCGCCTGGCGTCCTCCGCCTGGCCGGCCGCCAGCAGCCCCAGGCCGGCCTCGACCGCGTCTCGTGCCCACACCAGGTGATAGCCGCCCAGGTCGTCGCGGGAGTTCCCCCACGGGATGCTCAGGCTGGCCACCACCGCGCCGACGAATGCCTTGTCCTCATGCACCTTGAGCATCGTGGCCGATAGCAGCGCCTCCCGCTTCAGGTCCGCCGGCAGCGATGGGGGCGATAGCGAGGCGCCCCAACCGCGCCAGGCCGCCTCGAAATCTCGACAGGCGCGGTCGAAGCCTTCGCAGAGGGCGGCGCGCGCGCGCGTCATCGCGCCTTGCTCGGTTTGCGAGAGGCCCAGGGCGATCACGCCCTCGGCGGCTCCCAGCTCGGCCATCAGCGCGACGTTGCCGTGGAGTGCCCGCTCGTAGGTCCAGGACATCGCGCCGTTACGGGCGAAGTCCTGCCAGCCGTCCGACGCGCCCACGTAGCCCGCACTCCGGCGGACGAACCCGGGGTCCGCGACGAGCGCCAGCGCCTCATCGCCGCCGCACGCGCACAAGGCGGCCGCGCCGCCCAGCCAGGCGTCGTTGTCGTGGGCGTTGGCTCCCAGGTGCGGAGCCAGCAGGGCGTAGAGGGTGGTGTCGGCGCCGGTGAGCCGGTAGCGGATCAGCAAGGCGTCCCGGGCCGGATCGGGCACCACCTCCAGCGACAGGCTGTACCCTTCACCCTCATGGACCACCGTGGGTAGCGGCACGGTCGGCGACGGCGTGCTGAGGGTGTAGCGCGCGGCGCGTTTCAGCTCCGTCCAACCCCAGGGGCCGGCCACGATGAAGCCGAGGTCGCGGACCTGGGGTTGCCCCGTCGACGGGTAATAGACCTCGTTGACGATGCCGTGCCCCATCGTCACCCAGATGCGTGAGGGGCCGAGCGCCGTGGTGACCAGGTCCTTGGCGCTCGAGGTCCAGGTGGGCGCCATCCCTGGGGCGCCGGGCGCGTCCAAGGATCAGCCCCCGTGCTCGAACGCGGGGTAGTCGGTCATGGCACCGTCCACGAACAGCGTCGTGCCGGTCACGTAGGCCGAGGCGTCCGACACCAGCACCACGGCCATGCGGGCGATGTCCTCCGGGTCGCCCAGCCGGTTCAAGGGGATCTTGTCGAGCAGATCCGCAAGCGAGTCCGCGTCGCTCCACACCGATTGGTTGATGGCAGTCTTGATGGCTCCTGGCGCCAGCGCCACCACCCGGACGCCGTACGGCGCGGCCTCCTGCGCCATCGACTTGGTGAGCATGCTCGAGCCGGCCTTGGCCGCCGTGTAGGCGGCGTAGCCGGTCCACGGGATCACCTCGTGGACCGAGGTGACGGTGAGCACCACGCCGCTCCTGGCGGGAACCATGCGTTTCAGCGCCTGCCGCGAGCAGGCGTAGGCCCCGAAGAGGTTGACGTCGATGACCTTGCGCCAGGCGCCGGGGTCCGACTCCCAGGTCCTGGCGCGCTCGCCGTCGATCCCGGCGTTGTTCACCAGGATGTCGATGCCGCCCCAGGCATCGTCGATGCGGTCGAACACGGTCGCCACGTCGCCCGCGTCGGACACGTCCGCCTGCAGCGTGAGGGCGTCGCCGCCCGCTGCCCGGACGCGCCCCGCCACGCGCTCCGCGGCGTCGTCTCCCGCAAGGTAGTTGATGGCGACGCGGGCTCCGGCCGCCCCCAGGGCCTCGGCGATGGCGGCGCCGATGCCGCTGTTCGCGCCCGTCACCAGCGCGCGTCTGCCATCCAGTCGGATGTCCATGCGCCCTCCTCCCGCGCGGATCGCCGCGCGACGTGGTCGTGCCGCTGTCAGCGCGTCATTGTCCCGAGGCTAGCCCCGGCAGGTGAGGAGGACGTGACGCCGGCACGCCGGGCGGAGATGGCGGTCGGCGGCGGCCGGGCTCGCCATCACACCGAGTTGCGCCCGGCACCGCGTCGACGCTCCGCATCCTGGCCCGGCTCCTGCTGCGGTCGACCCCTCGGCTGGAGCGGCTCGGCCGGGCCGGCCCGCTCGCTTGGCGACGCCCGCGAGGAGCGCTCGATCGGCTGCATGCGCCCGTCGTGGCGGACGCGGTAGTGCCGGCCCCGCCAGCTCACATCGGTTCCTACGGCACCCACCAGCCACACGGCGGCGCTCAGCAGGTCGCGCACCGGCAGCCAGGCCCGCCAGCGGAGGACCTCGGCGGCGCCCGCGAGGGCGGTCACGCGCCACGCCACGGCGAGCCGAAGGACCAGCGAGAACGCCAGCACGCCGAAGGCGGTGGGGGTGGCGCCCGCCAGGGGCACGTAAGCTGCCGCCAGGGGCAGGGTGTGCGTCAGCAGCAGCCCCGGGTACTCGAAGGGGCGGCTCACGCGCGTGCTGCGCGCCCAGCGCACCTCGCGCTCCCACTGGTCGTGGAAGCTGGTCGGCCCCAGCACGCTTGCCACCACCGTCCTCGCCAGGTGCACGCGCAGGCCCAGCCGGGCGATGCGCAACCCGAGCTGGTAGTCGTCGGCCAGGTACGGCACCACCGCCTCGAAGCCGCCGACGCGCTCCAGATCGCGGCGTCTCACGGCCAGGCTGGCACCCAGCGCGAAACGTCCGCCCAGGACCCGGCGGCCCACCAGCACCGACGGCAGGAACGTTCCGGTCATGTGCAGCGCCTCGAGACGGGCGGTGAACGTCACCGGCGCGGTGCCGCGGTAGGGGAAGGTGACCAGGCCCACCCGCGGATCCGCCAGCGGCGCGACGGCGCTGCCGAGGAACTCGGGCGGCACGCGGATGTCGCTGTCGCTGGCGACCAGCACGTCGTAACGGGCGCGCGCGGCCAGCTGGTGGAGCAGCATCGCCTTGGGGTTGCCGCTGTCCTCCGGGAGCACGTGGAGCTGGATGTCGCGCTCCGGGTGCCGTGCCTGCAGCTCCCGCACCGGGCCCACGGCCGGATCGTCCGGGTCGCCGACGCCGAAGAGGAGCTGGTAGTCCGCCGGGTACTCCTGGCGGCAGTAGCTCTCGAAGTTGGCCAGCGCCTCGGCGTCCAGTCCCCGCAGGGGTTTGAGCACCGATACGGGCGGCGCCGGCACGAGCGGCTCGTACGCCGGCCGGCGCGCGAAGAAGCGTTCGGCCAGGACCCAGGCCGCCAGCCAGAAGCACCAACCGGCCAGGGTGAGGCCCAGCAGCACGGTGGCGGCAAGGCCGCTCACGCCGTTCCGCCTCCCGAGAAGTGCGTCGTCTCCACGCCGGCTCGCCGGAGCGCCGCGGCGACGGCGGGATCGCACAGGGTGGCGAGATCCGTCGGGTTGGGCCCCAGCGCCGGACCGCCGCGGTCGGTCGCCGGATGGCCGTAGAGCTCGCAGGTCCCCGGCGGCAAGCGGGCGATGACGTCGAGCACGTAGGCGGTGCTCAGAGTGCCGCTCTGGAACAGGCCGTAGACCCGGTCGGCAACGCGGAGGCCGGGAGGCAGGCGCCGGCGCGCCCACCCCCCGAGCAGCCCGAAGGCGGCCGCCAGGACCAGCTTCTGGGCCAGCCGGCCGCGGCCGTGCCGGAGCGCCAGGCGGAGGTCGTCGCGGGGCACCCGGATGGCGTGCGCGCCACGTGCCGCCGCCGCTCGTGCCAGCCGGGGGAAGACCGCCGGGTGCATGTGGAAGTTGAGGTGGCCGTCGACGTGGCTCAACGGGAGCCCGGTGGCCGCGAACAGCGCCAGCTGCGCTTCTATCTCGCTCGCCACCTGGCGCTGCAGGCCCCGGTCGAAGGCCAGCCGCAGGCCGAAGGCTACCGGGTCGCCGGGAAGGCGACCCTCGTCGTCGACCAGGTCCGGCGCCTGCCGACGCGTCGATGCCGCCCGTCCCTGTACCAGCACCAGGTGCAGGCCGACGGCCAGCCCGGGAGCGGCCCGCGCCATCGCTACGGCCTCGTCGGCCGCGGCGCCGGTGACCATGAGGCTGGCCGACCGCAGGACGCCGCGCCGGTGGGCGTCGATGACCGCCGTGTTGACGCTGGTCGATGTGCCGAAGTCGTCGGCGTTGACCACGAGCAGGCGTTCAGGGCCGGCCGGCCGCGACGCGGGCCGGGACGCCGCGGTCGCGGCGACGCCAGCCGGCTCCGCGGCGCGCGCCGCCTCGCTCGCTCGCTGCGCCCTCTCTCTCACGTACGCAGCGTAGGCTGGCGCACGTGTCGCGCGCAATCCTCGACCCGCTCCTCAACCCTGGTGAGGTCGCGGCCCGGCCGCCGGCGAGCGCTCGGCCGGCGCCCGACGATGAGGCGACACCCGCACGCGGCGCCTCAGCCCTTCCAGGGCCAGTCGACGCAGGCCGCGATCTCCGGGAAGGCCACGACGTCCGCCTGCCCCTTGAGCACCAGGGTCGTCAGCGGGTGCTCGGCGAAGAGCGCCGCGGCGGCCGCCAGGGTCGCCCCCGTCACGCTCGCCTCGTCGACCAGCAGGATGCGGCTTCCTCCCGGCAGGCGCGGCGGCGGCGCCAGCAGCTGCGGCTGCGGACGTTGCGGCGTGTTGTCCTCGGCGCGGTAGTTGACGTGCACCAGCGCCAGAGGGAGCCCCAGCTGGTGCGCCACCATGGCCGCCGGCACGATGCCGCCGCGGGCGATGCCCACCACCACGTCGCAGATAGGGATCCTCAACGCCTTGAGCCTGGCGCTGATGGTCGCGAAGGTCAGCGGGACCGACTCCGAAGCGGTTCCGGAAGCGTCGACACCGGGCATGCTCCAGTCATACCGTGCCGTCGGCGGTGGACCGGTCGCGGCGAGTGCGGGGAGGCGGCCGACGGCGTGGCCTCCGGGCGGGCGGGCGCGTACGGTGGTGGGACATTTGCCCCAAAGGGACGTTCGCCCCGCGGGGTAGGCTCCGGGCTGGTGCGCGATGGGCCCTCGAGCGGGGTGCGGCCGCGTCCGGGTCGAGGAACCCGCGTTGTGGAAGACGCCTGCGCTGCGAGCTTGGTGGCAGGATGGGACACGCCCGCTGGCTGCCTTTACACTACGTCGATGCCAGTGGCGGGCATTCGGCGACCGGCCCGCGCCGAGACCGCGTACCTGACGGGACGCCAGCCCTGCCAGCCGCCACGGCCGGCTCGGTCGAGCCGGTTGCGGGAGCGGGGCCGGCCGATCGGCGAGCGCCACTGTCTTGCGTGGGGAGGAATGTTGTCGTGAGTGGACAAGGCTCCAGTTCGTCCGACGCCATCGTGCGCATCGAGGTCTACATCGACGACGCGACCGAGGCCACCGCCGTCCTGACCTCGCCGCCGTACCGTTTCGAGATCGATAGCGATGCGCTCGCGCCGGGCGACCACAGCGTTCGGCTGGTGCGCGTGGACGCCGAAGGGCGGCGCCGCGAGCGAAGCGTGCCGTTCACCGTCAAGCACGAGCCCGCGGTCGAAGTGCACGGGATCGAGGCAGGCGCAACGGTGAGCGGTCGGATCGACGTCGCCGTGACGGCTCCGGGGTCGCAGCCGGCGCCGAGGGTGGCTCGGAGGGGCCCGTCGCCGTGGCTCTACATCCTATCGACGGTGCTCATCCTGGGCGGCATCTGGCTGTTCTTCATGCTGGTCCCGATGTACGGCGCGATCGTGTCCTCGCCGTCCGGCGGCCAGAGCGCCACGGCGTCGTCGACTGCCTCGGCCCCGGCCGTCGACCAGCAGCTCCTCAAGGCAGGGGGGACGATCTACGCGTCGGACTGCGCCGCGTGCCATCAGCCGAGCGGGCAGGGGATGCCCCCCACCTTCCCGGCGCTCGCCGGCGACAGCTTCCTCAGCGACGCCGGCGCCGTGGTGAAGCGCATCTACCAGGGAAGCGGCGCGATGCCGTCCCACCACAGCTACACCGCCAAGGACCTGGCGGCGGTCGCGACCTACGTTCGCAACACCTGGGGCAACGGCTACGGCGGCGTGAGCGTGAGCGTCGCCGCCAGCGCGGAGCCGAAGGCGAGCAACCCGGCGGGGTCGCCCGCCGCGTCGTCCAGCTCGGGCGGCGCGACCGCGGCGCAATCCTCCTCGGCCCCGTCGACGGCGAGCGCCTCGCCGCCCGCCAGCCAGGCGGCGGCTTCGTCCGGCGGCCAGGCGGGCGCTCCCAGCGCACAGGCGCTCAAGAGTCAGGGCGCGAAGATCTACAGCTCCGACTGCGCCAGCTGCCACCAGCCGAACGGCGCGGGCATGCCGCCCACCTTCCCGGCGCTGGCCGGAGACGCCTACCTCAAGGACCCGTCGGCGGTGGTGACGCGCATCTTCGAGGGCAAGGGCGCCATGCCCTCGCACCCCTCCTACACGGCCACCGACCTGGCGGCCGTGGCCACCTTCATCCGCGAGTCGTTCGGCAACGACTACGGCCCCGTCACCGTGCCGCAGGCACAGCAGGCGGCGCCGAAGGCGTCCCAGTGAAGGTCGTCGCAGGAGGACGGTGAGATGTACCGCAACGATCGCGTCATCCCCTTCTTCACGCTGCTCTTCGCCGTGGCCCTGTTCTTCATGGCCTACCTCGATGGGCGCTACATCACGGCGCTGAGCGGCGGCAAGCCGCAGCCGCTGTCGGTCGGTCAGATCGGCCTCATCAGCTTCGGCGCGGTGTTCCTGGTCTACGCCGCCATCGGCTTCACGTCGGTATGGCTCGAGGGTGTGGAGCTGCGGCCCGGCGTGCACGCGGCTCGGCCCGGCAGGGCGCAGTGGCTGGGCATCGCGATCTCGGCGCTGGCCGTGGCGCTCTCGGGACTGTTCGTACAGGCCATCGTGCACAGCATGCGCACGCAGGAGAACCACCCGGCGATCGAAGGGGCCATCTTCGCGGCCATCTCGCTGTGCGTGGCGGGGCTGCTGATGCTGTACAAGAACTACTACCAGGACGACGAGGTCCACATCGAGTCGGAAGATTCGGAGGTGCCTTGGTAATGCCCAAGGATGACGAGCGCGAGGGCGCCCCGGAGGAAACCCCGACGCGCCAGGCGGTGCGCCCGAAGGACCCCGGCGCGGACGACCAGGAGCGGCTGATCCAGCGTCGCCGGTTCCTGCAAGCCAGCATCGGCGTGACGGTGGCCGTGACCGTCACGGGCCTGTCCGCGCTGACGGTGACAGGCAGCCTCAGGCCGATCGCCAAGACCACGCCCGAGCAGGAGCCGCCGGCCGATGGGGACCTGCTGGTGCACGCCCTGGAGCAGAGCAAGGTGGTGCAACCCGGGGATGTCCAGCAGGGCGCCAAGCAGCTGCTGTGCTACCCCAAGAACCCCAGCAGCGGCGTCGTGAAGAGCGGCACAGACAACAACCTGGTGATGCTGTCGCGTTTCGACCCGAGCAGCCTCGGGCCGGACACGGCACCGCACGCAGCTCAGGGCGTGGTGGGGTACTCGGGCGTCTGCACCCATCTGTGCTGCACGGTGAGCGACTGGAACAGCAGCAGCGGCGTCTATCTCTGCCCCTGCCACCACTCGGAGTTCGACCCGCGCCAGGACGGCAAGGTCGTCGGCGGGCCCGCCCCGCGGCCGCTACCGCTGCTCCCGCTGACTGTGAGGAACGGCCAGCTGACCGTGGCCGGCGGCTTCCTGACGAGCGTCGGGTGCAGCTGAGAGGGGGGAGCGAGAGCGATGGGAAAATGGCTCGATGAGCGCCTGGCTCTGTCCAGGCTCTACAAGAAGTACTTCCGCAAGATGTTCCCTGTGCACCACTCGTTCTTCCTCGGGGAGATCACGCTCTTCTCGTTCGTGATCCTGGTCCTCACCGGGGTCTTCCTGTCGATCAACTTCGAGCCCTCGATCCGCCTGGTGCAGGTGGGCGCCAAGAAGCTGCCGGCCGCCTACGCCTCGGTGCAGTACATCGACAGCCTGCCGTTCGGCCAGGTGATCCGGAGCATGCACCACTGGGCCGCCAGCGTCTTCGTGGCCGCGGCGTTCCTGCACATGCTGCGGATCCTGCTCACCGGCGCCTACAAGAAGCCCCGCGAGATCAACTGGCTGATCGGCTTCCTGCTCCTGGTCTTCGCGGTAGTGGCCGCCTTCACCGGCTACTCGCTGCCGTTCGACGCCTTCTCGGCCACGGCGACGAAGGTGGGCTACGAGATCGCCGCGTCGATCCCGCTCATCGGCACCTGGCTGGCCAATGTGTTCTTCGGCGGTCACTTCCCGACCGAGCACTCGATCCCGCGCCTCACCGGCATCCACATGGTGTGGCTGCCCCTCATCATCGGCATGCTCATCGCCAGCCACGTGCTGATCATGTTCCTGCAGAAGCACACGCAGCCGCCGTATGCCCGCAAGATCGCCCGCAACAAGATCCTGGGCGTGCCGTTCTGGCCGCAGCAGGGACTCATCATGGGGGTGCTGTTCGCGGTGCTGGTCGCGGTCCTGGCGCTCGTAGCCGGCGTCTTCAACGCCAACCCCATCGAGCACTTCGGCCCTCCCGGCCCGGCGACCCCCAACGTGAAGCCCGACTGGTACTTCCTGTGGATCTTCGGGGTCCTGAAGATGATCCCCTCGAACTGGCAGTTCACGGTGTTCGGCATCCACGTCGGCAGCGAGTTCATCGGCACGGCCATCCCCGGCCTGCTGGGCATCTTCGGCTTCCTGTTCCCCTTGCTGCAGCCGTCGAAGCACAAGCTCCGCTACATCGAGCAGCCCAGCAAGCACAAGGTGAGGACCGCGACCGTCATCGGTTTGCTGGCGTTCTTCATCGCCACGACCATCGCCGCGTACAAGCAAGGGCTCGGACTCAGTACCGGCTTCCTGTGGGGGCTGGTGGTCCTCGGGCCGGTCGCGGTGGGGGTGGTGGCCTACGCCGCGCTGCGCGCCATCTACCGCGACGAGGCCGAGGAGGCAGCACCGGTCCCGGGAGCGGACGCGTCGCCGGGCGACTGAGCCGCCGCCGCCGGGGCGGCGCCAGTGACGCCTGACGCGGCCCGGCCCCTGCGGCTCAGCCCGTGGGGGCGTCGCGCTTGAGCCTGTCGAGGTGCTGCTTGCGGAACTTGGCCAGCTTGGGCGCGATGACCAGCCGGCAGTAGCCTTCGCCCGCGTGATGGGCGTAGTAGTCCTGGTGGTACGCCTCGGCCGGATAGAAGGGCCCCGCGGGCGCCAGCTCGGTGACCAGGGGGGAGGGATAGAGGCCGGCCTCGGTCACCTCCGCCATCACCGCCTCGGCGTCTTTGCGCTGCGCCTCGTCGTGGAAGAAGACCGCCGAGCGGTACTGGGGGCCGACATCGTTCCCCTGCCGGTCCACGGTGGTGGGGTCGTGGATGGTGAAGAAGACCTGCAGCAGGTCGCGGTAGCCGATCTCCTCGGGCCGGTAGCGGATGCGGACCGCCTCGGCGTGCCCGGTGGTGCCGGTGCAGACCTGCTCGTAGCTGGGGTTCGGCACGGAGCCGCCGGTGTACCCGGAGGTGACGGACTCGACGCCGGCGAGGTCGAGGTAGACGGCTTCCAGGCACCAGAAGCAGCCTCCAGCCAGGGTGGCGGTCGCGAGGGGGGAGCCGGGGGCGTGGTTCATTCCGTCATGGTAGGCCCGCTGCGGCGCCGGCGGTGTCGGGCGACCCCATCGCGGGCGCCGCGCATGGGGTCACGCTCGCGCGCCGGCCTCGAGTGGCGCCGTCAGGGGTGCGTCGGGGCGCCGCTTGCCGGGCCGCTGGCGTGGTCGTGTCGCGGCAGCCGCAGCCGGTGCCGCAGCAGCTCCTGGTGGGGCGTGGTCACGAGGACCTCGAGGCCGCCCGGCACCCTGCGAACGCTGAGCACGTGCGCGTGCGTGGCGTGCGCCGTGACGACATCGCCGGCGACCACGCCCTCGATACGGTCGAGGTTGAGCGGCACGCGCGCCAGCGGCGGCGCGGCGCTGTCGACGCGGTTCCGCACCGTGAGGCACGACGGGCTGAGCTCCAGCGTGACGCCGTCGGTGCTGTGAATGACGTAGGTATCACCTTCGTCGTCGATGTCGGGATTGTGGAAGAAATCGCTCATGAGGGGTCCTCTCCTGCCGTTGCCGGGCCGAGGCGCTCTCCGGGGCGAACTTGGCCGGTCGGCGATCCGATGGTGTAACAGAGCGTGGCTGGGTCCCCCTCAGTGTGGACCTCGCGCAGCTTACGCCTCCGGCGGCCTCCTGGCAAGTGAGCTGGTTCCCTTCCTGGGGGTCGCGGCGTAGGCTGTGACCATGCCGGAGCTGCCCGACATCGAGGCGTATCGGGCCGCTCTCCAGCATCGCGCGGTCGGCCACCGGCTGCTCGGCGTGCGGGTTCGCGGCGTCTTTCTGCTGCGCTCGGTGGCGCCGCCGCTCGGCGACGTGGCGGGCCGCCGCATGAGCGGCACGCGCCGCATCGGCAAGCGCCTGGTGCTCGCCTTCGAGGAGCCCGCCCCGCCGCGGTTCCTGGTGCTTCACCTGATGCTGGCGGGCCGCCTGGCGTGGGCCAAGGCGGCGGCCGGGCTGCCCGGAAAGCGCGGCCAGGCGGCCTTCGACTTCGACAACGGCACGCTGCTGCTCACCGAGGCCGGCACCCGGCGGATGGCCTCGCTGCATGCCGTGGAAGGCGAGCGGGAGCTGGCTGCCTTCGACCCCGGAGGCCTCGAGCCGCTGACGGCTGGCGCTGCGGAGTTCGCGGAGGCGCTGCGCCGCGAGCGGCACACGCTCAAGCGGGCGCTCACCAGCCCGCAGCTCATCGCCGGCATCGGCGGCGCCTACGCCGACGAGATCCTTCATGCCGCCATGCTGTCGCCGGTGGCGCTCACCACGTCGCTCGGCGACGAGGCGATGGAGCGGCTGCACGCTGCCACGGTGGAGGTGCTGAGGCGCTGGTCCGACCGGCTCGCGGAGGGGATCGAGCAGGGCCGCTGGCCGAAGGTGACGGCCTTTCAGGAAGGGATGGCGGTGCACGGGCGCTACCGCGAGCCCTGCCCACGCTGCGGTGCACCCGTCCAGCGCATCCGCTACGCCGAGCGCGAGACCGACTACTGTGCCGCCTGCCAGACCGGCGGCGTGGTGCTCGCCGACCGAGCGCTCTCCCGCCTGCTGGGCAGGGACTGGCCGCGCTCGCTGGAGGCCTGGGAGGACCGGCTCGGGGGAGGTGGCGGTGAGAGATCCTGAGGGCGCGCAGGCCGTTCGCCGGGGCGGGGGTGGCGTCGGCCACCGCTGGCTTGGTCGTGGCCTGCTCGCGCGGAGGCGCCCTGCGAGCGGCGATGTTCGCTTGACGGGATCGCCGCCACCACTTAGTATTTAAGGTATGCCATCCGAAGCCCCGAATGCCCGCCGTGCCTGGACCAACGACGACATCGCGCGACTCAAGGCGCTAGTGGCTCAGGAGGCCGACCCGGGCGTCGCCGCAGAGCGGCTCGGCCGCTCCAGAGCGGCGGTGCTGGCCAAGCTGGCCGCGCTCGGGCTGCGACCCAAGCGCGACACGCGCAGCGGCTCGTGATGGCGCCGCATCCCGGCGCCGGGCTTGCAGCCCGTCGATCGCGGCCGCGGCCAGGTTCGCCTTGCGTGAGCCGCCTGGCGTGAGCCGCCTGCGTGCCTCGGGCCCACCGCGGGTCGCGGGCGCGGCGGTAGCATGAGTCACGATGTCTCGCAGGGTCGCCCGCTTCCGTGCCCGTCGCATCTTCTGGGTGGCAACGCTGGCGCTGCTGGCCAGCGCGGTGACCGTTGCCAACGCCGCCGACCCGGGCGCGCTGTACCGCCAGGGGTCGTTCGAGGCGGCCTACCGGCAGTCGGTGACCGTCGACAGTGCCGCCATGCAGACGCTGGCCGCACAGGCCGCGATCGCCCGCGGGCTCTACCAGGGCGAATCCGAGGCTGACACGCTGGCCTGGTTGCGGCGCGGTCAGGACGCGGCAGAGGAGGCCGCGAAGCTCGCTGGAGACTCGCCTGCGGCTCTGCTGGCACTGGCGCAGGCGAAGGGGGAGATTGCGAGCCGCACGGGCCCGCTCGCCAACCTCAGCGTGCCAGGGGACATCGGTGGCCTGCTGAAGCGTGCGGTGAAGCTCGCACCGCAGAACCCGGACGCCCTGGTGGGGCTTGGCCTGTGGAACCTGGAGCTGACCGACCGTGGGGTGGGCTGGATGTTCGGGGCACGGCGCGACGGGGCCCTGGCCATGGTGGCCAAGGGGGTCGGGCTGGCGCCGCAGCGCCCGGACCTGCGCGTGCAGTACGCCCGCGCGCTGACCCTCGTCGGCGACGCCAGCGGCGCCCGCAAGGAGCTGCAAAAGGCCCTGACGCTCAGCCCGGCCAACGCGGTTCAACGCTACGAGCAGCGTCGCGCGGCGGCGGAGCTCGAGCAGATGGGCCGGGGCGGCGGCTAGGCCGCCCGAGGGCTCGGGCCGGCGGCCGCACCCTCGGCCCGCCCGGGCGGGCTGGTACCATTCCTGGCGTGGTGGCGGGTCGGCGCCGCCCCGGGGCCGGCGCCGGCGGAGCGCCTCAGAGGGCTCGGTGGCGCGTGCCCGGAAGGGGCGGCTGCGCCTTCGCTGCTGGAAGGAGCCGGCATGGCAGGAGAGCGGTTCGACGTGGTGGTCGTGGGCGGAGGCTCGGCGGGCTCGGCGCTGGCCAACCGGCTCAGCGAAGACGCCTCCACCAGCGTCCTGGTGCTCGAGGCCGGCCGCCGGGACTGGCCCTGGGACGTCCTCATCCATATGCCGGCCGCCCTGCCGTTCCCCATCGGCAGTCCGCGCTACGACTGGCGCTACGAGTCGGACCCGGAACCCCACATGAACGGCCGCCGCGTCTACCACGCTCGCGGCAAGGTGCTGGGCGGCTCCTCGAGCATCAACGGCATGATCTTCCAGCGCGGCAACCCGATGGACTACGACCGCTGGGCGCAGGCGCCGGGCATGGCGGCCTGGGACTACGCCCATTGCCTTCCCTACTTCAAGCGCATGGAGACCTGCGTGGCGGGCGCCGACCAGTGGCGCGGCGGCGAAGGGCCTCTGGTGCTCGAGCGCGGGCCGGCGCAAGGGCCCCTCTTCCAGGCCTTCTTCGACGCGGTGCAGCAGGCGGGGTACGCCCTCACGGCCGACGTCAACGGCTTCAAGCAGGAGGGCTTCGCCGCGTTCGACCGCAACATCCGTCGCGGCCGCCGCTGGTCGGCGTCGAAGGCCTACCTCGACCCGGCGCGCGGGCGCCGGAACCTCAGCATCCGCACGCGCGCCCACGTCAGCCGCATCCTCTTCGAGGCCACCCGCGCCACCGGCGTCGAGTACCTGCAAGGCGGCCGGACGCAACGGGTGGCGGCCGGCGAGGTGATCCTCGCCGCTGGGGCGATCAACACCCCGCAGCTGCTGCAGCTCTCCGGCGTGGGCCCGGCCGACCGGCTGCGGCCGCTCGGGATCCCGCTGGTGGCCGACCTGCCCGGCGTGGGGCGCAACCTCCAGGATCACCTCGAGGTCTACATCCAGCACGCCTGCAAGCAGCCGGTCTCGATGGCGCCCTGGCTGGCATGGTGGCGCCGTCCCTGGCTGGGGTTCCAGTGGCTCTTCTTCCGCAGCGGTGCCGGCGCCACCAACCACTTCGAGGCCGGAGGCTTCGTGCGCTCCAACGACGATGTGGAGTGGCCCAACGTGATGTTCCACTTCCTGCCGCTCGCCATCCGCTACGACGGCAGCTCGCCGGCCCGCGGCCACGGCTACCAGGTGCACGTCGGCCCGATGACCTCCGACGTGCGGGGCGAGGTGATGGTCCGCTCGCTCGATCCGCGGGAGAAGCCGTCGTTGCGCTTCAACTACCTCTCGACGCCCGATGACCGGCGCGAGTGGCTCGAGGCGGTGCGCGTCGCCCGCCACATCCTCACCCAGCCGGCGTTCGAGCCGTACGACGGCGGCGAGCTGTCACCGGGGCCGCAGGTGGCGAGCGACGAGGAGATCCTCGCATGGGTCGCCCGGGACGCGGAGACGGCCTTGCACCCATCGTGCACGGCCAGGATGGGCACCGACCCGATGGCGGTCGTCGACCCGTCGTCGATGCGGGTCCACGGGCTGGAGGGCCTGCGGGTGGTCGATGCCTCGGTGATGCCGGCCATCACCAACGGCAACATCTACGGGCCGGTGATGATGATCGCGGAGAAGGGCAGCGACCTGATCCGGGGAGACGCGCCGCTGCCGCCACTCCAGGCGCCGGTGTACCGCCACCGCCAGTCACGGCAGGACTGAGGCGCCGGCGCTCCGGCGACGATCAGGCGCCCGTCAGATCGATGGTGACGCCCGCGCCCTCGACCTCGGCCTGCCGAAGCACGTGGCTCGCCGCCACGAGGTCCTCGATGGCCAGCCCCAGCGACTTGAACACGGTGATCTCCTCCGGCGCCAGGCGCCCGGCGGCCGTGCCGGCGGCGACCTCGCCCAGCTCGGGCACCGGACGGTCGTCGATCGCCCCCGCCTCCAAGGCGTGCCGGTAGGCGGCCGACTCGTGCGTCAGCGACGCGCGCCGATCGGTGAAGAGGCGCGCGCGAGCCAGCGCGGCGTCGTCGAGCTCGCGAGCGTCGGGCTGCGAGGCGCCGACCGCGTTGACGTGCGCGCCCGGTGCCAGCCACTCGCCCCGCAGCACCGGCTCCCGCGACGAGGTGACGGTGCACACGACGTCGGCCTCACGCACCGCCTCCGCGGCAGAGGCCACCGCCGTGGCCGCGAGCGGGGTGGTGGTGGCCGCCCACTCGGCGAAGGCCGTGGCGTGGGCGGGGGTGCGGCTCCAGACCCGCAGCGCGCGCAGCGGTCGCACGCGCATGAGCGCCTCCAGGTGGCTGCGTGCCTGGACGCCACTACCCAGCAGTGCCAGGGTCCCCGCGTCCGCGCGCGCGAGGTGACGGGTGGCGACGGCGGACACCGCCGCCGTGCGGATGGCGGTGACAGAGGAGGCGTCGACCAGGCCCAGCAGCCGGCCGTCGTCCGGGTGGAAGGCCAGCACGGCACCCTGGTGGCCTTCCAGGCCGCGGGCATGGTTCTCCGGGAAGACGGTCAGCACCTTGGCGCCGAGCGCGGGCGGCGCGTCGGCGTGGGCGGGCATGAAGGCCAGCACGTTGGGGCCGTTCGGCAGCCGCACGATCGAGCGCAGTGGCACCTGCGCCTCGCCGCGGGCCAGGCCGACGAGAGCGGCCTCCATCAGCTCGATGCAGGTGTCCATGGGTAGCAGCCGAGCGACGTCGGCACGCGCCACCAGCCTCATGGCGAGCCCAGGCGGTCACTCAGGAAGGCCTCGATCTGGCGGTACATGTCCTCGACCACCGCGGGCGAGGAGAGCATGTGGCCCTCTTCCTCGTAGACGACGTAGTGGTGCGCGATGCCGTGGCGGTCCAGCTCGCGGGCGAAGGCGTCGGCGTCCGTGCGCGCCACCACCTTGTCCTGCCCGCCCTGGAAGAGATAGAGAGGGTCGCGGATGGCCGCTGCGCGGGTGATCGGCGAGCGCTCGCGGTAGGTGGGGAGCGCCTCGGGGAGCGGGCCGACCAGGAGGTCGAGGTAACGCCGCTCCAGCTTGTGCGTGCGCCGCGCCAGGCCCAGCAGGTCGGTCACGCCCGCCAGCGACACGCCCGCTCCGAAGCACCCCGGATGGGTCGCGAGCGACATCAGGGTGGTGTAGCCGCCGGCGCTGCCGCCCATGATGGCGGTCGTGGCGTGGCTCGCCAGCCCCTGCTCTGCGAGCCAGTCTGCAGCGGCCCGGGCGTCCTCCACGTCGACGACGCCCCAGTTGCGATCGAGGGCCTCGCGGTAGCTGCGGCCGTAGCCGGTCGAGCCGCGGTGGTTCAGGTCCAGAAACGCGTAACCGCGGCTGGCGAGGAACTGCGCCTGGACGTCGTAGCCCAGACCCCGCATGGAGGTGGGGCCGCCGTGCACGCGGATCACCGCCTTGGGCCGCGACGGCTCGCCGTTCAGCGCCGGGTAGTGGACGGCGTGAACTTCGTGGCCGTCAGCCGCGCGGATGGTGAGGTGACTCGGCTGGGACGGCGATGCCAGGGTGCGCTCGGTCGAGGCGTAGCGCAGCGGCGTCCAGGCTCCGTCGCGCCAGGCGACCAGCCGCGGCGGGCACGACGGGCTCTCCGCGATGGCCAGGAGCCGCTCGCCGTCCCCGGCGGGCTTGCGCAGCCAGCGGTACTCGCCCAGCGGAACCGGCTCGGGGCGGCCGCCGGGCTCGACGCGTACGAGCGACGCCTCGCCGAGGCGCACGGTCTTGACATAGAGGGCGCCGCCGGGCCCGAAGCACATCGAGCGCACGCCCTGCGCCAGGCCGGGCTCCATGATGAAGCCCTCCAGCAGCACCTCACGCGCGCCGCTGGCGAGGTCGAGTCGAACCAGCCGGTCGCGCTCGCCCTCGTTGTCGACGAAGTACAGCGCCTTGCCGTCGGGAGCGAAGAGAGGCTGGTAGGCCGCCACGTCTGCCGCGCCGCCGACCTGCTCGACGGACGACAGCGTCCCCTGGTTGTGACGCGCGAGCATCAGGCGCGAGGAGGTCCAGGACATCGCCGGGAAGTCCCACTCCAGCCACGCCAGCCGCTCGCCGCCGGGCGACCACGCCGGCATGGAGTAGAAGTCGGCGCCCTGAGCGGCGATGGCGGGCCAGGCGCGGCCGGAGGCGTCGACGATGGCCAGCCGGTCGGTGTCGTGCTCGCGGTGGACGTAGGCGACCCAGCGACCGTCCGGCGAGACGGCCGGGGAGTCTGCCTGCCCGAAGCCCGGGGTGAGTCGTGCCGCGGGCCCGCCCGCGAGCGTCTGGCGCCACAGGACGTCGCCGCTGACGAACACCAGCAGCCCGGCCGCGACGTCGAAATCGCCGCCGCCGTAGCCGAGGCTCGAGCCGACGTCTAGCCCGGTGGTGAGATCCTGCGGGGTGCCGCGCCAGCGCGCCAGCACGCCCTTGCCGCCGCGACGCTCGAGCCACACCACCTCGCCGTCCGCGACGCGCACGTCCAGGAGTTGGACATCGGCCGTGAGGGCCTCGATGGGAAGCGGCGGTGTGGTCATCGGCGCGACCTCGTCTCCGGGACCGGCCGGCGAGCGCGCGCGTCCCGGTGGAACGGTAGCGCCGGGTCGGCGGGCCGTCAACCGTGACGGTGCGTCGACCCGCTGTCGCCCGGCCCGAGCGGCGCAGGGGCGGCGCGCCCGGGATGCCGGCTGCGGTGGGCCAGGGCCAGGCCCGACGCCACCAGCGCGGTACCGACGACGGCGCCAGCTCCGAAGCGCTCGCCGAGGAGGCCCGCGCCCAGCAGCAGTGCGGCTATCGGGCCGAGCGCCAGGAAGAGGGTGACGCGCGAGGCCTCGGCGTGCTGCAGGGCCCACAGCCACAGCAGGTAGCCTCCGCCGCTGCTCGCTCCCACGAAGGCGACCACCGCCCAGGTGCCTGGCGGCAGGCGCAGGGCGGCCGTCGCCAGGCCGCCCGCCAGGGTGGGTACGAGCAGGACCGCGACCGAGGCGCCCATCGCCATCGCGCCGACCTGCGGCGCCGCGTAGCGCGCCAGGTAGGGGCGGTAGAGGACGCTGCACAGCGCGGCCGCCAGTGCGCTGCCGAGCGCGGCGACCACGGCGCCGGCGGGCATGCCGCTGGCGAGAGGCGCGCCGAGGGCCAGCCCCACGCCGGCAAGGGCCAGCAGCGCGCCACCCGCCTTGGGCCAGGTGAGCCGTTCCTGGCGCATCAAGGCTGCCAGGAGCAGCGCTTGCAGCGGCGCGGTGGTGAAGAGCAGGGCGGCGAGGCCCGCCGGCAGGCGCTCGAGCGCGAGGTTGAGCAACAGGATGACGACGGCGAACTGGGTGATGCCTAGCAGCGCGATGGGCAGGAGGTCGGAGAGGGGCCAGCCGGTCCGGCGCGAGCGCAGCGCGAGCGGCAGGATGACCAGCAACGCCAGCGCGTAGCGGAGCAGGGCGAGGTCGGTGGGGCCGAGGTGGAGCAGGGCGTAGCGGCTGCCTACCATCGCCGCGCCCACCTGCACCCCGGTGAGCGCCGCCGCCAGGCTAGCGCCGGGTCCGCCCGCGCTGGCGCCGGGGCTCACAGGGCTAGCTCCCAGGTCTCGCCCACCAGGTCGTGCCCGAAGCTGTGGTGAGGCTCGCTGGCGACCAATCGGAAGCCGGCGCGCTGGTAGATCTTGCGGGCAGCGGTGAGCACGTCGTTGGTCCACAGCGTGATGCGTGCGTAGCCGGCCCGGCGGGCGAAGCGGACGCAGGCGTCGACCAGGCTGCCGCCCAGCCCCAGGCCACGCGCGTCGGGCTCGACCAGCAGCAGCCGAAGCCTGGCGGTGGCGTCGCCGGCGTCGACCAGGAACACCGAGCCCACCGGGCGGCCCTGCATCTCGCCGATCCAGCAGCGCTCGCGGGCGGGGTCGTGGCCGCGCGCGAAGTCGGCCACGATGCCGGCCACCAGCGCCTCGAAGCTGGCGTCCCAGCCGAACTCGCGGGCGTAGACCGCGCCATGACGCTGCACGACCCAGCCCAGCTCGCCCGGCTCCGGCTCGCGCAGCACGAACGGCCCGGAGTACTTCAGAGGCGTGCCGAGCACCTGCTCGACGACATCCATGGCCTCCACCAGCCGAGCCTGATCGACCTCCGGCACGTCCTCCAGCAGCTCGGCGATCTCCTCGGCGGCGCGCCGGTCGATCAGCTGGAAGGCCTCGCGTCCGGGCTCGGTGAGGCTCAGGAGGAGCTGGCGACCGTCGTCTGCGGAGCGGCGCCGCTCCAGCAGGCCGGATGACTCGAGCTTCGTAACGAGGCGGCTGAGGTACCCGGGATCGAGGCCGAGATCGCCCGCCAGGGTGGCGGCCACCACGCCGGGACGGTGTGCGACCTCGAAGATGACGCGAGCCTCGGGCAGGCTGAAGGGGCTGTGCAGCAGGCCCTCCTGCAGGGCGCCCACCTCGCGGGTGATGAAGCGGTTGAAGGCGCGGATGCGCTCGATCCGCCGCTGGAGCTCGGCGGCGGTCGTGGCGCTGGCGTCGCCGGCGCGCCGCGGAACGCGTCTCTGGGGTGCCATGGCAGCCTCCCGGCAAAAGTGATTGCCCCAAGCATATGATTAGTTGCCTATGACAACTAGTGATGCCGGCTCACCTTCGCTCGGTGGCCCCGGGAGGGCGGCGGCGACGGTGGAGGGTGGGAGCTACGTCTCGTCCGGCACGAACTTGAGCGCGACGCCGTTGCTGCAGTAGCGCAGGCCGGTGGGCTCCGGGCCGTCGTCGAAGAGGTGGCCGTGGTGGCCGCCGCACGCCGCGCAGTGGTACTCGGTGCGGGCGTAGCCGACGTTGAAGTCGGTCTTGGTCTCGAAGGCGCCCGGCAGCGCTTGCGAGAACGAGGGCCAGCCGCAGTGGGCGTCGAACTTGACGTCGCCGCGGAAGAGCGGATGGCCGCAGGCCGCGCACACATAGGTGCCCGGGCGCCACTCGCGGTTCAGCGGGCTCGAGCCGGGGCGCTCGGTGGCCTCGTGGCGCAGCACCTGGTAGGCCGCCGGCGAGAGGCGCTCCTTGACCTCGGGGTCGTCGAGGTCGACCTTGGCATTCACCCTGTCGTCCTTCACGTCTGTCAGGCTACGCCGCCGGGCGTGGGGGGCGCGTCCTGCTGGCGACCCGGCAGGCGGCCGCCCGGGTCCCGGCCGGCGACGGTGCGCTCGACGTCGCCGGGGACGGGCCGGGCCTGCACCGCGCAGAGCTTCATGCCGCGCCGCCGGGGGGCACCCGTCGCGCCGGCTGGCGTGAGGTCATGCGCGCATGATACGCATCACGCGCGGCCGGGGTCCGCGTCGCCGGCGAGGGCCGAGGGGCCGGGCGCGGGAGTCCTGACGAACAGCGTCAGCACCAGGCCCGCGGCGCTGATGAGGGTGACGAGAACGATGACGTCGTGGAAGCCCCGGGTGGCGGCCTCAGCCAGGCGGGGCCGGATGGCGGCGGGAAGCTGGCTCAGGTCGGCGGCGCCGTGGTGACCCGAGAGGTCGGCCGGCAGGCCGAGGCTGTGGAGCAGCTGCGCCACGTGGAAGCGTTCGCGTTGCTGGAGATAGGTGGCCAGGAGCGCGATGCCGACGGTGCCGCCGACACGCTGGACCACGTTGAAGAAGGTGTTGCCGTCGGGGACGCGCTCGACCGGCAGCCCGCCGATCAGGTCGTTGAGGAGCGGCTGGATGACGAGGCCGATGGCGAAGCCGCGCCCGCACAGCAGCAAGGCGACGAGCCACGCCGGCGTGCCGGCCACGACGAGGAGCATGGCCAGCGTGCTGAGCGTGAGAAGCAGCATGCCCAGCGCGGTGGTGGCGCGGACGCCCCAGCGCCGCGGGAGGCTGTTGCCGAGGACGGTGCCGACGCCCGTGAGCAGCCCCTGAGGGAGCAGGGCGAGGCCGGCCGTGAGCGCCGTGGCGCCCTGGATCTCCTGCATGTAGACGGGGATCAGCACGATCATCACGAAGGTCACCACGGCCACGAGAGCTGAGAGCGTGAGGGCCAGCGCCGGCTGCGGCTGGCGCATCAGGTCGAGGTCGACGATCGGCTCGCGGTGGCCGAGCGCCCACGGCAGGTAGGCGCCGAGGATCGCCAGGCCGACCGCCCAGAAGGGCCAGGAGGCGGCGGCCAGCCAGCCGGCCTGCGGGCCCTGGGAGGCCCCGTAGACGGCGAGCGCCAGACCCGCGCCGAGCATCAGGAAGCCCGGAGCGTCGAAGTGGGTGGGTCCGGCGGCGGCAGGGGCGAGGGTCGCGGGCAGACGGCGGGCCCCTGCGTAGGCGAGCGCCCCGACCGGCACGTTGACCAGGAAGATGGCGGGCCACCCGGCACTGTGGACGAGCACGCCCCCGAGGGTCGGACCGATGGCGGGGGCGAGGAAGAGCATCATGCCGGCGGCGGCCGGCATCTGCCTCAGCGCTCCGCCTCCGAACAGCAGGTTCATGGCCAGCGGGATGAGGGGCGCGCCGAACACCCCCTGGAGGATGCGTGCGCCGATCAGCAACGGGAGGCTGGGCGCGAACGCGCACAGCGCCGAGGTGACGGTGAACCCCGCCAGGCTCAGCAGGTAGATGCGATGGGTGCCGAAGCGCTTGGCCAGGTAGGCGGTGCCGGTAAGCGCCACGGCCAGCGCCAGCAGGTAGGCGCTGACCACCCACTGCACGCTGCCGAGAGAGGCCTGCAGCTCGCCGGCGATGTCGGGCAGCGCGATGTTCACGATGCTGCTGTCGATCATCGTCATGAACGGACCGGCGAGGATGCCGACCATGGCCAGAACGCCCAGGCGAGCGTCGCCCGCGGCAGTCGGGGAGGTGGGTCGAACGTCGCGCATGGAGCAGGCCTTCCCTTCGACCGGACCGTCGGTCGATGACCTGTCCGGCGCGGGCGCCGGCGGGCGCCCGCGGCCGGCTAGGGGATGAGCAATCCGACGAGCGTCTCGGATGACGGCGGCTCGGGCCAGGGCCCGGTGGTCGCGGCGGAGACGGCCAGGCCCTGGAGGCAGGCGTGAAGCAGCTCGGCGAGCTGCTTCGGGTCGCCCGCGACGACGGAGCCGTCTGCCTGTCCGTCGGCGATGAGCCGTGTGGTGACGTCAAGGGCCCTGACGCCGAGCTCGCCGACGAGCCGCCGGGCCCCGCTCGGAGTGGCGTCGCTGGTGAGCGCCTGCGTCAGCACCAGCACGGAGAGGCGGTCATCGGTCATGCCTGCCATCTCCTGCTCGATCAGCCAGCGCAGGCGCTCGGCCGGCGTGCCGGCGCGGGCCGCGCAGCCGTCCAGCAGCCGCAGCGTGCCGCGCACCGCGCGAGCGACGAGCGCCTCGAAGACGGCCTCCTTGCCGCCGAAGTAGTGATACAGGAGGCCCTTGCTGGCACCCGAGGCGGCAGCGATGTCCTCGATGCGGGTTCCGGCGTAGCCGTTGCGAGCGAAGATGGCCGCGGCGGCGTCCAGCAGCCGGCGCCGGCGCTCGTCGCGGATGGCCTGGTTGGCCTCGTCGGTGCGGGGCATGGTGGGGAGCGGACCTCCGGGTTCTGATGACTGAACTTATGGTCAATACCAGGATGCAGCGCCGGGCGATCGCTGTCAAGGCCTCGGTGGGTCCGCCGCGGTGGCGGCGCCCCGCTCGCTCGTTCGTGCTGAGTTCACAATCCGCCGCTAGGCTCGCCAGGTCATGGAGCGACCGCCCATGCAGTCGAGGGGCGGCGCCGGGCCGGGCGGCGCGCCCGGCCGCCTCGGAAGGGGAGGAACGGAATGAACGCTGATGACTTTCGTGGCCCCGCGGTACGCGCGGAGGGCCTCACCAAACGCTTCGGGCGCACGGTTGCGCTGAGCCACGTCGACCTCGAGGTGGAGCGCGGCACCATCGTCGGGCTGCTCGGCCCCAACGGCGCGGGCAAGACCACCATGGTCCGGGTCTTGACGACGCTGCTTCGCCCCGACGCCGGCAGCGCCACGGTGACCGGCATCGACGTCCTGCGCCAGCCGTTGCAGGTCCGCACGCGTATCGGGCTGGCGGGCCAGCAGGCTGCCGTGGACGCGTACCTCACCGGACGCGGCAACCTCGAGATGATCGGCAGGCTCTACCACCTCGGCGCCCGGCGTGCGCGCCGCCGCGCCGACGAGCTGCTGGGTCGTTTCTCGCTGGCGGACGCCGCCGACCGCATCGCCAAGACCTACTCCGGCGGCATGCGGCGTCGCCTCGACCTGGCGGCCAGCCTGGTGGCGGTGCCGCCGGTGCTGTTCCTGGACGAGCCGACGACCGGGCTCGACCCGCGCAGCCGGCTGGCGATGTGGGACATCATCCGGGATCTCGTCGACGGCGGCACTACCGTGCTGCTCACCACCCAGTACCTCGACGAAGCCGATCGGCTGGCCGATCGCATCGTGGTGATCGACGAGGGGGCGATCGTGGGGAGCGGTACCTCCGACAGCCTCAAGCGCGAGGCGGGAGGCGCGCGCATCGACCTGCAGCTCCAGGATGGCGGCCAGGTCGAGGTTGCGCGGGCCGCCATCCGCGCCGCGCTTGGGCGCGAGGTCGACCCCGGCCGCGACGCCCGCCGGCTGACGCTCCCCGTCGCCGACGGCGCCGGCGCCCTGATGGCCGTGGCGCGAGCGCTCGACGACGCCGGCGTGGAGGTGGAGGACATCGCCCTCCGGCGCCCCACCCTCGACGAGGTCTTCCTCGTCCTGACGGGTCACGCCGCGGCCCAGGAGGAGCACGGCGAGGAACGGAGGGCCGCCTGATGGTCCGTACGGCAGAGGCGCCTCGCGCGCTCGGCGGCATCGGGATGCGCTGGGTGCTGGCCGACGCCTGGACGGTGGCCCGTCGCAACCTGGCGCACATCCGCTACATGCCGGAGAAGCTGGCCGACGTCACCATCCAGCCGGTCATGTTCGTGCTGCTCTTCGCCTACGTCTTCGGCAGCGCCATGGCGATGGGCGGCGCCGAGTACCGCCAGTTCCTGATGCCAGGCATCTTCGTACAGAGCGTCATCTTCGCGGCCGTCGGCATCATGGGCGCCATCGTCGGGGACATGGAGAAGGGGGTGATGGATCGCTTCCGCTCGCTCCCCATGGCCCGCGCCTCGGT
Organism: uncultured bacterium; assembly: GCA_964496495.1. GTDB lineage: Bacteria > Deinococcota > Deinococci > Deinococcales > Trueperaceae > JASBRS01. The sequence continues at coordinate 25,619 of CAZBZU010000035.1, forward strand.
CCTCATCGGCCACGCCCTGTCGACGCTGCTCGAGGGCGCGTTGGGCCTGGCGGTGATGATCGGCTGCGGCCTGCTGATCGGCTGGCGCATCCACGCCGGGGTCGGCGCCACCGTCGGCGGCATCGGCCTGCTGCTGCTGGTGGGGTTCGCGCTCGGCTGGATCGGCATCTTCGTGGCGCTGTTCCTGCGCACCGTCGAGGCGGTCCAGGGCGTCGGCTTCGTGGTCATCTTCCCGCTCACCTTCCTCGCCAACACCTTCGTGCCCACCCAGGGCTTCCCCGCCTGGCTGCGGGCCGTGGCCGATTGGAACCCGACCAGCGCGTTCGTGGCGGCCGCGCGCCGGCTCTTCGGGGGCGCCGGCGCGACACCGGCCGTGGGCCCGTGGCCGCTGCAGCACCCGATCGAGGCATCGCTGCTGTGGTGCGCGGCGATCGTCGTGGTATTCCTGCCCTTGGCGGTGTGGCGCTTCAGGAGGACGCTGGCGCAATGACGCACGTGATGGTGGTGGACGACGACCCGCACCTGCGGGAGCTCGTCCGCCACGACCTCGAGCGCGAGGGGTACGCGGTCCACGAGGCCGTCGGCGGCGACGAGGCGCTGGCGGAGCCCGAGGCCCTGAGTTCCGACCTGTTCATCGTCGACGTGATGATGCCGGGCATGGACGGCTGGGAGCTGTGCACCCGGCTGCGTGAGATCACCGACCGGCCGGTGCTGCTGCTGACCGCTCGCGGCGACACCCAGGAGAAGGTCAAGGGGCTGCGTCTCGGGGCCGACGACTACCTCGTCAAGCCGTTCGACCCCGGCGAGCTGCTGGCGCGCGTCGAGGCGCTGCTGCGGCGCTACCGCATCGCGACCGCCGGGTGGGTCGAGATCGGCAGCTTGCGCCTGGATCGGAACGGCTTCACGGTGTCGGCCGGGCCGGAGCGGCTCACGTTGCCGCCCAAGGAGTTCGAGCTGCTCTTCCACCTGGGAAGCTACCAGGGTAGGACGCTCACGCGCGAGCATCTCATCGAGCAGCTCTGGGGGTACGACTACCCCGGCGACGAACGCACCGTCGACGTGCACGTCAAGCGCCTGCGCGACCGCTTCCCGGAGGGGCGCTACGGCTTCCGCATCCGGACCGTGCGCGGGCTGGGGTACCGCCTGGAGGTGGCGTGGTGAACGAGCGGGCGCCTTCCAGCAGGTGGATGCGGGCGCTGCGCGCGGCCATTGGCCTCCTCGGGGTCACGGCGGCGCTGTCGCTGTTCTGGCTCGGCGCTCACTACGGCGTGTCGTGGGTGCTGGCGAGGGTCGGCATCCATCTCGGCGCTGCCGCGTCCCAGGTGGTGGCCTCGTTCGTCGGCCTGCTGCTGTTCGGTAGCCTGGTGGGTGTCATCGGGAGCCGCCACAGGGAACGCGAGGCCGACGCCTGGCATCAGCTCCTCGACGGCTTGCGGCGGATCGCCGAGGGGGACTTCGCGGTGCGCCTGCCGACGCCGCCCGTGGACTTCCGTCACCCGTACGGGCAGCTCATCCACAATGTCAACGACATGGCGTCGGAGCTCGACCGGCTCGAGCGCATGCGGCAGGACTTCATCGCCAGCGTGTCGCACGAGATCCAGTCGCCGCTGACCTCGATCGGCGGCTTCGCCCGCGCCTTGCGTGAGGACGATCCCGAGCCCGAGACGCGCCAGCGCTACCTGAGCATCCTCCAGACCGAGGTGGAACGGCTCTCGCGGCTCAGCGACCATCTGCTCCGGCTGACCGCGCTCGAGTCCGAAGGCCACCGGCTCGACCTGCAGGCCTTCCGGCTCGATACCCAGCTGCAGCGGGCCGTGCTCGCCTGCGAGCCGCAGTGGACGCGCAAGGCGCTCGACATGGCGGTGACGCTCGACCCCGTCACGGTGACGGCCGATGAGGCGCTGTTGGATCAGGTCTGGAGCAACCTGCTGCACAACGCCATCAAGTTCACGCCGGCAGGCGGCGCCATCGCGGTCCGGGCGCGCCGCGCGGGAGAGCGCGTCACGGTCTCGGTGGAGGACACCGGCATCGGCATCGCGTCCGAGGATCAGGAGCGCGTGTTCGAGCGCTTCTTCAAGGGGGACCGCAGCCGCAACCGCGACCTGGGCGGGAGCGGCCTCGGCCTGGCGCTCGTCCGCCGCATCGTCGACCTCCATGGAGGCCGGCTGTGGCTGGAGAGCGCGCCGGGCGAAGGGACGCGCGTGTCGGTGGCGTTGCCGCTCGCGACGCGGCCGTCGGTTCTTCCAGCCGAGAGCGCCGTCGCCAGCTGAGCGCCTGTCGGGGCGGGCCGCGCCTGGCGCCCGGGTGCCGTCGAGGTCGGGCGGACGCGGGCGCTCAGGCCGCGCTTGCGGTTCCGGGCGCGGCGACGTTGGCGCCGAGGAACTCGAGGATGACGGTCCAGGCGTGGGTGTCGGCGAACCAGTTGCCGTGGCCGGCCTCGAAGAGCTCGAAGCGTGCGCCGGGGATGCGCCCTGCGAGCGCGCCGGTGACCTCCGGGCTGCAGCTGCCGTCGTAGCGGCCGCCGAACACCAGCGTCGGAATCGCGATGGCGCCGAGCCTGTCGCTGGTGTCGTGCGCCCTGGCGGCGTCGACCTGCGCCTGGTAGGCGGCCAGTGCGCTGGGGTCCGCCTCGAGGGCGTCCCAGGTGGCACGGAAGCGCTGCTCCGCCTGGCGCACGGTGTCGGGGTTGGCGCGCATCCAGGCGTCATCCTGCCGGGTGTCGGCCGCCTGCAGCATGGCGGCGGTGTCGAGCCCTCGGATCTCGTGAGCGCCCACGTGGCCGGCGTAGGCGCCGCCCGGGTTGGTGACGCCGAGGACGAGCCGGTCGACGGCGTCCGGGTGGCGCAGGGCCAGCTCCTGCGCGACCATGCCGCCCATGGAGGCGCCGAAGACATGGTAGCGGCGCCAGCCTGCCGCGGCTGCAAGGCCGGCGGCGTCGTCGGCCATGGCCGCGATGGTGCGGACGGGTGCTGCGCCGCTCGAGCGGCCGAAGCCACGGGGGTCGTAGGCGAGGACGGTGAAGTGCTCGGGCAGGGGAGACGTGAAGGCGCCCACCGGGTTGCTCAGATCGGCACCGATGCCGTTGATGAAGAGCAGCTCCGGCCCCGTGCCGCGGATCTCGTAGTAGAGGTCGGCATCGTTGACGTGCGCGAGTGGCATCCTGATCCTCCCCTGCGGCGCCCGCAAGGAGTATGGGCACGGGTCTCGCCCCCGGCAAGGGTCACGTGTCCCGCCGGCCCGAGCGCCGGCAACGGGCCGCGGCGGGGTGGCCGGCGCGCCTCGTGAGGCGAGCTCAGGCCGCCTCGTCCGTGCCCTTCGGCATCAGGCTGGGGCGCTCGTAGAACAGGGGTGGGGCGATGTCGAGGAGGCGCAGGTAGACGTAGCCCTGGCCCCGGTGGTGCACTTCGTTGTCGATGAGGTAGAGGACCGTGGCGAACGCCGGCGCGGTCCACATGCCGAAGGCGTTGGCGACCTGGTGGTAGCGCTCGGCCGGGACGCGCGCGAGGCTGGACTCGAGGAGGCGGTCCGCCTCGTCCCAGCTGGCGAGGAGGCCGGCTTTGGTGGTGGGGCCCGGTTGGCCGTAGCCACCGGCTTCCCAGACGTCTTCGAGCAGCCCCTTCATGGTGGGGGCGATCATCTGGAGCATCTCGGTGGCGAGCTGGGCGAAGGTGCGCATCCCGCCTGCGCTGAAGGTGAACAGCTTGTCCTCTGGGAAGGCCTCGATCACGCGGCGGGTGAGGGCGCGATGGCCGAGCCAGTGCTCTTGCAGAACGTCGGTGGTGAGGAAGGTCGCGGCTGCGGGTTGCGTGCTCATGGGTGTCTCCTTCCGGGGCCGGGCCTCGGCCATCCGTAGCTCCAGCCTAGCGGCGATTGGCGACAGGGCGTGACGGCGATGGCGAGCGTGTACCATCGCGGCATGTACGACCCGGTGATGCGGGTGTTGACGGTGCTGGAGATCCTGCAGGCGCGCGAGCGGGTGACCGGCGCGGAGCTGGCTCGCCGCATGGAGGTCAGCCGCCGCACGGTGCAGCGCTACGTCGCGCGTCTGCAGGATCTGGGGATCCCGGTGGAGTCGTCGCCCGGCGTCGGCGGCTGCTACCGCTTGCGCCCCGGCTTCCGGTTGCCGCCGCTGATGTTCACCGAGGAGGAGGCGTTCGCCGTGGCGCTGGGCCTGCAGGCGCTTCGGCACGTCGGTCTGGACGCTCTGGCGCCTGCCGCCGAGGGGGCGTCGGCGAAGCTGGCCAGGGCGCTACCGCCAGCCGTGCACCAGCGAGTCGGCGACGTAGGGGAGGCGGTCACGCTGGAAACGGGCGCGTGGGTCGTCCGAACCGACGCGGCGGTCGTCGCCACGCTCGCCGGCGCCATCCGCGGGCGCCGGCGGGTGAGGTTCGACTACCGCTCGCACCATGGCACCGTCAGCTCGCGGGAGGTGGAGCCCTACGGCCTGGTGCACCTGGATGGCCGCTGGTACCTGGTGGGGCACTGCCTGCTGCGTGAGGCGCTGCGCACCTTCCGGCTCGACAGGGTGTCGGGCGTCGTCGCCGGCGAGGCCGGGTTCGAGCCACCGGCGGGGTTCGACGCGCGGGCCTACCTGGTGGCGTCGCTGCCGTTCGTCATGGAGTCGCACGAGGTGGAGGTGTGGCTGGGCCTGCCGCGTGCCGAGATGCAGCGGCGCATGACGCCGTGGCGGGCGTCGCTCGAGGACGAGGCCGGCGGCACCCGGCTGCGGTGCACGCGCGAGCAGCTCGAGCCGTTCGCGGCCATGGTGCTGGGCTTGGGGTGCGAGGTCGAGGTGCGTCGGCCCGACGCCCTCCGGAGCGTCTTCGAGGCGATGGCCGTGCGCGCCGACCGGGCGGCGCGTTTGGATGAGGCGCGGGGCCCCCGCCCGGAAGGCGGGTGACCGCGGTGTGGCGGGCCCCGCGCGCAGGCGACGCCGGCTACTCGGGGGCAGGCCCGCTCTGGAAGGGGAGCTGCTCGCCGGTCTCGAGGAGGGTCTTGAGGCCGCTGAGGATCTCGTGCCAGCCGCCGCCCGCGCCCCGGGCCTCGTCGTTGCCGGCCGCCACGCTGCCCCACAGGGGGGCTCCGGTGACGTCATGCGTGACGGTGAGCCTGCTGACGCCGCCGCGCACCGCCTGGATCTCCCAGGTCACGCGGGTGAACGCCTCGGCGGCCAGCTCCGGCGTCATGGTCATGCGCCAGGTCTGCACCAACCGGTGCGGGGGGTCGACCTCGATGACCTCGCCGTCGCTGATGATGTCGGGGATGCCGGGAACGGCCTTCATGCCCTCGTTGGCGTGAGCCCGGAAGGCGCCGCCCGGTCGCAGGTCGTACTCGACCAGGGGGGCGTAGCCGTAGCGAACGGTCCATTCCGGTGTGGTGATGGCCTGCCAGATGGCTTCGGGCGTGGCCTTGATATACACGCGGTACATCTGCGCGGTGCTGTTGTCGTGTCTGGCGCTGGTCATGTCATCGCTCCAGTTCGCTCTTCAGATCCACCAGGGCGGTGGCGTGGCGCTCGGTGTACTTCCCGATCCAGCGCGCGTAGATCTGCCGGATCGGCACGGGGTTGAGGAAGTGCAGCTTCTCCCGTCCCGAGCGGCGGGTGAGAACCAGGTTCGCGTCCTCCAGCACGCGCAGGTGCTTCATCACCCCGAAGCGCGACATCTCCACCTCGGCCTCCAGCTCGCCGAGCGTGCGGCCGTCACGCTCGAAGAGCCGGTCGAGGAGCAGCCGGCGCGTCGGGTCTGCCAGGGCTCGGAACACGCGATCGCCGCCTTCCACGAGCCGAATATATGTGACCATATGGTCACATGTCAAGCCCGCGCGCCGGCGCTGCGCCCTTGCCGGCCAGGATGAGGGAGCCACGCCTGAAGCGCATCAGGTGTGGCTAGCAGGACGACGCGGGTCGAGGTAGGACCTGCGGGGGAAGCGGCCGCCGTGCTCAGCCAGCGGTTCGCTGCCGTCGGCAGGACGAGGCTCTGGGAGATCATCGCGACCGGGATCTCGATGAGCGCCGAGGATGCCAGGAGCAGGGCTAGGCGTGAGGTCGAACCCGGCGGTACCGGCGAGCGGCCGGTCAGGCGGGAACCGCACCCCGAGAGCCGACCAGATCCCCGTTGAAGCCCCGGAACAGGAGCCAGCCCCCCAGGAACAGCTCGTTCAGGATGATGGGCAGGGCCAGGATCATGCCTGCCGTGGAGCCGACGGCGAAGACGTTGAGGGCGGCGATTCCCAAGACTCCGAGGTAGCCCCAGACCGGGATGAAGCGGGGCAGCGCCTTCGAGCGGTACAGCCAGGTGTACAGCAGCAGCGCCCCCAGGCAGAAGAACAGGGGAACGAGGATGCTCAGCAGGCTGGCTCGCATGCCTGTCAGTTGGTCTCCGAGCACCACCACGCTGGAAGCGGCGCCGGCCTCTGCGCCGGCGTACGACCGGCCCAGCGCTACCAGCGCGATCGGCAGGAATGCCGCTGCGACGAGGGCGGTCGCCTCGAGGAACCGCAGACCCACGTAGCCGAGTGCCATGCCCTCAGCGTGTCTCCTGAACACCGGGAACAGCGCGACGGCGATGCCGATCACGGCGAGGGCGTTGACGAGTTCGAGGGCGACGCCCAGCGTCAAGGTGCCGGTGTTGCCGGCGGCGCGGGCGAGGTAGTCGGGGCCGGCGAGGGCGCCGTCCACCATGGCGCCCCCGATGAGGCTGGCGGCCATGGCAATGAGGAACAGGGCGCCGACGGTGGTTGCTGTCGTTCTGCTGGCGTTCATGGGTTCCCTCCGACTCCACAAGGCCATACGACGGTATAGGTTTGCCGTGAAACCGGTGCAACGGTAGCGGGGATGCACCCCGGCGCGCGTCGGCGCTTTGCCCGCCTGGCTGTCGGTGTATGGACTACCTGGTGGCTCGGCAGGGCTCTGCGCACGTCGCCCAGCCATCCGGGTCGGCCCTACCTGTCGCTCACGCTTGCTATCGACGTGGGCGCGGAATGTGCAGCTCATGGCGGACGCCGAGCTGCCGGCGCCTTCGCGCCGCTCGACAGCCCGAGGGATCGCGGTCGCTGACGCTCCGCGGCCTTCGTTGCGGGCCCTTGCTCCGAATAATGCTGCGGTGCGTCTGGATTGCCTTAGCGTGGCGAAGGAGGAGACAGGAGGTACGAGCAGAGCCGGTTTGGCACAGGGGTGCAGGTGGTTCTCCTGGCCCCTGGGCGTGCTGTGCTGTCCGTGGCCATGTCATGTGAACGGTCGCTGCTCGAGGCGGCGGCCCTGGTCGTTGGGGCGCTGGGTGCGTCGTCGTTCTATTCAGCGATCTCGCGAGATCCTTGGAAGGCGTGATCTGGTAGTTCGGCGCTGTCGTGTGCAAGGAGGCGTGTACGTCGTCATCCCCGCACCGCGAGCCGATAAGGCGTTGACGGTGCAAGAACCGTCCCAACGACAGGTTGGGGCGGCCTCTTTCAGCAGGCACGGAGGTTGCTTCATGGCAGCAGATGATCAGGTGCGCGCAGCTTCGACTCTCTTCTACAAGGCCTTGACCGAGATGGCTCAGGGTACTGCGGGCTCCATGGTGGATGTGTGGTTCCACGGCGATGCGGTCACGGCGATGCATCCGATCGGGGGTCGCCAGGTCGGCTGGGAGGCTGTCCGGGACTCCTTCGATCAGGTTGCGGCTCTCTCCACGCGCGGAACGGTCGAGCTGGTGGACCAGGTCGTCCACGTCTCCGGCGATCTGGCCTACGAGGTCGGCGTTGAACGCGGCAGCTTGGAGCTGGCAGGCGAGACGGTCCAGATCGACCAGCGCGTGACGAACGTGTACCGGCGTGAGGCCGGGACGTGGAAGGTGGTGCACCACCACTCGGATCTCTCGGAATCGTTCGTGGCCCTCCTCGCGCGGTTGCAGGGTCGTCACTGAACTCGCCGTCGCAAACTGTGGCGCCCGGCGCGTCCTAGGGATGGTGCCGGGCGCATCCGATGGCTAGGACCGCTCTTGGGCCGGGCGGTTGGTGGGTGGAGTCGCTCGGCGCCAGCAATGGTTCTCTCGCTGGCGCCAGCACTTCGACCAGCGCTGTCCCAGCGGTAGGGCCGAGGCTCGCCAGATCCGACCTCGCGGTCCCTTTCGGGAGCCCGCGGCGGCCCCCCGGGGGATGGCGCGGGGGCAGGTCGAGCTCGTTCCATCAGGGTGACCGCACCCCGTTGACCAGCTCTCTGGCGTCAACGGCCATCGGTTTCTGGCTCTTCGCCGGTCTTGGTGATGGGTGCGGGTTGGCTGCTGTTGGGTTGCTGGGTTGCGGGTCTGCCGGTTCGTGGGCGTTCCTGGAGGCCGGGGAGGCGCTCGTGGTAGAAGCGCTTGCGCCAGCGGGTCACGACCTGCACTGGTAGGGAGGGGCGGTGCGCGATCTCCTTGTTGTGCAGTCCGTCGGCGGCCATGAGCGCGATCTTGGCGCGAACCACATCCCGATACGGCGCTGCATGAGCTGCGGCGCGCCGTCGCAGCGCGACCCGCTCGTCATCGGTCAGGCGGGTCTCAAAGGGGCTATTCGTGGGCGTGCGTGATCGCCTGTTCCCAGGACCTGTCGTGACCGGTCGGGTGCGGGGCCGGCCAGCCGCTTGTGCCTGCCCGGCCTGCGGCCGGTTGTCGTGGCGGCGTACGCTCGCCGCACCGCCCGGCTGGAGGAGATCGTGACGGTGCTGGGGCTGCTCGTCAGCGCTAGCCTGGCCTCGCGCCTGTCGCGGCTGTTGGGTTTCCCGATGAGCGGCAGCACGCTGCTGCGCTGCGCGCACCGCTTCCAGCCAGTGGATACGGTAGCGGCCATGGTCGGGGTGGATGACTTCGCGTTCCGTCGCGGCCATCGCTACGGAACGCTGATCATCGATCTGGCGAGGCGGTGCCCGATCGACGTGCTGAGCGAGCGCAGCGTGAGCTCGCTGCGGGCCTTCCTGGCGGCACACCGCCTTTCCCCGAGCCCCTGAACACCCTCCTCGCGATTGCGCGCTCCGCCGCCACCGCTACCGAGCTCGCGAGAGCCGGCCTCGCTGCGCTTCGCCAGCACGATCTCGACGCCTGGACCGCCTGGCGAGATGCCGTCGCCGCCTCCGACATCAACCAGCTCAAGCGCTTCCTGCGCGGCCTCCAGAGCGACCGCTACGCCGTCACCAACGCCCTCCTCACCACCCTCAGCAACGCCAAGCCCCCCACTGTCGGAGTGGAGGGGAGCCCATCGCTCAACGCCTCGCCGCAGCAGAGTGACGGTCAGGGCTAGAGGGAGGCGACGTGGATGGGCTGGCGGAGCCTCGGGCACCGGCGCGCGGCGGGGCGCCAGAGCGCTGGAGGACGATTGCCTCTGGCGACGTGCGGAAGCGTTGCGTACCCTTGCCCACCGGCTGGGTCACTGTGCTGCGAACGGGCGTCGCCCGGTCCGCCACGCAGCTCCGTCGGACCAATTCGTCGAGGCGTAGGCGGGTCGCCCAACGCGGCTCAGGGCCGGCGGAGGTGGTGTCATGGCGAGCGCGACGCGACGCAGGCTTCCCTTGGGGCCGGCGGTGCTGACGATCCTCGTCGCCCTGCAGGCGATCAGCGGGCTCGTCGGCGGGGCCGCGCTGGTGGCCGATCCGTCCGGCGGTCTGATCGGGATGCCCCTCAGCGTGCTCCGGCGCGGCCCCTTCGCGGACTTCCTGCTTCCCGGGGTGATCCTGCTGGCCGTGCTGGGCGCGTTCCCGGCCATCATCGCGGCGGCGCTGTGGAGGCGTCCGCGGTGGGCAGCGCTGCGAGGTCTCGAGCGCGCCTTCGGCGAGCACTGGTCCTGGGTCGGCGCGGGCGTGGTGGGCGCTGGCCTGCTGATGTGGCTCGCGGTCGAGTTGTGGCTGGTCGGCCCCTCGCCGCCGCTGGTGATGTACGCCGTCCTCGGCCTGGCGATCCTCGCCGTCGCGGTGATGCCGGGCACGAGGCGGTTCTACCGGGCGTGAGCCACAAGGCACGCTCAACGTCCGTGATGCCCATGTGAGGACGACCAAGCGGCAGCTCGAAGGTCGGCGCGCACGAGGTGGGAGGAAGTCTCACGGAGCCGTGGGTGGAAGGCCGACCTGTTCGTCACCCTCGATCGCCTACGGTGACAGCGGTCTTCCGGCCCAGCCATTCCCGGTTTCCTGGCGCGCATCACGCCGTTCGGCTCCTGGCTCGAGCCTCCGCCGAAGAAGCCGGTCACGGGAGCAGGCGGCAACCACGCGCATGGACCGCGCCATGGACGCCGTGCCTCCGTGGCAACGACAGAGAGGAGCCAGCATGCGATCCGCGACACCCACCCGAGCGGCAGTACGCGCGACCGTCGCCCTTCTCGCGGCGCTCCTCATCGCCGCGCCGGCGCTGGCGCAGGGGTCCCCCACCGCCGAGGCGAGCCTCCACCTGGCGGTCCTCGTCGGGGACATCGATGCCGTCCAGCGCCACATCCAGGCCGGCGCCGACGTGAACGAGCGCGACGCCTACGGTTCCACCCCCCTCACCATCGCGGCCACGTTCGGACGCGCCCAGGCGAGCCTCGCCCTTCTCGACGCCGGTGCCGATCCGGACCTCGCGGATGGCAACGGCTCCACCCCCCTCCACATCGCCGCTTTCCTGGGCCGCACCGCCATCGTCCGGGCGCTCCTCGACTACGGCGCCGACAAGTACCTCAGGAACGACGCCGGCAGAACCGCTCTCGGTTCGGT
>CAZBZU010000036.1:0-4367 GCA_964496495.1 uncultured bacterium
CACGTCCTGGGCGAGGAGGAGCTGTTCGTGCTGTCGGAGCAGGGCATCCTCATCCGCACCAAGGTGGGCCAGGTGAGCCGCTACGGCCGCGCCTCGCAGGGCGTGACCATCATGCGCCTGGGGCAGGGCGACCTGGTCGTGGCGGCGATGGTGCTGCCCGACGAGGAGGACCTGGAGCGCGGCATGAACGAGCGCAAGGGCACCAAGGCATGACACCCGCACGGGAAGCCGCCGCCCCCGACGTGGGCGACGGCCCCGACCCGCGCACCTCCGCAACGCCTGCGCGGCCTGCCGTGGTGCTCGACTGCGATCCCGGGCACGACGACGCACTGGCGATCCTTCTCGCAGGCGCTACCGCCGAGCTGGTGGGGATCACCGTGGTGAGCGGCAACGCGCCGCTGGAGAGCACCCTCCGCAACGCCCTCATCGTCGTCCAGATCGCCGGCCTGGAGGTGCCGGTCCACGCGGGTGCCGAGCGTCCGCTGGTGGCGGCCCCGCGTCACGGCTCCACCATCCACGGCGAGAGCGGCCTCGACGGGCCGGTGCTGCCGCCGCTCAGGCGCCGGGCGGCGCCCCGATCGGCGGTGCGCTTCCTGATCGAGAGCGCCGAGGCTCGCGACGACCTCTGGCTGGTCGCCACCGGCCCGCTGACCAACGTGGCGCTGGCGTTGCGCCAGCAGCCGGCGCTGGCCCGGCGACTACGCGGCATCAGCCTGATGGGCGGCAGCTACGGTCCCGGCAACGTCACCGCGGCCGCCGAGTTCAACATCTTCGCCGACCCCGAGGCCGCCGCCATCGTGTTCGACTCCGGCGCCCGGATCGTCATGGCGGGCCTCGACCTGACCCACCAGTTCCCCATAGGCGCCGAGGAGCGGGAGGCGATCCGCGCGGTCGGCACCCGGCCCGCGGCGTTCGCCGCGGATCTGCTCGAGGCGTACGGCAGCGCCTACCAGCGCCTCACGGGCAGCGACGCGGGCGCCCCGCTCCACGACCCGTGCGCGGTGCTGGCCGTCACCCGGCCCGAGCTCGTCCGCGGCGAGCGGCGTCACGTCGCCGTGGAGCTGCGCGGGGAGCACACCCGTGGCATGACGCTGGTCGATCGCCGGGTCGGCGACGGGCGCGGCGAGCCGCCCAACGCCACGGTGCTGACGCAGCTCGACGGCGCGGGGGCGCTGCGGGCGCTGCTGGACGCCCTGGCGAGCTATGCCTGAGGCTCGCCCCGGCCGGCTGCATCACCGCGCTCTTCATCACCGGCCGCCGCACCAGCGCCCACCGCACCACCGCCATCTACACCACCGCCATCTACACCACCGCGCCACGGGCTCGGGTAGAGTGGCGCCGGGAGCCGGAGCCCGGCCATGATCCAGTTCCACCACGTCACCAAGACCTACCCGCGGACGCACACGCACGCCCTGCGCGACGTCGACTTCCGCATCCGCAAGGGGGAGTTCGCCTACATCACCGGCCACTCGGGCGCCGGCAAGTCGACGCTGCTGGCGTTGCTGCTGCGGCGCATCGCCCCCACCGAGGGGCAGGTCTACGTCAATGGCCAGGACGTCAGCCGCCTGCGGGACGGCCGCCTGCCCTACCTCCGGCGCCACATCGGCATGGTCTTCCAGGACCACCGCTTGCTCGCCCACCTGTCGGCCATCGAGAACCTGCAGTTCGCGCTGCGGGCCACCTCCCGGCGCGGCAACATGGAGCAGCGCGCGCTGCTGGCCCTCAGGCAGGTGGGGCTGGCGCACAAGCGCAAGGCCTACCCGATCGAGCTGAGCCTGGGCGAGCAGCAGCGTGTCGCCATCGCGCGCGCCATGGTCACCGACCCGGCTCTACTGCTCGCCGACGAGCCCACCGGCAACCTCGACCCGGACACCGGCATGGAGATCCTGGAGCTGCTCAACGACGTCAACATCAAGGGCACGACCGTTCTCGTCGCCACCCACTCGCGCGACCTGGTCGACCGCTTCAAGCGCCGCACCCTGGTGCTCCGCAACGGCGAGCTGGTGCGGGATGACGATCGTGGCGGCTACTCGCTCTGAGGTGAGCACGCCCAGCTGGCGGCTGCGGGAGCTCGGGGCCGAGGACGACGGCGCGGCCTGGGCCCTGCGCCGGCGCGCCCTGGGCGAGAGCCCGGACGCCTTCGGCTCCCATCTCGACGAGCTCCCGTCACTGCCCGCGTATCGAGCGCTGCAGGAGGAGCGGCGGCGCACCCAGGCACAGCGCGTGGTGGGCGCCTTCATGCCCGGTGCAACGGGCGAGGCGCTGGTCGGTGTGGTGACGGTGGTGCGCCAGTCGCGCCTCAAGACTCGGCACCGCGCCGACCTCTACGGGCTGTATGTCGCGCCCGAGGCCAGGCGCGTCGGCGTCGGCCAGGCCCTGGTGGCGGCGGCCGTTCGCGCCGCCGGCGAGCTCGGCGCCGACCGCCTCGAGCTCACCGTCACAGCCGACAACGAGGCCGCCCGTCGCCTCTACGACGAGGCGGGCTTCCGAACCTGGGGCGTACAGCCGAGCGGCCTCCGCGCGGACGGGCGCGACCTGGACCAGGCCTACATGGTGCTGGCGCTTGAGCCGGCCGGCGACTCCGGCGATGCCTGACGGGCGTCAGAGCGTGGTGACGGAGTAGTCGAGACGCTCGTCGGACAGGATCATCTCCAGGAACTGCAGCTGCCCGAGCGCGTCGATCATGGCGAAGCCGTGGTCCTTGTCGATGTAGATGCCGTCCTTCATCACCGTGTGGCCGTAGACGCCGAAGCGGTGGCCGGCCTGCTGGACGAGCTCGGGCTTGTTGAACCACCAGGTCTTGGTGTCGCCGTCGTGATAGAAGAAGTCGTCGAAGTACTGCATGCCGGGCAGCGGGCCGGCATGCGCGAAGTGCACGCCGAAGAACTCGCGCTCGCGGGTGAAGCCGCGGAACCACTCCGCGAGGTCGTCGGGGAGCGCGAGGCCGCCCCGCTCGGGGTTGAACTCGTCGTGCCGCAGCCCGCCGCGGGTGGCGAGCTCGTAGTTGTGGTCGAGCGCGACCTCGTCGTGGTTGCCGAGGATGACGGTAACGTTGCCCGCAGCTTCGTCCACGAAGCGCTTGAAGCGGTAGAGCTCGCGGATCTGGGCCTTGGCCGCGCGTCGCAGGTGATCGGGGTCTGCCGGGTCGTACGGCTCCACCCCGACGGCGTTGGCGTACGCGCGTTCGTCCTTGTAGTGGACGAGGTCGCCGACGCACACCACCTGGTAGCGGCCCTCGACCACCGCCGGGGTGGGCTCGTAGGTCGGGGTGCAAGCGGCCGAAGCCTTCAGGACGCGCCACAACTCGGGCCACTGGCCGTGGACGTCGCCGATGGCGATGACCTTGATCACGACAAGCCTCCGGCGCCGCGGCGCCGGCCACGAAGCGTCACGTCGGCGCGCCCCTCTCGAGGAGCAGCTCGCGCAGGCGGCGGTAGAGCTCGCGCGCCTGCTCCGGGGTGCGGCCGTAGCCGCCGTACTCCACCACCAGCGTCGCCGCCTGCCGACCGAGCCCCTCGCGCTTCAGCCGCTCCACCAGCCGCTCGATGACCTGCTGACCCTCGCTGCGTGCCTCCTCGAACGCGGCTGCGTCCACGGGGATCCCGTCGCCGGGCGCCGGCGTCCGCAGCGTGCCTGCGGGTGACGGCTCCGGCGCATCCTCCGCCGCCTGGCGGTCATCCTCGCCGGCGTCCGGCAGGAACAGCGGCTCACCCGCCTCGGCGTCGAAGTCGACCCAGCCGCCGTCGCTCGCCGGCGGGCGCATCCCGAACAGCCCCGCCGCGCGGGCGAAGGCCCAGTCGCTGACCGTGGCCATGTCGATCGCGCCGCCGAAGGAGGTGGCCGCGGCGCTCTTGTGCACGCCCAGGAGCTCCAGCTCGCACACGACCGCGTCCGATCCGAGCGGCATCAGTCGCTTCGACCAGCCGTCGACGCCGAGCGCGTCGTCGAGCCGGCCGCGCACGGCGGCCTCCGTCACCAGCGGCTCGAGCAGCGCGCTGCCGGACTGCCGGTCGAGGCGGGCGACGCACCAGGTAAGGGCCTCGGGAGGGAAAGTGGCAGCCAGTCGAGCCCACTCGTCTCGCGACATCGGCCCACTATAGCAGGGGTCGGACGTCGCTCAGGATGAGGTTTTACTCGTCCCGCAGGGCGCCCGTGCGCCTCGGCGCGGGGCGCGGGGCCGTCGCCGCTCCGGGGCCGGTGCTGTAAGGTGGTGACATGCATAGGCGCCTTGCTCGACGGGCATCCGCCGCGCGGACGCGCGCTCCCAGGGCGACGGCCGACGTCGCCGCGGCGCGGTGGTGCGCCGCCGGCCCCCTTCCCGCGTCCACCGCTCCCACCGCCACCACTCACACGGCCACCACTCACAC
>CAZBZU010000036.1:4467-21914 GCA_964496495.1 uncultured bacterium
AGCCCCACGAGCCCCACTGTGGCCCTCAACACCAACCTGATGCGCTCCGGCGACAGCGTCGCGCTCGACGCCAGCGACCTTCGCTCGAACGCTGGCTACACCGTGACGCTCACCGCCCCAGACGGCTCGAGCCGCAGCACCGAGGTGACGGCGGACGGCTCGGGGACATTGCACTACCAGCACGTGCTCGATCAGGTGGGGGAGTGGACCGTGCGCCTCAGCGGCCCGGGTATCGACGCTCCCCTGCGGGTCCAGGTCTCCGGGGTGTCGAGCGGCTCGGGGAGCTCCGGGCAGACACCGGGCGGCGGCCAGGCCGGGACGGGCCAGGCGGGCGGCAGCCAGAGCCAGCCCGGCCAGACGCCGGGCACCGCCCCACCGTCGACGGCTCAGCTCGAGCTGAGCATCCAGGGCAGCGCTCTGGTGGCGAGCAGCAACGGCCAGGAGCAGTGGCGCCTGGAGTTCCCGGCCGACAGCGGCGACACCGCCGGCGCGGCCCAGGTGGGCGGGGTCGTCTACCTGGGGCACGGGAACAGCCTGCTGGTCATCGACGCGGCCAGCGGCACGGTGCAGCAGCGCTTCCCGCTGCCCGCTCAGGTGGCGGACGTGGCCGCGAGTGGCGGCGGCGTGACGGTCACCGTCCAGTTCAAGGCGGGCGGCCAGGCGAAGCTTCAGGTCACCAGCGCGGGCGTCCAGGGCACCGTCCGCTTCGACGCCGACCCGGCCATGTTCGCGTGGCTGCGAAACGAGGCCAAGGTGGCCGATCCCGCCGCCCGGCTGCGCCAGGATCCCACCAACCCCTGGCTCTACGTGGAGGCAGCCTCGCAGGCGAGCGATGCCCAGACGGCCTCCGACGACTACCGGCAGGCGCTGGGCCACGCCGCCACCTTCTACGATCGCGCGCAGCTGGCGCGCGTGCTTTACGCCGCAGGCCAGCAGGACCTGGCCAAGCAGGCGATGGACGACGCCCTCAAGGATTACGTCGACCGTGGCTACAGCGCCGAGCTGCTGACCGACCCCGCGCTGCGTGAGGCCTACGGGTTCCCGCTCGGTGCGCTCGAGCAGGCCCTGGCCAAGGGCGACCTGAAGGCCGCCGGCTTCTGGGCCCCGTGGGCGTATCGCATGAGCACGGCGGCGGTGCCCGCCACCCAGGCGGCGCTCAGGGACTACGGCAACGCGCTACGCGCGGCCGGTCAGCGCGACCAGGCGTCGCTGTGGCGCTCACGCGCCCACGAGGGCTCGGGGTTCCGGCTCGCCCGCGCGCTGCTGCGCGCCGCCCTGGCGCTGGGTCGTGCCGGCTGGTACGCGGTCGTCGCGCTACTGCTGGCGATGCTCTTCCTGCACTTGACGTTGATCGCCAAGTACTGGCGGCCGCAGTCGCTGGCGCTAAAGCAGCGCCTCGAGTCGGGGCGCGCCACGGGCCGCGTCCCGCGCCTGTTCGCGCTTCGCTACTACACCATCACAGAGAAGTTCGTGCTGGTGCTGATGTTCGCCGCCGTGCTGGCGCTGGCGTCATTGTCGGCGTGGGCGGGTCACGGCGACACCTTGCCGTCCGCCTGGCGCTCGGGCACGCTCGCCAGCGTGCCGGCGCGCGACGCCCTCACGAGCGCGCTCCAGCCGGGCCCCGACGCCGACTTCGTGCGGGGCTACGCAGCCCAGGTCGCCGGCAACGACCAGGCCGCGGCGACGGCCTACCGCGCCGCCGGGGACGTGCCGTCCGCCCTCAACAACCTGGGCGTGCTCGAGAGCGATGACGGTCTGTACCAGCGAGCGCTGGACGTCGGCCCCAACCTGCCGGCCGCGCTCTACAACCTGGGTCGCACGACCGATCCCTCGCGCCTGCATGCCGCCTACCAGCCCGACACGCCACTGCTGGCAGTCCCCACGGAGGCGCTGCTGCGCTCGGCGGCGGCGGGGAGCTTCCAGGGAGCGCTGGGGTCGGCCTTCACCGACCCCTGGACCGCGCTCACCGGGACCAACCCGCTGGCCATCCCGAACTGGTTGTGGGACGTGCTGGTGGTGCTGTTCCTGGCCCTCGCCGCCGTGACGGTGATCAGCCTGGTGGTGCCCAGGCCCGGCGTGGCTAGAAACGCGCCGCGCACGGCCGTCTACCACCTGCTGGCCCTGCTCGTCCCCGGCAGCGGCCTGGCCGACGAGCTGTGGGGCGTGCTGCTGCTGGTCCCGTGGGCCATCTTCGGGCTCGATGCCGTGCTGCACGCGGTTCCCCTGGGCGAGCCCGCCGGTATCTCGCTCACCGCCGACTACCTGGTGCTGGCGCTCATCTACCTGCTCAACGTGGTCTCCTTCTTCGTGGAGCTTGCCTCCTACCGCAGGCGCATGGCGGAGCTGAAGCGCTCGCGTCCGGAGACCGCACGCGCGTACGGCATGGAAGCCGGCTGGCGGCGGGAGGAGCCGCCGGCGTGAGCCGCTGAGCGCCGACACCCCGCCGACGGCTCGCGCCGCGGCGTCGGGATACCTGCTGGTGCTGGTAGCGGGCATCCTGTGGGGTGTTCTCGGGGTGTTCGCCGAGGGCGTCCTGAGCTCGGGTGTGGGTCCCCTGGAGATCTCGTTCTGGCGCGCGGCGCTGGCAGGCGGCGCCTTCCTGACGCACGCGGCCGTGCGCGGCCGGCTGCGCCTCGCCCGCACCAGCGATCTCGGCGCCTTCGTGCTGTTCGCGCTGGTGGGCGTCGCCGTGTTCTACGCGTCGCTCAACCTGGCGATCGCCGCCGGCGGCGTCAGCCTGGCATGGATCCTGCTGTACAGCGCGCCGGCCTTCGTGGCGGTGCTGGCGGCGCTGCTGCTGAGGGAACGGCTGACCCCCGGCAAGTCCCTGCTGGTGATACTGGCGACGTTGGGCGTGGTGCTGGTGGCGCGCGGCGGCGGCCACGGCATCGACGTCAACGGCCGTTCGGTGGGCTGGGGGCTGACCGCGGGCGCCTCCTACGCGAGCTACTACATCTTCGGGAAGTGGGTGCTGCGCCGGTACGCGCCCGTCACCATCTTCGCCGTGGTGCTGCCGATCGGTGCGCTGGGTCTGCTCCCGCTGGTCCACTTCCACGCCAAGAGCGCCCACACCTGGCTGCTCTTGAGCGCGCTGGCGCTGATCAGCACCTACCTCGCGTACCTCGCCTACTACAGCGGCCTGCGCCACGTGGAGGCGTCGCGCGCGGTGCTGGTCGCCACGGTGGAGCCGCTGGTCGCCACCAGCCTGGCGGCCTGGCTCTTCGGGGAGCGGTTCGGCCTCATGGGGCTGGCGGGCGCCGCACTGGTGCTGGCGTCGGCGGTGATCGCCGCCCTGCCCGGCCTGCGCCGGCGGAGCGCCCGCGATCCGCTGGCCACGCCGTCCGGCCCCGAGGCTCCCTCCCGCGGCGCAGCGGACCCCCCTGCCGGCCGCCCGGGGACGGGTGGCGACACGCCTTGACCGCCCCTCGGGCCAGTGCTAGAGTTGCATCGATATCGGCGGCCGTGCATAATGCTGCGCCGCCGCAAATGACCCCGATGCTCACCACCCGGACCCACCCCCGCGCCCGACGCTGAGCCGCTCTCCGGAGCGGTTGCAGGTCCATGGCGGTCCACGGGGGCCGCGTCTGGGTCGTGTTCTGCAGGAGGCAGGCATGCATACGCAAACCGGCGGTATCGAGAAGGTCGTTCTCGCCTACTCGGGTGGGCTGGACACCTCGGTGATCCTCGACTGGATCCGTCGCACCTACGGGGCGGAGGTGGTGGCCTTCACCGCCGACGTGGGGCAGGGCGAGGAGGTCGAAGAGGCGCGCGTGAAGGCGCTCAAGACCGGCGCCTCGGCGGCCTACGCCGTCGACCTCCGGGAGGAGTTCGTGCGCGACTTCGTGTTCCCGGTGCTGCGCGCCTCGGCCATCTACGAGGGCAGCTACCTGCTGGGAACGTCCTTCGCGCGGCCACTCATCGCCCGCAAGATGGTCGAGATCGCCCAGGCGGAGGGGGCCGACGCCATCGCGCACGGGGCCACCGGCAAGGGCAACGACCAGGTTCGCTTCGAGCTCTCCGCCTATGCCCTCGACCCCGACATCAAGGTGATCGCGCCCTGGCGCGAGTGGGACCTCAAAGGGCGTGAGGACTGCATCGCGTACGCCCGCGAGCACGACATCGCGGTGCCCGTCACCAAGGAGAAGCCCTATTCCATGGACGCCAACGCCTACCACATCAGCTACGAGGGCGGCGTGCTGGAGGACCCCTGGGCCGAGCCCCCCAAGGGCATGTGGCGCCGCACCGTCGACCCCGAGGACGCTCCAGACCGGGCGCAGGTGGTGACGGTCGCCTTCGAGGGGGGCAACCCCGTGGCCATCGACGGTGAGCGGCTGAGCCCGGCGGCGCTGCTCGACCGGGCCAACAGCATCGCGGGCCGCCACGGCGTGGGCCGCGTCGACCTGGTGGAGAACCGCTTCGTCGGCATGAAGTCCCGCGGATGCTACGAGACCCCCGGCGGCACCCTCCTCTTCGCCGCCCACCGCGCCGTGGAGTCGATCACGCTCGACCGGCAGGTGCTGGAGCTGCGCGACGAGCTGATCCCTCGCTACGCCGCGGCCGTCTACAACGGCTTCTGGTTCGCGCCCGAGCGCGAGGCGCTGCAGGGCCTGATGGACGATATCCAGGAGCCGGTGACCGGTGAGGCCCGCGTCAAGCTGTACAAGGGCTCGCTGACGGTGCTGGGTCGCCGCTCGCCCCGGAGCCTCTATCGCCAGGACGTCGTCACCTTCGAGGAGGACGACGTCTACCAGCAGGGAGACGCCGACGGCTTCATCAAGCTCAACGCTCTGCGTCTGCGCATCCGCCGGCAGCTGCAGGATGCCTCCGGCGAGCCCGTCGTCGGGGCCTCGGCGGGACGGTGAGCTCCGTGGCGCGAGGCGGCAGCTGGAGGCGGTCATGAGCCGGGCCGCCAGCACCACGCCGGCGCCGGCGGGCGCGGGCGCGCCCAAGGCGCGCCTGCGGTGGGCCGGGCTGGCCGACCTCGACGCGCTCTGCGCCGTCTACCGCGCCGCGCGCCCCGACGGAGGCGGCGACGCCCAGGAGATGACGGCCTGGCTGGAGCACGGCGGGGCCATCTTGCTCGAGAGCGAGGGCGCGCCCATCGCGGCGGCCCGCTGGCGCGAGGAAGGCGGCGGCTGGCGCGTGGATCCGGCCACCGACCCGGACGGGGATCGGCAGCAGGGCTTCGAGCGCTGGCTGATGACCAAGGTCGAGGCACTGGCCATTCGAGCGAACATCCCCACCCTGACGGTGGAAGCGCCCGGTCCCGACGCGCTGCCAAGCTACCGGCGCATGGGCTACCGCCCGCTGGACGCCGGCGACCTCGAGGCCCCGCTGGTCAAGCGCGTGGGGGGCACCTGGCAGGTCCAGGGAGACCACCGTTGACCGACGGCAACCACGACGGCGACACGCCTGCCGGCGCCGGTGAGCGCGGCGGCAGCGGCGAGACGCGGATGTGGGGCGGCCGCTTCCGCGAGGAGACCGACGCCCTGGTTCGGCGGGTCAACGCCTCGCTGGCGGTGGACCGTGCCCTGGCCGAGGAGGATATCGCCGGCTCGCTGGCGCACGCGGCCATGCTGCGGGACCGCGGCATCCTCGAGCCCGCCGACGAGACCGCCATCCGCCGGGGCCTGCTCGCCATCCGTGAGGAGATCCGCGCCGGCCGCTTCGTCTGGCGCGAGGACCTCGAGGACGTCCACATGAACATAGAGCGCGCCCTGACCGAGCGCGTCGGGCCTGCGGGGGGCCGGCTGCATACCGCCCGCAGCCGCAACGATCAGGTCGCCACCGACTTCCGCCTCTACCTCATGCGCCGGCAGGCCACCACCGGTGCGCTGCTCCAGCAGCTTCGGCAGGTGCTGGTGGATGTCGCGGAGGCGAACCTCGACGCGGTGATGCCGGGCTACACCCACCTGCAGGTGGCGCAGCCGGTACGGTTGGCGCACCACCTGCTCGCCTACCACGAGATGCTCGGCCGCGATGCCGCGCGCCTCCGGGACGCCCGCGGCCGCACCGACGTGAGCCCGCTCGGCGCCGGCGCGCTGGCCGGCACGGGCTTCGACATCGATCGTCAGGCCACCGCCGCGGCCCTCGGCTTCCGTGAGCCGGCCGCGAACTCGCTGGACGCCGTCTCCGATCGCGACTTCGCCGTGGAGACGCTCTCGGCGCTCGCCCTGGTGATGATGCACCTGTCGCGGCTCAGCGAGGAGCTCATCCTGTGGTCGAGCGCGGAGTTCGGCTTCGTGGCGCTGCCCGACAGCCACACCACCGGAAGCTCGATCATGCCGCAGAAGAAGAACCCGGACGTTTGCGAGCTGGTGCGGGGCAAGACGGGCCGGGTGTACGGCGCCCTGATGGGCCTGCTGACGGTGATGAAGGGCCTGCCGCTGGCGTACAACAAGGACATGCAGGAGGACAAGGAGGGCGTGATCGACGCCTGCGACACGGTGGATGACGCCCTGCGCCTGTACGCCGACATGCTGCCGCGCGCGACCTTCGACCATGAGCGCATGGCCGCCGCGGCCGCCAACGCCTACGCCAACGCCACCGACCTGGCCGACTACCTGGTGCGCAAGGGGGTGCCGTTCCGCGAGGCGCACCACCAGGTGGGCGCGCTGGTGCGGACCGCGCTCGACCTGGGGGTCACGCTCGAGCAACTCGACCTCGACACGCTCCGCGCCGAGAGCGCGCTCATCGACGACGACGTCTACCGCGCCCTGGCGCTGGAGGCCGTGGTCGACGCGCGCACCAGCTACGGCGGCACCGCCCGTAGCCAGGTGGCAGCGCAGATCGAGCGGGCCCGCCGGGCCCTGGCCGAGGAGGCGGGCGCGTGATCCCCCAGACGCTGGCGCAGGACGACCGCGTCGACGTGACCGTGCGCCACGCCCGCGCCGAGGACGTGCCCTTGATCTTCCAGAACATCGGCCATTGGGCCGGCGAGGGACGCATGCTGGTGCGGCCCATGCAGAGCATCTTCGAGAACCTGCGCGACTTCCTCGTGGCCGAGGTGGCGACGGACGAGGGGCCCGCCTTCGCCGGGAATGGCGCCATGCACGTCCTGTGGGGCGACATCGCCGAGGTGCGGGGGCTGGCGGTCGCGCCCGGCGTGCGGGCCCGAGGGGTGGGTCGCAAGCTGGTGCAGGCGTGCGAGGCGGAGGCTCGCCGGGTGGGGATCCCCCTGCTGTTCGCCTGGACCTACGAGGTGGCGTTCTTCGAGCGCTGCGGCTTCCGGCTCATCGACAAGACCCGCGACCTCCACCCCCGGGTGTGGTCGGAATGCCTGCGCTGCCCCTTCTACGTCGGCTGCAACGAGAACGGCGTGCTCAAGCGGCTCGAGGGCGTAGCCATGCCGCGCAACCTGCCCGAGCCGCCGCCGGCCCAGGTCCCGCCCGGCATCCGCTGAGCGAGCCTGCGCCTGCCGGCGCACGGGCCCGCGTTGCCTTGCCGGCCGCGCGCCGCCCGGCTAGGGGTAGCGGACCGCGGGGCCGTCGGCGGCGGCAGTATGCTGACCGCATGGAAACGGTCACCCTGGTGCAGAAGCGCGACTTCGGCGACGCCCTCAACAAGGTGCCTCTGTTCGAGAGCCAGCGCCTCAGCTACGACCTCTACTGCCTGAGGCCGGGGCAGAGCCAGCGCGTGCACACCCACGCCGGCTCCGACAAGGTGTACCTGGTCCTGGAGGGCGAGGCCCTGTTCGAGGTGGCCGGGGAGCAGGAGCTCCTGCCCGAGGGCACCGCCGTGATCGCTCGCGCGGGCAGCGACCACGGCGTACGCAACGACTCCACCAGCAACGTGGTGCTGCTCGTGACCATGGCACCTCGGCCGTGGTGAGTGCCGCGCCGCCACTACCGACAGAGCTTGCAGAGCTCCGGATCGACCATATCGCCGTGGCGGTGGACGACCTCGACGTCGCCGCGGCGGCGTATCGCGCGCTGGGCCTGCGCGTCGCCGGTCCGGACGAAACCGTCGCCGACCAGGGGGTCAGGGTGCGGGCGCTGCAGGCGGGAGACACGCTCCTCGAGCTGATGGCGCCGCTGCCGGGCGAGGGACCGGTGGCACGCTTCCTGGAGCGCCGCGGTCCCGGACTGCACCACATCGCGCTGCGGGTTGCCGACCTGACGGATCTGCTGTCGCGCCTCAAGGCGCAGGGCGCACGCCTCATCGACGAGGTCCCCCGCGCCGGCCGCGCCAACACTCGCATCTGCTTCGTCCATCCCAGCTTCACCGGCGGCGTGCTGGTGGAGCTGGTGGAACCGCCGGCGGGGGGCGCGGCGTCGCCCGCCTAGAATCGCACGCGAGACGCGGCCTGCGGCCGGTCGCGGCGAGCCATGCCTGTGGCCTATCTACGCGGCCGCCCGCGACCTGCGCGGATAGAATGGCGCCGTGACGCACCACAACCCCAGCTCCGGGCGCTGCCGCGCCGCCGGCCGACCGGGCGGCCGTTGCCGCCGGGCGCCCGCCCCGAGGCGGAGCGCGCCGTGAGTGCGGTGCGCCTCGCCATCGTAGGGGCCGGCAAGATGGGCGGTGCCGTGCTCCTGGGAGCGCTGCGCGCCAACGTGCTTGCGGCCGAGGAGATCGGCATCTACCACCCCGACCCCGAGCGCCTGGCGAGCCTCTCCGAGCGCTACGGCGTGGCCGGCCTGGACGACGACGCGCTGCACCATGCGGAGCGGGTCCTGCTGTCGGTGAAGCCTCAGTCCTTCGACAGCGTCGCGCCGCTGGTGGCGCAGCGCAACGCCTCCTTCATCTCGCTCATGGCGGGCGTCACCGCCCGCACCATCGCGCGCCGCGTAGGCTCGCAGCGCGTCATCCGGGCCATGCCCAACCTTGGCGCCAGCATCGGCGTGAGCGCCACCGCCCTGGCGGCGCTTCCGGAGGCGACCCCGGAGGACGTGACCATGGCGCGCACCCTGTTCCGGGCCGTGGGCCGCGTCTATGAGGTGCGCGAAGCGCTGTTCGACGCCTTCACGGGCCTGGCCGGCTCCGGCCCCGCCTTCGTGGCGGTGGTGGCGGAAGCGCTCGCCGACGGCGGAGTGCGCTCCGGGCTCGACCGCGCCACCTCCCAGGACCTGGCGCGCCAGGTGCTGCTGGCTGCCTCGCAGCTGCTCGAGGCCAAGAGCCCGGCCGAGCTCAAGGACGAGGTCGCCAGCGCCGGCGGCACCGCCATCGCAGGCGTTCGCACGCTCGAGCGCCACCGCTTGCGCTTCGCACTCATCGATGCGGTGGAGCAGGCGGCCGAGCGGGCGGCCGAGCTCAGTCGCGAGGACGCCTGATGCCACCGCGAGCCGGAGGCGCCGCCCCGGGACCTCGGCGGCGGCGCCGCGCATCGCTCGCGCCGCTCGTCACCGCCGCGCTGGTGCTGCTGCTCGCGGCCGCCAGTACCGCGGCCGCCGCGCCGCCGAGCTACTTCCCGCACCGCTCCGGCCTGAGCTGGACGTACGCCAGCGGAGAGACGCAACAGCTCTCGGGCCCGCGCACCGTGGACGGTCAGCAGGTGATGGTGCTGACGCACTACTTCAACGGCGTGCCGGTGTCGGAGGACTACATGCAGTACGGGCCGGACGGCGTCGAGACCGTGGGCTCGGCCGCCGGCGGCAAGGTCACCCGCTACGATCCGCCGCTGGTGGTCTACCCGCCGCAGCCGCTCAAGCCCGGGATGCAGTGGCAGAGCACCACCTCGCTACCCGGCTTCGACATCACCCTCAGCTCCCAGGTGCTGGCCGTGCGTGGGGTCAAGACCCAGGCCGGGCACTTCAACGCCCTCCAGATCCGCCAGCGGACGGTCACCAGCAACGGCGCCAAGACGGTCATGGACCTGTACTTCGTTCCCAGCGTGGGCGTGGTCCGCTTCGTGACGCAGGACGGCACCACCGTCGACCTCATCGACAAGAACTTCTGAGCCGGACCCGCCGCGGTCGAGCGCCAGCTCAGGCGCCGCGCAGCAACTCGGCCTTGAGCCGCGGGAAGGTGCCGGCCTCCAGGCTGCTCCGCACGTCCGCCATCAAGCGCGCCATGAAACGCAGGTTGTGAAGCGTGGTGAGCTGCTCGGCCAGGCGCTCGCCGGCCTTGAACAGGTGCCGCAGGTAGGCGCGGCTGTAGCCGCGGCAGGCGGGGCAGTCGCAGCCCTCCTCGATCGGCCGGAGGTCGTCCTTGAAGCGCGCGTTGCGCAGGTTGAGACGGTAGCCCGGAGCGGGGCCGCCATCGTCGCCGCGGCGCACCAGGGCGGCAGCGTTGCGGGCATTCCGGGTGGGGGCTACGCAGTCGAAGGTATCCACCCCGCGTTCCACCGCCTCCAGGATGCTGGGCACGTCGCCGATGCCCAGCAGGTGACGCGGCCTGGCATCTGGCAGCAGCGGCACGGTCCAGTCGAGCACGTCATACATATCGGCCAGGGTGGTGCCCAGGTTGCCCCCGATGGCCATCCCGTCGAACGGCATGGCAGCGATGGCCGCGGCGCTGGCCTCGCGCAGCTCCCGGAAGGCGCCGCCCTGGACCACCCCGTAGAGCGCCTGCGGATAGCCGTGCCGCGGCTCCGAGGCGTCGAAGGCCGCGAGGCTGCGCTCGGCCCAGCGATGGGTGCGATGCATCGCGGTGCGGGTGTAGCTCTCGTCGTGGAGGGGGCTGGTGCACTCGTCGAAGGCCAGGGCGATGTCCGCTCCGAGGGCGCGCTGCACCCGGATGGAGACCTCCGGCGAGAACGTGTGGCGGCTGCCGTCGATGTGGCTGGTGAAGCGGACTCCGTCTTCGTCCACCTTCACCATCGGGCTACCGCCCGGTAGTCGCGGCGCGGGACGCTCGCCCGGGAAGATGGAGGCCACCTTCCCCACCCCGTGCTCGATTCCTGCGCCCAGAGAGAACACCTGGAAGCCGCCGGAGTCCGTGAGGATGGGACCGTCCCAGTTCATGAAGTGGTGCAGCCCGCCGTGGCGCGCGACCACCTCCGCGCCGGGCCGCAGGTAGAGGTGGTAGGTGTTGGCGAACAGCAGCTGGCTGCCGGCCGCCAAGGCGTCGTCCGGCGCCACCCCCTTGACGCTCGCCTGGGTCGCCACCACCACGAACGCCGGCGTGTGTACCGTGCCGTGCGGCGTGGTGAGCGTCCCGGTGCGCGCCCGGCCCTGTCGAGCGTGAGCGCTGAACTGAAGGGCGCCCTCGTCCATCGCGGGCCGATTGTACCCGCCCGAGCCCGCCGCCGCCGGCCGGCGGCGGGTGTGAGCGAGCATGAAGGTTCGCTCGGGCCCGCGTTCACCCGCTAGAGGCTGGTCTGCGGCAGGCTGGGTGGGAGGGGCATGATGCCTTCCCTGTCGGCTCCAAGAGCAGTGAGAGCCGCCGGCGCCGGGGGCGCTCCCGACGATCGCCAGGCGGCCGGCCGGCGCCGCGCCTCGGCGGGGCTCGGGACGGTGTCTCCCGGGTTGACGGCAACGGGGGGCATACGGTATAGCATCGTCTGGTTTGGGAGGTGTGGATGGCACGCCACATCAGCGGCAAGCTCGTAGCCGTCGGGCTCGTAATCGCCGCCCTCATCACAGCCTTCAGTGCCCCGCGCAGCGACCCCCAGCCGCCGAAGTCCGCGTCGGTGTCTCTCGCGATCACGCCCGCCGTGACGGTGCGAGGTGCGCCGGTGCGGTGGGCCGAGGGCACGAAGGTGGCCAGCATCGGCCCCACCGCCAACCCGGAGTTCGTGGTGCGGGCGAGCGGCTACAACTCGATGGTCGACCAGACCGACAGCACGCCCTACATCACCTCCACGGGGCAGCACACTCGCTTCGGCATCATCGCGGTGAGCCGGGACCTGCTGAGCCACGACCTGCCCTACGGCACGCTGGTGCGCATCACCGACCTCGGCAACTACTACGACGGGCGCGGCTACGGGCGGTACCAGAGCCTGCTCGACGGCCAGGGCCTGTTCATCGTCGAGGACACCATGCACGCGCGCAAGCGCCAGCAGATCGACATCTGGTTCAGCGACTACGCCAGCGCCGTGAACTGGGGCATGCGCAAGGTGCGGGTCGAGGTCATCCGCTACGGCCGCAACGGCCCGAAGCTCGAGCCTGCCCGGGCCAACGACTTCAACGGCACGCCGCGTCTGGTGGCGTCCCGCTGACCCTGCCGACCCTGTCGCAGAGCTAGGCGGGGGCCCGTCGCCCGACGGCCCGTCGCCTGCGGCGCGCCAGGGCACCCACGTTAGACTGGCCCGTGCGCAGCCTCATCCCCTTCCTGGCGTGGCGCCACGTGCGCCGCCGCGGGTTGCAGTCCGCGCTCACCATCGTGGGGGTGGCGGTCGGGGTGATGGTGCTGATTACGGCCCTGTCGCTCACCAACGGCTTCGTCGACCAGCTCATCAAGAGTACCCTCAAGGCCACGCCCATGCTCACGCTGGAGAGCTACGTGGCCGGCACCACGCTGCCCGGCGACAGCGGGGTGCGGCAGAAGCTGCTTCAGCGGCCGCAGGTGACGGCGGTCGCCCCCTTCCTCAGCACGCAGGCGCTCATCGCGCGCCGCGCCAGCGCCTCGCTGGGCGTCAGCGCGCGGCAGGGCTACACGCAGATCGTCGGCATCGACCCAGCTCTGGAGACGCAGGTCCTCGAGCTCCCGGTGCTGGCGCGGCAGGCCGCCGCGTTGGAGCAGAAGGACGGCATCGTGCTGGGCGCCTCGCTGGCGCAGCAGCTGGGCGTGCTCCCCGGCGACCGGGTGATCATCCGAGACATCAGCGGCCACACCGCCGAGCTGACCGTAGCCGGGACCTTCCGGGTGGGCAACGAGCTCATCGACTCGGTGGCGTCCTACATGTCGCTGGCCAACCTGCAGCAGTACATGGGCGTCACGGGGCGCATCAGCGGCTACCACCTGCGCCTGAAGAGCCCCCAGCGCGCGGCGTCGCTGGGCGTCACCCTGGGTGATACCTTCGACCTGCGGCCCATCTCCTGGGACACGCTCTTCTCCAGCCTCATCAGCCAGCTGCGGCTGCAGAAGGCGGTGATCGGGGTGGTGGTCTTCCTGATCGTGCTGGTGGCGGCCATGGGCATCGCCAACATCCTGGTCCTCACGGTGTCGGAGAAGACCGAGGAGATCGCCATCTTGCGAGCCCTGGGCGCCAGCGGACGGCAGGTGCTGGCGGTGTTCACGCTCGAGGGGTTGATGCTCGGCGGGGTAGGAACCCTGCTGGGGGCGTTGCTCGGCCTGGGCGTGAGCACCTACTTCCGGCTGCAGCCGTTCCCGCTCCCGGGGAATCTCTACTTCATCACCCAGCTGCCGGTGCGCCTGCAATGGACCGACGTGGCCTGGGTGTGCGGCCTGTCGCTGGCCACCAGCATCCTTGCGGGGCTGTTCCCCGCCCGCCGCGCGGCCAACCTCGAGCCGGTGGAGGTGCTTCGCTGATGGCCTCGCGCACCCCGCTGCAGCCGGATCGCGCGTGGGGCTACCTGCTCGATCTGCTTGCGCGCCGCGACTACACGGAGGCCGAGCTGCGTGAGAGGCTGGAACGCCGCGGCCTCGCGGGTGCCGACGCGGAGGCGTTGCTCACGCGGTTGGCGGAGCTCGACCTGCTCGACGACGCCCGCTTCGCCGAGCGCTGGGTCGAGAGCCGGCGTGACAGCCGCGGCCGTCTGGCGTTGCGCAGCGAGCTGCGGCGCAAGGGGGTGGCCGCCGAGCTCGTCGAGCGGGAGCTGGCCGGGCTCTCCGACCCGCAGCAGGCGGCTGCCGCCGTCCGTCTCCTGCAGCGCTTCGCCTGGCGCTACCGCCCGGCCGCCGCGCCCACGGGGTCCGACGCGGGGTCCGACGCGGGGTCCGACGCGGCCCCCGACAGCGGCGGCGAGAGCGCGGCCGACACCGCCGAGCCGCAGGGGGCGACGGCGCGCAGGCGGCGGGCCCGAGGCAGGGCCCGTGCCTTCGGCTTCCTCGCCCGCCGGGGCTTCACCCCCGACGTTGCCGAGGCGGCCATCGAGGCCACCGGCTGGTGGCGCGAGGACGAGGGCTGAGCGGCGGCTGGGACGCGCTTCCCCAGATCGCGAGGAGATCCCCGACCGCCTTGACCCCCCGCGCCGCGTCCAGTAGAGTTGTTAGTTGCGTCGGGGCGTAGCGCAGCCTGGTAGCGCACATCGTTCGGGACGATGGGGTCGGAGGTTCGAATCCTCTCGCCCCGACCACACGCACCACGGATTGGCCCGCACCCTTGATGGGTGCGGGTTCTCTCTCGACCCTGGACCGACCCCCCAACCGGGCTCCCGGCCTGCCGCGGATGCGGGCCCTGGTCGGGTGCTCGGGCCCGGCTGCCGAGAAGAGCGCGCTGGCTGACCGCAGCCTCCCCCGGCCGCCACCCGCAGCCAGGCATCAGATAGAAGCAGGCGACGTCGCGACAGCGAGCCCACACGACGCGAGCGGCTCTGAGTCGGGGAGCGTCCACCGGAACCGTCCGCGTAAGAGTCCTGTCAGAGTCTTCCGGCTACCATGGCCGCGCAAGGAGAGGGCCGCGAGGCACGAGCGGGCACGCTTCCGATGGCCGCTCGCCTGTTCTCGACTGAGACGGCTGAACGCCTACCAGTCACTAGGGCCGCAGCAGACATGAGTCACGTCACCTCCTCCGAGTCGGTGCATTCGCATCCTGGCGCCCAAGCACCACGCCGTGCGAGGACGATTGGCCATGGGAGGGCAATCCAGTGAGCACGCGTAGCGAGACGCAGCTGAAGCAGGCCTTCGAGGCCTTCACGCAGGGTGACGCCGGATCGCTCATCGAGCTCCTCAGGGACGATGCCCAGGTGGTGTCCCTCGAGCGACCGCTCGAGAAGGCCCATGCCTACGTGCGTCGCGGGCAGAGCGGTCTAGAGGAAGCCCTGAAGGACTGCCTGACCGCCGGTCGCCCGTCGAAGGTCCAGGACGTCGTGCGGAGAGGGGACCACGCGATGGTGGTCATGCATACCCCTGGACTCGGCGCAGCCCCGGCGAGTTACGCGAACCCACTCAGGTTCTACGTCCTCACCATGCGCGACGATCGGATCGCCTCGATCCGCGCCTGCGAGTCCCGAGGCGAGGCCGTCGCGCTCGCTCAGTTCGCCTGAGGGCCACTCGCGCCGCGGCCAGGCCGCGCAACGCTTGCGCCGGCGGCGAGAAACTTGTATATACAAGAGATGCCGTCCCGGGAGCGTGATGCCGCCTCCACGATCGCCGAAGAGTGCCTGTGCTTTCGCGCCAGGCGCGTGTCGCGCGCCCTGACGCGGCTCTACGACGAGGCCTTGCGGCCGCTGGGGTTGCAGGCCACGCAGCTCACGGTGTTGGCCGCGATCGCCAACATGGAGGGCTCGAGCGGCGCGGCGATGAGCCACATGGCCGAGGTGCTGGCGATGGACCTGACGACGCTGTCGCGCAACCTGAGGCCGCTGGGGAAGGCCGGCCTGGTGCGCGTCGAGCGCGCCGCGGACGACCGCCGGGTGCGGCTGGCGCACCTGACGCCCGCGGGTCGCGATCTGCTCGAGCGTGCAGCCCCGGCCTGGCGCGCCGCGCAGGACCGGGTGGTGGCCGCGCTGGGCTCGCAGCTGGCCGGGGAGCTGAAGCGCACGTTCGACGCGGCTTCGGCCGCCGCTCCGGCGGCCGCGGCGAGCGGCGACAGCGAACGGAACGGAAAGGAGAGGTGACCGACGTGCACACCGACACTCCGGGCACCGGCGCCCGCGACCTCTTGAGGGTCGCGTTCGCCAGTGTCTATGACGCTGCCGAGGCCAACCTGGCAGGCATGACGCAGCAGGACTCGCTGGCGCAGCCGCCCGGTGGCGGCAACTGCGCCAACTGGATCCTGAGCCATCTGGTGCACACCCAGAACGGCGTCATGACGACCCTCGGCGCGCAGCCCGTGTGGAGGAACGACGCCCTGGCCGCTCCGCGCTCGGCCCCCATCGTTCACGCGCGCGACGCGGTCGCGTGGGACGAGCTGTGCGAGCGCTTCCTCGGCTCGCGCGAGCGCTGCCTGGCCGCCATGGCCGGCCTCAGTGACGATGCACTCGCGGCGGAGCTCAGGAGCCCATGGGGCGGCACCTGGTCCGTGGCGCAGCTCCTCGGCTTCCTGGCCTTCCATCAGGCCTATCACGTTGGTCAGCTCGGTCTTGCCCGGCGCGCAGCCGGCCTGGCCGGCGCCATTCGCGGGCCCGCGGCGTGATCCAGAACGGGCGGCTGCCCGGCATCCGCCCTGCACGTGCCGATGTGCCTTCCGACCCGGAAGGCGGAGAGAGAGGGAGAGTGACCGCCATGATGATGGCCACCTACGTGAACTTCGACGGCACCTGCGCAGAGGCCTTCCGGTACTACCAGGAGCACCTGGGTGGCGCCATCGACTCGATCACCACGTTCGCCGAGATGCCCGACCACAGCCAGGTGCCGGACGCCTGGAGCGACCGCGTCATCCATGCGCGCATGTCGCTCGGGGGCGCCATCCTCATGGGGGCGGACATCGAGGGGGCGGAGCCGATGAGGAGCGCGTACCTGAACCTCAGCACGGCCACGCCCGAGGAAGCCGAGCGCGCCTACGCCGCCCTGGCCGACGGCGGTGAGATCTTCATGCCGTTGCGGGAGACGTTCTTCGCGCTCCGGCACGCGCAGCTACGCGACCGATTCGGCGTCAACTGGATGATCCTCCACGAAGGCACTCCGCCCGGCGCGCAGGGCGCGCCGTGATCGCGGTCGCCGAGGTCCGCCACATCGCCCTGGAACTGGCCGGCGTGGACGACGCATAGGACACGCCGGCCGCGGAGCTCGAGCACGAGTCGGGCGAGGCGCCCACGGCGTCGTCCCGGGCTCGGGATCAGGGCCGCGAGGCCGGGAAGGGACGGCAGCGCATGGCAAAGCTGATCTACACCGCGATCGCCTCGCTCGACGGCTACGTCTCGGACGCGGACGGCACGTTCGACTGGGCGCAGCCCGACAGCGAGGTCCACGCTTTCGTGAACGACCTCGAGCGCGGCATCGGCACCTACCTCTACGGCCGCAGGCTGTACCAGACGATGGCGGGCTGGGAGACGATGCCTACCGGTCCGGACCAGCCCGCCGAGGTCCGTGACTTCGCCGCCATCTGGCGGGCGGCGGACAAGGTCGTGTTCTCGAGGACGCTGAGCGAGGCGCACACCGCCCGCACCCGCATCGAGCGGAGCTTCGACGCGCGGGCGGTGCGGCGGATGCTGGACGGGGCCGCGCGCGACCTCAGCGTGGGCGGCGCGACCCTCGCCGCCGAAGCGCTGGGCGCCCGGCTCGTCGACGAGATCCGCCTGGTCGTCTCACCGGTGGTGGTCGGCGGCGGCCTCCCCGTCCTGCCGGCAGGGCTGCGCCTCGACCTCGACCTGGCAGACGAGCGGCGCTTCACCGGCGGGGCGGTCTATCTGCGTTACCGCGCGCGACGCTAGGTCCCGCGGCGCAGCTGGAGCCGTGGGGGTGACGCCTCGGGGCGACCCCCACCGGCTCCACTGCCGGCT
>CAZBZU010000036.1:22014-34522 GCA_964496495.1 uncultured bacterium
CTGGAGCCGTGGGGGTGACGCCTCGGGGCGACCCCCACCGGCTCCACTGCCGGCTGGGGCGACCCCCACCGGCTCCACTGCCGGCTCCCCGGCCGGCTCCCCTGCCGCCTCACGCGCGCGACTCGATGAGCGCCAGGGTGCAGCGCGACACGCACACCAACCTGCCCGCCTCGTCGCGGATCTCCACGCTCCAGATCTGCGTGGAGCGGCCGCGATGCAGCGGCGTTCCGGTCGCCGTGAGGGTGCCCCCGGTCACCGCCCGCACGTGGTTGGCGTTGATCTCCAGCCCCACCGCCTGCTGGCGCGAGGTGTCGATGCTGACCGTGGAGCCGTAGCTGGCCACGGTCTCGGCCAGCGCCACCGAGGCGCCGCCGTGGAGGATGCCGAAGGGCTGGTGGTGCCCCTTCGTGACCGGCATGGTGGCCACCACCCGCTCCGAGGTCGCCTCGACGATGGCGATGCCCAGGGTCTCCATCAGCGTGTCCGGCATGGTGCCCAGGACCTGGAAGGGGGGCGCGTTCTCTGGCATGCGCCAGGCTACACCGCCTCGCGGCGGTCGCGCGCCGCCGCGGCGGGAGGCGGGCCGGCGGCGCGCCGCGGGGCGGCGGCCGCTGCTATACTGCTCGCCGTTGACCCGGGCGGGAGGTGACATTACCGCCCCGAGCGCTCCCCTCCAGGAGGCACCCGTGTCCCGTGGCAACGCCGGCCCGAAACCGCCCTCCTTCGCCACCGCGCTCCCCGCCAGCGTGGGCGTGGGCCTCGCTGCCGCCCTCGGCAACGGCCTGTTGTGGCGCCTGTCGCAGTTCGGGCAACACCCGTACGCGGTCCTGCCGCTGGCACTGATCACCCTCTTCGGTCTGCTGTTCACCGGCCTGCTCGTCGACCTCACGGCGGGCCTCGACGCCCGCCGCACGGCCGCCACGCTGGCGCTGGCAGCCGCGGCAGGCACGGTGGCGTCGCTCGCGCTGCCCGTCGCGGCGGGCCGCTACGCTCTGGCGCCGCTGGTGGCCATGGCCGCGGCCGCCCTCCTGCGCGCGGGCGCGCGCCGCCATGCGGTGATGCTGGCGGCCATGACGGTGTACGCCAGCTGCACCCTGCTGGCGAACTACACCTTCGACAGCTTCCTGCCGGTGGGAGGCTTCTTCCTCGTCAACGTGGGTACCCTGTTCTTCGGCGTCACCTTCACGCAGCGCGACCGCGTGCACGGCTTCGGGCGCCGCGCGGTGTACGCCATGATCGTGTCGGCGGCGGCAGCCAACGTGCTGCTGTCGTCGCATCTCGGCACGCCGCTGCGCTACGTGGGCGTCAGCTTCCTGTCGATCGTGCTGTCCGAGACCGCCGACACCGAGATCTACCAGCGGCTCATCCATCGGCGCTGGATCACCCGCGTCGCCTCCTCCAACGCGGTCAGCGCGCCGATGGACACGCTCGTCTTCACGCTGCTGGCGTTCGTGGGGCAATCCTTCGCCACCCCGCAGTGGCTGCTGCGGGTCATCGCCACCGACGTGGTGGTGAAGTACGCCAGCAGCCTCCTCGCGGCCACGCGCATGCTGGAGCTGCCGGTCAAGCTGGTGCGCCGGCTGCGGGCGGCCGACGCCGGCGACGGCGGACCGCCGCTGGTAGGCTGAGGCGTCCGGGCGCCGCCCGGCCCCGAGAGGAGTGCCATGCCCAGCCTCAGCTACCAAGGCTACTCCGCGGCTCGCGGCCGCGAGCTCGGCCCCTCCCCCTGGATGGCCGTCGACCAGGAGCGCATCGACGCCTTCGCCGACTGCACCGACGATCACCAGTGGATCCACGTCGACCGCGAGCGGGCCGCGGCCGGGCCCTTCGGCGGCACCATCGCCCACGGCTACCTCACGCTGTCGCTGCTGGTGCCCATGATGGTGGCACTGGGCGCCTTCCCCGAAGACGGCACGACCGTCGTCAACTACGGGCTCGACCGCCTGCGCTTCATCACGCCCGTGCCCTCCGGCGCGCGCGTGCGGCTCCACGCCGTGGTGGCCGAGGTGCAACCCAGAGGCGACGGCAGGCTGCTCGCCAGCCTGGACTGCCGGGTGGAGGTGGAGGGCAAGGACGCCCCGGCGCTGGCCGCGCGGGTGCTGCTCCTGCTGGTTGCGCCTGCCTGAGCCCGGGCGGCTCAGGAACGCGCGAAGCGCCGCGCGATCCCCAGCGCCAGCGCCTCCTCACCCGGCCGCGTCGCCACCATCAGGCCCACCGACAGCCCCTCCGGCGTGTCGCCGCCCGGCACGCTCACCGCCGGTGACGCCAGCACGTTGAACACCGTGGTGTTGCGCAGCATGCGCGCGTTGGCGGCGAAGTACTCGGCATCCTCCCCCAGGCCGTCCAGTCGCGGCGGCAGGATGGCCAGCGTCGGCGCCACGACCGCATCGACCCCGGTCAGCTCGGGCCAGAAGCGCCGCCGCAGGGCGCCGCGGGCGTAGCCCAGGCGGATGTAGTCGGCGGCCCGGCGGTCCTTCACCTGCAGCACGCGGCGCACCACCCGCGGGTCGAACTCCCGGCCGCGCCGCTCCAGGATGTCCTGGTAGAGCGCCAGGGCCTCGTGGGAGGCGAAGCTGCCGTAGCGCTGATAGAGGCCGGCGACCTCGCTCAGGAGCGCCAGCTCCTCCCGCCGGACCTCGTGGCCCAGCGTCTCCAGGCGCGCCAGCGCGGCCGTGAAGGCGTCGGCGACCGCCGGCTCGAGCTCCTCCTGCAACACCGTGGTTGGCGCCAGCAGCACCAGCCGTTCGGCCGGTTCCGGCAGCTCCCGGTAAGGCTCGGCCAGCATCGCCAGGTAGAGCGCCCAGGCGTCGTCGGCGTCGCGGGCCAGCGGGCCGATGGTGTCGAGCGTGGTGGAGAGCGGCACCGCTCCCTCGGTGGGGATGCGCCCGTCGGTGGTCTTCAACCCCACGATGCCGTTCACCGCCGCGGGGATGCGCACCGAGCCGCCGGTGTCGGAGCCCAGTCCGGCAACAGCCAGGCCCGAGGCGACGGCCACGCCGGTGCCGGACGACGAGCCGCCAGGCACCCGCGACGCGTCACGCGCGCAGCCCGGCGTGCCGAAGTGGGGGTTGATGCCGATGCCGGAGAACGCCAGCTCGGTCATGTTGGTCCGCCCCAGGAACACCGCGCCGGCGGCGTCGAGGCGCGCCACCACCGGCGCGTCCTGAGCGGCGGGCGGGTTCTCGAGCAGCACCTTGGAGCCGGCCGCGCTGACCTCGCCCTGCATGTCGAGCAGGTCCTTGACCGCGATGGGCACGCCCTGCATCGGGCCGGTGTCGACGCCGGCGCGGAACCGCCGCGCCGCCTCGTGGGCCTGGCGTCGGGCCCTGACCGCCGTCAGGGTGCGGTAGATGAGCCGCCCTTGCGGGTGGCGCTCGGCGGCCTGGAGGTAGGACTCGGTCACGGCGACGGGGTCGAGCTCGCCCGAGCGGTAGGCGCGGGCAAGCTCGAGGACGCTCAGGGACGTCGGTTGGACCATGCGGCAGCATACCGCCCGTCCGTACGGCGCCGGCCCGCCGGCACCGGCCCCCGCCCGGCACCGGCGCCGCGCCCTCGGACCCGCGCCGCGCCTCGCGACGCGCCGTGGAGCACGCCCAGGGACCCGACTTGGCATGCGCCCGAGGCCCCGTCTTGGGACCCGCTGGCCGACAGGCTACAGTAGGGCCATGCAGCGCACGCGCGCCGAACTCGAGGCGATGAGCCACGACGATCTCGTCAACCGCGTCCTGGAGCTCCAGGACATGCTCCTGGAGGGCCTGGCGGTACGGGGTTCGCTCCACCTGGTGCTGAACAAGATCCTCAACGCCAAGGAGGAGGAGGTCGCACGCTACGCCGACCTGCCGGCCACCAACCTCGCGCCTCAGGAGCTCGACCTCAAGCGGGCCTGGGAGGCGGCGCGGCACGCGGTGTCGAACCCGCTCGGGCTGACGCGCTAGTCGCCGCGCCGGCGCTCCTTGACGTTCGTCAATGACCCCCCTGCCTAGGGTGCGTAGAGTCGCATCCGGTAGGAGGAGACATGACCGATTCCACCCATCCACGACCCGGGGCCCGGCAGGCGCGCCCCGATTTCCCGAGCGCCCGGCTCGTCGCCGGGCTCAGCCTGGTCGCCATGGCCGCCGCCGCCGCGGTCGCGTACGGCGTGATCCACGGGCGGCTGGTGGCGCCGGGCGACGCCGCGGCCACCGCCACGACCATCGCCGCGCACATCGGGCTGTTCCGGCTGGAGGTCGCGCTCTGGGTCGTCATCGTGGCGACCGACGTGCTGGTCGCGCTGGCGCTGTGGCGGCTGTTCGCTCCGGTCGCGCCGGCGCTGGCGAGACTGATGGCCGCGACCCGCATCGTCTACGCCGCCGCACTGGCCGCCGGCGTCGGCTTCCTGGCGCGGGCGGCGGCAAGCTCCCAGCCGCTGGCGGAGATCCAGCGCTTCGAGGCGATCTGGTCGGCGGGGTTGATCCTGTTCGGCATCCACCTGATGCTGCTGGGCGCGCTGGCGCGCCGGAGCCCCGGCGTCCCGCGGGCACTGGCCTGGCTCCTCGTCGTTGCCGGCGTCTGCTACACGCTCACGCACGCCCACCAGAGCCTCGGGATCACGCTGACGGGCGCTGCCGCCACCATCGAGGGGCTGCTCGCCATCCCCATGACGCTGGCCGAGCTGTGGCTGGCGGTGTGGCTCCTCGCCGGCGCGGCCCCACGGCGCGCCGGGCCGGAGGCGGCGCCGGCGTTCTCCCGCTGACGGGCGGCTCAGCCGGCACGCCCGACGCGCCGCTTGATCCGGCTGAGGGACTCCGGGGTCACCCCCAGGTAGCTGGCGAGCTGGTACTGCGGAACGCGGGCCGCAAGCCCCGGGCGCTCCTCGAGGAGCTCGAGGTAGCGCTGCTCGGGGCTCGCGGCCTTGAAGGCGGCATGGCTCTCCATCCGTTCGGCCAGCTGCGCCTCGATGGCGGCGCGGGTCATCTCCTTGAGCGCAGGGAAGCGCCGGTACATCTCCGTCTCGCTCTGAAGATCGCCGTGCATCACGAGGCTGTCCTCGAGGCACTCGAGGCTGTAGGGCGACGGCCTGCCGTGCTTGAAGCTCTCGAAGATGACGGCGGTCTGCTCCTCGGTGATGAAGTCCGACGTGGTCTCCGAGCCGTGCTGGTCAACGGCGTACAGCCGGAGGCACCCCTGGAGGACGAAGTAGCACTCGCGCGCCACCTCGCCCTGCCGGACCAGCAGCGTGCCGCGCGGGAAGGAGGAGGCAGGCGCCTGCTCGTCGACGATGCGCTCCACCTCGGCCGCGTCGATGTCGGCCGCGTGCCGTGTCATGTAGGCGATCAGCTGATCTCGCACCGGGTTCCTACCTAGGCTGGCAGTCTACGCGGGGACGGCGAGGCGGTCAATCGCCTCGCCGCGCGTCATCCCTGGCCAGCCGACGCACCCCGCATGAGCGCCACCAACTGGTCGAGCGCCTTGCCCCAGCCGTCATGGAAACCCATCGCCTCGTGCTTGGCGCGGTCGTCGGGATCGCGGTGCATGGCGACGGCGGTGTAGCTGGTGCCTCCGCCCTGCGGTGCCAACGCGATCACCGCCGTGAACGGGAAGTCCGTCTCCGGCTCGAGTGCCGGCGCAGGCCGGTATCCCGGCCCGAGGGCGCCGGTCCAGATCAACCGCCGCGCCGGCGTCACCTCCAGGTAGCAGCCCTCGGTCGCCGTCTCCTGGCCGTCGGGCGAGCGCATGACCACCCGGAAGCGGCCGCCGGGCCGAAGGTCCACCTGGCACTCGGGGGTGGTATACGGCGCCGGCGTGAACCACCGCGTCAGGTGGCGCGGCTCGGTCCAGGCCGCCCACACCAGCTCGGGCGGCACGTCCACCCAGCGCTCCAGGACGAGATCGAGCCGGTTGTCGATGGCGAGCCCTTCGAGGTCGGTCATCCGTCTCCCTCCTTGACCCGGAGCAGGTAGTCGTCGAGCCGGTCGAGCCGGGCCTCCCACAGCCGCCGGGTCCGCTCCATCCAGGTCTCGGCCTGCGTCAGGCGGGCGGGTGCCAGGCGGAAGGTGCGGACGCGGCCACGCTTCTCGGAGCGCACCAGTCCGCAGCGCTCGAGCACCTGCAGGTGTTGCATGAACGAGGGCAGCGCCATGGCGAACGGCTCGGCCAGCTCGCTGGCGGCCGCCGGGCCCCGGCTCAGCCGCTCCAGCACCTGGCGCCGGGTGGGGCTGGCAAGCGCCCGGAAGACACCGTCGAGCCCGTCCTCTTGCTTAGGCATATGGCTTACTATAAGCTCGGGTCATCACTTAGGTCAACACCTGAGTTCGCTCGCGTTCGAGCGCGCCGCGTTGACCGCCCTCGCGGGCGGCGGGCGAG
Organism: uncultured bacterium; assembly: GCA_964496495.1. Lineage (GTDB taxonomy): Bacteria > Deinococcota > Deinococci > Deinococcales > Trueperaceae > JASBRS01. The sequence goes on from CAZBZU010000036.1 coordinate 28,357, forward strand.
CGGACCCAGCCGGCAGCTACCTGGCCGTCGACGGCGTCACGCACCTTTCCGGCCTCGACCGCTGGCTCGACCGCCACCCCAGGGCACGCGCGGTCCGGGCGACGGCGCTCCAGGCCGCGGCCACCTCCCCCGGATGGCATCGCGGAAACCTGACAAGGCGGTGTCAGGTGCGCTTCCCTATGCTGCGTGCGTGATCGCGAGGCGCCGTCCTGCGATCTCGAAGGAGAGTGCCATGTGGTCGCTGCACGAGACGTCTGACGAGCCTAGGACGGGCCCCACCATGCGCGTTCCCACCAACGGCTTCCAGCCCAGTCCATCGACACCTCTCAACCCCGCCCAGGCTCAGATCCTCACCGACCTCAACCGCCACCCGCTGCCGCCAGAACGGCCCCAACCGGAACGCGTCTGGAGTCGCGGAAGCAGCTACCACCTCCTCCCCGAGAGGCACGACGATCCCTGCCGCTTCCCCGCCGGACTCGTCGCTGGTGCCTGGGTCGTCTTCGCGCTCGGTCTCCTCCCCCTCCACGACCATGTCCTCGACGGCGGCACCACCCTCGCCACGGCCCTCCTCTAGCCCCCGGGCGGCCAGGAGCTGGCTGCAGCTTGCGGGGCGGGCGTCGCGCTCGTCTCGCGAGGCGTGCGCATACCAGGCGCACGAAGACGCGAGCGTCGGAACCGCCCGTGCGGCCCGACGCTCGCGTCCGTGATCCTGTTGGCTCGGCGGGTAGGATTCGAACCTACGACCAATCGGTTAACAGCCGACCGCTCTACCACTGAGCTACCGCCGACCGCGCGCCCCGGTCCGAGCCCTCCGGTCCAGAGCGAAGCGTAGTCTACCAGAGGGTCCCGGCCGGCGCAAGCCGCCAGCAGCGCACGAACACCGCTCCAGCAGGGCGTTCCGGCCGGCACCCGGCTCCCCCGGGGCGAGCCGACGCCGGCCCGGGTATGGTGGCGCATGACCCTCGACGAGTACCAGGCGCAGGCCCGACGCACGGCCATCTATCCGGAGCAGGCCCGGGTGCTCTACCCCACCCTCAAGCTGGCGGGCGAGGCCGGCGAGGTGGCGGAGAAGCTCGGCAAGCTGATGCGCGACGAGGGCCTCGCGCCCGGCGCTCCGCTGGCGCTCGCGCAGCGCGACGCGCTCGCCAAGGAGCTGGGCGATGTGCTGTGGTACGTGGCCAACCTCGCCGGCGACCTCGGCTTGTCGCTCGACGAGCTGGCCCGCGCCAACCTGGCCAAGCTCGCGAGCCGCCAGCGGCGCGGCATGCTCCAGGGCTCCGGCGACGACCGCTGAGGCGGCGCCGTCCTCACCCCTCGAGCAGCTCGGCCAGCACCGTGGCGTGGTTGCGCGAGCGCTCGCGCGAGGCGAACAGCAGGGTCACGGTTCCGGCTGAGGCGAGGCGCCGGAGCTCGTCGAGCGCGGGGTTGCCCTCGAGCTCCCGGCGGTAGGCGCGGGCGAACTCATCGAAGCTCTCGGGCTGCTGGTGGAACCAGCGGCGCAACGCGGTCGACGGCGCCACCTCTTTGGCCCACCAGTCGATGGCGGCCGCCTCCTTGCGGACCCCGCGCGGCCACAGCCGGTCGACCAGGACGCGCGTGCCGTCCCCGTCGGCGGCTTGCTCGTAGATGCGTTTGACGCGGACCATGCCTCAGCCTAGCGCCGCGCCGGGGCGCCTGGGATAGGCTTCGAGCATGAGCCGCCACGTCGTGAAGCTGACCGATCGATCGTTCCGCAAGGCCACGGCGCGTGGCATCGCCATGGTCGACTTCTGGGCGCCCTGGTGCGGGCCCTGCCGCCTGGTGAGCCCGCTCCTCGAGGAGATCGCCGCCGAGCAGGACGAGCAGCTGTTCGTGGGCAAGCTGAACATCGACGAGAACCCCAAGACCAGCGGCTACTTCAAGGTGGCCAGCATCCCCACCGTGCTGATCATGGTCGATGGCGCGGTGCGCGAGAGCCTGGTGGGCGCCCGCCGCAAGGGCGACTACCTGGCCGCCCTCGCCAGACACCGGCCCGCCTGAGGCGGGCCGCGCTCGCCGCCCGCCCGTCGACCGTCCTGAGGAGGAGCCATGCGCATCCCGCCCTTCCGCATCGAGCGCTACTACGACCGTTACGAGTTCTCCGCCCGCTACATGCTCTCGAGCTCCGACGCCGAGAGCCGCAGCGTGGCGGAGCTGCTGGCGCTGGAGCCGGGCGCCGAGGCGCGCCTGGCGGAGCTGCGGCTGGGCTACACGGAGGCCCGCGGCGCACCGCCGCTGCGCGCCCAGGTGGCACGCATCTACCAGCAGCTGGAGCCGGGCGACACGCTGGTGTGCTCCAGCGCCGAGGAGGCCATCTTCCTCCTCTACCACAGCCTCCTAGGACCCGGCGATCACGCCGTGGTGGAGACGCCGTGCTACCAGTCGGCGCTGGAGCTGGCGCGCAGCACCGGCGCGGAGGTGAGCAGCTGGGAACGTCACTACCAGGACGGCTGGGCCCACGACCTCGACTCCCTCGAGCGCCTGCTGCGGCCCACCACCCGCGTGGTCTACATCAACACCCCGCACAACCCCACCGGCCTGCTGATGCCCAGGCCGGTGTTCGACGCCATCGTCGACCTGGGGCGCGAGCGGGGCTTCACCGTCTTCAGCGACGAGGTCTACCGCGAGCTCGAGCACGATCCGCTGGCGCGCCTGCCCGCGGCCTGCGACGCGAGCGACACCGCGGTATCGCTCGGCTCGGTGTCGAAGACCTACGGGCTGCCCGGGCTTCGCCTCGGCTGGCTCGCCAGCCGCGACCGCGCGCTGCTCGAGCGGGTGGTGGACCTCAAGCATTACACCACCATCTGCAGCAGCGCTCCCAGCGAGCTGCTCGCCGAGATCGGCCTGGCGCACCGGGAGGCGCTGGCGCAGCGAAACCTCGGCATCGTGCACGCCAACTTGCCACTGCTGGAAGCCTTCCTGGCGCGCTTCCCTGCCACCTTCGCGTGGGTGCCGCCGCAAGCCGGGCCGATCGGCTTCGTCCGCCTCCTCGCCGGCGAGGATGTCGAGGCCTTCTGCGCCCGGGTGGTGTCGGAAACCGACGTCCTGTTGCTCCCGGGAACCGTCTACGACGAGCCCGGCTTCGTGCGCGTGGCCTACGGCCGGGCCAACATGCCCGAGGCGCTGGGCGTGCTGGAGCGCTACCTGGCCAGCCGCGGCGCCTGAGCGGGTCCTTCGGGCCCGGCCGGCGGCGCCGGCCAGGCTTCAGCGGCCCATGAGGAACGCCACACGCCGCGCGCGGCCCGGCGCGTAGCATCGAGTCATGAGAACCATGAGACGACCCCGCGCGGGCCGCCTGGCTGCGGCCATGGCCGCCCTGCTCGCGACTGCGGCCGCGCTCGTCACGGCGGCAGCCCAGCAACCCCCGAACGCAACGCCCGCCGCCACCCTGCCGGTCACCCGCGTGGTGCTCTTCACCAGCGGCGTCGGCTACTTCGAGCGCAGCGGCACCGTGACCGGCACGCAAGACCTGACGCTGAGCGTGGCGGCCGACCAGATGGACGACCTGCTGCAGAGCCTGGTGGTGCAGGACCTGGGCGGCGGCAGCGTGCGACCGGTGCGCTACCCCTCGCAGGACCCGCTGGCGCGCATCCTCCAGGGCTACCGTCTCGACCTCTCCACCGACCCCACCCTTGCCGGCCTGCTGTCGCAGGCGCGCGGCGAGGCGGTGCAGCTCGACGCCGGCCAGGCGGTGAGCGGCACCATCGTCGACGTCGAGCGGGTGGAGGTCGCCGGCAAGGCGCCCCTCACCTACCTGACCCTCGACACTGAGGACGGGCTCAGGCGCCTGCCACTCGACGAGGTGACCGCCGTGCGCTTCGCCGACCCCAAGCTGCAGGCGGATCTGCAGGCCGCCCTCCGGGCGATCGCCGCGCGCCACGGCAACGACGATCGCACCGTGACGCTGCGCTTCGCCGGCCAGGGCGCGCGGCGCGTGACGGTAGGCTACGTGCGCGCCATGCCGGTCTGGAAGACGAGCTACCGGCTGGTGCTGAAGCAGGGCACGGCGGACCTGCAGGGCTGGGCCATCGTCGACAACCCCACCGATACCGACCTGCGCGACGTGCGCATGACCTTCGTCGCCGGGCAGCCCATCTCCTTCGTCACCGCCCTCTACGATCCGATCTACGTCAACCGGCCGCACGTCTCGCTCGATCTCGGGCCGAGCATCGCGCCGCCGGCCGCGGCGGGTGAGGTGACGCCGTCGGCCAAGAGCGCCACCAGGGCCCTGGCCGCCCCCAGCGCCGCCGACGCGGCCAACGGCCTGGCTGGAGCGGCCGCGCAGTCTGCAGCGCCACAGCTGAGCGGCGCGGGCGTCCAGGCCATGGCCCAGGGAACCCAGACGGGCTCGAGCTTCAGCTACCGCGTCGACCAGCCGGTGACGGTGTTGCGGCACGAGTCGGCGATGATCCCCATCGTGCTGAGCACCGTTCCCGCCACGCCGCTGTCGGTCTACGACGCCTCGGTGCTTCCCGGCCACCCGCTGCGCGCCGTTCGGCTGGTGAATGACAGCGGCTCGCACCTCGCCGCCGGGCCGGTCACCATCTACGACGAGGGCGGCTTCGCCGGCGACGCGCGCATCGAGGACATCGTTCCCGGCGACGCCCGGGTGCTCAGCTACGCCGTCGACCTGGGCACGAGCGTGATGGTGACCAGCGGCGGCGAGCCGGAGCGGGTGAGCGCGGTGACCGTCAAGCGAGGCACCCTCGAGATCACCAGCAAGCAGCGCCTGCGGGCCAGTTACCGCATCAGCGTTCGCGACGGCGCGGCCCGCTTCCTGGCGATCGACGTCCCCAAGCGGAGCGGGTACCAGCTGGTCTCGCCGAGCCCGGCGCCGGCCCAGACGCCGACCAGCTACCGCTTCGGCGTGGCGATACGCGCTCACGACGGCAGCCCGCCCAGCGCCGACGCCGCCGTGCCGACCCAGCGCTCCTGCCGCGCCGGCGACACCTGCACCCTCGAGGTGGTCATGGAGCGCACCCTGAGCCGCAGCGTAGCGGTGAGCAACGTCTCCAGCAGCGACATCGCCTTCTACCTGACCAACGTCGAGCTGTCGGCCAGCGACCGCGCCACCCTGGGCAAGGTGCTCGACCTGAAGCGCCGCATCGCCGAGCTGGACCGCCAGCTCTCGAACCTGCAGGCCCAGGTGAACGCCATCTTCCAGGACCAGAGCCGCATCCGCCAGAACATGAGCGCGCTCGACCGGACGAGCTCGCTGTACAAGCGCTACGCCGACGACCTGGCGGCGCAGGAGACCAAGCTGCAATCGCTGCGCAGCGACATCGACAGCTCGACCGGCAAGAAGGAGGCGCTGCAGTCGCAGCTCGACCAGCTCATCGCCTCGCTCGGTAGCGGCTGAGGGGGCGCTCGGCGGCCGCCGGCGACGAGCGCGCCGCCGGGCCGCTCGCCGCGTCCGTCGGGCGTGCCCGGCCACCACGGCGGCGCGCCGCGCCTGCGGCGTTGTCGCGCCCGACGCACGCCCTGCTTGCAGCGCGGCCGCGACGCGCCTACAATCGAGGGGATCTAATCCCCAGGCGACAATGCTGGGCGCGCGGGCGTTCGGACGTCTGTCGGTCGTGCACGCCGGGTAGCACCGACAGCGGCAGAGGCCCCGGACCGGAAGGGTCAGCGCGCTCCTGGCCGTGGTCGCCGGGGCGGGCGCCAGTCGGAGGCCTCGGCATCCTCCCTCATCGACCGACGTGGCGCAGACGCCGAGCCGCCGAAGGCGTGGGAGCGACGCGCGTCGCGCGCGCTCGACCGTCGGTGGACGCGCGCACTCACGCAGCGGTCTTGCGCAGATGCGGCGGAAGCGAGGCGTCGCGGGGGGAGGTGCCAGGCAACCTAGGCAGGGGTCAACCAAGACGCTCGTTAGGGACAGCCGGCGCTCGGGTGCGGCCCTGGTGCCGGCGGGAGGGAGTCCATCGATGCGGCGCCTCATACCTATCCTGTTGGCGGTCACGCTCGGCGGTCTCGCGTTCGCCCAGACGCAACTGACGTTCTGGGTTCCATCGTTGATGAATACCGTGGAACGCGCGGCCATCCAGAAGGCCGTCGATGCATTCAACAGCCAGAACCCGGACATCGTCGTCAACATACAGGTGGTGCCCGGCAGCGAGACCGAGGCCACCAAGCTGATGACGGCGGTCCA
>CAZBZU010000037.1:0-30547 GCA_964496495.1 uncultured bacterium
CCGATGCCGCGCTCCTCGAGCTCGGCATGGTGCGCGTGGTGGATGGCGTGCGTCTTGCGCCAGAAGCGGTAGGGCGCCATCGTCAGCACGCCGCACACCGTGCCGACCAGGTCGTTGGCTCGCCTGGACTTGAAGAAGGACCCGTGCCCGCAGTCGTGCTGGATGATGAAGACGCGCACCAGGAAGCCGGCGGCGAACAGCGCCAGGAGCAGCGTGAGCCCGTAGCTTACGGTCAAAGACAGGGCCATCAGGCTCAGGCTCAGGAAGAGGCCACCGAACGAGGTGAGCATCTGCCACACGGCTAGCCGAAGGCTCGGCTGCTGGTACGTGCGAACTAGCTGCTGCCAGCCCGCGTAGTCGGCTGCGGATACGGTCGTCTTCTCCATGGTGCTACCTCTCAGAGCCCTCGTGGTTCACGTCACTCTGGTGTGCTGGCGGTCCCTTCCCCGATGAGCGCGTGCGTGGCCGCTATGACCGGATTCCCTTCAGCCTCGCGACTCGCCAGAAGTGTCCGCGCGGGTGACGGAAGACGGCGGGCCACGCGTGAGCGGAGGTCGCCTGCCTGAAGGGGAAACGAGTACTCCATCGATCCACCGATCTGGCCTGACGGCGACCACGTGTCCGGCCCGCTACGCGCCGGCGTTCTCGGCCTCCAACCGGCACGCGCTCGATGGGAGGTGCGGGCTCATGGCACGACCAGGTTCATGATGCGCTGCAGCACGTCACGCGAGAAGAACTCGGTCTTGGCTTCGCTCATGTGGCGGGCCTGCGCCACCAGCGTCACCGCCTGGCGGTACAGCACACCGAATGCATCGGTTCCCGCGTCCCCGGCGTCCTGCATCGTCTGGTAGCGCCGCTTCAAGGTCTCGGCAATCTCTTCACTCAGACGGATCGCTTCCTGGTCCATCACGTCTCGCTCCTGCCGCTAACCACCCCACGCCACCTGCCGCCGATCGCTGCAACGAACCGATCGGGGGCACGTCGACGGCCGTCGACGCTGGTCGCGGGGGTTCCCACCACGCATCCTAAGGGGGGTCGCTGGCCGCCGGCCAGAGGCGTGGACCCCACCGCCACTGGGCCGATGGGCTCACCCGGTAGCCGGCGCTGGACCGGTGGGACTCCTTCGGTTTCGGTCGCCCACCTCGAATGCGTCCCAGACGTGGGGGTGCGCGGTTGGACGTCGCGGGAGTTGCCGTGGCGCGCAGGTGCAGTTGCCGGTCGGCCGGGCCGGTCGACGGTGCAAACGCGGCGGCCGCCGGAATCCCGAGCCGTCTTTGGCGCTACGCGCCAGCCATCTTCTGCGAGGTCGGCCGCCCATGTTGCGCGTTGTGTTGCGAACGTAGCCCGACTCAGCACACCTCTGACGACGCCGCGCGAACATGCCATGATCCGAGGTAGGCCCCAGCACGATGCCCGGCCATCCAGCGAGGACTCGAACGAACAACTACCTGAATGGGCCGATCTGCTCGAGATCGATCGGTCGCTGGTTCGAACCCAGCAGGGCCCACCAGCATCTTCTTCGTGTAGCAAGGGGCCTTCCGCCTTTGCGCCCGAAGCCGCAGTCGAACCAACGGCGTGGATCGCAGCTGATCCCCAGCTACCAGCGCCAACCCGACATCTTGGCGCAGCGGGAGGCGGGCGCCCCTCATGCGCGGTGGCCCCGAGTGACAGGGCCTGCAAGGCTTCGTCGCAGCGGCAGGCTCGGAGCCGGCCAGGGCCATTCTCATGAACTTCGAAACGCCGGACCCTGGCTGGACGGTATTCTTCAGGCTGGAGGGCCGCGGGCCGCTTTCGTATCCTGCACGTCGTCGTTCGGAGCAGGCCGGCGTGGCGCGCCGGCGCCGCAGAGGGGTCGGGGCCGCCCCCGAGATCCACCGGACGACGCCACGACCGTTTGGAGGCCGTTGTGAGATACCGACTCGTGCTCGGCGCGCTTGCGCTCGTCATCGCCCTCCTCGGCGCGGGCTGCAGCCAGCAGGTCATTGGCGTGGTCGGGCTGACCGCGAGCCCGTCCACCCTCACGCCTTCCGGCGGATCCACGACCCTCCGGTGGACCGGGAACCAGGTTGCAGACTACATGCTGAAGGTGAGCCCGACCGCGGGCGTGTCGGTCGACGGCACCGCCTACGCGGGACCCATCGATCTAAATACCGCCACCACTGCCACCGCGGCGCTCCCGAGTAACGGCGGCAGCGCGAGCACCCGCTACACCTTCACCCTCACGGCAACGGACGCGAGCGGTGCGGCGCTCACCCCCGGGAAGACCACGGTCCTGGTGCCCGTTCCTCCGCAGGGCCTGTGGGTGCCCGACTACGGCACCAACTCCATCCACTTCTTCGCGGCCGGCACGCTGGGGACCACGTCCAAAGCGGCAGCCACCATCAGCAAGGGCATCAAGAACGCGCGCGCGGTGGCGATCGATGCCAACGGCAACCTGTGGACGGCGAACGATTTTGCCGGCACCATCACGGAGTACGCGGCGGACACGCTGACGGCCGACCCGAGTCCGGCGGCCACCATAGCGTCGGGTACGGGCGTGCGCGGCCTGGCGTTCGATGCCAGCGGCAACCTGTGGGTGACGAACTTCTATGCCGACACCGCCGTCGAGTACCCCGCGGCCTCACTGAGCAGCAACCCCGCCGTCAGCCGCTCCATCGGCGGCCTCCACCATCCCGAGAGCCTGGCGTTCGATGCCAGCGGCAACCTGTGGATCGCGAACTGGGGCAACAACACGGTGACCGAGTACACCGCGGCGTCCCTGTCGTCGACCCCCACGCTGGGAGCCACGATCAGCAAGAAGCTCAGCCAGCCCGAGGGCCTGGCGTTCGATGCCAGCGGCAACCTCTGGGTGGGCAACGAGTCCGGCGGTGTGGTGTTGCGCTACGCCGCTAGCGGCCTCACCGCTGGCCCCGGCCCGGCGGCCATCATCACGACTGGCGTGCCCGACAACGTGGGCGTCACGCTGGACGCGAGCGGCAACCTATGGGTCACGCACCAGAACGACAAGGTCGATGAGTACGCTGCGGCCGACGTCGTATCGACGGGCTCGCCGACGCCCATCCACACCCTAAGTGGGATGTCCGCCACGTCGCAGATGCCGGCGTTCGACCCGCCGCCGTCCACCCTGCCGTTGTACCAGTGAGCTGCGGCACGCCCGGGTCGAGGTTGCCGAGGGACGCGTCCACCCAGAGCAACATGGCGGACGTGCTGGCGGCCTGCACCCAGATGGAGCCGACGGATCGCCGATCCTGCGCCCACACTGAGTCACGAGCGCGACAAAGGCAGGAGTGATCAGACTCCTCGCCATCGGGAGGCCGCATCTCCACGCGGAAGCTGCCTCCCGAGCCGCACCACACCGAATCTTCTCACGTCCCGACAGGTTTCAATGCGATGCAGGAGAGTGACGAACCCATGAACAAGGCCTTCAGGCTGACCCTCGTGGCGGCGCTGGCGTTGAGTGTGGCCAGCATCGCCGGTGCAGCGTCGACCGGCGCGTCGAACGTCCTGCGCGCCACCCTGCAGAACGGCCTGCGTGTGGTCATCGTGCGCGACACGCTGGCCCCGGTCGTGACGACCGAGATGAACTACCTGGTCGGCTCCGACGAAGCGCCGGCGGGCTTCCCCGGCACCGCCCACGCCGTCGAGCACATGATGTTCCGGGGCAGCCCGGGGCTCAGCAAGGGCCAGCTCTCGGCGCTCGCCGCCAACATGGGCGGCAGCTTCAACGCCGACACCACCGAGGGAGTGACCCAGTACTTCTTCACGGTGCCGGCGCAGGACCTCGACATTGCCCTGCGGATTCACGCCATTCGCATGCGCGGCGTCGACATGGCGCCGCAGGAGTGGGCCAACGAGCGCGGCGCCATCGAGCAGGAGGTCTCCCGCGACCTGTCGAATCCGGGCTACAAGTTCTTCACCGAGCTGCGCTCGAGGATGTTCCAGGGCACGCCGTACGCGCACACCGCCCTAGGCACCCGGCCGTCGTTCGGCAAGACCACGGCGGCAGCGCTGAAGACCTTCCACGACACCTGGTACGCACCCAACAACGCCATCCTGGTGATCGCCGGTGACGTCGATCCTGCGACCGTGCTCGACAAGGTCAAGACGCTCTTCGCGCCGATCCCGAGCAAGACGCTGCCGCCGCGGCCGACCTTCGAGTTCCAGGACGTGCAGGCGCACACGGTGAACCTGCCGACCGACTACCCCTACGGCTTCGTGCTGCTGTCCTACCGCATGCCGGCGCTCAGGTCCCAGGAGTACGCCACGGCACTCGTGCTGTCGCAGGCCCTGAACTCCAAACGCGGCGACCTCTACGCCATGGGCCTCAACGGCACAGCGCTGTACGGCGGCTTCTCCAGCAGCTTCCTGCCGCACGCCGGCTTCGCCTTCGCCGAGGGGGTCTTCGCTCGCGGCAGCAAGCCCGACGGCGTGCTCCAGGCCATGCAGGGCATCCTGAACAAGGCGCGCACGCAAGGCGTGCCCGCCGACCTGGTCGAGGCCGCCAAGGCGCGTGCCAGCGCCGACCTCGAGTACCAGAAGAACTCCGTCAGCGGCCTCGCCAACGCCTGGTCGCAGGCGCTGGCGTTCGCGGGCGCGAGCTCGCCCGATGACGTGAAGGGGGCGATCGAGGCGGTCACGCCGGCGCAGGTCGACGCTCTGGCCAAGAAGATCTTCGACCCTGCTCACGCCATCACCGCCATCCTCACGCCGCAGTCGTCCGGGCAGCCGACCTCCAGCAAGGGCTTCGGGGGCGCCGAGAGCTTCGGCGGCAAGCCCAGCGGTCCGGTGACGCTCCCGAACTGGGCCCAGAGCGCCTTCGCGCAGCTCGAGGTCCCGCCGTCGGCCATCCACCCGACGTCGCTCACCCTGCCCAACGGCCTGCGCCTCATCGTTCAGCCCGAGACCGTCAGTCAGACGGTCGAGGTGTACGGCCGCATCAAGACCAATCAGGACGTGCAGGCGCCCGCCGGGCAGGAGGGCGTCGCCTCGGTGCTGGGCGACCTCTTCGACTTCGGCACGACCAGCATGGACCGCCTGCAGTTCCAGACCGCCCTGGACGCCATCCAGGCGCACGAGAGTGCCGGCAGCAGCTTCTCGCTGGCGGTCCCGTCGGCCAACTTCGCCGCCGGCATGAAGCTGCTGGCGGCCAACGAGCTGCACCCCGCCCTGCCACAGCAAGCGTTCGTCACCATGCAGCGGCGCGAGGCAGCTGCCGCAGCGGGCGAGGTGCAGACCCCCGACTTCCTGAACAGCATCGCGCTGGACAAGGCGCTGCTCCCTGCCAAGGACCCGGGCCTGCGCTACGCCACGCCGCAATCGATCGAAAGCCTGACGCTGGCCGACGTGAAGGCCTACTACGCCGCCACCTTCCGGCCCGACATGACCACCGTGGTGGTGATCGGTGACATCACGCCCGACCAGGCGCGGAAGGTGGTCGAAGCGACCTTCGGCGGCTGGACGGCCGCCGGCCCGAAGCCCGTGGCGGACTACCCGGCCGTGCCGCTCAACACCGCCGCGAGCCAGTTCAACACCCCGGACAAGACATCGGTGCAGGACCAGGTGACGATGTCCGAGCTGATCGACCTGACCACCCACAGCGACGACCGTTACGCCCTGTTCGCAGGCAACATGGTGCTCAGCGGAGGGTTCTACGCCGCACGCTTGCCGCGGGATCTGCGCGAGCAGCGCGGGCTGGTCTACAGCGTGGGCAGCAACGTCAGCCTCGACGCCAACCGCGGGACGTTCCAGGTCTCCTACGGCGCGGACCCGGGCAAGGTCGCCGAGGCGCGGGCGCTGATCCTGCGCGACCTGAAGCAGATGCAGGACTCCCCCGTCTCGGACGCCGAGCTCCACCAGGTCAAGGGCATGCTGATCCGCCAGTTCCCGCTCGGGGAGTCGAGCTTCGGGAGCATCGGAGGCTTCCTGCTGCAGCTGGCGTTGGAGGGCAAGCCGCTGAACAGCGCCACCATCGCGTCCCAGCACTACCTGGCCCTGACCGCGGCTGACATCCAGGCGGCGTTCGCGAAGTACGTCCGTCTGGGCGCCTTCGTCACGGCGGTGAAGGGACCGGCGCCGACCCCGTGAGGGATGTCGCCCGCTCGGTCCTCTGCGGTCACCCCTGAGGCTGGGGCCGACGCCACCGGCGAGCGTCGGTGGCTGAGAGCCGGCGCGTTGCCCGGCCCGAGCCTTCACCGTGCGCTGCGGTTCGTTCCCGAGCTCGCTGACTGTGATGGCGATGCCATGGCCGGCGTGGATCAAGGCAGCGAGATCTTCCTTGCCGTCTCAGGTGTTCACGAGCTCGCCAAGGAACCTCCGCGTCTCTGGCTGCTGCGGGTTGCGGAAGAATCCCGCGGGTTCTTGGACCTCGAGGAAGTTGCCCTCGTAGAAGAAGGCGATCCTGTCGGCCACTTCGCGCGCGAAGCTCATCTCGTGGGTCACCACGATCATCGTTGTGCCGTCGTCTGCGAGCTGCTGCATGACCTGCAGGACGCCTTTGATCATCTCTGGGTCCAAGGCGGAGGTGGGCTCGTCGAAGAGCATGATGTCGGGCTGCATCGCTAGCGCGCGGATGATGGCGACGCGCTGTTGCTGACCGCCGGACAGCTGTGAGGGCTTGGATTGTATCTTGTCCGACAAGCCCACCTTCTCGAACAGGGCCCGGGCCTCTTCGACAACCTCTGCTCTTCGCCGCTTCAGTACGTGCACGGGAGCAGAGACGACGTTCTCCAGTGCCGTCATGTGCGGGAACAGATTGAAGTTCTGGAACACCATGCCTATCTTCTCGGTCGCCTCGCGAAGGTTTCGCTTGTCCACCAGGGTTCCTCGTAGCTTGATGGTTCCGCCGTCCTTGGGCTCGAGGCCGTTGATGCATCGGATCAAGGTGCTCTTCCCCGAACCGCTCGGGCCGCAGATGACGAAGACCTCCTGCTCGTGGAGGTCGAACGAAACGCCGTTGAGAACCACGAGCTTGCCGAAGTGCTTGCGGAGATCACGGACTTCCAGAATGGTGTTGCCGGCTCCCGTGGCCGTCATCTCGCGCCCCCTGCCGCTCGGGCCGTTGCGGGAGCCGCTCGTTCCGTGCTTCCTAGGCGCACGCGAGTTGCGTGCTCGAGCCGGTTCGCGATGAGCTTCAGCAGGTGGCAGACCGCGAAGTAGTAGATCGCGATGTAGAGGAAGATCGGCACGGGCATCATGATCGTCTGCATCAGGTTCCTGCCCATGCGCGTGATCTCGACATAGCCGATGATCGAGGTCAACGCCGTGTCCTTCACCAGGATGATGAGCTGACCGACGGCGGCCGGAACGATCACCAGAACGGCCTGAGGCAGTATCACCAGGGTCATTCTCTGCCAGAAGTTCATGCCGAGCGCCCTCGCCGCCTCACGCTGGCCCTTGGTGACGGCCTCGAAGCCGCTGCGGAAGATCTCGATCATGTACGCACCGTGGCAGGCGACGAGAGCGAGGGTCGCAGCCACCCGGGGATCGTTGCCGGTCGGCAGAGCGTAGTACGCGAGGAAGAGGATGACCAGCATCGGGATCCCGCGCATGAGGTAGATGTAGAACCAGATCAGGCGATCGACCACGGGGATCCTCATCACGCGAAGCATCCCGCCCAGGAGGCCGACCCCGACCGCAAGCGCCAGGGCGATGGGGACCAGCGCGAGCGTGGGCACGAGGCCGCGAAGGAACAAGACCCGTAGTAGCGAGACCTGGGTTGCTAGAACTTCCATCGCTTCTGTTCTCCGATGCTGAGCCGGGCTTCGGTGACGGAACCAGCCGTGTCCAGAATGAAGAAGAGCAGCACGTAGAGGGCTGCTGCGGCCAGGAAGACCGTCAGAGGGCTGAGGACCTTGTCGTTGATGTACCCAGCCTGACTCAACAGCTCCGGTATCGCGATCACTGAGAGCAGTGAGGTGTCCTTCAGGACGTAGGAGCTCTGCCCCACGAGGGAAGGGATCACGTTCCGCAGGGCCTGAGGCATGATGACCAGCCGCATGGCCTGAAGGCGCGTCATGGCGAGCGCTCGCGCGGCCTCGGGCTGGCCACTGTCGACGCCTTGGATTCCGCCTCGGATGATCTCGGCGATGAAGGCGCCTTCGTTGAGCGTGATGGCGAGGACGCCGGACAGGCCTGCCGACAGCAGGATGCCGAGGGATGGCAGAGCGTAGTAGATGAAGTAGAGCTGCACGAGAAGGGGTGTTTCACGGAAGAAGACGACGTACCAGTCAAGCAGCCTCGCCAGCACGGGCACCCTCAGGGATTGGAGCACCGCGATCAAGAGGCCAAACAGCAGGGCCGTGACCACCGAGATGCTCGCGAACTTGATCGTCAGCAGCAGCCCCTTGAGAAGGAGCGGGTAGTACCGAGCCACCACGTACCACTCGAACGTCAACCGCGGTACATCCCTTCTGGGGCGTTGGCGGGGGCGCGCACATGGCCGTCCCCGCCAACGCGTGTACGGCTGGAGTCAGCCCAAGCGATCAGTAGCCCACCGTCTGGGGCTGCCAGTCCGACCCCATCCACTTCTTGTAGATGGCCGCGTACTCGCCATCCAGCTTGATCATGCGGAAGAACACGTCCAGGCTGTGCGAGAGGCTGTTGTCGCCGATGCGTACGGCGAAGCTGTAGGTCTGGGGCATGAAGGTGCCGGGAAGGACCCTGAGCTGGCTTTCGTGGCCCTTGAGCGCCGAGAGGTTGATCACGAGCGAATCGTCGACGACCGCGTCGATCCTTCCCGTGAGCAGAGCCTGGGTGTAGTCGGCCAGCGTGTCGAACTGCAGCACCTTCGCCTTCGGGAAGTCCTTCTGGACGATGTCGACGTAAACGGAGCCCTTGGTTTCGCCGAAGGTCACGCTGCCGCTGTTCAGGTCGGCCTGGGTTTGGATGGACGAGTCCTTCTTGACGAGGAAGCTCGCGCCGGTGAACAACCAGGGGTCGATGAAGTCCATCTTCGCGGTGCGCGGAATGGTGGTGGTCACGTTCGCCGCAACGAGGTCGATCTTGCCGGTATCCAAGGCGGGGAACAGCCCTGCCCAGCGAATGTCCATCACTTTCGCCTTGACTCCGAGCTTCTGGGCGTAGAGGCGGACCAGGTCGGGGACGAAGCCTTCCACGTCACCAGTCGTGGGGTCGACGAAAGAGAGTGGCCGGATGCTCGCGTCCGTACCGACGACAATCGTGCCGTTCTGCACGATCTTGTCGAGCGTCGTGGGGGTTGCCGCGTACACGAGCCCGGTGCCGGCAGCGGTCAGTCCGGCAGCGAGTACGAGGGTCTTCAATATGAGGTTGGCTCTCATGCGTCTAATCCCTTCGATCCATGCGATGACGCTAGAACGTCACACCTGTCAGTTCGCAGCCGCGTTGGCCTATGACCTGTGGTCCACCCCCCTCGCTGGCCTGCGGTCAGGGTGTGACCGCAGGCTTGTCAAGAAGCGGACGATTCCGGCCACTCCACGCTCGACCTCGTGGCGACTGGTGCAGAACGAGGCGCGGATGAAACTGCTTCCGGACGGGCCGAACGTCCGCCCGGGCGCGACGGCTACCCGCTCTGCCTCGAGGAGGGCCCTGGCGAACCGGCTGGAATCGAGGCCCGTCCCATCGATGTCTATGAAGACGTAGAAAGAGCCGTGGGGCGTCACGAACCTGGCGCCACCGTCGGCAAGCGTCCGGACCGCGAGATCGCGGTTGCCCCTGTAGTAGTCGACCATGTCGGCGACGCTGTCTTGTGGCCCGGTGATGGCGGCCTCAGCAGCCTTCTGAGAGACGGAAGATGGGCACGAGATCAGCGCCTCGGACAGCTTCGTCAGCTCTTGGCAGGTCCGTGGATCGGCGAGCAGGTAGCCGAGCCGCCACCCGGTCATCGAGTATGTCTTGGAGAAGCTGTTGACCGTGATGACCCGTCCCTCGGTATCTAGCGATGCCAGAGGTACGTGCTCGCCCTCGTAGACGACCTTGTCGTAGACCTCGTCGGACACCACTCGAAGGTCGTGGTCGTGCGCGAACCGCAACAGGGCTTCGAGGTCGTCGACGTTGAGCACCGTTCCGGTGGGGTTGCTGGGGGAGTTCACGACGAGGAGGTCGGTGTCGGAGGTGACCAGACGCTCCAGCTCTGCGATATCGGGCCTGAACCGGTTCTCCTGGTGGAGGGGGTAGTACAACGGCGTGGCGTTGGCAGTGATCGCCTGGAGCGTGTAGTTGGGCCAGCCCGGGTCCGGGATCATGATCCTGTGCCCCGGCCGTACGAAGGCGATGACTACCAGGGCAAGCGCGTAGACGCCTCCCACGGTGAGGACCAGGTTGTCGGCTGTCGGCTCGAGGGCCGGGTAATCGTGAGAGATCTTGGTCGCGATGCTCGCCCTCACCTCGGCAAGCCCGTGGTTCGGCGTGTATCTGGTGAAGCCGTTCTGGGCCGCGTCGAAGGCCGCCCTGGTGATGTGGTCTGGAGTGGGGAAGTGCGGCTGGCCCACTTCCAGGCGGGTTACGTCGGCGCTCATAGCCTCGACGACGTCCATGATCTCTCGAATGCCCGATCGCGGCATGTGAACGAGGCGCTCGTTCATGGGCTTCATGGCAGCGCGCCCGCCTTCCCGAGGAGCGACTCCCAGCGGCTGCCTCTCAGGGCACGCTCGACCTGTGTGCGAAGCGAGCGCATGTCGGCTTCGGATCCGTGGATGAGCGGCGGGCGGACGCGTCCAACGGGAAAGCCTCTCCAGGCGAGGCCCTCCTTGATGCAGTCGATGCGACCCCCGAAGTTGATCGAGGCGAGCGCCCGAATTACCTGGTAGTCGTCACGAAGCTCTGCGGTCCGGCCGCGCAGGTGGGAGGCGAAGTAGTCGACGTAGAGCTCCGGGAAGACGCCCGATACCGCCGACACGATGCCGTCGCCGCCGACTCGCAGGAAGGGCAACGAGAGGGCGTCGTCCCCGATCAGAACCGAGAAGTCGACGGCGGCTCCGTCTCGCAACTCTATCCAGTGCAGCAGCGCCGCCATGTCGGCAAACGAGTCCTTCATGCCGTGAATGTTGGCGTAGGATCCGACCAACCTGAGCACGAGCTCGCGCGAGAGAGGGTTTCCGGTTCTCTGGGGGATGTTGTAGAGGTAGACGGGAAGGGGATGGATTGCGGTGCAGAGCTGGCTGTAGTACGCATACAGCGCTTGCTCGTCGTACGCGAAGTAGTACGGCGCCGCTGCTGCAATGCCGTCGGCTCCGGCGCTCGCTGCGCGCTCCGCGAGATGTATCGCCTCGGACGTCGACGGTGCGCCGACCTGAGCGACGACTGGAATGCGGCCGGAGGCGCTTGCGACGCAGATCTCGACCGTCGCCGCCCTTTCCTCAGACGTCAGCAGAGGGAACTCGCCTGTCGTCCCCGTCACGAACAACCCGTGGACTCCCTTGTCCACCAGGAACGAGCAGAGCCGCTCCAGCACAGCGACATCGACGGCGCCGTTCTCGCGGAACGGCGTCACCAAAGGGACGACGACGCCACTCAGCGTGGCAGGCTCGGACGTGTGCTCAGCTGTCCCTTCCATCGACAACCCCCTCCTCTGGCGCGACGTCGGTCGGTGCGAAGATCGGGCGATCGAAATACCGCGACACGGTGCTGCTGGCGTAGGTCACCTCCGAGGCGAGCTCCGCGACGCGCTCCTGCGAGAACGACAGGATGGGGCCGCTGACGCTGATGGCGCCGACGGTGTCGCCGGCACCCGACCTCACCGCCGCAGCCACACAGGCAACCATGGCGTTGTGCTCGCCATGGTCCGTGGCGTAGCCGCGCTCTCTGATGGCACGCAGCTCCTTCGCCAGGCCCTCTTCGGTAACGATGGTGTTCTCGGTGAACTTCGTTAGGCCTTGCGCCCTGACGATCCTCGACACCTCGTCGGCACTCATGTCCGCCAACATGGCTTTGCCCAGCCCGGTGCAATGCATCGGGCCCACTCTGCCCACCGATGAGTAGCTGACGGCCCGCTTCGTAGGGTAGAGGGCTTCCAGGTACAGCACCTGTCCGTCCTGCGGGATGGCGAAGTAGACGACCTCACCGGTCTCGGTCAGGAGGTTCTCGAGGACTGCGAAGGCGTGGGGCGATATCCGAACGGCAGACTTGGCCACGTACCCGAGCTTGAAGACTTCGACGCCGAGCCTGTAGTTGTTGCCCGAAGGCTCGCGTTCCAGAAGGTGGTTCGATTCGAGCGTCTTGACCAGCGCATGGGCGGTGCTCTTTGGAATCCCGACCCTGCTTGCGATGTCGCTCAGGCTGCAGCTAGAGGCTCCTTCGCGGAAGCATCTCAGAATGTCGATGGCCTTCTGGACCGAGGTCACTCGCCCCCTGGCTGGTCGAGTCTTCGGGGATCTGTCGCCGGACTGATCAGGCTGACGCGCCATCAATACCGCCTTCTGAACGGCTATTCGGAATAGACGTCGGTTATGCTGATCATGATTCGGCCATTCCGTACGCCTTGCGGCGAATTTACGACCGCCGTGGCCGTCTGTCAAGGCGGCTGGCGGAGCTGGCCGTACAAAGCCAGCGGCATTCCGTTCTTGCGTCGAAACCGCACGTTGTAGTCGAGCGTGTCTGTGGGAAGTGCTGCCCGCCAATGACCGATCGGCCGCTGGCTCACGCCCGGTAGCGCCCACCACGCCTTCGGCCTAGGCGGCCGCTGCGGTCAGGATCCCTGCAGGAGCGCCGATACGTGGCGGGCGGGCGGCGCACCGAACGTGCGCCGGAACTCGCGGCTGAACTGCGACGGGCTCTCGTAACCGACCTGGAAGGCGGCGCTGGCGGCATCGAGGCCCTCGTCCAGCATCAGCGACCCGGCTTCGTCGAGGCGCAAGAGCTTCTGGAACTGCAGCGGGGTCACCGCCGTGACAGCCCGGAAGTGGCGGTGGAAGGTCGACTCGCTCATGCCCGCGCCGGTCGCGAGACGCTCGATACGGACCGGCTCGCGGTAATGCGCCTTGAGGTACGCGATGGCGCGAGCGATGCCGTTGCGCTGGCTGCCCACCAAGGCCACCTGCCTGAGCCGCTCTCCGAGATCGCTCGCCAAGAGCCTGAACAGCACCTCGCGTTCCTCGTCCGCCTCCTCCCAGAGGGACGCGCCACGGGCGCCTTCAGGGAGGACCTCGACCCGGAGGTGACCGCCGCGCTGATCGCCAGCTTCTTCAAGGGCGTAGGGTTCCAGCTCGGCGCCTCGCCCGAGGCCGCGCGAGCCGCCGCCACGCAGCTCGAGCACTTCATCGTGGAGGTGGCCGCTTGAAGCTGGCGTTGCTCGGAGCCACGGGTGGACCGGGACGCCACATCCTCGATCGGGCATCCGCCCGCGGGCACGACGTGACGGCGCTCGCGCGCACGCCAACGAGGCTCGACGGAGCGGCCGGCAAGGCGCGCGTCATCCAAGGGGACGCGCGGGACCCAGGCGCCATCGTGCGCGGCCCCGGGTTGGCGATGATGTTCCGTTTCGTCGCCTATTGAGTGGAGCGTTCGCGCCGCGCCCGAAGACGAGGTGCCCGAACGCGGCACGGCGCGTCTGCACGAGCGAGGGAGTGAGACCGTGAGTGACGCACCGACGCGCAAGTTGTGGGCCCTGGTGGCCGTTTGCTTCGGCCTGGTCATGGCCCTGCTGGACATCACCATCGTCAACGTGGCGCTGCCGGCGATCCAGGCGACCTCCACGGCTCGTCGGGACGATGGCTCGATCGCGCGCCCGTCGCCTGGGACCCTGTAGGCGGGGGAGCCTGCCTGGCTCCACGCCTTCCCTCCGGACGCGCCCTCAAGACCTCACGATCCGGCTGGCGGACCATCGAGGGGTGCCGGCCCCCCGCTGCCCGCGGGAGCGCCGCCGACCGCCGGACCGGTCGCCGGGAGAGGCGCGGGAGCCTCCGCCTCGTTGGCGGCCGTGCCTTGGGCCCGCGAGCGGATCGGCACCTCGCGAAGCAGCAGCGTGGTGGCGAAGGCGAGCAGGGCGGCGGCGACGCCGATCCAGATGGCGTTCGCCAGGGCCAGCGAGAAGGCCTGGTGGAAGCCCGAGACGAAGGCCTGCTGCAGCGCCGGCGGCACGCGCGCGGCGAGCTGGCCTATGCCGGCGGAAGGGCCGCTGCCGACCGACGCGAGCTGGCCGATATCGAACCCGGCTGGCGGAGCCGAGGGCAGGACGGCCGCGGGCGCGCCGGCGTGGATCACCTGCGTGCGCAGCAGGCCCCAGGTGAGATGGTCCCGGAAGGCGGTGAAGATCACGCTCATGCCGATCGACACCCCGGCCTGCCGGAAGAGGGTGAGGTCGCTCATCGCCACGCCGGCCTCGTCTTCGGGCGCGGCGTTCTGCACGATGACCGCGAACACCGCCTGGGCCGGGCCGGCACCCAGGCCGATGAAGGCCATCCAGATCCAGGTGGTGGCGGTGGCGGTGTCGGCCTGAAGGTTGGTGAAGAGCGCCAGCCCCAGAGCCGAGACGAGCATCGCCCCGGAGATGAGCCAGCGGTAGCGGCCGGTGCGGCTCACGATCTGGCCGGAGACGATCGAGCTGAACATCATCCCCAGTAGGAAGGGGAACAGGTCGTAGCCGGAGGTGGTGGTGCTGGTGCCCTTGACGACCTGGAACCACAACGGCAGGAAGATGATGGCGGTGGCGAACCCGGTCGACTGGAACAGCAGGGCGATGAGGGAAACGGACACGGTGCGGTTGCGGAAGAGTGCCAGAGGGATGATGGGGTCGGCCGCCCCCCGTTCGACGAAGATGAACGTGCCGAGTAGCGCTGCGCCCAGCGCCAGCGGGACCACCACGTTGGCTGCCGCCCACGAGCCGGTCTCCGCGTTGGTGAGGGCGAGCAAGATGGCGACGATGGCGCCGGTGAGGACCACCACGCCGGGGTAGTCGATGCGGCGCGCCAGCCCTCCGGGCCGGAACATCGGCAACAGCCGGCCGATGATGTAGAGCGCCACCAGCCCGATCGGCAGGTTGACGTAGAAGATCCAGTGCCAGCTGAGGTGGTCGGTGAGGTAGCCGCCGACGAAGGGGCCGACGAGGAAGGCGATGCCGAAGACGGCGCCGAGCACGCCTTGCCACTTGCCGCGCTCGCGGGGCGGGAAGAGGTCGCCGATGACCGCCAGCGTGATGGGGAAGAGCGAGCCCGCGCCCAGCCCCTGGATGCCGCGGAAGACGATGAGCTGCCACATGCTGTGGCTGAGACCGGAGAGCGCCGACCCCACCAGGAAGAGCGCGATGCCGGCCATGAACAGCGGCTTGCGGCCGAAGCGGTCGGAGAGCTTGCCGTAGATGGGCACGGTCGCCGTGCTGGTGACGAGGTAGGCGGTGACGACCCAGGTGTAGTAGTCGGCGCCCTGGAGGCTCGCCACGATGTGCGGCAGCACCGGCCCGACGATGGTCTGGTCGAGCGCGGCGAGGAACATGCCCAGCAGGGTGGCGATGAGGATCTCCGTGCGACGGCGGGGGCTCACGTCGAGGACCTGGCCGGACGAGGTCGCCGGCGTGGCGCCGCGCGTCATGCGCGTGCCTCCGCCGCGTCGGCGCGCGCGTGAGGCTCGGGCCGGGTCCCGCTCGGCGCAACGGTGCGGGCGAGCTCGAAGAAGCGCTGCACGGCGTGCCAGAACGCGCTCCGTTCCTTGGCGGTCATCGCCTCCAGGACAGCTACCACGTGCCGCCGGCGGACGAACTGGAGCTCCGCCACCAGCTCCTCGCCGGCCCCGGTGAGCGCGACGTGGACGCGCCGCTTGTCGTCTCCGGGCGCCGGTTCCTTCGCCACCAGCCCTCGCTGAGCGAGCCGGCTGACCATGAACGACGCGTTGGGTTGGGCCACGCCCCGCAGCTCGGCGATGCGGCCGATCGTGGCGGGCCCTTGGACCTGCAGCACCAGCAGCAGGTGGAGCTGGTCGACGCTGAGGCCCTGGGTCCGCCAGCGGCGAACCATCTGGCAGCGGGCGCGCTTGGCCAGGCGCTCGAGCTCGCTGGCGATGCTTTCGGGGTCGGTCGCAAGGCGTTCCTCCGGCAAATTCATATGCATACATTAGGCATATGAATCGAAGCCGCCATGTCGCCAGGGAGGCCGTCTCGAGCGGGTGCGGGCCGTGTGTACCCTGGCCGTGCGCTTCCGGGTGACGGCATCGGGCCGGCGGAGGCCACGGTGATGGGGAACGCGCTGGTGCAGCTGCGTGCGCTGGGGGCCGTGGCCGACCTCCGGGCGGGGCGGCGCTGGATCGCGGGCAGCACCGAGCAGCGACGCTACCAACCGCGGGACGTCGAGGCGTGGGACGCGGCCTACGCGCGGCTCGCGCCCAGCCCGTAGAACTCCATGCAGCTGCCGGCGAGCACGGCGTCCTGCTCGTCGTCGGAGAGCCGCGAGGCGTAGTCGAGGAGCAGGCCCATCGTCGCCCGGTAGCTCGCGGCGCAGGTGCACACCGGCCAGTCCGAGCCGATCATCACCCGGGAGGGCCCGAACGCCTCCAGCA
Source organism: uncultured bacterium (assembly GCA_964496495.1). Taxonomy (GTDB): domain Bacteria; phylum Deinococcota; class Deinococci; order Deinococcales; family Trueperaceae; genus JASBRS01. Next base: position 16,459 of record CAZBZU010000037.1, read on the forward strand.
CGGTGTCCAGGTAGGGCGTCACGTGATCGGCCCGCCAGTCCGGGCGATCGAGCTCGGTGAGCAACCCGGAGAGCTTGCAGTACACCCGTGGACGCTCGGCGAGCTCCCTCATCCCGCGCGCCCACAGCGTCCGAGCCTCGGCGTCGGCCGCGCCGCTCGCCTGGTGGCCGGCCGGCAGCTGCCACCCGAACCTGGGCTTGGCGATGTGATCGACCACGAAGCGTTGCTCGGGGAACCGGTCGGCGAGCTGCGTCGCCACCGCGAGGTGCTCGGGGCGCAGCAGCAGGTCGTAGCTCAGGCCGAGCGGCTGGAGCGCGCGCATGGCGGAGGTGTGGCCTGGCGAGAGGGCGTAGTCCCGATCCGGCATGTCGTGGATCAGCTCGCGCAACCCCACCAGCCGAGGGTGGCGCGCGAGGCTGTCGAGGACGCGGCCGAGGTCCGCCGCCGCGAAGTCGGCCCAACCGACGACGCCGCGGATGAAGGGGTGGCCGTCGGCCAGCTCCAGGAGCCAGTGCGTCTCCGCGAGCGTGCGCCTGGCCTGCACGGCCACGGTCCCCGACACGCCGCACTCGCGCAGCTGCGGCTCGAGGTCGGCGGGCAGGAAGTCCCGTTTGAGGCCGTCCATGCCCGCGCCCATCCAGCCGTACTCGCGGTCGTTGTAGGCCCAGAAGTGCTGGTGGGCGTCGAGGACCGTCCGGCCCCGGGGCCCGCCGGCGGTACGCCCCGGCCTAGCCATACGCCCACTGCCGGTTCATCACCGGCTCCAAGGCGGTCTGGACCTGGGCCACCACCCGCCAGTCCAACGGCTCGGCGGCCCGGCGCAGGTTCTCGCGCAGCGTCTCGGCGTTCCTGCAGCTGAAGATCGTCACCGGCAAGCGCGGCTCGTGGGCCGCGTACGCCAGCGCCAGCCGCGGCAGGGTGGTGCCGTGCTCGACCGCCACGGCCGCGGCGCGCTCGGCCGTCTCTACGGCCCAGGCCGGGGCCGGGTGCCACGGCGGCAGCGCCTCGCCCGTCAGCAACCCGCTGGCGAACGGCGCCGCGTTGAGGATGCCGATCCCCCGGGCCTCCGCCAGCGGCAGCAGCTCGAACGCCCGGATGTCGCACAGGTTGTGGTGGTTGTGGATCAGGGCCACGTCGATCGGTGCCTCGGTCAGGATGCGCTTCCACACGTCCATGGCGTAGATGCCCGAGCCGACCGCGCCGATCCGCCCCGCCTCCCGCAGCTCGCGGAGGACCGCCATGCCTTCCTCGATGGCCTGGTCGACGTGGATGCCGCCCTCGCGGTCGTAGTCGTGCAGGTGCACGATGTCGAGGTAATCGACGCCGAGGCGCTCCATGCTGGCCTCGACCGACCGCCTGATCGCCGCCGCGGAGTAGTCGAAGTGGTCGCGCCCGGCCTCGTCGGTCTCCTTGCCCGCCTTCGTCGAGAGCACGAAGCGCTCCCGCGGGACGCCGGCGAGCGCTCGCCCCAGCCGCCGCTCCGAGCGTGTCGAGCCGTAGGCTGGTGCGCTGTCGAACAGGGTGATGCCGGCCTCGAGCGCCGCCGCCACGGTCGCCTGCGCGTCCCCTTCGCCGACCTCGCCGAACTCCCCGCCCAGCGCCGAGGTGCCCAGCCCCACCGCGCTGCAGGTGATCCCCGAGCGACCCAGCGTCACGCTCCTCATCGCGGCCGCCCCGTCAGGCCGCCGCCGCTCGCGCTCTCGACCGCTGCGTTCTCCATGCTTTCCCGCACCTCCTCGCGGTTCACCCGCGCCCGCGCTCGTGGCTCCCTAGAACGCCAGCACTGCCTTGACGACGCCACTGGCCGGCCCGGTCCAGCCGGGCAGGTCGCGGACGAGGGTGTCGGGCGAGACCCGGTGCGTGATCCATGGGGTCGGGTCGACCCGGCCCGCGCGCAGGGCCGCCAGCACCTGGCCGACGTCGTCCCGCGTGGCGTTGCGGCTGGCCAGGACGGTGACCTCGCGGGTGTGCAGGGTGGGGTTGTGGAACGACAGGTTGCCCTTGGTGTGACCCACGAGGACGAGCCGCCCTCCGTGAGCCACCAGCCCCAGCGCAGCCTGCATGGACGGCGCGTTGCCGGTGGCGTCGATCACCACCGTCGGGAGGCGCCCCCCGAAGTGGGCGCGCACGGCCGGCTCGGCGGGATGCAGCGTGGCGTCCTCGCCGCCGCGCGGGCCCTCGACCACGGCCGCCGCCGAGGACATGTCGATGACGCTGGCCGCCAGCCCTGCGTCTCGCAGGAACCCCAGGCGCTGTGCGCTGACCTCGGCCACGGCGAGCCGGGCGGCGTGGAGGCGAGCGAACGACAGGACGCTCATGCCGATGGGGCCGCCGCCGATCACGAGGACGGCATCGTCGGCCGCCAGCCCGGCGCGGCGCACCGCGTGCGCGCCGATGGACAGCATCTCGACCAGGCAGGTCGCGTCCGGGTCGAGGTCGTTCGCCGGGACCAGGGCGTCCGCGGGCACGAGCATGCGCTCGCGCATCCCGCCGTCGCGGTGAACGCCGAGCACCTCCAGGTGCTCGCAGCAGTTCGGCCGCCCTCGCCGGCAGGCGTCGCAGTCGCCGTCGCTGAGATACGGGATGACCGTGCAGCGGTCCCCTTCCCTTACCGCCAAGGGCTCGCAGCCGGGGCCCAGCGCCGTCACCTCCACCGCGAGCTCGTGCCCCAGGACGACCGGGTACGCCATCAGCGGTTGCTCCCCTTGGTAGGCGTGGAGGTCGGTGCCGCAGACCCCCACGCGAAGGACGCGTACCAGCGCTTGCCCCTCGCCCGGCGCCCCGGGAGCCTCGCGCTCGCGCAGCACCAGACGCTCGGGGGCCTCGAGCACGATAGCCTTCACGCCGTCACCGAGCCCTCGCGGCCCACCTACGCCACCACGCCGATGGTGAGCAGGATGTTGGCGTAGATCCTGGCCTCGCCGGTCGCCACCACGATGCCGACGTCGGGCTCGCGCGCCCGGTCGTAGAAGCCCAGGCGGGGATGGCGGGCGATGGGGACGTCCGGGAGCAGGCGCGCGAAGTCCCGGAAGATCTCGGGATCCGGACCCTCGTCGGGCACCATCACCTCCGCGGACTCCAGCGGCACGGCCTCGGCGACGGCGGACAGCACGTCGGTCACGCTCACCAGGCCGCGCCGCAGGTTGAGGTAGATGGTGAGCGCGTGCGCGGCCGCTCCGGTGCGGAAAGGGTAGTTCCCGTCCGCGATCAGCAGCTTGGTGCCGTGACCCGACTGGCCGAGCGCGGAGAGCAGCTGCGGGTGGGTGATGGGTCCTCGGATCATGCTGACGCTCCCAGGTGCGGCGTGCCGCCGCGAGTGCCGAGGCCGGGGCCGGGCGGGACGCCCCGCACGACGCGGGGTACGACGCCCGGCTAGCGGAGGGTGACGTCACCGCAGAGGTGCGCGGTGATGCCCATGGCGTGGAGGGCGGCGGCCTTGCAGGCGAGGGCGTGGTCGGCGCTGGCGGCATCGCTGGCGTAGGCGAGCTGCATGTGGTTGGCCTTGTGCCGGGCCATCATGTGGTCGCGGTCGACGCCGTGGGCGACCATGTGAACGATCGGCCACTCGGGGGTGGTGGCTTGACTGCGCCGCCGGGTCTCGCCTTCGGGGAGCCTGAGCGCGCTTCCGCGGCCGAGGTCGGCGTGGAGCGCGCCGCCGGTGACGTAGATCCGGCTCCAGACCACCTCGCCGGGCTTGCCCGTGCCGGCGAGAGTGCTGCCGCCCTTGGGGAAGTACATGGCGGGCTGGCGGTAGCCGTGGGCGGCGGCGTAGCCGCCGTCGATGTGGCTGGCGGGCATGGCACCGCTGATCTGCAGGGTCCAGACGAAGGCGTCGACGCCGTTGCCGGCGGCGTCGGGCCCGCGGTACTGCTCGCCCCAGCGGAGGTCGTGCAGGGTGGTGGCCGGGTCGAGCTCGAGCTCCCGCCACACCCGGTTGGTGACGAGGGCATCGACGGCGGCGCACTCGTCGACCTCGTTGAAGTGGGGCAGGGGTTGGCCCGGGTACAGCTCCATACCGCTGACCGGGTCGCTGACGGGCGGGCGCTCGGCGTTGTTGAGCAGGCCCTCGACGAGGTCGCTGGCCGGCGCCATGTCCTTGAGCCCCTGCTGGTACTGGATGCCGATGGCGTCGCAGCCGAAGTCGTGGGCCATGCGCACGGCGGCGACGTACATCTTGCACTGAGCGAGGATCTGTGCGTCGGTGAGCTCGGATGCCTCGTCGCTGCCGGTGTGGAACGTGATCCCGCGAGCGTCGAGCCAGCTCCGGACCGCCTGCGCCTCGCGGTCGCCCACCAGCTGCATGGCGGCCAGGAGAGCGGACTGCGACAGGCGTTCCTTGAAGATGCCGGCCGGGTTGAGCAGGGCGTCGTCGATGATGGCGTTGTACATGCCCATGCAGCCCTCGTCGAAGACGCCGAGGATGGCCTTGTCACGCTTGATGGCGCGGGCGACGAGCTCGCCGAGGGTGCGGGCGCCGTCGCTGAGGTGGGTGGGGTCCAGGTCGTGGACGTGGCTGAGGTCGTGCTCCAGGCGGCCCGTCTCGATCCAGCTGCGGAGCCGGTCGCGGAAGGGCCCGTCGGTGAAGTCCTCGCTCCACAGGGTGCTGTAGGCGCGTTCGGCCTTGGTGAGGCTGCCGTTGAGGTTGAGCATGCCGACGAGGCCCGGCCACTGCCCGCTCCAGTTGGCGACGGTCAGGACCGGGCCCCGGTGGTGGAGGAGGCCGGGCAGGACGTGATGGCTGTACTGCCACACCGCCTCGGCGACCACCACCGGGGCGTGGGGGTCGATGCTCTTGAAGACGTCCATGCCCATGCGCTGACTGCTGATGAAGCCGTGCTTGGCGGCGGGGTCGTACGGGTGGGCGCGCCTCACCGCCACACCCTCGGCCTCCAGGGCGGCGGTGAGCCGGCGCTCCATCGCCTCTTGAGCGGGCCAGCACATCTGGTTGGCGGAAAGCCGCAGGTCACCGCTGGCGACGAGGACGGCGCTTCGGATGGGCAGCGCGGGCGCGCCACTCCCGGATGCTTCAGCGGGTCGCGTCATGCTTCTTCTCCCCGGATCCCGTTCCCGCGAGCTGCAGGGACGTGAGCTGCTCCACGGTGACGTCCTTCTTCGCGCGCTTGGCGATCACCGTGCCCTGGTGCATGATGACGAAACGATCGGCCACGGCGTGGACGTCGTGGAGGTTGTGCGTCACGAAGAGACAGGCGATGTCCTCGTCCCTCAGTCGCCGGATGAAGTTGAGCACGCGGTGCACGCCACTGACCGCGAGGGCGGTGGTCGGCTCGTCGAGGATGACCAGCGACGCCCGGAAGTGCATCGCTCGCGATATCGCCACGCCCTGCATCTCACCGCCCGAGCAGAAGCGAACCTGCTGGTCGGGCGAGGGGATGTTGAGCTCCAGATCGCGGGCGAGGCGCTCGGCCTCGAGGCGCATCTTGGCCTTGTCGACCCGCTGCAGGAACCCGAGGCGCTTCACCGGCTCGCGACCCATGAAGATGTTCTGCGCCACGCTCAGGTTGCCCACGACCGCGCGGTCCTGGTAGACCGTCTCGATGCCCAGGCCGCGCGCCGTCTTGACCGAGGTGATCCGCACGGGCTGCCCCTTCCAGGAGATGCTGCCCCTGGTCTGCGGGAGGACGCCCGAGACGATCTTGATGAGGGTGGACTTGCCGGCCCCGTTGTCTCCGATGAGACCGACCACCTCTCCAGGGTAGATGCTCAGCGTCACGCCCCTGAGCGCGTACACGGTGCCGAACCACTTCTCGATGTTCTCGAGCCGCAGCAGGGGGACGCGGGCGCTCGCCTCGGGCGGATCCCCGCTCTGTGCGGGGCGGGTCGTGGCTGTCATGGTCTGGGCCTTTCTTCCGCCGGCGGCGACGCGCGCGTGGCTCGACTGGGCAGTAACAGGCGGTCGCGCAAGGTCACGCGGAACCTGTCGATGAGGATGGCGAGCAGCAGGATGGCGCCGTTGATCACGCCCCGGACGGCCGGGTCGACGTTGGTCATGGCGGTGCCCGTGTCGATGACGCCGAGCAGCAGCACGCCGCCGAAGGCGCCGACGATCGAGCCCTCGCCCCCGTGCAGGCTGACGCCGCCGATGATGGCGCCGGCGAACGCCAGGAAGATGGCGTCGCCGGACGCGATCGTGCTGGGGATGGACTCCAGATAGCCGGTGTACAGCAGGGCCGCGACGCCGGCCAGGGTGCCGGCCAGGGTGAAGACCCAGAAGTTCATCCAGGGAACGTTGATCCCGTTCATCCCGGCGGCCTCGGCATTGCCCCCGATGGCCCGGATGTAGCCACCGAAGCGCGTTTGCTCCAGGACGAAGTGCATCACGCCGAACACGGCGAAGAGCACGACGATGGCGAAGAAGATGCCGAAGAGCTTCTCGCCACCGGGGAACACCAGCGCCGGCGCCAGGTTGATGATGGCACCCTTGTTGATGACATAGGTGGTCCAATCGAACATCAGGAAGGTCGACAACGTCACCAGGAACGGGTCGAGCTTCACCCTCCCGACGAAGAATCCGTTGATCGCGCCCAGCATGCCGCCGACGGCCGGCATGAGGATGATCCCCGCCCAGCCCGGGATCCCGGGAACCCAGCGGGTCAGCAACATGCCGACGAACATCGCCGTCAAGCCCGAGTTGCGGGCCACGGACAGGTCCAGGTTTCCGCTGATGAGTGCGATGGCCTCGGCGAACACCAGCATTCCGATGGCTGCGGCGTCGTAGAACATGAACTGGATGTTCTTGCCGGTGAAGAAGTGCGGGATGGTCAGCGAGAAGATAGCGAACAACGCCAGGGTGATGACCCAGATGAGATTGTCCAGAACACCAACCTGGATGCGCGTCGCGGTACTGCTTCGGGCGACCTTGTCAGACACTGCCGACCTCTCAGGTGAACGCGTTGGCGTCGACGGCGTGCTCCCTCGAGCGGGCCGGCCGCCACGGGCCGGGGGTGCGGGTGTCGTCTCCGCCGCGCCGCTGGCGGCGGCGCGGCGGAGAGGCGACGTCTAGAGCTGCACGGTCAGCTACTGACCGGAAACCAGTGGCACGTTCGCCCACAGCGCCTTGCTGTTGGCATTGGCCTTGGTCACCTTGATGGCGTTCGTCTGGAGCCACAGGTGGCCGTTCTCGGTGGTGACGTTTGCCGGCGCCCAGGCGCTGTTGTCCGTCCACGGCAGGATGCTGGCGTGCTCGACGTTGGTGTTGAGATCGAGCTCGCTGCCGGTGACGGTGGTGCCCGCCTTGGGCAGCGCCGACGGCCCGTTCTGGATGTACGCCACCAGGTAGTGCATGGCCAGGGGGACGTAGAAGCCCGCGGGCTGGTCGAGCGCTTCCTGGATGAAGCCCTTGTTGATCAGGTTGATCACGCAGGGCGTGGCGTCGATGGTCGCGGTGAAGACCTTGGTGGGATCGATCCCCAGGTCCTGCATGGCGGAGACCGCGCCGCAGGCCATCGGCCCGTTGGCGCCGTAGACGGCGTCGATGTTGGGGTTGGCGCGCAGCTTGGCGGCCGCGGCCTTCTTGCCGGGTTGCTCCTGGAAGTTGCCCTCGGCCTGGATCACCTTGATGCCACTGTACTGGTCGACCACGTCATGCAGGCCCTGGCTGCGCTGCTGAGCCGAGGCGCCGCCGAGCGGGCCCATCATCTCGAGGATGGTGCCCGTCGGGCCGCCGTTCTTGTTCTTGAGGTATGCCAGGATGTCCTCGCCCAGTGCCTTGCCGGCCCGCTCGCCGGAGAAGCCGACGTACATCACCACGTCGGGCGAGTCGATGTCGGCGTCGGCGGTGAACACCGGCACGTTGTTCTGCTTGGCGTAGGTCACGATGGGTACGGCGGCCTTGGCGTCCTGGGCGGACACGATCAGCCCGTTGATGCCGCGGTTGATCATCTCGCGCGCCTGCTTGAGCTGCACCGCCGGATCGCCGTTCGCGCCCTGCGCGATGTACTTCCAGCCGTGATCCTGAGCGAACCACTTGAAGCTGTCCTGGAAGTACTCCTCCCACGGGTTCGTGACCGTCTTGGTGGAGATGCCGAGGAAAATGGATCCGGACGACGAGCCCTGGGCCAGGGCGGCGCCGAGGAGGAGAGCCCCGATCGAGGCGATCACCGCAAGCGCCGTTACCTTGAACCTGATGGTACGCATTGATTACCTCCTCATCTTCGTAGCTGCCTAACCTGGAAGCGTGCTGGCGGTGCCTCCTTTCCTTGGCTGGTCGGCCGCTGGCCTCGGGCGGGCGGGCGCACCGCGCCCCTCGGCGAGGGCCACGGCGTGGCGGGGTCGCTCTGGGGGTCGCGTGCCGCTCGGTCGCTCGACGGCCGCCTCATGACGGCTCGGCCTTCAGGGACTCGAAGCGCTGGTAAGCGAGCCGCCAGCGGTCCGGGTCGCGGGGGGCGTAGCGCTTCCGCGTCCCGACAGAGTCGACCGCTCGGCGAGCCGTCTCGAGGTCGGGGACCCGACCGACCGCGAGCGCCTGAGCGACGATGTTGCCCGCCGCGGTCGCCTCGGCCGGTCCGGCTACCACCGGAACGGCGCAGGCATTCGCGGCGAACTGGTTCAGCAGCTCGTTCCTGCTCCCCCCACCGACGATGAACAGGTGGGTGATGGATCGACCGGTGACCGCTTGCAGCCCGTCGAGCACCAGCCGGTAGCTGAGCGCCAGGCTCTCCAGACAGCAGCGGACCATGGCGCCGCGCGTCGTCGGGGGCGGCTCGCCGTGGCGCCGGCAGTACGCCAGGATCGCTTCCGGCATGTCGGCAGGCGCCAGGAAGGAAGGATCGTCCGGGTCGATGAGGCTGACCAGGGCCTCGGCGTCGCGCGCCTCGGCAAGCAGCCGATCCCACGGTTGGCCGGCGGCGCTCCCGGACCAGCGGCGACGGCACTCCTGGAGCAGCCACAGACCCACGATGTTCTTGTGTAGGAGCGTTCTGCCGGCGACACCAGCCTCGTTGGTCAGCCCGAAGCGTTCCGCCGCGGGGCTGGTGTTCGGCCGCTCGAGCTCCATCCCTACCAGGCTCCAGGTTCCGCTGCTGATGTAGGCGGCGTCCTCGGTGAGGCCGGAGATGCTGGCCACGGCGCTGGCGGTGTCGTGGCTGGCGCCGGCGATCACCCGGGGCGACGGTCGCAGGCTGCACTCGCCGGCGACCCGATCGAGGACCGGCCCCACCACGGTTCCCGGCGACGCCACCATCGGCAGCAGCTCGCTGGGGATGCCCATTCGCGCGAGCAGCGCGCCCGCCCACGACGTCCGTCCGACCTCGAGCATCTGGCTCGTGGAGGCGATCGTGCACTCGCTGAGCCGCTCGCCGGAGAGCCAGTAGACGAAGAGGTCCGGCATGAAGAGCAGCCCGGCGGCGATGGAGAGCTGCGGGTCGGCGTTGTCGACCATGCTGTACAGCTGCACGAGCGTGTTGATCTGCATCGGCTGGATGCCGGTGGTCTGGTACAAGGTTCGCGCCGGGATCTGTTCCAGCACCCGGTCGATGGCGTCTGTGGTGCGGTCGTCGCGGTAGTGGTACGGGTTCCCGATCAGCTTGCCGCCGCCGTCCAGAAGCGCGTAATCGACCCCCCAGGTGTCTACCGAGATGCCGGCCAGGTCGGCGCCGCCGGCCTCGGACGCGAAGGCGGTGAGCCCCGCGAGGGTCTCGTTCCAGAGGTGGAGGGGGTCCCAGTGCAAGCGGCCATGGATGCGAGCGGGGTCGTTGGCGAAGCGGTGGACCTCGCGGAGGCGCAGGCCGTCCTCTCGCCACTCGCCGTCCATCACCCGCCCCGTGGACGCGCCGAGGTCAATCGCCAGGAAGTGCACGCCCACCATCCTCGTGATCGCTAGCCGCGGTGAAGCCGCTGACGTCGATAGTCCTCATCCTCCCGCCCGTCGATGGCTGCCACGGCCTCGCGTGACAGGTAGGACGGACCGCCCAGGGCGAAGGCGCCCACCAGCACACGCGCCCACTTCTCGGCCATCGATGCGATCGCCACGACCTCGTTGACCGACGCGCCGAGCGCCACGATGCCGTGGTTGACGAGCAGCAGCAGCTTGGGCGAGGCGGCGTGGGAGGCGGCGTAGCGGTGGAGCTCGCGGTTTGCCGTCACCCCGAGCTGCAGCCCCGGGTCCACGTACGGGACGACCACCGGATCGGCGCCGCAGACGACCACCGACTCCGGGAACAGGTGCCGTTCGAAGGGCGCCGCGCCGAGGCGGCTGCAGAGGATCTGGTTGCAGGCCGTTGCATGAACGTGCCCGACGAAGCGAGCGCCGGCACGCTGGCAGACGGCGTGCAGGAACACCTCGACGGAGGGCCGGCGGCCGTCGCGCCTGATGGCCGCGGCCGCCAGCGCCTCGTCCACGTCGCCAGGCGAGGACGCGCCTTCCGCGTGGTCGGCGCGATCCACGAGCTCGAGCAGCGGCGCCTGCCGCAGGCGCACTACATCCTCGACGGTCATGGTCGCCATCATCGAGCCCGACGCCTTCACGGCCAGGCTGCCGTCCCCGCAGTCGGCGCTGACGTTGCCCTCTCCGAGGATGGCGAGCCTCTGCGTGCCGTCACCTAGAGCATTGGCGAGCCGGACCACCGCCTGGGTGATCGACTCGGCACTGGCGTCCGAGGTCATCTGTGCCTCTCCCATGCGTCTCTGCGGGGAGCCGAGACGCCGTGGCGCGTGCTGGCACCGCCGCTTCCCGTATCCGTTCCTCGAGCTTGGCACACTATAGAACGGAATCGGACACGGGGGTATCATATTGCTGTGCGTACGTGTGAGGACTCTCCGGGGCGGCCATGCTCGACACACCCGGCCAGGAGCGGACCCGAAGCCACGTGATGACGAGACCGTTCGACCGAGCGCAGCGCCCGCCCGCCAGCGCGTCGGCGGGGGCATAGCGATGCCGTCACGCCGGCCGGGGGCGCACCCCGGGGCCAACCACCGAGGTGAGCCGATGCTGCCGGCGGAGCGGCGAAGGGAGATCCTCAGGCGCGCCGCGGTGAGTGGCGTGGTGCGCGTGAGGGACCTCGCGAAGGACTTCCACGTCCACGCCATGACGATCCGGCGCGACCTCGACGCTCTGGCGGAGGGGGGCCTGGTCGAGCGCACGCGCGGAGGCGCGGAAGCGCACCCGCAGGCGGCAGCCGAGGTCTCCTACCAGCGCCGGGCGGACAGCAACCGAGCGGCCAAACGGAAGATCGCGATGCGAGCCCTGCGGCTCATACGGGAAGGCGACACCATCGCGTTCGATGCCAGCACCACGTCCCTGACGCTGATCGACCAGCTGGCGGGGCACGCCGTGAGCGCGGTGGTGGCGGGCCTGGACGCGGCCAACGCCCTGGCCGCTGCCCAGATTCCCTTCATCCTGGTGGGGGGCGCGTTCTACGGCCCGGCCCGCTCGTTCTCCGGCCCTCTGGCCACGAGCCAGCTGCGAAGGCTGCACACCGACCTGGCGTTCTTCTCCTCCAAGGGGTTCACGGTCGACGCCGGGTTCACGGATGCGCATCTCGCCGAGGTGGAGATGAAGCAACAGCTGCTGGCGTCGGCCAAGCGCAGGGTCGCGCTGGTGGATCACACCAAGTTCGGTGAGGTCGCGCTCGGAAGCTGTGCGTCGCTGAGCGACGTGGATGTCCTGATCACCGACGAGGAGCCCCCGGACGACGTTCTGGAGGCGTTGGAGGCGGCGGGCGCGACGGTGATCGTCGCCGCGTCCGACGACGCGGCGGCGGAGGCACCCGGGTGACGCACGGGCCCGAGCGTTCCAGGAACCGGAGTATGAGCCGCCAGGGGCACGCGCGGGGGACCGGCGTGACCGCCTCGCGGCGGTCGTGGAAGGGAGTTGCGGATGACGAGGTCGCGTGACGTGGGTGCGTTCCTGCCGGAGGAGTTCCGGCATGTTCGCTACGGCTGGGACGACGAGGTGGCTGCGGGGTTGGATCCGGTGGAGCGGCTGGTGTACCGCTCGAACCTGCTGGGGTCGGATCAGCGTGTCACGAATACGGGGGGCGGCAACACCAGCAGCAAGGTGGTGATGCCCGATCCGTTGACCGGAGAGGACGTCGAGGTGTTGTGGGTGAAGGGGTCCGGGGGCGACCTGCGGACCTCGAGGCGTGAGAACTTCGCGTCGTTGTACATGGATAGGCTACGCATCCTGCGGGAGCAGTACCAAGCGGACCCCGACAAGGGCCCCAAGTCGGCCGCGGAGGACCGGATGGTGGCGGCGTACGCGCACGCCGTGTTCGACCTCAACCCGCGGGCCAGCTCGATCGACACGCCGCTGCACGCGTTCGTGCCGTTCAAGCACGTGGATCACACGCATCCGAATGCGGTGATCGCGCTGGCGGCGGCGATGGGCGGCGAGCGGTTGATGCGGGACATCTACGGCGACGAGGTGGCGTGGCTGCCGTGGCAGCGGCCGGGGTTCGATCTGGGCCTGGCGCTCGCCCGCACCATCGAGGAGCGTCCCGGTATCAAGGGGATCATCCTCGGTCAGCACGGGCTGATCAACTGGGCCGACGACGACAAGGCGTGTTACGAGCTGTCGCTGCGACTGATCGAGCAGGCGGCGCGGGCGATCGAAGAGCGCGACGAGGGGGCGAAGACGTTCGGCGGCGTGCGCTGCCGGCCGCTCGGCGAGGAGCGCCGTGACGAGGTGCTGGCTGAGGTGCTGCCGGCGTTGCGGGGGATGGTGTCGCGGGAGAGGCGCTTCATCGGGACGGTGCAGTCCGACGGGCCGGTGCTCGGGTTCGTGAACAGCGTGGACGCGCCGCGCCTGGCGGAGCTGGGCACCTCCTGCCCGGACCACTTCCTGCGCACCAAGATCAAGCCGTTGTACGTGGATTGGGATCCGCAGGGCGAGTCCACGGAGGCGCTGGTCGAGAAGCTTCGCGCGGGCCTGGAAGGGTATCGGCGGGATTATGCGGCGTACTACCAGGCGTGTAGGCGGCCGGGCTCGCCGGCGATGCGCGACCCCAGCCCGACGGTGATCCTGGTGCCGGGGCTGGGCATGATCGCGTGGGGCAAGTCGAAGAGCGAGTCGCGGGTGACGGCGGAGTTCTACAACGCGGCGGTCGAGGTGATGCGGGGGGCGGAGGCGCTCGATGCCTACATCGCGCTGCCGCAGCAGGAAGCGTTCGACATCGAGTACTGGGCCTTGGAGGAGGCGAAGCTGCGGCGCATGCCGCCCGAGAAGGAGCTCGCCCGGCGCGTGGTGGTGGTGATCGGAGCCGGCAGCGGCATTGGCAAGGCGGTCGCCTTGCGGGTGGCGCGAGAGGGCGCGCAGGTGGTCTGCGCCGATGTGGACGGGGGTGCGGCTGCGGGCACCGCGAGCCAGCTGGAGGAACGCCTCGGCCAGGGCATCGGCGTGGCCGGGTCGGGCATCAGTGGCTGTGGGCCGGCGGTGGGGGTGGAGGTGGACATCACCCGCCGCGAGAGCGTGCGGCACCTGTTGAGCCGGGTGGCGCTGGCCTACGGAGGCATCGACAGCGTCATCGTCACGGCCGGCGTGTTCGTTCCTCCGGATCGTGAGGGTCGGGTGGCGGATGAGAAGTGGGGTCTCACCTTCGCGGTGAATGTGACCGGCAGCTACATCGTGGCGGATGAGGCGCGGCGCATGTGGGCCAAGCAGGGGCTGACGGGCACGCTGGTGCTGACGACGAGCGTGAACGCCACGGTGCCCAAGGCGGGGTCGTTGGCGTATGACGCCAGCAAGGCGGCGGCCAACCACCTGGTGCGCGAGCTCGCCATCGAGCTGGCGCCGCTGGTGCGGGTGAACGGCCTGGCGCCTGCGACGGTGGTGTACGGCAGCTCGATGTTCCCGCGGGAGCGGGTGGTGTCGTCGCTGGTGAAGTACGGCATCGAGTTTGGTGAGGATGAGGATACCGAGGCGCTGCGTGATCGCCTGGCGGGGTTCTATGCGCAGCGGACCCTGACGAAGGTGCCGGTGACGTTGGAGGATCAGGCGGAGGCGGCGTTCTTGTTGTGTGGTGAGCGCTTGCCGAAGACGGCGGGGCAGATCGTGAGTGTGGATGGGGGGTTGGAGCAGGCGTTCCTGCGCTGAGGTGCAGGTGCTGAGGTGCAGGTGCTGAGGTGCAGGTGCTGA
>CAZBZU010000037.1:30647-32598 GCA_964496495.1 uncultured bacterium
GCTGAGGTGCAGGTGCTGAGGTGCAGGTGCTGAGGTGCAGGTGCTGACGTGCAGTACCCGGGGCGCCCGCAGCCGGGGCCACTCAGGCAGCGGGGTCCCAGCGCGCCGTCAGCTCGCGCCAGCCGCCGCGCTCGTGCTCCACGCCGGGGTCGGCGAAGCCGGCACCGAGCCGCAAGGGCCGGGTCTCGCCGGCAGGCAGCCGCACCGTGACGCGCGCCGCTGGCAGGGGGTAGCCGAGTTCCTGTGGGACCGCCTCGAGCGTGATCGCGTCATGGGCGCAGCCGAGCCGCAGGTCCACGATGCTGCGCCGGCCCTGCCGGTGAGCGAGGCTGTGGCCGTCGTCGAGGTAGAGCCGGAAGCTGCCGCTGCCGCCCGCCGGGTGGGGGTAGAGGCGCAGCTCGCTCACGTCGTCGGGGTGGCCCCCGTCGCCAGACGGAGCGGCGGACAGCGGCAGGATGGAGCCCCCCCGGACCAGCGCCGGCACCACCTCGAGGGGGAAGGGCAGGGTCCGCAGGCCGGAGGGGTGGAAGCGCCCGTCGTCGAGGCCGTACCAGCCCTCGGCTCCCAGGAGCCGCACGTCGGCCTCCCGCACGCCCGGAGCGAACGCCTCTCCCGGCACCAGGATGGCGGGACCGAGCAGGAAGCTGAAGGGTTGGTCGAAGGCCTCGTCGACGTCGAAGACGTAGAACAGCGGCCGCATCAGGGGCGCGCCCGTCTCAGCGTGCTCGAAGAACAGGCTGTAGAGGTAGGGGAGCAGGCGGTAGCGCAGCGCCAGCGCCTCCCGCACCGCGGGCAGCACCTCGGGATGGCTCCACGGCTCGGTCGCTGGCTCCTTCCAGGAGTGGATCACGAACCGCGGGTAGAACACGCCCTGCTGCACCCAGCGCAGGAACAGCTCGGGGTCGGGCGCCGGCCCGGCGAAGCCGCCCACGTCGTGACCGTGGTTGGCGTAGCCGCTGAGGCCCAGTGACAACCCCATGGCGGTGTTGAAGCGCAGCGAGCGCCACTCCGAGCGGTTGTCGCCGCTCCAGGTCTGTGCCAGGCGCTGCACCCCCAGCGAGGCCGAGCGGCTGATCACATAGGGGCGCCGCTCCGGCCGGGCAGCTCGGCAGGCGTCGAACGAGGCGCGCGCCATGGCGCGCATCTGCGTCGCCGGGTGCGCCGGCTCGCCGCCGGCGGTGAAGGCGTCCTCCACGGCGAACTCGTTGTTGTCGTTCCAGATGCCGTCGACGCCGACGTCCAGCAGCTGCGTGGCCACCCGCTCGCGCCAGTAGTCGCCGGCGACGGGGTTGGTGAAGTCGAGGAAGCTGCCCTGGCCGCCCCAGAACTCACCCTTCTGGGTGCCGCCCTCGGCGGTCCGCAGGAAGGCGCCGCGCTCGGCCAGCCCCGCATAGTCCGGGTGATCGACGAGCAAGCCGGGCTTGACGTTGGCGATCAACCGCAGGCCGCGCTC
The DNA here is from genome assembly GCA_964496495.1 of uncultured bacterium. Lineage (GTDB taxonomy): Bacteria > Deinococcota > Deinococci > Deinococcales > Trueperaceae > JASBRS01. Next base: position 32,101 of record CAZBZU010000037.1, read on the forward strand.
GGCCAGAGCGGCCAGCAGCCGGCGCGGGTCGGCGATGCGCGGCGACCAGGTGAACACGTAGCGCCGCCCCTGGCGCAGGGTGTACCCCGAGGACAGGTGCATGCCGTCGACGGGGATGCCTTCCTGCCGGCAGCGCTCGGCGAAGGCGAGCAGGGCCGCCTCGGGGTCCTCGGCGTCGGCGTAGGCCATGCCCGAGGCGAGGTAGCCGAGGGTCCAGCGTGGCGGCAGCGGGGGGCGGCCGAGCAGGCTCGTCAGGCGGCCAAGAAGCGTCGGCAGATCGGGGGCGGTCACGACGTAGGTGGCGAGGCCGGGGCCCGACGCCTGCAGGTAGCGGAAGGGTCCCAGGTAGTTGTGGATCTCGGCCCCCAGGTCGAACACCATTCTGAAGGGCACGTCGACCACCAGCGCCGCCCAGCGACCGCTGGCTCGCCGCAGCAGCAGCACGGGCCAGTGCTTGTAGAGCGGGTCGCCGAGCTCGGCGTCGTAGCCCAGCGCGTC
>CAZBZU010000038.1:0-32509 GCA_964496495.1 uncultured bacterium
CCGATGAACAGCATCACCAGCCACACCGCGCGCTTGCGCACCAGGGCGGGGATGCTGAGCCGAAGGTAGGGCTCGTCGAAGGCCTCGACGCCGCCGAGCTTGTGGAAGTCCTCGGTGGCTTCCTCCTCGGCAACGTCCAGCACGTCGTCCACGGTGACGATGCCGACCAGGATGCCGCCGCTGTCGGTCACCGGCAGGGCCGTGCGGTCGAGGTGGCGGAACGCGCTCACCGCCTCCTCCTGGTCCTGCGTCGCCTCGAGCGCGACGAACTGGCGGTCCATGAGCTCCTCGATGCGGGTGTCGGGGGGCACCAGCAGCAGCTCGCGCATGCGCAGGTCGTCGATGAGCACGCCGCCCTTGCCGGTCACGTAGAGCATGTTGAGCGTCTCGGAGTCGCTGCCGAACTGGCGGATGTGCGTCAGCGCGTCGGCGACCGTCCAGTGGGGCTTCACCGCCACGTAGTCGGGCGTCATCAGGCGCCCGACGGAGTCCTCGGGGTAGCCGAGCAGGCGCGTCGCCACGCTGCGCTCGTCGGGCGACAGCAGGTTCAGGAGCCGCTTCGTCACCTTGCCGGGCAGCTCCTCGAGCAGCGCGGTGCGGTCGTCGGGCGACATGTCGTTGAGGATGCGGCCCACCTCGCGATCGCCTATGGCCCGCAGCAGCCGCTCCTGCGCATCGACGCGCAGGTACTCGAAGGTGTCGGCCGCCAGCTCGCGCGGCAGGATGCGGAAGATCACCGCCTCGGCCTCGTGTGGCAGGTCGTCCATCAGCTCGGCGAGCTCGCCGGGCTCGCGGTCGCGGAGCCGGGTGCGGAGCTCCTCGAAGCGTCTCGCCTCGACCAGCTCGAGCAGCTCGTCCCGTTGCACGTCCATGTCGGGAGCCTCGAACATGGCCACCACCTCCGGCGTCTCGGCCGCTCCTCGCCGCCGCTGCCGTGTCACGGGCGAGAAGGCACCAGAAGAGTCTATCAGCCCCGGGCGGGCTCCCGTTGCCCGCGGCGGCGGGTCCGCCTCTCCCCCGCTCCCCGTCCATGGTGAGCTTTCACGACGTCACATGAGACTTGCTCGTGAACTCGTGCGCGTGGCCGGCCGGCGTCGGCTCAGCCCAGCTCGTCCAGCGTGAGCCGGAAGCTGGGCACGAAGGTCGCCATGAAGTAGCCCACCTCGGGCTCCTCGACGGCCTCCAGCTCGGCACGGATGGCCTGCTCGGCGCTGGCGAACTCGCCGTTTCCCGCGACCGCCTCCTCTAGGCACTTCAGGTAGGCGGCGATCTTGTCGGCCAGCTTCACCAGCCGCCACGCCTCGGCGTCGCCGTCCTGCGGCAGCAGCAGCGGCCGGTAGTCCTCCCGCAATGCCTCCGGGAACATCTCCAGCAGCCGCTCCCGCGCCACCGAGCCGATGCCGGTCATGGCACTCGCGATCGCCGGATTGAAGTACTTGATGGGGGTGGGCACGTCCCCGGTGATCACCTCCTCGGCATCGTGGAACACCGCCAGCAGGGCGGTGCGCTCGGGGTCGGCCCGACCGCCGAAGACCCGCACCCGGATGAGCGCCAGGGCGTGGGCCACCATCGCCACCTGCAGGCTGTGCTCCTGGGTGTTCTCGCCGCGGGTGTTGCGCATCAGGCCCCACCGGAGGATGAGCTTCAGGCGCGCCAGGTAAGCGAAGGCGTGGCTGGTCACGCCAGGATCGTACCGCGGGGGACGCGCGAGTGCCTGCCGAGGGCGCGCCCAGGCTATGAAACTTCCCATTGACGCGTGCCCGGCGCCACCATACGCTCTGGTGGACGAGGAGGAGACCGTGAAGCGTCTTGCCTGGATTGCGCTCGGGGTGCTCGCCACCCTCATCGCTGCGTGCGCGCCCACCCCGCAAGTGGGCACCAATGTGGTGCCGACCCTGATCGCCGTGACGCCGCCGCAGACCGCCGGCGGAACCGTGGTGCTCCAGGGCCGTTACTTCGGCGACAGCCAGAGCGGTCAGAACGCCAACAGCTACGTGCTCGTCGGCGCCGACATGAACGGCGACGGTGGCATGAAGGTCACGCCCACCTCGTGGTCGGCCAGCCGCATCGAGTTCACGGAACCCCAGAGCCCGGGCTACGGCTTCGTGTTCGTGGTAGCGAACGGGGTCAAGTCGAACGGGCTGCCTGCCAACCTGCCCTGACGCCGGTCCGCAGGGAAGCATCGCGAGGGCCGCCCGCGGGCGGCCCTCCGTCGTGTACCGGCGCGCGGCCGGGGCGCGCAGGACGCGCGGTGTAGACTTTCAGCCTATGAGGTCCCAAGCCGTCAAGGGCACCCACGACATCCTGCCCGACGAGCAACCCGCCTGGCGACAGCTCGCCGAGGCGGCGGCGGTGGAGTTCGGCCGAGCCGGCGCCCGCCAGCTCACCACGCCGGTGTTCGAGTACAGCGAGGTCTTCGAGAAGTCGGTCGGAGCCTCGGCCGACCTGGTGGTCCAGAAGGAGATGTACAGCTTCGAGGACCGCGGCGGGCGCCGGCTCACGCTGCGGCCCGAGTTCACCGCGGGGGTGCTGCGGGCCTTCATCGAGCACGGCATGCACACCCTGCCCACCCCGGTGAAGCTGTGGAGCGCAGGCCCGCTGTTCCGGGCCGAGAACGTCCAGCGGGGGCGCTACCGCCAGTTCCATCAGCTCAACCTGGAGATCATCGGGCTGTCGCAGGCCCTGGCCGACGCCGAGGCGGTGCAGCTGCTCTATGCCATCCTCCGCCGTTGCGGCCTCGCGCGCGTCCACATGCGCGTCGGCTCGGTAGGCGACCCCGAGGACCGGGCGGCCTACAATGCCTACCTGCGGCAGGCGCTGGAGCCGCACCAGGCGGAGCTGTCCGAGACCAGCCGCGAGCGGCTGCGGCTCAACCCGATGCGCGTGCTCGACAGCAAGGCCGAGCAGGACCAGGCCTTGCTGGCGGGGTTGAAGCGTCCCGTCGACTTCCTGGGCGAGGCGGCCCGCGCCCACCTCGACGAGGTGACGGGCCACCTGCGCGACTGGCAGGTACCGTTCGAGATCGACCCGGGCATCGTGCGCGGCCTCGACTACTACCGCCGCACCGCCTTCGAGGCGCACGCCCAGGGCATCGGAGCGCAGTCGGCCCTCGGCGGTGGCGGCCGCTACGACGGCCTCATCGAGAACCTCGGCGGGCCGCCCCTGCCCGGCGTGGGCTGGGCACTGGGAAGCGAGCGGGTGCTCGACGCCATGGCGCAGGAGCGAGCGGTCCACGCCGATGAGCCGCGGCCGCTGCTCTTCCTGGTCCCGCTCGACGAGCCCGCCGTGGCGGAGGTCGCCCGGATGGCGGTGCGCCTGCGCCGCGGCCGCCACGTCGAGCACGCCTACGTCCGACGCAACCCTGGCAAGGGACTCCGCGACGCCGATCGCAGCGGGGCCGTCTTCGCGGGTCTGCGCGGCGACACCGAGCGCAGCCGCGGCGTGCTGCAGCTCAAGCGCCTGGCGACCGGGGAGCAGACCGAGGTCGCCGAGGACGAGCTCGCACGCTTCCTGGACGAGCACGCCTGAGTCACGGCCCATCCCACGTCCGGCGCGCGCGGCGCCCCATGACGCTCGCCACACGCGGCGCGGCCGATGCGGCCCTCTGATAAGCTCTCGGGCATGAGACGAAGCCATTCCTGCGGGGCCCTGCGCGCCTCGGACGCCGGCCGACACGTCCTCTTGCAGGGCTGGGTCAACCGCCGACGGGACCTGGGAGGCGTCATCTTCATCGACCTGAGGGACCGCGAGGGTCTCACCCAGGTCGTGGTGGAGCCGGATGATGCCGCGCCATTCGAGGCGGCCCAGGCGTTGCGCAGCGAGTTCGTGGTGGAGGTCGGGGGCACGGTGCGGCTGCGTCCCGAGGCGCAGCGCTCCCAGCGCAGCGCGACCGGCGAGGTGGAGGTCGTGGCCGAGCACCTCGAGGTGCTCTCCCCCGCCCGCACCCCACCGTTCCTGGTCGACGGCAGCGTTGACGTGCGCGAGGTCAGCGAGGACCTGCGGCTCAAGCACCGCTACCTCGACCTGCGCCGCCCCGAGGCGCTCGCGCCGTTGCGGCTGCGACACCGCGTCACCAAAGCCATCTGGGATCATCTCGATGCCCTCGGGTTCGTGCAGGTGGAGACGCCCTTGCTCACCCTGTCCACGCCGGAGGGCGCCCGCGACTTCGTGGTCCCCGCCCGGCTGAGGCCGGGCCACTTCTACGCCCTGCCGCAATCGCCCCAGCTCTTCAAGCAGCTGCTGATGATGGCCGGCGTCGATCGCTACTTCCAGGTGGCACACTGCTTCCGGGACGAAGACCTTCGTGCCGACAGGCAGCCGGACTTCACCCAGCTCGACGTGGAAATGGCGTTCGTCGAGCAGGACGACATCCTGGAGCTCAACGAGGGCCTGCTGCGAGCCGTGGTTGCGGCCGCCACCGGTGCGGAGATCGCCACACCGTTCCCCCGCCTCGGCTACCGCGAGGCGATGGACCGCTACGGCAGCGACAAGCCCGACACGCGCTTCGAGCTGCCGCTTCAGGACGTGTCGGATGCGTTCCAGGGCACCGCCTTCCGCGCCTTCGCCGCGGTGCTCGACGGCGGCGGCGCGGTGAAGGCGCTGAGGGTGCCGGCCGCCCAGGCGGGCCCGCTCACCCGCCGCGTCCTGGACGAGCTGCAGGCGCACGCCAAGCGCTACGGCGCCGGCGGCATGGCCTGGCTCAAGCGCGGCCCCGACGGAACCTTCAGCGGGCCCATCGCCAAGTTCCTCGGCGAGGGCGAGACCGCGGCGCTGGCGGGCCGGGCCGCGGACGAAGGGGATGTGCTGCTGCTGGTCGGGGACCGCTGGAAGGTGGCCTGCACCGCCTTGGGCGCGGTCCGCTCGCGGCTCCCGGAGGTTCTGGGGCTGGCGCTCGACCCGGCCGCCACCGCGTTCCTGTGGGTGGTCGACTTCCCACTCCTGGAGGAGGACGAGGAGTCGGGCGGCTGGACCTACATGCACCACCCCTTCACCCGGCCGCATGACGACGATCTGGAGCTGCTGGAGCGCGACCCGGGAGCCGTGCGAGCCTACGCCTACGACCTGGTGCTCAACGGCAACGAGATCGGCGGCGGCAGCCTGCGTATCCATCGCCTCGACGTGCAGCGGCGCATGTTCCGGGCGCTCGGCTTCGACGACGCCGAGGCCGAGCGGCGCTTCGGCTTCTTCCTGGACGCCCTCGGCTACGGCGCGCCGCCCCACGGCGGGATCGCCTGGGGTCTGGACCGTCTGGTGATGCTGCTCGCCGGCACCGCCAGCATCCGCGACGTCATCGCCTTCCCCAAGAACCAGCGCGGCATCGACCCCCTCACCGGGGCGCCGGCCACGCTCGACCGGGCCCAGCTCGAGGAGCTGGGCCTGGTGGTGGCGAGCGAGCGGGCGCTATGATCCCGCTCATCGTCCTCGACCTCGACGGCACCCTGATCGGCGCCCAGGGAACGGTGCAGGACTGCGTGTGGGAAGCGGCCGAGCGGGTGCGGGAGGCGGGCGTGAAGCTGATGGCGTGCACCGGGCGGCCCGCCTTCGGCGTCGCCCAGCGGGTGGCGCTGCGGCTCGGCCCCGCCGTACCCCACGTCTTCCAGAGCGGTGCGCACATCGCCTATCCCGACGGCGAGACGCTCAAAGCGTCGGCCCTCAAGGAGGCCACGGCCCGGCAGCTGCTGGAGCAGGCGCGCAGGCTCGGCCGGGTGTTGGAGCTCTACACTCCCAGCAACCTCTTCGTCGAGCGCAAGACCGACATGAGCGAAGCGCACGCCAAGATGATCGGCGTGAGCGCCATCGTGCGCGACCTCGAGGATGTGGTGGAGAACGAGCCCGTGGTGCGGGCGCAGTGGGTGGTGCCGGCCCAGGAGATCCCGCTGGTGGTGGCGGCCTCGGGCGATGACGTGCAGGTGTCGATCGCCACCAGCCCCGCGCTGACGCACACCGCCTTCGTGAGCGTGACGGCCCTGGGGGTGTCGAAAGCCAGCGCCGTTCGCCACGTCGCGGAGGTCCTGCGCATGCGTTTGCAGGACATCATGGCGGTCGGGGACAGTACCGGCGACGTGCCCATGCTCGAGGAGGTGGGGCACCCGGTGGTGATGGCCAACAGCGCGCCGGAGCTGCTCGAGCACTTCTCCGACGTCGCCGGCGACGTCGAGGACTGCGGCGTGGTGGCCGCGTTCGACGAGGCGCTCGCCCAGGGGAGCCCCTGAGCGGAACGCCTGGAGCGCGCCTCATCCAGGGCGAAGCCCCGTCGACGACGGCGTGCGCCGCCACTGTTAGACTCCCAGGCATGGCAGCGACCCCCATCGAGCTTCTCCCCGGGCACGTCGGCGACACCGTCCAGGTGCAGGGCTGGCTCACCAACCTCCGCTCCAGCGGCAAGATCGCCTTCCTTCAGCTGCGCGACGGCAGCGGCTTCGTCCAGGGTGTGATCACGCGCGCGGAGGCCGGCGAGGAAGCGTTCGTACGCGCCCGTGCGCTCACGCAGGAGACGAGCGTCATCGTTACCGGCGTGGTGCGCGAGGACGCCCGCGCCCCCAGCGGCGTGGAGCTGGGGGTGAGCGAGGTGCGGCAGGTCGGCCCGGCGACCGACTACCCCATCACGCCCAAGGAGCACGGCGTCGATTTCCTGTTCGAGCACCGCCACCTCTACCTGCGGCACCGCGGGCCCTGGGCCGCGCTGCGCATCCGCGACGAGGTCGAGCGTGCCGTCCACGACTTCTTCGGCGAGCGCGGCTTCCTGCGCTTCGACGCTCCCTTCTTCATGCCCACCGCGGTGGAGGGCACCACCAACCTCTTCGAGATCGAGCTCTTCGACGAGGGCAACGCCTACCTGTCGCAGTCCGGCCAGCTCTACGCCGAGGCCGGCGCCATGGCCTTCGGCAAGGTGTACACCTTCGGCCCCGCCTTCCGCGCCGAGAAGAGCAAGACCCGGCGGCACCTGCTGGAGTTCTGGATGATCGAGCCCGAGGTGGCCTACCTCGAGCACGAGGGCAACATGCAGCTCCAGGAGGAGCTGGTGTCCTTCCTCGTCGGTCGGGTGCTGGAGCGCCGGTCCAGCGAGCTGGAGCTCCTCGGGCGCGACCCTCGGAGCCTGGAGCCGACCGCCGAGGGCGGCTTCCCGCGGCTCAGCTACGACGAGGCGCTGGCGCTGCTGGAGGAGGCCGGCGAGGCGCTGACGTGGGGCGACGATTTCGGCGCTCCGCACGAGACCATCCTCGGTGGGCGCTTCGACCGGCCGGTGCTGGTGGAGTGCTGGCCCGCGCACACCAAGGCCTTCTACATGCAGCCGCTGGCCGACGATCCCAGCCGCGTGCTGTGCGACGACATGATCGCGCCGGAGGGGTACGGGGAGATCATCGGCGGATCGCAGCGCATCCACGAGCTGGCGCTGCTGGAGGAGCGCATCGCGGCGCACGGCCTGCCGCGCGAGGCGTTCGGCTGGTACCTCGACCTGCGCCGCTACGGGAGCGTGCCGCACTCCGGCTTCGGGCTGGGCCTGGAGAGGACGCTGGCCTGGATCACGGGCGCCAAACACCTGCGCGAGGTGGTGCCGTTCCCGCGCATGCTCACCCGCATGTACCCGTGACCCGTGGCAGCCTTACATGCCGGTGGTGACCGCCACGTGCCCCAGGAAGGTAGCGCTGGGGCGCCCGTTCCGCAGGAAGCGCACCTCGTCCGCACCGTTGGCCAGCACCGTCTGCCGGATCGAGTGCAGCAGTTGCAGCTCCTGCGACACGCCCACTGCCACCGGTGCGGTCTCGACCATGTCGACCACGGCGATCTCCTGGCGGTTCGCCTGCTGAACGAAGACCTGCGGAGTGGCGAGATTCTGCGGCCAGCTGCCATCCTTGCCCATGGACGAGCGCAACGCGCCCAGGATCGTCTCCAACTGGGCGGCCGGATCGTCGGGCAGCTCGAGGGTCTCGAAGTGGGGGCGGGCCAGGCCGCCGGCGTCGACCAGCACCAGGCGAACCTCCCGGCTGTGGGTCCGGGCGTTCGCCTGCGGCGGCTTGATGTCGACGGAGGCCGGCCTGCTCACCTGCGGCCCGTGGCCGACCAGGAAGAACACCGCGCTGCCGAGGAACGCCAGGACAGCGATCGCCAGGTAGGGGGTGGCGAGACGCCGCCAGACGCTCGGCTGCCGGCCGCGAGGATCGGTCACTGCGTTGCCCCTCCCGAGGCGAGCAGGTTCACCAGCGCGCCTGCCAGCGCCGCCGGAAGGCTGTCGGACGCGAGATCCTGCGGACTGAACTCCAGCATCACGCCGCGGCCGGCGGCACCGCCGAGCACGTAGAGCGGCGCCCCCTCGGTGGTGCTGGCCCGGTAGCCGCCGTTCTGGAACAGCTGGCTGCCGAGCCCGTTGGCGAAGCTCTTGCCCACGTCCAGCTGCGGCACCAGGCCGAGCAGGATCTTGCGCCGCAGCGCGCTGACATCCTGCCCCTGGACGGCGCTCTGAGCGTTCTTGCGGATGGCCATGGCCAACGATGCGACGCTGGCGGCGTCGGAGAGGTAGTAGGCGTTGAACTGCCCTGCCGGCAGCACCGCGCCGTGGATCGAGACGAACAGATCGGCCCCGATACCGTCGCGCGAGCGCGTGGCCGCGTCCACCCCGTAGTCGCCGGTGCGGGTGAGGGTGACGTCGAACCCGCGGCCCTCCAGGATCCTCTGCAGCCGCTGGCTGAAGGCCAGCGTCAGCGACGCCTCGCTGCCGTAGCCCGGGAAGTCGATGCCGGGATCCTGGCCGCCGTGTCCGGGGTCGATGACGATGTGGGCCGCCGCCTTCTGGCTGGCGCTGGCGGGAGCGAACGTCACCACCACCCGGAAGCCCGACCCGTCGGGCTCGCTGTAGACACGGTAGTCGGTGTTGGCGGCGAGCTGCACGCGTACGTCGGTGCCGTCGCCGGCAGCGCTGGCGTCCGCCCTCACGAAGCTCTGCCCCTGCACGCCGGGGAGACTCGCGGCGACGTCGGTCCGGTCGAAGTGAAGCTGGAGGGTGGCGACCGGCTGGTTGTAGAAGCGCGAGAAGCCGACGGGCGCCGAGAGCTGCAGCACCAGCTGCTGGCTGCCGCCCGTTCCCTGCGCGCGCAGCGCGGTCAGCTCGGCGCGAGGCTGGACCACCACCACCGTCTTCTGCTCCGCCAGGTAGGCGACCTTGCCGCCAAGTGCCTCCGCCACCGGCTTCACCGGCAGGTAGAGGTCGCCATCCTGCATCACCGCGGCCGGACCCGTGAGCGGCCGGCCGTCGAGCGTGAGCGCGCCGGCGACGTCGGCCTTCGAGGGGCCGGTCGCGACCTTCGCCTCCAGCAGGTGACCGCCCAGCTGCAGCGTGGCCACGGTGGTGTCGGTGTCGGTGAAGTAGCGGGCGCCAAGTGCGCTGGCGAAGGCGGCGGCGGGCGCGTACGAGGTGCCCTCGACGAGGCTGGAGGTGCTGCCGTCCACGCTCACGCCGTTGACCACCAGTGCCGTCTGGGCCAGGCTGGCGCCGAGCACCGACGCCAGCAGCAGGACGGCCAGGACCCGGACGGCCCGCTGGCTCGGCGTCACGCCTCGCGCTCGCGCCGGCTCATCGCCCGGTCCATCTCCCGCTCCGCGTCCTTGGTGGCGGCGGCGCGTCGCTTGTCGTGGAGCTTCTTGCCGCGAGCCAGCGCCACCTCGGCCTTGGCCCAGCCGTCCTTGAAGTACACCCGCAACGGTACCAGCGTCAGCCCTCTGCGCTCGAGCCCGCGGGCGATCTCCGCTATCTCGCGGCGCTTGAGCAGCAGCTTCCGCGCCCGTGTGGGTTCGTGGTTGTTGTAGCTCGCCTCGCTATAGGTGGGAATGGTCATCCCTTCGAGGAACACCTCGCCGCCGCGCAGCCTCGCGAAGGCTCCGACGATGGAGCCTCCCCCCTGCCTGAGCGACTTGACCTCGCTGCCGGTCAGCGCCATGCCGGCCTCGAAGCGTTCCAGGATCTCGTAGTCGTGGGTGGCTCGACGGTTGTGCAGCATGGCGCGGTCCGCTGCACATGATAGCCAGGCGCCGTGAGAATGGCAAAAGCCGGCGCCGCGCGGCCGCTCTTCACATGGTCACGATGTAGATGCTCGTGCGCTGAGTCACATGCGTGGAGGTTCGCCCGGGCTCGTCTCACTCGAGCAGCTCTCCGACATCGCGCGGATCCACGTCGACACGCACGCTCGCCTTCCCGAGCCGTGAGGGAAGCCCTCCCAGAAGTTGCTCCAAGCGCTCGGCAGCAGCTGCGCGCAGCAGCAGCTGGTAGGCGTAGCGCCCCTTGACCCGCGCCACCGGTGCGGGCGCCGGCCCCAGCACCTCGTCCGCGTTCGCCCCCCGGCGCCGCAGCTCCGCGGCCAGGGCGACGGCCGCGTCGGCGGCGGCCTCCTCCAGGCGCGAGGTCAGCTGCAGCTTGGCCAGGGCGCCGAAGGGCGGGTAGGCGAATCGCTTTCGGCGCTCCAGCTGCCTGCCCAGCAACGCCTCCACGGCGGCGTCGGGGGCGTCGGAGGCCAGCGCCTGCAGGACCGGATGCGCGGGCTGGTAGGTCTGCACCAGCACCAACGGCCGGCGCCCGCCGCTGAGCTCCGCCAGCTCCAGGAGCATACGTAGCGTCTCCTCCTCGGCCCGGAAGTCGGCGGCCGCCAGGTGGGTATCGAAGAGCGTCAGCGCCAGCAGCGACAGCTGCGGCAGCGGTGGCAGGCGCAGCGCCGCCGTGGTGCCGACCACCACCCCGGGCTCGCCGGCCAGCAACGGACGCATGTCGTCGCGCCGGTCACGGTCGAAGCGCAGGATCGGGAACCCGGGAAGCATGCGGCTCACCTGGTCCGCCACCCACTGCGTGCCGGCGCCACGCAGCGGCTCCAGCCCGCTGCCGCCGCACTCCGGGCAGGCGGTGGGCGGCGGTTGCTCGTGGCCACACTGATGGCAGCGCAAGCGGCCGTCCTGGCGGTGATAGCGCAAGCTCAGGTCGCAGTTCGGGCACTGGGCGACGTAGCCGCACTCGGGGCAGCCGAGGGCGGCGGAGAAGCCACGCCGAGGCGCCACCAGGACCGCCTGGCGGCGACGCTCCGCCACCTGTCTCAACAGCCTCACCAGGTCCGGGTGGAGCGGCCAGTCGTGGCTGCCGCTCATGTCGGCGGCGTGCAGCCGCAGGCGCGGCAGCGGCAGGCTGCGGCGCGCATCCGGCGGCAAGCGCACCACCGTCTCCGGACCTGCCACCACGTCTGCGAGCGTGAGCGCCGCCCCCGACGCCTCGGCAAGCAAGGCAGCGGCGTGCGGAACGAACAGCCGCGCGCCGCTCTGGAGCTTGTAGCTGCCACTGCCGGCATCGAGCACCACCACGCGCCCGAGCCTCGGCAAGGGGGCCAGCAGCGCCAGGTAGGTGCCCAGCAACACCAGTGCCGGCGTGCTGGGCAGCTCCTCGAACACCCGCGCCCGCTGGGCGTCGTCCAGCTCGCCCGACATCACCTGCACCGGCAGCGACCCCAGCGCCTCCGCGGCCTCGACCAGGCGCACGTGCTCGGGCGCGAGCACCAGCACGCTGCGGCCGGCGTCCAGGTCGGAGCGCAGCCGCGCCGCCAGCGCGGCTAGCCGTTGCCGGCGAAGGCCGCCCAGCACGGCCCCGTCGCCGGCCGGCGGCACCGCCGCCTCGGGCACCACCGGCGGCGAGGGCACGTCCGCCGGTGGGCCCGGCAGGGCGGGCGCCGGGGCCGGCACCTCGCGATAGCCGGCGTAGCCCTTGGCCACCAGGGCGCGCACGGCACTCTCGGGCACGCCCGCGTCGCGCGCCAGCGCGGCCGCGCTCGCCACCCACTCGAGGTCCCACAGCCGCGCCAGGGCGCTGCGCTGCGTCTCCCTGCGGGCGCCCGACAGGCCGTCGTCCGCCGGCGCCAGCGGCGCCAGCACGCGCAGCGTGGGCTCCAGCCGGCGGACACGCTCCTCCACCAGGCCCTGCTCGCGCAGCCACGCCAGCCGCTCGGGCGCCAGGCGTTCGGCGGAGAGCCACTCCCCGGCACCGTCGAGCTCGGGGACCGCGGCGCCGGGAAGGGCCCGCACGCGGTGGTCGAGCTCATCGCGGAAGGCCCAGGGGGCGAGCGTGGCGAGCGCCACCCCGGCGGGCACGGCGGCATGACGCGCGATCCTGAGTAGCGCCGTGATGGCGGCGGCACCGAGGAAGGGCTCGGCATCGAGCCAGTCGACCGCTTCCCTGAGCTCGAGGCCGCGACCGGCGCCCACCTGCCGGACGGCGGTCACCAGGCCCACCCGCAGGCCGCCCTGCCACGGCACCGCCACCCGCGCGCCCACGGGCGGCGGGCCGCGGAGGGTGGGCGGCAGGTAGCTGAGCGGATCCAGCGGCAGCGGGACCAGGACCTCGATAGCGGCCGGCACGCGCCAGTCTACCGAGCGGCGAGCGCCAGCCTCGAGGGCCCGCCGCCGGCACGGCGGCCGGGCGCGAGGCGGACGCGGACCGTATAGTGACGGCCATGACGGCAGGCGCTGACGACACCCGTCGCGGAGGCGGCTACCGGCAGGCGGGAGTCGACCTGACGGCGGCCGACGAGGCGCTGGGTCGCGTGACCGAGCTGGTGGCGAGCACCTACACCGCGGGCGTGCTCAAGGGCCTGGGCGCCTTCGGAGGGCTGTTCGAGCTGCCGGCGGGCTACCGCGCGCCGGTGCTGGTGGCGTCCACCGACGGCGTCGGCACCAAGACCATGCTCGCCGGGCGACGGGGAGCCTACACTGCCATCGGCCGCGACATCGTCAACCACTGCGTCGACGACATCCTGACGCAAGGCGCCCGGCCGCTGTTCTTCCTCGACTACGTCGCCAGCGCCCGGCTGCGGCCGGAGATCACGGCGGCCGTGGTCGCGGGCGTCGCCGAGGCCTGCCGCGAGGCCGGCGCGGCGCTGCTTGGCGGGGAGATGGCGGAGATGCCCGGGGTGTACGCCGCCGACGAGCTCGACCTCGTCGGTACCGTGGTCGGCGTCGTGGAGAAGGACCTCATCGTCGACGGGTCGGCCGTGACCGAGGGCGACGCGCTGCTGGCGCTGCCCTCGGGCGGGTTGCAGACCAACGGCTTCAGCCTGGCGCGTGCGGTGCTCGCCGACGCGCTGGACGAGCCCTTCGAGGGCGGCACCGTGGCCGACGCGCTGCTGGCGCCGCACCGCAGCTTCCTTCAGGCAGCCGTGCCGCTGCTCGACGCGGGCCTGGTGCACGGCATGGCCCACGTCACCGGAGGAGGGCTCCCGGGCAACCTGCCGAGGTGCCTGCCGCAAGGGCTGGGCGCTCGCATCGAGCGCGGCTCGTGGCCGGAGCCGCCGATCTTCGAGCTCATCCGCCGGCGCGGCCGGGTGGACGAGGCCGAGATGGCTCGGGTGTTCAATCTGGGCGTGGGCTTCGTGCTGGCCGTGGCGCCAGGCGATGTCGCCAAGGCCGTGCGGTCGTGCCCCGAGCCGCTTCACCGCATCGGCGAGGTGGTGGCCGGCGAGGGCGTCGTGTGGGGGTGACCGGCGCCGCGCCGCCGGCGAGCCCCTACTCGCTGCCGCGCCTGCTCAGCACGCCACGGCCGCTCTCGAGCGCAGGCCGGCCGCCGCTCTCGCTGAGCCGGAGATCGCGTGCCGGCAGCACCACCGTGAACACCGTCCCCTCCCCCACCCGCGACTCCACCGAGACGGTGCCGCCGTGCTGCTGCACGATCCAGCGGACGATCGCCAGGCCGAGCCCCGAGCCGTTGCCGCGGGTGCTGCGCGCCCCGTCAACCCGGTAGAAGCGGTCGAACAGGTGCGGGATGGCGTCCGGCGGGATGCCCGGCCCGTCATCGAGGACCTCCAGGCGCACCTCGTGGCGCTCGCGGGCGAGGTTGATGAAGACATGCTTGGCGCCGGCATTGACGGCGTTGTGCAGCAGGTTGAGCACCACCTGCTTGAGGCGCCCCGCGTCGCCCTGCACCTCCACCACCGGCATGGCGGCATTGACCTCGATGACGGTGTCCCCGGCGACCGGCGCCACCTCCATGTGGACGGCCTCCAGCACCTCGATGAGGTTCATCGGCTCGACCTTGATCGAGAAGCCGGCGTCGGCACGCGCCAGCTCGAGCAGGTCGTTGACGAGCTTTGCCATGCGCTCGGCCTCGCGCCTGATCACCGTGAGCGAGTCGCTCTGTTCGGGCGTGGGATGCGTGCGCCGCAGCAGGTAGTTGGTGTGGCCGACGATGGCGGTGACCGGCGTACGGAGCTCGTGACTGGCGTCGGCGGTGAAGCGCCGCTGGGTCTCGAAGGACTCCTGCAGGCGCTCGAGCATGTGGTTGATGGTGACCGCCATCTCGCGCATCTCGTCGCGGCTGCGAGGGGTGGGGACGCGCTGCGACAGATCGCGCCCGGAAACCCGCGCGGCCGCCGCCGTGACCCGCTTGAGGGGCTCGAGCGCGCGGCTGGAGAGCAGCCATACGCCGGCGCCGGACGCCAGGAACGCCAGCAGCACCGTCAGCACCAGGTTGCGAGCGAGCTGATCGAGCGTGTGCGCCACCGTGCTCGAGGGGATGCCGACGAACGTGACCGCCTCGAAGGTGCGTGACTGCGTCGGGAAGAACAGCGTGCCGAGCTCCGCCAGCACCGTGAGCTGCTCACCGCTCGGCAGCGATACCACCGAGGAGACATGTCCCTTCGCGAGCAGGTCGGCCAGGGCCGGGTTGGGGATGAGCGACACCAAGGAGTCCTCGGTGGGATTGGGGCGTGGGTAGCCCGACGGCCGGTAGGGGAAGCCGTCGCGAATGCCCGCCGGGCTCGTGGGAACGACGTTGGCCTGGCCCAACAGGATGATTTGATAATACGCGTCGCTGGGAAGCTTCTGGAGCCCCTCCTGGACCGGCACCGTGCCGCTCGTCAGGTCGGTGAGCGCCTGGCGAGCCCGGTCCTCGAGCGCGCTCGTGAGCGAGCGCTGCGTCAGGATGTACACCGAGAAAGCCGCCGCCGACAGGATCAGCGCGATGAACACGCTGAAGAACAGCGTCAGCCGCAACCGCAACGACATGATGAGCCTACTCCTCGCGCAGCACGTAACCCACACCCCGCACGGTGTGGATCAAGCGCCGTTCTCCTTCCTTCTCGAGCTTCCTGCGGAGGTACCCGACGTAGACGTCCACCACGTTGCTGCCGCCGGTGTACTCGGGCCACACCTTCTCTTCGATCTCGAAGCGGTTGAAGACCTTGCCGGGGTTGCGGGCGAAGAGCTCCAGCAGCTCGAACTCCTTCGCCGACAGCTCGATCCGCCGGCCGTCGCGGAAGACCTCGCGCCCGTCGAGGTTCATCACCAGGTCCGCCACCCGCACCTCGCCGGTGACCGCCGGGTTGACGCGCCGCAGGTGGGCGCGCACCCGAGCCAGCAGCTCCTCGATGCTGAACGGCTTCACCAGGTAGTCGTCGGCACCGGAGTCGAGGCCGGTCACCTTGTCGTCCACCGAGTCCTTGGCCGTCAGGATGATGATCGGCGTGTTGCTGGTCTTGCGGATGCGGCGAGCCACCTCGAGCCCATCGAGCACCGGCAGCATCAGGTCGAGCACCACCAGGTCGGGGTTGAGCTCACGAAACTTGGAGAGGCCGGTGACGCCATCGTAGGTGACGACGGTGTCGTAGCTCTCGGCCTGGAGCTCCAGGTCGATGAACTTGGCGATCTCCTTCTCGTCTTCGACGATCAGGATGAGAGGTCTGCGCTCCATGCTGGGCATTATGCCGCCGCTTCTCATGAGAGTCTTGATGAGGTCCACGGCCGCGGAACACCGCAGCGCCGACGTCAGCCTCCGGCTTCGATGGGAACGGTCTCCTGGACGATGATCTCCGAGGCCAGCACGGCCTCGGCCCAGGCCTGCGCACCGGGCAAGGAGTGGTCGCGCCAGTTGCCGCAGGAGAGCTCGCTGCACCCCGGGATGGGCCCATCGTGGCGGGTGACGTCCCGCAGGGCGCCTTCCAGCGCCAGGCGCACGTCGTCCTCGGCGGGCTCGCCCAGGACCGTCAGGTAGAAGCCGGTGCGGCAGCCCATGGGACTGGCGTCGACGATGGTGGCCGCCTCGCCCAGGGCGGCGCGCAGCCGGTCGCGGAGGTAACCGGCGAGCAGGTGCTCGATCGTGTGGAGCGCCGCCGTGGGGATCTCGGCCCGGTTGGGCTGTACCAGCCGCAGGTCGAACTTGGTCACCACGTCCCCGTGAGCGCCGCGATAGACGCCGGCGCGCCGCACGTACGGGGCGCGCACGCGGGTGTGGTCGAGGTCGAAGCTGGTGACGTGGGTGGTCGGCTGCATGCCGGCAGTATACGAGCGTGCGCCGGGCGCGCCTGACGACGGGCGCATCCCTAGGCAGGACCGGCGCCGGCGGTTACACTGGGCCCCGGCCACAGCACGTCAGTGCGGCCAGGTCGACATGAGCACACGTCATGCCAGGGGACGCAACCAGGGGCAGCGCCGCAGTCCGGGTTCGGCCGCCACCACCGAAGGACCGGTGACGCGCCCGCCCGACGAGCGCCTGGCCATCTTCATCGACGGCAGCAACCTCTACAACGGCATGCGCGAGAACCTGCAGAACACCCGCGTGAACATGGCCGAGTTCATCGAGCAGCTGCGCGTGGGCCGGCCGCTGTTCCGCACCTACTACTACAACGCCACCCTCACCGACGACTACGACGAGGACCTGCGAGACGGCCAGCAGCGCTTCTTCGAGTCGCTCCGGCGCATCCCCTACGTCACCGTGCGTCTCGGGCGCCTCCACCGACGTCAGGACGGCTCGCTGGTGGAGAAGGGCATCGACGTGGCGCTCGCGGTCGAAGCGCTATCGCTCGCCTATCAGGACGCCTACGACGCGGCCCTGCTGGTCTCCGGCGACGGCGACTACGTGGAGCTGGTCGAGAGCATCAAGCGCACCGGCAAGCATGTGGAGTGCGCCATGTTCAAGAACCAGTCCGCCGGAATCCTGCTGGAGTACGTCGACATCTTCCAACCGCTCGACGAGCTCGACTGGTCGCGCATCCTCTTCTGAACGCGCGCCGCGGCCCCGGCGAGCGCGGACGCGAGGGCGGCCGCCGAGCGGCGTCAATCGCGCAGCCGATCGATCACCGGCTCGAGGCCCCTGGCTTCGTCGATGAAGAGCTGCAGGTGCGGGAAGGGGATCTGGATGCTGGCGCCGTCGAGCGCCTCCTTCGCCCCCTCCAGCAGGGTGGCGGTCACCACCGGCGCGACCGCGATCGTCTCGGGGCCGATCCACGCCAGCATCGCCAGGTTCACCGACGACGCGCCCAGCTCCTCGACCAGCACCGACGGAGGATGGTCGGGGCCCTGTAGCACGTCGGGGTGGCTCTCGAGGAGCGGCATGAGCGCCGCCCGCGCGGCACGCGCCGACTCCTTGTAGGCGATGCCCACGGGCACCCGCAGTCGCAGCGGCCCGCCGGCGGAGAGGTTGACGATCTCCGCCGACGCCACCTTGGCGTTGGGGATGGAGCTGTGCACGTTGTCACGGGACACCACCCGGGTGGTTCGCAAGCTGATGCGCTCGACCCGCCCGACCTCGCCGGCAAGCTCCACCCAGTCGCCGATGCGGAACGGTCGCTCGATGAGGAGGGTGACGCCGGAGATGAAGTTCGACAGGGTGTCCTGCGCCGCGAAGCCGACCGCGATGCCGACCACCCCGAGCGCGGTGATCACACCCAGCACGTCCACGCCGAACTGGTCCATCACCGTCACCACGGCGAGGGCCGCGATCACCACCCCGACCACGTTGCGCAGCAGCTGGATGAGCGACCGGTCCAGGCCCGCCCGCGCGGTGGCATTGGCCAGCAGGCGATGGGCCACCAGCCAGGCGGCGTAGTAGACCAGGGCGAAGAGGGCGGCACTGGCCACGCGTCCCAGCGCGGCGGCGTCGACGCCGAACTGGGCCAGCACCGCCAGCAGCGCCAGCAGCGAGATGGCGTACGCCAGCGCTCGCCGCAGCAGCCGCAGCAGGTCGGGAGGAAGGCGCAGGCGCCTGCCGATGCCGGTCAGCAACCGCACCGCCACCACGTAGGCGGCGGCGAACAGGATGACCAGCAGCAGCGACACGATGAGGCGGGTGGCGAGCGTGGTGAGCGCACCGCCACTCGCGACCCCCTGCGGCCCGAAGGGACCCAGGGCGCGCAGCAGGCTGTCCCTCAGCTGCTGCCACACGCCGGCCGCGAAGCCTCCGGCAGCGTTCACGGCGCCGCCGCCCTCGCCCGCCGGCGCGCGGCCAAGCACGGGACGCTGGTCGTCTGAGCCATCTCTGCTCCCCTCCTCCAGCCGCCGGCAGGCGGCCGGACCGTGATCGGTGGTGGCGAGTATACGGTGGCGAGGCCGGGCCTCCAGCCGTGGTAGAATCTGCCTCCGCAGTGTGGGCCGGCTGGTCGCGGGGTGCTCGCCAGCGAGCACCCTGAGGAAAGTCCGGGCACCACAGGGCAGGGTGCCAGCCAACGGCTGGGCGCGTAAGGCGACGGCACGTGCAACAGAAAGCAGACCGCTGCGGGGCCGACGACGACCCCACCCGGGGCCGCCGCCGGCGCAGCAAGGGTGAAACGGTGCGGTAAGAGCGCACCAGTGCCCCTGGCAACAGGGGCAGCTAGGTAAACCCCACCCGGTGCAAGGTCCGATAGGGAGAGAGAGCCTGCCCGGCTCGCCACCATCTCCGGGTTGACCGCTCGAGGCGCGCGGCGACGCGCGTCCCAGATAGATGGCCAGCCGGCTGTCGCGCCGAGCGCGACAGCTGACAGAACCCGGCTTACAGGCCCACCTGCACGGGGCGACCTCTCGGGGTCGCCCCGCTCCTTGGCCCGCCAGGGCGCGCCCGCGACCTGCGCGCGGCGGGCGTGCCACGGCACCCCGGCTGCGGCGGCGAGACGTGGGTGGCCCGTCCGCGCCGGCCGCGCCGGCGGCCCCCCGGTGGGGTCGCTGTGGGGGAATTTCCTCACATCTATAGCCCCAGGGATAAAGCGTGGGAGATCGTGGGGATGTGTGGTAGAATCGGCCAACGTTCACCGTGGCAAGGGGCCACGTACGTAGGAGGAGCGTCCGAGGCATGCCGTTCGGGGAGTTCCAGTACTCGGTCGATGACAAGGGTAGGGTCGTGGTACCCCCCGCCTTCCGCGACTTCGTGGAGGACGGCATGGTCGTCACCCGCGGCATGGAGGGCTGTCTCTACGTCTTCCCGCTGTCGGCCTGGCAGCGCATCGAGGGACGCCTGACCGAGCTTCCCCTGACCGATCCCGAAGCACGCAACTTCGTACGCTTCTTCTACTCGGGAGCCGCCAAGGCCAGGCTCGACGCGGCCGGCCGCATCACCCTGCCGGCCACCCTCCGCTCCTTCGCGGAGGCCGAGGGCAACGTGGTGGTGGCAGGCGCGCCCAACCGTCTGGAGATCTGGAACGAGAACCGCTGGCTCTCGAACCTCACCGCCGTGCAGGCGCAACCCCCGGCCCCCGACCTGCTCAGGGAGCTGGTGGGATGAGCGCGCCCGCCAGCCCCGCCCACCGGCCCGTGATGGTCGACGCCTGCGTCACCTACCTGGCGCCGGTCCCGGGCGACTGGGTCATCGACGGCACCTTCGGCGCCGGCGGCCACACCGAAGCGATCCTCCGAGCGGGCGCGAACGTGCTCGCCATCGATTCCGACCCCCAGGCCCGAGCGCGCGCCGGCGCGCTCCCCGCCGAGGCCGGCCCTCCGGCTCCGTTCACTCCTCCGAACGGGAGCCAGGTGCCGCGGAAGCACGCCGGGCGAGGTTCCTTCCTCTTCGCCGCAGGCAATTTCCGCGACATGGAGCGGCTGGCGCGAGGCGCGGGACTCTCTTCCGTTGCCGGCGTGCTGCTCGACCTCGGGGTCTCCTCCATGCAGCTCGACGAGGGCGAACGAGGCTTTGCGTTCCGCCACGACGGACCGCTCGACATGCGCATGTCGGAGGAAGGTACCAGCGCCGCCGACATCGTGAACCACGCTCCCTTCGAGGAGCTCGCGGCGCTGCTGTGGCGCTACGGCGAGGAGCGGCACAGCCGCCGGCTCGCCCGCGCCATCGTGGAGGCGCGCGCCTCGGCGCCGATCACCACCACCGGCCGGCTCGCCGACGTGATCGCCGCGGCCTACCCGCCCGGCCCGCGCCACGCACACCCGGCCCGCCGCACCTTCCAGGCGCTGCGCATCGAGGTGAACGACGAGCTCGGCGCGCTTCAGGAGGGGCTGGAGGCCGCCGCCCGCTTGCTCCGGCCGGGTGGCAGGCTGGTCGTCATCAGCTACCACTCGCTCGAGGACCGCATCGTCAAGCGCTTCTTCAAGGACTCCGCACGGCTGACGGCCCTCACCAAGCGGCCCGTGGATGCGGCCGAGGACGAGGTCGCCCGCAACCCCCGCGCGCGCGCCGCCAAGCTGCGCGCCGCCGAGCGCAGGGCCGCGCAGGACCTCGCCGGGAGTGCAGCATGAGTCGCCTCGCGCGCCGTGCCGTTCCTCTCTACCTGGGGTTGCTGCTGCTCCTGAGCGCCGCAGGCCTGATCAACCAGGCCCTCTACCGTCGCCAGGCGTCGCTGATCGATCAGCGTGCCAGGCTCATGGATCAGGTCGCCAACCTTCGGGTGCAGGCCGCCGCAGTGTCCGGGCCGCTGGCCGTCACGCTGTGGGCCGACGCCCACGGGATGGTGCCGGCACCCGAAGCCAGCCACCTGAGCGCCGTGGCCGCCGGCCCCACGCAGGCCCCCGCCCCGCCCGACAGCGGCTTGGAGATCCGCACGGTATGGCACTGAGCCCGTCGCCCAAGGACAAGGGCAAGGACCAGGGGAAGGGCAAGGACTCCGGCAACGAGCTCCGCTTCCGCCGCCGCGGCCTGATGTCCGTGCTGCTCACGCTGCCGCTGCTGGCGGCGCTGTTCGGCTTCGCCAGCCAGCAGCGCGGGGTGCCGAGCTTCCCCGAGCCGCCGGCCGACACGCCGGTTCGCGGTCGCATCCTGGCGTCCGACGGCACCGTGCTGGCCTACGGGCCGGCGTCCGACCGTCGCTACCCGGAAGGCACGCTGGCCGCCAATCTGCTGGGCTTCACCGGCGCCAGGCAGCCGGACGGACGCTACGGCCTGGAGGGGCTTGAGTACAGCCTCGACCAACGGCTGCAGGCCGGCCAGGACGTGCGCCTGACCATCGACCCGACGCTGCAGGCGGCGGCCGAGACCAACCTCAAGCGCGCGGCCGAGAAGAACCAGGCCGCCGATGGCATGGCGGTGATCCTGGAGGTCGGCACCGGCCGCATCCTGGCCGCCGCCAGCTATCCCAGCTTCGATCCCAACCGCTGGCAGCAGGCGAGCCCCAAGGACATGGTCGACCGGCCCTTCGCGCAGGAGTA
Source organism: uncultured bacterium (assembly GCA_964496495.1). Lineage (GTDB taxonomy): Bacteria > Deinococcota > Deinococci > Deinococcales > Trueperaceae > JASBRS01. The sequence continues at coordinate 21,355 of CAZBZU010000038.1, forward strand.
CGAGCCCGGCTCGGTGATGAAGCCCTTCGTGGTGGCCGCCTTGATCCAGGACGGCAAGCTCGACCCCAGCGAGACCATCACCGCCCCCATGAGCGTTCACGTGGGCGACAAGACCTTCCACGACGTGGAGTGGCACCCGCGCCGCATCTCCATTCCCGACGTGCTGCGCTACTCCAGCAACGTCGGCATGATCCACCTGACCTGGCGCTTCACCCCCCAGCAGCTCCACGACTGGCTGCAGCGCTACGGCTTCGGTCAGCCCCTCGACCTGAACAGCATCTACTCGACCTCGGGCATCCTCAACCCGTGGCAGAACTGGGTGCCGCAGGACCAAGCGTCCAACACCATCGGTCAGAACGTCTCCACCACTGCCGTGCAGCTCGCCGCCGCCTACAGCATCCTGGCGGACGGCGGCGTGTACGTGCCGCCGCGGCTGGTGCAGGGCGAGCAGCTGCCGGCGCCCCATCGGGTCATCAGTGCCCAGGTGGCCGACACCGTGTTCAAGATGCTCATCCACGTCGTCAACGCCAGCGACCTGAAGTACTCCAAGGTGCCCGGCGTGAGCGTGGCCGGGAAGACCGGCACCGCCGACATCTACGACCGGCGGCTCGGCACCTACCCCAAGGGCCAGTACTCCATCACCTTCGCCGGCGTGTTCCCCGCCAACCACCCGCGAGCCGTCACCATCGTCACCCTCCAGAAGCCGCAGGTCGGCAGCAAGACCAGTACCTGGGTGGCAGCGCCGCTGTTCCGCGCCATCGGCAGCGAGGTCGTCGCGCACTGGGGGCTGGCCCCCGGCAGCGTGGCCATGGCCGACAGCGCCCACTGAGCGCATGACGCATGAGGGGGCGCGTGTGTGTGTTGTGTAGAGTAGGGACGGTATGGAGGCGGGGCGCTCGTGAACACGCTTGACGTCGACCTGCTGCGGACGCTCGCGCCGGTGCGCGAGCCCGACGCCGTCCCACCCGCAGGGCGCGTTCTGCCCGCGGGCAGCGGTGTCGCCTTCCACTCCGGCCGGGTGCGGCCCGGCGACCTCTTCTTCGCGCTGGCGGGCCAGTCAGGCCACGGCATCGCCTACGCCGACGAGGCGCTCGCTCGCGGAGCCGCCTTCATCGTTTCCGACCTCCCGCACGACCGCGGCGTGGTGACGCCCCGCCCGGCCGAGCTGCTCCTCGCCCTGGGAAGGCTGGCACGCCGCGAGCTCCGCGGCCGGGTGGTGGGCATCACCGGATCCGCCGGCAAGACCACCACCAAGAGCCTGCTGGCGGCAGCGCTGAGCGCTCGGGCGAGCGAAGGCAACCTGAACACCCCCTACGCGTTGGCGGCGACGCTCATCGACGCGGCTCTGGCTCAGGACGCCGGCGAGGCGCCTCGAGCCGGCGACGTGGTGCTGGAGCTCGGCATCGACCAGCTCGGAGAGATGGCCCGGCTGATCGACCTCACGCGCCCCGACCACGCCATCCTCACCAGCATCGCCCCCAGCCACCTGCAGGGGCTCGGCACCATCGACACGGTCGCCCAGGAGAAGGGTGCCTTGCTGATGGCCGTGCCCGGGACGCGGCTGGCGAGCTACCAGGCCTTCCGCCAGCTGCCGCCCGAGCTGCGCCAGGGGGTACGGCCGTACGCCGTGCTCGACGCGGACGAGCCCAGCGTGAGCGCGCCGGGGCTGCTGCCCGCGCGGCGCCTGTCGAGCTCCGCCGACGGCCAGGACCTGGTCTACCGCGGCCAGCGGCTACGGCTGCCGTGGCCGGGAAAGGCGCTCGCCGAGAACGCCCTGGGAGCTCTCGCCATGGCGGAGGCCCTGGGGGCGGATCCCGAGCAGGCCACGGCCGGGCTGCTGGCCGCGCGGCTCGAGCCCGGCCGCCTGCAGCGGCGCGTCCACGGCCGCCTGATCATCATCGACGACACCTACAACAGCAACCCCGCCTCGGCCAGCCTCGCGCTGGAAGTGCTCCACGGCTCCCCGCCGCCGCGCGCGGCCGTGCTCGGCGACATGCTCGAGCTCGGCGAGGCAAGCGCCGCCCTCCACCACGCCCTGGGCGCCGCTACGCGGGACCTGGACGTCGTGGTGGCCGTCGGACCCGAGGCCGCGGCCATCGCGGCGGCCAACCCGTCGGCCCTGCACGCTCCCGATCTGGACGCCGCCGAGGCGCTGCTGGACGCCCTGCCGGACCACGGCACGACGCTGTTCAAGGCCTCCCGAGGGGTTCATCTGGAGGCGCTGCTCGACCGCTTCGAGGCGCGCCTCGATGCCGGCGCCACGCCCGGCGCCGCGCGCGATGCTCCCCACCGGAGCGGCGCTCCGTGATCGTCGTCGCCGCCGCCCTCGGCTCGCTGCTGCTGACCGGGATCCTCATCCAGGTGGCGAGACGCCGGGGCTGGGGCAAGGCGGTGCGCGAGGACGGCCCCCACAGCCACCAGGGCAAGCGCGGGACGCCGACCATGGGCGGCCTGGCCATCCTGGCAGCGGCACTGCTGGCATGGCTGCTGCTGTCGCCGCACCCGCGGCCGGAGCTGCCGATCGTGCTGCTGACGGTCGGGGCCGGCGCCGTAGGGTTGTACGACGACGTGCTGGCGCTTCAGCGCAAGCGTGCGGCGGCGCGCGGCGCCGAGGCCACCACCGGCCTGCTGGCCCGCTATCGCCTCCTGCTGCAAACGCTGGTGGCCGCCGGGTTCGCGCTTCACGCGGTGCGCGCGGGGGCACACATGTTCGCCGTCCCCTGGCTGGACGTGGCCGCCTTCACTTTCGTCGTGGTCGGAAGCATCAACGCACTCAACTTCTCCGACGGCCTCGACGGCCTCGCCGCGGGCATGGTCAGCATCATGCTGCTGCTGTTCGCCGGCTCACCGCTGGCGGCAGCTTTGCTGGGCGCCCTGCTGGGCTTCCTCTGGTACAACGGCCACCCCGCGCGGGTGTTCATGGGCGGCGTCGGCTCGGAGGCGCTGGGCGCGGCGGTGGCGGGGCTCGCCATCCTCAGCGGCTGGGTCTGGTATCTTCCGCTGATCGCCCTGGTGCCCGTTCTCGAGCTCCTGTCCGTCGTGGTCCAGGTGACCTACTTCCGCGCCAGCGGCGGCCGCAGGCTGCTGCGCATGAGCCCGCTCCACCACCACTTCGAGCTCTCCGGCTGGCCCGAGACGCGGGTCGTCACCCGCTTCTGGCTGGTCACCGCCCTGTGCACCGCGGTCACGGCGCTCCTGCAAGGACGGTCGCCGTGAGGGCCGGACCGGCGCAGCGAGCAGCCGCAGCCTCGGCCGTGCTGATCTACGGCCTGGGGCGCAGCGGGCTGGCCGCCGCCCGACTGGTGGCGGCCCAGGGCCGCCCGCTGGAGGCGTTCGACATGCGCCGCGACGGGCCCGACGTCGATGCCGTGCGGGCCCTGGGAGCGTCGTGGCTGGGGTCGGTCGAGCAGGCCCGCGCCGAGGTGTGCATCGCGGCCCCCGGCGTGCCCATCGACCACCCCGACCTGGCGCGCCTTCGCGCCCGCGGCGTCGAGGTCATCGGCGAGGTCGAGTGGGTGTTCCGCACCGTGCCGGCGACCTTCGTCGGCGTCACCGGCACCGCAGGCAAGGGCACGGTCACCCGCTGGCTCGCCGATACGCTCGCGGACGCGGGCGTGGACGCCGTCGCCGGGGGCAACATCGATCCCGCGCTGGCAGCCGTCGCCCGACCTGGGGCCACGCTGGTGGTGGAGCTCTCCTCCTTCCAGCTGGAGCGCTGCCCCGGGCTGCGCCCGCGCCTGGCGCTGGCACTCAACCTCGGCGAGGACCACATCGACCGCCACGGCAGCGTCGCCGCCTACCACGAGGCCAAGCGCAACCTGATCCGCCACCAGACGGCCGAGGACGCCTTCGTCTACAACGCCGACGATGCGCTGCTTCGCGGCTGGGCCGAGCGCGCAGCGTCCCGGACGCTGGCGTTCTCCCTGGAACGCCCCGCGGACGCGGCCTTCGAGCGCCGCAGCGGTGTCCTCACCCTCGCCGGCGAGCCGCTGCTGCGCGCAGACGAGCTCCGGGTGCGCGGCGACCACCAGGTCGGCAACGCCCTGGCGGTGGCGCTCGCCTGCCGCGAGCTGGGGCTGCCGCCGGAGGCGATCGCCGGCGGGCTGCGCGCCTTCGCCGGCCTGCCGGGACGCTACGCTCCCGCGGGTGCGGTGGGCGACGTGCACTTCATCGAGGACTCCATCGCCACCCGTCCGCTGGCGGTGGCCGCCGCGCTCAAGGCCACGCCCGCGCCACTGGTGTGGATCGCCGGCGGCCGCGCCAAAGGAGCGGCCATCGAGGCGCTGCGTCCGCTGGTGCGGGAGCGGGTGGCCCTGCTGGTAGGCGTGGGCGAGGCCGGCCCGACCTTCGCTGACACCTTCGCCGAGGACGTCGCCACCCGGGTCTGCGGCCAGGCCGACGGACGCGAGGCGCTGACCTGCGCCGTGAACGCCGCGCTGGCGTTCCTGCGCGAGCGCCACGGCGGCGCTGGCCAGGTTCTGCTGGCACCGCTGGCGGCCTCCTTCGACCAGTTCGCCGACTACGCCGAGCGTGGCAGGGTGTTCCGCGAGGTCGTCCGCCGGGCGGCCGCCGAGGCCGGGGAGGAGCAGCCGTGGACCGCCTGCTGCTGACCATCCAGCTGCTGCTCGGCGCCCTCGGCATCGTCGGGGTGACCGCAGCGGCGGCGCCCAGCGCGCCGGAGCACGCGCTGCGGTTCCTCGCCGGCCTGCTGCTCACCGTGCTCGTCGCGCGCCTCTCGCCCCGGCGGGTGGTGCGCCTCAGCCCCCTCGCCTACGTGGTGATGCTGGCGCTGCTGGCGGCCGTGCTGGTGATCGGCGTCTCACCCGTCGGCTCCGAGAGCCGGCGCTGGATCGTGCTCGGCCCCATCGCGTTGCAGCCTTCGGAGTTCATGAAGGTCACGGTGATCGCCTACCTCACCGCCTTCTTCTACAACCACCTGGGCAACTGGCAGATCTGGCGGCCCATGGTCGTCATCGGGCTGGCAGCCGGGCTCGTCATCGCCGAGCCGGATGTCAGCACGGCCCTCTTCCTCTTCGCCCTGGCCTTCGCCATCATGCTGGCCGCCGGCACCACCCTCACGCGTCTGCTCTCCATCAGCACGGCCGCGGCACTCATCGCGCTGCTGGTGGCCGGCCCCTACCTCAGCCAGTTCCACTACCTGCAGCGACGCATCCAAGGCTTCGCCGACCTCTGGGGCGGGCAACACCAGACCGCCACCACCAGCTACCAGGCCTACGCCGCCCGGGTGGCCTTGACCAAAGCGGGAGTCAGCGGGCTGGGCGCCGGCGAGCCGGTGGCGGTGCCCGAGGCGGGGACCGACATGGTGGCGGTCGCCGTGGGGCAAGCCATGGGCATCGTAGGCATCGCCGCCCTGGTGGTCCTCTACATCCTGCTGGTCGGGCGCGGGCTGCGCGTGGCGGCCTCGCTGAGCGGGCCAGGGAGCCTGCTGGCGGCGGGCGCCAGCGCCTACATCGGGGGACAGGCATGCCTCAACCTGCTGGTGGCGGCGGGTCTGCTGCCGATCACCGGCGTGCCGCTGCCGTTCGTGAGCTACGGTCTCAACAGCATGCTGTCGGTCTCCATCGCCACCGGCTTCATCCACAGCGCCTACCGCCAGGCGGTGTCCCAGGGAGCGATGCCGTGAGCGATGCCGTGAGCGACGCAGCGTCGCGGAGGGCGCTGCCCCGCGGGCTCGACCTGCTGCTGGCCACCGGCGGCACCGGCGGGCACATCTACCCCGCCCTGGCGGTCGCCGCTGCCGCCCGCGAGCGCGGCTTGACGGTCGGCTTCCTGGGGCAGGCCGGCGGCATGGAGGCCGGGCTGGTGCCCGAGGCGGGCTTCCCGTTCCTGGGCGTGGCCGCCGGCAAGTGGGACCGTCAGCGCCCGAGCCTGGTGCAGGCGTCGCGAGCGGCCGCCGGGCTGGTGCAAGCAGCGCTGGCCGTGCGGGCCGCGCGGCCCGCCCTGGTGGTCGGCTTCGGCGGCTTCGCGGCCTTCCCCGGCTGTGCCGCCGCCGCGCTCACCGGAACCCCGCTGGCGCTCGTCGAGGCCAACGCCTACCCCAGCCGCGTCACCCGCTGGTTCGCCGGCAGAGCCCGGCTGGTGGTGGCGGCGCAGGAGCGCGCCGGCCGCCATCTGCGCGCTCGCCGCCTCGCCGTCGTCCCCTACCCCGTGCGTGAGGTGCAGGTCGGCCGCCAGGCCGCCCGCCGGGCGCTCGAGCTCGATGACGCCGCCGTCGTCACACTGGTGATGGGCGGGTCGCAGGGCTCGCAGGCGCTCAACCACGCGGTCCCCGCCGCCTACCGGCAGCTCGGCGTCCAGGGCGTGCAGGTGCTGCACGCCAGCGGTCCGCGCTGGGCGGCGGAGCTGGCCGCGCAGGTGGCCGGGCTGCGTGGCTACCGCGTGGTCCCCTACGTCGATGCCGCCCAGGCCTTCGCCGCCGCCGACCTGGCGATCACCCGCGCCGGCATGGGCACCCTCAGCGAGGCCGCGTTCCACGGCGTGCCGCTGGTGATGGTGCCGCTCCCCACGGCCGCCGAGGACCACCAGCGCCACAACGCGCAGGCGGTCGAGGAGGCCGGCGCCGGCGTGATGGTGGCCGAGCCAGAGCTGGCCCGGCTCCCCCAGGTGTGGCGCGCGCTGCTCGAGCCCGAGGCGCGCCGACGCGCCAGCTCGGCCGCCCTGGCCCGCAGCCCGAAGGGCGCGGCCGGCCGCATCCTCGACGAGCTCGGCGCGCTGCTGGCGCGCCGGGCCCCGGCCTCTCCGGACGCCAGGAGGCCGGCGCCGTGAGCGCGCGGCACCTCCACTTCGTGGGCATCGGCGGCGTGAGCATGCATGCGCTGGCGCTGTGGTACCGCCGCGAGGGCGCCCGCGTCAGCGGTTGCGACGCCGGCGGCGGTCAGGTCCTCGAGATGCTCGCCGGGCACGGCATCGAAGCCCTCCATGGGCACGACCCGGCGCACGTGGCGGACGCCGACCTGGTCGTCTACAGCATGGCCATCCCCGACGATCACCCGGAGCTGGCCGCGGCGCGCCGCCGCGGGACCCGCGTGATCCGCCGCATCGAGCTGCTGGCCGAGCTGTTCTCCGAGCGGCGCGCCATCGGCGTCACCGGCACCCACGGCAAGAGCACCACCACCGGCATGACGGCCACCGTGCTGGACGGTCTGGGCGCGAACCCGTCGGTGCAGATCGGGGCGCACCTGCCGCTCATCGGCGGCAACGTGCGCTACGGCGAGGGGCCGGACCTGGTGGCCGAGGTCGACGAGTCCGACCCCGGCTTCGCAGACCTCCACGCCGCCGTTGCGGTGATGACCAACCTCGAGGACGACCACATCGCCGGCCCCTACAGCGAGCGGCGCAACTACCACGCCAGCCTGGCGGACCTGGAAGCGGCCGCGGCACGCTACGCAGGCAACAGCGCCCGCCTGCTCTACTGCGCCGACTGGCCGCGACTGCACGAGCTGCTGAGCTCGCACCCGTGCGCCCGCCGCTACGGCGAGGCCGACGGCGCCGACTACCGCGTCACCGACCTGGCGCTCGACCCGGACGGCAGCCGCTTCCGGCTGCTGCGACCGGACGCGGGCGCGCTCGAGGTGCGCCTGGCCGTGCCGGGCCGCCACAACGTGCTCAACGCCGCGGCGGCGCTGGCCGCCGTGGAGATAGCCGGCTACGACGCCGCCGGCGGCCTCGACGCCCTCGCCGACTTCCACGGCGTCGGGCGCCGCTGGGAGCGCTGGGGCGAGCCGGAGGGCGCCCTGGTGGTCGACGACTACGCGCACCACCCCACCGAGGTCGCCGCCACCCTCACCACCGCGCGCGCCACCGGCAGGCGCGTGCGGGCGGTGCTGCAGCCGCACCGCTGGGTGCGCACGGCGCGGCACTGGAAGGCGCTTGCCGACGCCTCTGCGCTGGCCGACGAGGTCATCGTGCTGGACATCTACAGCGCGGGCGAGCGGCAGCTCCCCGAGACCTACGTCGACATGATCGTGGCGCGCATCAAGGAGCGCGGCGTGCCGGCCTCCCACCACGACCTCGCCTCGGCCGAGGCCTACCTGGCCAGCACCCTGCGGGCAGGAGACCTGGTGGTGACGCTCGGCGCCGGCGACGTGTGGAAGGTGGCACGGGCCCTCACGCGAGAGAGAGACGGTCATGCCGCACGTTGACGTCCGGCAGGTGCAGCTGCGGGACCTCACCACCCTCAAGGTGGGCGGTGCCGCCGAGCTGTGGGACGTGCTGGACGAGGCCGGGCTGCGCGAGGCGACGGCGGCCCCCTTCCGCGTCATCGGCGCCGGATCCAACCTGCTGGTGGCCGACGCCGGCGTGCCCGAGCGGGTGGTGCGGCTGAGCCGCGCGTTCAACGACATCGGCGCCATGCGGGGGCCACACGATCTGTGGCTGGGAGCCGCCACTCCCCTGCCAGGGCTGGTCCGGCGCGCGCAGCGCCTGGGCCTGTCCGGGCTCGAGGGGTTGCTGGGCGTTCCGGCGGTGCTCGGCGGCGCCGTGGCCATGAACGCCGGCACCCGCTTCGGCGAGATGAGCGACACCCTGCAGGAGGTCGAGCTGTTCGTGAACGGCGGGCTCGAGCGAGTCGAGGCGGCGGCGCTCCGGCCGGGCTACCGTCACGCCGAGCTGCCGGACGGCGCCGTGGTGGTGCGCGCCCGGCTCCGGCTCAGCCCCTCGGACCCCCTTCGCGTGCAGGCACGCATGGACGAGGTCGATGCCGCTCGCGCGGGGCAGCCCAAGATCAAGTCCGCGGGATGCGCCTTCAAGAACCCGCCGGGATCGAGCGCCGGCCAGATCATCGACGCCGCCGGCCTCAAGGGGCTGCGCGTGGGCGACGCCATGGTGTCGCTGGAGCACGGCAACTTCATCGTCAACCTCGGCAACGCCACCGCACGCGACGTGTGCGCGCTGCTCACGCGCATCAACGAGCGCCTGCCGGTGCCGCTCGAGCTCGAGTGGCGCCGCTGGGGGTTCTGAGGTGCGCGGCGTGCTCATCACGCTGCTGCTGGTGGCGGGGGGCGCGCTGGTGGCGAGCCGCTTCGTGCCGCGGCTCGCCCGCGTGGAGGTGAGCGGGGAGCACCACCTGGACAAAGCCCAGGTGCTCAAGCTCGCCGACGTCGCGCCCGGCGACCCCTTCCTGTGGGTCACCAGCTTCCGGCTGCGCCACCTCACCGCCGATCCCTGGGTGCGCAAGGTGCGGGTGATGCGCTACTGGCCGAACACCGTCACCATCACCCTGTGGGAGCGTGAGCCTGCGCTCACCGACGGCACCACCACCTGGGCCGCGGACGGGACCGTGCTGCCGGGCGCTAAGCCCGCCGAGACGGCTGGCCTGCCGCGCCTGACGGGCTGGGGTCCATCGCGGCTCCACGAGGCGCTGACGCTCCTCCGCCTCCTGCATCCCTACGGGCCCAAGGTGATAAGCTACTCGCCAGAAGGATTCGAGATTCAATTGACGGGGACGTCTCTTTTCACACCGAGTGCGGAGGCCCTGGAACAGCAGTGGGCCGCCTTCGAGAGCCACCGCGGGGGTCGCGTCGCGGTGTACCCCTGGGGAGTGAGCAAGGCTCATGAGTGACGAACGGATCATCGTCGGGCTCGACATCGGGACCACCAAGATCTGCACCGTGATCGGTGAGGTGGCCGCGGATGGCGTGCTGGACATCATCGGCGAGGGGACCGTGCCGAGCGACGGCCTGCGCAAAGGGGTCGTCGTCAACCTCGAACGGACCATCGCCGCCGTCCGTCAGTCGGTGGCAGCCGCGCAGCGCGTGGCGGGCGTGCCGGTGACCACGGCCTGGGTGGGGGTGGCCGGGAGCCACCTGAAGGCGCTCACCAGCCACGGCATGGCCGCCATCCGGCGCGGGCAGCAGGTCACGCGCGCCGACATCGAGCGCTGCATCGAGAACGCCCGCGCGGTGCCGCTCGAGGCCAACATGGACATGATCCACGTCATCCCCCAGGAGTACGTAGTGGATGGCAACGACGGCATCAAGGACCCGGTGGGGATGTCGGGCGTTCGCCTGGAGGTGGACGTTCACATCGTGGCAGGCGCCCAGGGCCCGCTGCAGAACCTCAAGCGCTGCGCCGGGGACGCCGGGGTGGCGGTCGACGGGCTGGTGGTGCAGGCCCTGGCCTCCGGCCTGGCGGTGCTGGTGACCAGCGAGCAGGAGCTCACGACGCTGCTCATCGACATCGGCGGCGGCACCACCGACGTGGGGGTGTTCAGGCGCGGCACCCTGGCGCACTCGGCGGTCATCCCGCTGGGCGGCGACCACATCACCCAGGACATCAGCCAGCTGCTGCGCATCCCGCCCGACGAGGCCGAGCGCGTCAAGCGCCGCTACGGCGTGGCCCTGCCCGAGCTGGCCGACCGCGACGTGGAGCTGGAGGTCGCCAACCCCAGCTACACCGCCAGCATCTCGACCTTCGAGCTCGCCCAGGTGATCAAGCCACGCGTCATCGAGATCCTCGACCTGGTCAAGCGCAACATCGAGCAGCGCATGGGCGCCCTGGAGCTGCTGGCCGGCAACGTGGTCATCACCGGGGGCGCCTCACTGATGCCAGGCATCGAGCAGGTCGCCACCGACCGCTTCCGCCTGCCCGTCCGGATCGGCAAGCCCGAGGGCGTCTCCGGGCTGGCCGACGTGGTCGCCAGCCCGGCGCACGCCACCGCCGTTGGGCTGGTCCGCTACGGGATGACGCAGCTGGAGGCGCTGCCCGCCAGCCCGACGCGTCACGCGAAGGAGGAGGTCGGCGGCCTGGGCGGGTTCTTCTCGAGCATCCGGAGTATCTTGAAAGACTTCTTCTGAGCCGGTGGGGAGCGTGAGGACGTGAGCATGAACCAGAGCGAGAACGCGGTCATCCGGGTCATCGGACTGGGCGGCGGGGGCAACAACGCCGTCAACCGCATGATCGAGACGGGCCTCAAGGGGGTGGAGTTCGTCGCAGCCAACACCGACGCGCAGGTGCTCGCCACCAGCCTGGCCGACACCCGCATCCAGATGGGCGACCACATCACCAAGGGCCTGGGCGCCGGCGCCAACCCCGAGATCGGGGAGCAGGCGGCGCTGGAGGACCGCGACCGCATCGCCGAGACGCTGCGCGGCAGCGACCTGGTGTTCATCACCGCCGGCATGGGCGGCGGCACCGG
>CAZBZU010000039.1:0-32432 GCA_964496495.1 uncultured bacterium
TGAAGGTGATCTCGATGAAGTCGATGAAGAAGCCGAGCAGGAAGATCGCCAGCATGGTGAAGAAGACGAAGCCGAACTCACCCCACGGCAGATTGGTGAGGAAGTTGTCCACCGCGATGTCTCCGTGAAGGGCCCGGAACACCATCGAGAAGGTGGTGGCGCCCACCAGGATGATGAACACCATGCTGGTGAGCTTGAGCGTCTGGTCCATGGTGCTTACCAGGTTCGAGAGGGTGAGCCGCCGGTTGATCAGCGCCAGCAGCATCGCGCCCACCGCGCCCATGGCGCCGGCCTCGGTGGGGGTGGCGATGCCGAAGAAGATCGTGCCCAGCACGAGCACGATGAGGAACAGAGGCGGGATGAGGTTGACGACCACCTTGAGCGCCAGCTGGCCGCCCGAGATGTTGCGCGCCTCGGCGGGCAGGGCGGGCGCCTCGTGGGGCCTGAAGATGGCGACGAGCGCCACCCACACCATGAACAGCCCGGCCAGCACGAACCCGGGGATGAACGAACCGAGGAAGAGGTCTCCGACGGAGACCCCGAGCTGGTCGCCGAGGATGACCAGCACGATGCTCGGTGGGATGATCTGGCCGAGCGTCCCGGAGGCTGCCACGACCCCCGTCGCCAGCGGCTTGCTGTACTTGTACTTGAGCATCACCGGCAGCGCCAGGACGCCCATGGTCACCACCGAGGCCCCGACGACGCCGGTGGACGCGGCCAGCAGCGCGCCCACCGCGACCACTGAGATGGCGAGGCCGCCGCGCAGGCTGCCGAATAGGATGCCCATGGTCTCGAGCAGCTCCTCGGCAAGCCCGGACTTCTCCAGCATCACCCCCATGAACACGAAGAAGGGCACCGCCACCAGGGTGTAGTTGTCCATGATGTTGCCGAAGATGCGCTGTGGCAGGATGTTGAGGCGCGCGACCGTGAAGATGGGGTGCCACGGCAGGTGGAAGCCCAGGAACTTCTCGGTGAAGTCGCTGCCGATGAAGGTGAACAGCACCGCCGTCCCGCCCAGGCTGAACGCCACCGGGTAGCCGATGAGCAGCAGCACCACCGCGGCGGCGAACATCCACAGGCCGAGCATCAGGCACGCACCGCGCTGTCGTCCTGCACCTCGAGGTGGTCGCTGGCGTAGATGCTGCGCGAGCCCTTGCGCCCCGACAAGAAGGCGATGTTCTTGACGACCTCACTGAGCCCCTGGGCGATGAGCAACGAGAAGGCGATGACGATCACCGTCTTGATGGGGTAGCGTGCCAGCCCCCCGGGGTTGGGGCTCATCTCGTGCACGCGCCAGCTCGCGGCCACGTAGTGGTGGCTGAAGTAGATTCCCATGAGACTGAACGGCACCAGGAACAGGATCGTGGCGAAGATGTCGATCCAGGCCTTGGCCCGCGGGGAGAGATTGGTGAAGATCACGTCGACGCGCACGTGCCCGTCGTTCCTGAGAACGTAGGCGGCGCCTAGCAGGAACACCAGGTTGTAGCTATAGGTCTGCAGCTCCAGGTAGGTGTTGCCGCTGGCCTTCTCGGCCACGGCCTGGCCGAAGATGGCCGCCACCACGCTGAAGCCGTAGCGGGTGAGGACGTTGTAGACCCCGACGAGCACCATGAACAGCGTCAACCACCACATCAGCTTGCCGACGATCGTCGTGAAGGCGTCGATCCCTCTGGACATCGCAAGGAAGAACTTCAAGACCTCGCTCCTTCGAGACACCCCTACCGTGGCAACGCGCCCTGGGTGAGTGGATTACCGCATGGTATTCACAAGCTCGAGCGAGCGTCAACGCACCGCCGCCGCCCGGGGCACCGCCCGTGGCGTGGTCCGGGCCGTTGTACCCGGGGAGTGGCGCGGCCGATCGCGCGTCCGCCCCGGTCGCTCTCCGATGGGGCTGAAGGCCGTCAGAGCCGACCGTCGGTGCCGGCAGCCGAGCGTCGGCCGGCGTTGGATGTGCCTGCAACTCCATGCGTCACGGGGCCCGGTCCTGCAGGTAGCGGCGCACGTCCTGGTTGTGCGCTTGCAGGCTGGTGTTGGGGCGGAACACGGTCTTGCCGTTCACGTGGGCGTGCAGGAAGTAGAGGTAGCGCTTGCCCTGGGCGTCCGTGCGCACCGGCTGGAGGACGGCTTGCAGCGCGGCGTCGCCGGGGCTGTCGATCGGCCCTTTCGGGAGGCCGGAGCGGGTGTAGGTATTCCATGGCGTGTCCTTCTGCAGGTCCTCCGGCTTCAGCTCCGGCAGGGCCTTGCCCAGGCCGTAGGCCACCGTGGGGTCGGACTGCAGCGGCATGCCCAGGTCGAGGCGGTTGAGGAACACGCCGGCGATGATCGGCATCTCGCCGTTGCTGGCCGCCTCCGCCTGCACCATGCTGGCGAGCGTGACCCAGCCGTGGACGCTGAGGCCGCGCGCGCGCAGGCGGCTCTCGACGGCGGCCGTGAGCTCCTGGCGAAAGCGCTGGAGCATGAGGGAGATCACCTCGTGCGGGGTGCTCCTCACCGGGATGGCGTAGCTGGCGGGGAAGAGGTAGCCCTCGAGGCCGTCGCCCGCGGGGACGAACCCGGGTCGGAGATCGCCGGGGTGGCGGATCAGCTCGAGGTAGCCCGCGGCGTCTCCCAGTCCCTCCTTGGCCAGGCGCCGGGCGACGTCCGTCGCCCGCCAGCCCTCCGGCACCACCACCTCCACCGTGCGGGGCCGGCCGCCCTTCCTCAGCGCCGCCGCCACCTGGGGCGCGCTCATGGCGGGGCTGAGGTCGTAGAGCCCCTCCCCGATGCTGCGGTCGAGGCGGCGCGCGCGCAGGTAGAGCTCGAAGATCCGCGCGTTCCTCACCAGCCCCTGGTCGGCCAGCGCGCGAGCGACCTCCTTGCCGCCCCAACCGGGCTTCACCTCGAAGGTGACCTGCCTGGGCGTGGCGCTCGGCGGCGTGAGCTGGTAGAGCACCGCCAGCACCGCGGCGATGACAAGTAGCAGCGCGGCCAACCCGCTGAGCACGCCCGGTCGTGCCCGACGCCAGCGAGGCGGCGGTTGCGGCCGCTCGGCCGCCGGGCGACGTTGCTCCTCGCGGGGGGACCGGCCGTCCGCCACGGTTCAGCTCTCCTCGTCAGCGTCGTCGTCCGGGTCGGGGCGGGGCTGCGGCGCGTCGGCGCCCGCCGCCTGGCTGGCGACGCCCGTGCGCGCCAGGTAGCTCTCCAGGATCAGCACGGCCGACGCCTCGTCGATCGCGCCCTTGGGGAGCGCTCCCCCCGACCGCCCGCCGGGGCGCCGCGCGCCGGTGGAGGCGCTGTCGCGCAGTCGCCTCTCGGCCAGCGCCGTGGTGAAGCGTTCATCCTCCAGCGCCACAGGCAGCCCGGCGGCCTCCAGGGCGGCCGCGAAGGCTCGCGCCAGCGCCGTCTGCCGCGACTCGGGGCCGCGCGTGGGGCGCGGCAGCCCCACCACGACCAGGGAGGCACCCTCACGGGCTGCCAGCTCCCTGACGGCCGCCACGTCGGCACGTGTGCCGCGACGGTCGAGCCAGCCGCGGCCGAAGGCGAGCGGGCCGCCTCGCTCGCCGCGCGCCACCCCGATGCGCGCACGTCCCACGTCGAGTGCCAGGATCACCTCGCCCACGCTACTACCCGTTCGTGGGCGGCCGGTGTGCGGCATCCGTCGTAGGCGCGCCGCACCAGGACTCCAGCACAGCCGCCACGCCATCGTCGTCGTTGCTCCCGGCGACGTGGTCTGCCGCGGCCCTGACCTCTTCGCTGGCATTGGCGACCGCCACGCCGAAGCCTGCCCAGCGGATCATCTCCACGTCGTTGCGCTGGTCGCCGAAGGCCGCTACCGCGCGGCGATCGATGCCGGCCACGCTGCACCTCTCGGCCAGGGCCGCTCCCTTGTCGACGCGGGGGTCGAGCAGCTCCAGCAGGCCGCCGGCGCTCCAGGTTCGCCCGACCGGAAGCGCCGCCACGGCCTCGGCAAGCTCCGCGGCCGACCGCCCCTCCGCCGACGCCAGGAGCTTGATGGCTCCAGCGTCGATGAACCTCTCGGCGGGGCCGACGTCGGTCGGAGCTCCCGGGCCCAGGCGGGCCTCGGCCTCGCGACGCGCCAGCACCTCGGGCTCGAGGTACCAGCCGTGGTCGCTCTCCAGCCCCACGCCGACGGTCGGGAAGGCGTTCCTCAAGCGCGCCAGCGCCTCGCGCGCGACGCCTGGCTCGAGGTGGTGGCGGACCGCGAGGGCGCCCGTCGCGGGATGGTAGACGGCAGCGCCGTTGAAGCAGATGTAGGGGTCCGTCAGCCCCAGCTCGGCGGCGTAGGCCCTGGAGCTGCGGGGTGGCCGGCCGGTGCACAGCATCACCGTCACGCCGCGCGCCACCAGGGCGCCCACCGCCGCCCGGGAGCGGGCGCTGACGCGCTTGTCGCTGGTGAGCAGGGTGCCGTCGAGATCGAGCGCCACCAGCCTCGGGGCGCCGCCGGGGAAGCAGGCCGCGGCCACGCGCTCAGCCCGCCAGGACCTCGGCCACGGCGGCCAGGGCGGCCGGCAAGGCCGCGGGGTCCTTGACGCCGGCCTGCGCCATGTCGGGCCTGCCGCCCCCGCCGCCGCCCGCCCTGCGGGCGAGCTCGCGGATGAGGTTGCCGGCATGGGCGCCGCGCTGGCGGGCGCCGTCCGAGACCTTCGCCACCAGCAGCGAGCCACTGCCTACCACCACCACGTCGGCGCCGCTCTTGCCCAGCAGGGCGTCGGCGGCGTTGCGAAGGGCGGTGGCGTCGAGCCCCTGGAGCGAGGCGGTGGTGAAGCGGTAGCCGCCCGACTCCCGGAGCTCGGCACCGGCCGCCGCGCCCGCGGTCTGCGCCGCCGCCAGCCGGTCGCGCAGCTGGGCGGCCTCGCGCTGGGCCAGCTTGAGGTCGGCCTGCAGCTTGTGGACCCGCTCGCCCAGCTCACCCGCGGTGCCGCCCAGCGCCTGAGCGAGGCGCTGCGCGGCGGTCCGCTGCTCCTGCGCCACGCGCAACGCCGCCATCCCTACCCGCGCCTCGATGCGGCGGACGCCGGCCGACACCGCTTCCTCGGCGGTGACCAGCAGGCTGCCGATCTCGCCGGTGCGGCGCACGTGCGTGCCCCCGCACAGCTCGATCGACGCCGCCGCCCGGTCGGGCCCACCCGCGCCCGTGCCGCCGGCGCCCATGGTGACCATACGCACCTGCTGGCCGTACTTCTCGCCGAAGAGCATCATGGCGCCGGCCGCTCTCGCCTCTGCGATGGGCACCACCCGCCAGCCCACCTCGACGTCGGCCTGGATCCAGCGGTTGACGAGCTCCTCGACCTGCGCGATCTGCTCGCGGGTGAGTGCCTGACCGTGGGAGAAGTCGAAGCGCAGGCGCTCCGGCACCACCAGCGACCCGGCCTGCGCCACGTGGGCCCCCAGGACGCTGCGCAGCGCGGCGTGGAGGAGGTGGGTGGCGCTGTGGTGCTTCTCGGTCTCGCGGCGGCTGGGATCGACCTGCGCCTCCAGGCGCTGGCCCGGGGTGAGCTCGCCGCGCACCACGCGCGCGTGGTGCAGGATGAAGCCCTGGCTGCTGCGGCTGGTCGAGCTGACCACCGCGGCGCCGCCCTCCCAGGCGAGCTTGCCGCTGTCGCCGATCTGGCCCCCGCCCTCGGCGTAGAACGGCGTTCGGTCGAGGATCACGATGCCGGACGCGCCCTCCTGGAGGCTATCCACCTCCTCGTCGCCAGCCAGCAACGCCTGCACGGCGGCCGAAGTGGTCAGCTCGACGTAGCCGCGGAACTCGGTCTCCGCGACACGCTGCGCGACATCGCCCAGAGCGTCGCGGCTCTCGCTGAAGAGGGCGCCACCCTGGCGGCCGCCTCGCGAGACCTCCCGGGCGGCCTGGCGTGCCGCTTCGTACCCTTCGCCGTCGACGCGCACGCCGCGCTCGTCCGCCATCTCCCGGGTGAGATCCAGGGGGAAGCCGTGCGTCTGCCACAGGTCGAACGCGGTGGCGCCGTCCAGCACGTCGCCGCTCAGCTCGTCCAGCACCTGCGCCACGCGCTGCATGCCGGACTCGAGCGTGCGCAGGAACTGCTCCTCCTCGATCCGAATGATGCCCTTCACGCGCTCCCGGCCGTCCACGAGCTCCGGGTAGGGCTCGCCCATGCTCTCGATCACCTGGTCGACGAGGCCGTAGAGGACCGGCTCCTGCAGACCCAGCAGCCAGGCGTGGCGCGAGGCCCGTCGCAGCAACATCTTCACCACGTAGCCGGGTCCGTCGTTGGCCGGCATGACGCCGTCCGTCACGGCGAAGGCGACCGCCCGCAGGTGGTCGGCGATGACGCGCTCGGAGACGCTGTCGACCCCGCGGTAGGGGGTGCCGGAGAGCTCCGCGACGCGGCGGATGGTCGGCTGGAACAGCTCGGTGGCGTAGGCGTCCTCGAGGCCGGTCATCACCGCCGCCAGGCGCTCGAAGCCCAGACCGGTATCGATGTTCTTCTGCGGCAGCGGGTCGAGCGCCCCGCCGTCCTTGCGGTCGTACTGGGTGAAGACCAGGTTCCACACCTCGATGAAGCGATCGCCGGAGCCGGTGTTGGGACCGGTCTCGTCCGCGCTGCCGAACTCCGGGCCGCGGTCGTAGAAGATCTCCGAGCACGGGCCGCAAGGTCCGTTCGGGCCTTCGCTGACGGCGTTCGCCGGCCAGAAGTTCTCGTCTTCGCCCCAGCGCGAGATGCGCTCGCGCGGCACCCCGACCTCCTCGGTCCAGACCCTGAAGGCCTCGTCGTCGTCCTGGTAGATGGTGACGTAGAGGCGCTCGGGATCGAGCCCCAGCCACGCCGCCGAGGTCATGAACTCCCACGCCCAGGCGGCCGCCTCCTTCTTGAAGTAGTCACCGAAGGAGAAGTTGCCCATCATCTCGAAGAAGGAATGGTGGCGGAGCGTGCGGCCGACGTTCTCGATGTCGTTGATGCGCAGGCACTTCTGGGCCGTGGTGACGCGGTGGTGCACCCCTTCCACGCCCGCGAACTTGGGGGTGGCGCCGAGGAAGTAGGGCTTGAACTGCACCATGCCGGCACTGGTGAACATCAGGGTGGGATCCCCCGACTTGAGCGAGGCCGAGGGGAAGGCGAGATGCCCCTTCCCCTCGAAGAAGCGCAGGTACTTCGAGCGTAGCTCGTTGATGCTGTTCACGCCGTCTGACACCGTTGGGCCTCCCGCTCGCGCGTCCTGCGCGGACCGAGGCAGCATTATACCCGTCGGGGCTGTGCGGGCCGGCCCGGCCCGCGGCGTAGAATCGAGCGCGTGCTTCGCGGCCTGCTCGACACCCGGGACAGGCGCCGGCTGTTCGCCGGCGGCAGCCTGGCGTTCCTGGCCATCGGCGCCTTCCAGGCGATGTACGGGCCGGCCTTCCCCGCCTTCCTGCGGCACTATCACGTGGGGGTGGCGGCGGTCGGCACCATCGTCAGCGCGCACTTCCTCGGCTCTTTCGTCACGATCGCCCTCACCGGGGTGCTGCTGGTGCGGGTCGGCTACCGGCGGTTGCTGGCCACGGGTGCCGCCGGGGCGGCGGTCGGGGCCGTGGGGGTGGCGCTCAGCCCCACCTGGGGGCTGGCGCTGGCGGCCGCGGCGTTCGCCGGGCTGGGCTTCGGCCTGCTCGATGTCGGCACCAACCTGCTGTTCGCACGTGCCTTCGGCGACCGCGCCGTTGGCGCGCTCAACCTGCTGAACGCGCTGTTCGGCCTGGGCGCGGTGCTGGGCCCGCTCCTGGTCGGGTTGTTCGCCCCGCGCGTGGCCATCGCGTTCCTGCTGGCGGCGGCGCTGTTCCTGGCCGCCGCCGTGAGGATAGCTACCGTCGGTGCCGTGCCGGAGCCCTTGCCGGTGGTGCGCGGCGCCCCGCGGCTGCCGTTGGCTCCGCTGGCGGGCTTCCTGTTGCTCTACTTCCTCTACGTCTCCTGCGAGGTCGGCGTGGCGAGCTGGGAGCCCACCTACCTGGCGCCGGTGCTGGGGTCGAGCGCGGCTGCTTTCCTCACCAGCCTCTACTGGGGCGCCCTCACGCTCGGGCGCCTCCTGGCTGCGACCGTGAGCTCCCTGCTCAAGCCGGCGGACCTGGTGCTTGGGGCGCTCCTCCTGGCGCTGGCCGCGGCCTGGCTGGCGACCATCACCCCGCTGGCGCCGGTCGCCTATGCGGTGGTGGGGCTGGCGTTCGCACCGGTGTTCCCCACGGCGCTGGCATGGTTGCAGGAGGTGTTCCCGCAGCGCGCCGAGCGCGTCGCCCCCATCGTCATCGCCGGCGCCAGCCTGGGACCGGTGGCGACCGCCCCGGCGATCGGCTGGGCAGTGGCCTGGGCGGGGACCCCCGACGTGCCGGTGGTCCTCGGCGGGCTGGTGCTGGCCTTGTGCGTCTCGGCGGCGACGTTATGGCGCGGTACGCGCCGGCGCGACGCGAGCCGGGACGCCTGGGGGTAGGCTGGCGGCGAGGCGAGGACGGCCGGACGCGACCGGCCGCATCAGGAGGTGGCCCATGAACCAAGGTTCGATCCCCGGCACGACGCTGGCGGAGATCGCAGCCGCCTTCCGGGCGCAGAAGCGCCTGGGCGATGGCGCCCTGGCGCAGCTCGAGGACGCGGACGTGCGATTGCGCCTGGATCCCGGCAGCAACAGCATCGCGGTGATCGTGAAGCATCTGCACGGCAATCTGCTGTCGCGCTGGACGGACTTCCTCACCAGCGACGGCGAGAAGCCGGAGCGGCGGCGCGATGAGGAGTTCGAGGAGGAGGCCGCCGGCCTGGCGCAGGTTCTGCCGTGGTGGGAGGAAGCCTGGAAGGTGGTGCTGGACGCGCTCGACAGGCTCACCCCCGACGACCTCACGGGCACCGTGAGCATCCGCGGCGAGGAGCACACCGTGGTGCGGGCCCTGCTTCGGAACCTCACCCACACCGCCCAGCACGTCGGGCAGATCGTGCTGCTGGCGAAGCACGCCCGCGGCGAGGCCTGGCGGACGCTGTCGGTACCGCGAGGCGGCTCGCGGGCGTTCAACCGCGACAAGGGGTTCGACCCGGATCGGTCGTAGCCGCCGGGTCAGCCCTCGGGCAGGCGTAGCGCCTGGCGCAGCTCGGCGAGGAAGGCCGCCTCGTTGTGCGACAGCCGCCGCCCCAGCAGGCCGCTGCGCGAGGCTTCGGCGACGCGCTCGGCGAGATCGAGCAGGAAGCGCTTGAACTCGGTGCCTTCGTCGTCATTGTGGACCGTCCGTCCCACCTGGTCGAGGCGGGCCCGGAGCTTGTCGCGCGTCACCTCGTCGAGGTCGACGCTGTACTCCTCGGCGTGCGTGAACGAGTCCTGGACGAGCGCGTTGTCGCGGTAGCGGCGCCGAGCGTCGTAGAGGTAGCGCCCGGCCGCCATGATCTCGCGGAAGTAGTTGATGGGACCGGTGCGCTCGGCCGCCACCGCCGCAACCAGCACCTCGGCGGCGGCATCCAGCAGCAGGGCCCGTTCCTCTTGGCTGTACTCGGCCATGGCTCGTGAACTCCCTGGCTCTGGCGCCTCGGCGCCGACCTCGCGCGGCCGCCCCGGCCCGGCGCGCGGCTGCTCCAGCGTAGCGCACCGCCGGGGCCCGCGCGACCGCGCTGACGGCGGCGGCGCCAACCTCGCCGTGCGGGTACGGGTTTTCACGGTCCAGTGGCGCACTCACGGTGAGAATGGGGAATCGGAGCTGCCCATCCTCTTCGAAGCGGGAGGGGAGCGCCGAGCGTTGCCCACCGCTCGTTCCGCCCGGCCCGTGACGGAACCCGCCCGACGTGGGGGACAGGTCGATGAACCTGGAGCTGGTCCTGCTCACCCTGCCGCTTCTGACGGCTGTCGTCACCTTCTCGGGGGTGGCGGTGGGCTTGCTGCACCGGCGTTCGCCGGCGGCGGCGTCGTTCACCGTGCTGGCGGCCGTGGTGGTGGCGTGGTCGGGAGCCCTGCTGGCGGCAGCCGCCTTCCCCGCGGTCGGGGAGGGTGAGGCATGGCTCGATCTCAGCATCTCGGCTGCGGCCCTGGTGGGGCCGGCGTGGCTGGTCACCGCGGTGCGGCTCGCCGGCCACCGCTGGCGCTGGCCGGCGCTGACGGCGTTGTCGGTGCCGGCGCTGGCGGCGGCCGCGTCCGTGTGGCTGCCTGCGGCGAAGGCCGCGCTGTGGACGGGGCTGGCGACCGTCACGGTAGCCGGCGTTCGGACGGTGAGCGTGCACGCGAGCGCGCTGATGTGGCTGTGGTGGGTGGGGGTCGGGCTGGGGGCGACGGCGGTCGGCACGCTGGTGCTGGTCATGGCCGCCCGCGCCAGCCGACCGGCCGAGCGCGCCGGGCTGCGGGCGTTCGGCCTGGCGGCGGTGCCTCCGCTGGCGCTGGCGGTGGCGGGCCTGGTGCCGGCGCTGGGCCTGCCGGCCGTCGATCTGACGCCGCTGGGATTCGGCGCCAGCGGCGTGCTCTTCGCCTGGGGGCTGGAGCGCCGCTGGCTCGAGCGGCGCGGGCCGCCGGAGTACCGTGAGGTCTTCACGGGCGTGGGCGACGGGCTGGTGCTGGTCGACGAGATGGGCATGATCCTGGACGTGAACCCTGCGGCCGAGCGGGCGCTGGCGGTGGCCGCTCCCAGCGTGCTGGGTCGGCCGCTGTCGTCGCTGCGCCGGGATCTGGCGTCGCTCGGGCGCGAGTCACTCGTGCTCGAGCCCGGGGACGGCGCCGGCCTGCCGGTGTACGAGGCTCGCTCCCACCCGCTGCCCGGAGGCGGCCGGCTGCTGATCATCCGCGACGTCACGGTGAAGCGCGCCTCGCAGCTGGCGCTCGCGCGGCGGGCGGAGGTTCTGGCGGCCACGCAGGAGGCGAGCCGTGAGCTGCTCAGCCGGCCGGACTGGCTGTGGGCGGCCGAGGAGCTGCTGTCGCGCCTGGGCGCGGCGGTGGCTGCCAGCCGCGTCAGCCTGCTGGAGCTGGCGCAGCCCGCGGGTGCCCGGCCCGACCGGCCGTCCCCGCCGCGGGTGACCGTCACCCGGCGCTGGGAGAGCGCCCTGGCGCAGCCCTGGGACGACGCGACGCCCCCCTACGGCGAGCGGCTCCTGGAGTGGGCGGAGAGCAGCCAGGGCTACGCCGGTCCCGTGGTCGAGCTGCCGACGCCCGACCGCGAGCGCGTGGGAGGGATCGGCGTCGGCTACCTCGCGCTCTACCCGGTGGTCGGCGAGGACGCCGTGCGGCGCATGCTCGCCTTCGAGTGGGCGGCGCCGGCGCCGAGCTGGCTGCCGCTGGTGGTCGACGCCCTGCGGGCGGCGCCGGCGGCGCTGGAAGCCGCGGTGGGCCGGCGCCAGGGCGAGCTCGGGGGGGAGCGCTCGCGCCGGTTCCAGGCCTCGCTGCTCGAGGTGACCCGCGAGCTGCTGGCGCAGGAGGTGTCGCCCGAGGTCTATCAGGTGCTGCTCGAGCGGGCGGTGGCGGTCATCCCCGGCGCCCAGGCGGGCTGCGTGCTGGTGCGCGGGCAGGACGGGCGCTTCGCCGTGGCGGCCGCGCTCGGCGCCGAGCTGGCGGCGCTGGCGGAGCTGCGCTTCAGCGCCTCGGAGGTGGCGGCGGCCGAAGGCGAGGCGGTGGTGCCGCGGCTGCTCGTCGGCGCGGCGCTGGAGGACGGTGTCGAGGGCGCGCGCACGCGCGTCGCCCACGAGTCGGGGATGGGGCCGGGGCCGGCCGCCACGCTGGTGGTTCCGGTGCTGCAGGACGGTCGGCTGGCGGCCTCGTTGCGCCTCGACAACCTGGAGAGCGAGGCGGGCTTCGCGCCCGAGGCTGCCGCCATGGCCGAGGCCTTCGGCCTGCAGGTGGGCGCCCTGCTTCAACGGCTGCGGTTGGAGGAGCGCTTGGAGCGCTCTGCGCAGATGAACGGGCTGCTGGCGAACCTGGAGCGCCTGCTCCTCACCGGCGGCAGACTGGAGCGCTTCCTGCCGATGGTGGCGCGCATCGCACTGGGGGTGCCGGAGAGCGGATTCGAGCGCATGGCGGTGCTGAGCGCAGGACCGGAGGGCGTGTGGGCCGAAGCCTACGACCCGGACGGCGAGCGCGACGCTGAGCTGGAGGCCGCGCTGGCGAAGGCCCACTGGTTGGGAGGTGGGCGAGGGCCGCTGGCGAGCCTGGACGAGAGCCCCGAGCCGGTCTTCGTCGAGGAGGCGGGCGAGCTCGAGCCGGCGCCGGCGTACGCCGCCCAGCCGCTCATGCTGCGCGGCCGGCCCTGGGGCGTGATCGCATTCTTCGCCAGCCGACCGACGGTGTTCGACGAGGCCGTGCGCGACGCCCTGATGCAGCTGGCCGGCAGCCTGGAGCTGGCGCTGCTGCGGCAGGAGGATGCCGACCAGCGCGACCTCCAGCTCGCCCGTCTGGAAGCGGTGGTGAGCACCAGCGAGGCGCTCCGCGGTGCGGTGCGGCGGCGCGAGGTGGTGGCTCGCTCGCTGCAGGCGGTGCTGGACACGACCCGCGCCAGCGTCTGCAACCTCTACCTCCTCGACGAGGCCGACGACGCCTTGCGGCTGGGCGGCAGCCGCGCCGCGCCGGGCGGGCACGCCTACCCGGTGTCCGACTGGCGGGTGCCTCGCGGCAGCGGGCTGATCTGGCGGGTCGTGCAGTCGGGTCGGACCATCGTGGCGCTGGACGGTGAGGAGCTGGCGGGAGCCGAGGTGCCGGCCGGCAGGCCGGCGCCCGACGCCTTCCTCGGCACCCCGCTGCGCAACGGGCAGGGCGCGGTCGTGGGCGTGCTCAGCGCGTTGGTGGAGGGCGAAGGACGCCACTTCGGGCGCGACGACGCGGGCTTCCTCGAGGCGACGGCGCTGGCGTGCGGCAACGCCCTCGACCGCCTGGCGATGATCGAACAGAGCCGTTCCCAGGCCGAGGAGTACCGTCGGCTCTACGATGCCGCCAGGCAGCAGACCGCCGAGCTCGAGCTGCTCGACCGGGTGCGCTCGGCGATGGCGAGCGAGCTGGAGCTGCCGGCCCTGTTCGCCGCCGCGGTGGACGCGGCCGCAGAGGCGCTGGGCGCCGCCCGGGTGGCGCTGGTCACGGGCGAGGAGCTGACGCCGCAGCACCGGGCGGGGCAGCCCGACAGCGAGGACTGGTCGCTGCCGTTGACGCTGGCGAGGCGCGTGATGGCTGAGGGCGAGCCGGCGCTCGTCCAGGGCGTGCTTGCCGGCGAGGCAGGGGGCGACGCCCGGCGCTGGCAGGCGGGCGTGCCTCTGCGCTCGCGCGACGGCGTGGCGGGCGTGCTGCTGGCGGAGGGTGGCGAGGGTGAAGCGCGGCCGGCCGTGCTGGAGCTGCTCGGCGCCGTCGGCGAGCAGCTGGAGGTGGCGATCGAGCGGGCGCGGCTCTACGGGGAGGTGCGTCGCAGCGAGCAGCGCTTCCGCCTGCTCGCGGAGAACATGCAGGACCTGGTGTGCCTCCACGGCCCGGACGGGCGCTTCGAGTACGTCAGCCCCTCCGCCGCCGCCGTGCTCGGCTATCAGCCGGAGGCCCTGATCGGCAGCGACCCCTACGCCCTCATCCACGTGGAGGACCGTCACGTGGTGCGCAGCAACCTGCAACGCCGCCTGCGGGAAGGGGCGGCGTCGGTGCAGGTGCGTTACCGCTTGCGGCGCGTGGGCGGGGACTACGTGTGGCTCGAGACGGTGGCGCGCAGCGTGCTCGACGCCGACGGCCAGGTGCGGAACCTGGTCACCTCCTCGCGGGACATCACCGACCGCAAGCGGATCGAGGAGCAGCTCGTGCACGGCGCCCTGTTCGACGACCTCACCGGCCTCCCCAACCGGGTGCTGCTGCTCGATCGGCTTCGTCAGGCCCTGTCCCGCATGGAGCGCAACGAGTCGTGGCGCTTCGCGCTGCTGTTCCTCGATCTCGACCGCTTCAAGGTGGTCAACGACAGTCTGGGGCACAACGCCGGCGACGAGCTGCTCAAGGCGCTCGGCACCCGCTTGAAGGCCTGCGTGCGCGGGTCCGACACCGTCGCCCGCCTCGGCGGTGACGAGTTCTGCGTGTTGATCGAGGACGTGGACGGGGCCGAGCATGTCACGGCCAGCGCCCTGCGCATCCAGAACGCCCTGAGCGAGCCCTTCACCATCGGGGGGCACGACATCTTCACCAGCGCGTCCATCGGCATCGCGCTGTCGGCGCCACGGTACCGCGAGCCGCAGGAGCTGCTGCGCGACGCCGACATCGCCATGTACCGCGCCAAGTCGAGCGGCAAGGCACGCCACGCCGTGTTCGACGACAGCATGCACGCCCACGCCTTCGGGGCCATGCAGATGGAGACGAGCCTCCACCGGGCTCCCGAGCGCGGCGAGCTGTTCCTCGAGTATCAGCCGGTCTGTCGCCTTGCCGGCGGCGGGCTGGTGGGGGTGGAGGCGCTGGTGCGCTGGCGGCATCCCGAGCGCGGCCTCATCCCGCCGGCGGAGTTCGTGGCTCTGGCGGAGGAGTCCGGTCTGATCGTCACCATCGATCGCTGGGTGCTGGGCGAGGCGACCCGCCAGCTCGCCGCCTGGCAGCGCGAGCTCCCCGGGCACGAGCCGCCGGTGATGAGCGTCAACGTCTCGGCCCGTCACGTCGTCCTGGGCGAGATGGACGAGCTCGTCAGGGGTGCGCTGCAAGCTGCCGGCGTGGCCGCCACCCGGTTGAAGCTGGAGATCGGGGAGGGCCCGCTGATGGGGAACCCGGAGGCAGCCGCGGAGTCGCTCGGGCGGCTGAGGGAGCTGGGCGTGCGGGTGCAGGTGGACGACTTCGGGAGCGGGGCGTCGTCGCTCAAGGCGCTTCACGACCTGCCCATCGACTCCCTCAAGCTGGACCGCGCGTTCGTCCGCGACATCGACCGCGAGGCCACCAGCCGGCACATCGTGAGCACCGTGGTGGGGCTGGCGCGCAGCCTCGGCATCGACCTGGTGGCCGAGGGCATCGAGCGCCAGGAAGAGCTGGAGACGCTGGTGGCGCTCGGCGTGGAGCTCGGCCAGGGGTTCTTGCTGGCGCCGCCGGGACCGGCACAGGAGGTGGCGCGCCGGCTGCGAGGAGAGCGCACGCCCTAGCTAGCCGACGCGCTCCTTGCGTCGCGGCGAGGTGCGTGCTACCGTCTTCGCAACCGGTTGCGACGGGGGCGCGGCCGGCGCCCGGCCGGCCCGACGGCCGGCGCTGCCTGGAGACGCGGACGGTGCTGTGTGAGGCGCAAGGTGACCCTGAAGGATCTCTCGGAGCGGTTGGAGCTGGCGCGCTCCACGGTATCGCGCGCGTTGCGCGACGACCCGCAGATCGCCGCGGGCACGCGTGCCCGCGTGCGGGAGCTGGCCGATGCCGTGGGCTATCATCCCGACGCGGCGGCGCGGGCGTTGACGCGAGGGCGTGCCCACGCGGTCGGGCTGATGCTGCCGCGAAGCTCCGCGCTGGTGTTCGCCAACCCCTACTTCAGCGAGCTGCTGCTCGGGGTGTCCGGGCGCGCCGAGGAGGCCGGCTACCCGCTGCTGCTCTCCACGGCGCCTGAGCCCGACTTCGGGCTGTGGTACCGGGAGGGGCGCGTCGACGGCCTGCTGGTGCTCGGCTCCAGCGTCAGCGATGCCGACGTAGCCGGTCTCAACGCGTTGGTGGAGGCCCACTTCCCGGTGGTTGCCATCCATGCCGGGCCGCGCGCCTTGAAGGCGGTGAGCATCGGCAGCGACGAGCGCGCCGGCGTGCAGCAGGCGCTCGCCCACCTGCAACAGCTAGGGCACCGGCGCGTGGCGCTGCTGTCCGGACCGCGCGGATCGCGCTACGCCGAGCGCCGCGTGCGCGCCTACCGAGCGGACGTGCGCGCTCTCGGGCTGGCATCGGAACGGGGGCTGGTCGTCGCCACCGACGACAGCCGCGAGGGCGGCGCGGCCGCAGCGCAGGCGCTCGTGAGGCGGGGCATGAACGTCGACGCCGTCCTCGCCGACAACGACCTGGTGGCGCTGGGCGCCCTCGACGGCCTCCGGGCCGAGGGCCTGGCGGTGCCCGGCGACGTCTCGCTAATCGGCTTCGACGACACCCCGCTGGCCGCGGTCGCCAGCCCCGCGCTCACCACGGTCCGTCAACCCACGCGCCGGCTCGGCGAGCTGGCCTTCGACGCGCTGCTCGGGCTGATGGCGGGCGGCGAGGTCGGCTCGGTCCGACTGGCGACCCGGCTGATCGTGAGGGACAGCACGAGCCGGCATCAGGGAGGTCCGGGTGCGGCCTGAGCCGTCCACAGGCGCCGCCCCCGGCCTTCCGGAGGCGCGCCGTCGGCAGCCGCGAGGCCCGGGGCGCGGGCGGACGAGCCGGGGGGCCGGCGCGTCGTGATCACGCCCCGCATCGGCCTGGTGTCGGTCGCCCGGCCCGCCTTCAAGGGGAACGGCGCCGGCGCCGCGCGACGCAGCGCGGAGGCGTTGATCGAGCTGGCCGGGCAGCTGGGCTTCGAGCTGGTGGCGGCGCCCCGCCCGGTGGAAGACGTTGCCGGCGCCGACGCGGCCGCCAGGGCAGTGGCCGGGCAGCGCCTCGACTACCTGCTGATCCAGCTCACCACCTTCGCCACCGGCGAGGTGGTCGCGCCGCTGCTGGCGGCCGTCCCACGCTCGGGCTTGTGGGGGCTGCCCGAACGCGAGGCGGGTCGCGGGCCCGGCGGTCCGCTACCGCTGAACTCGCTGTGCGGGCTCAGCATGACGCTTTCCCTGCTGGGGACGCCCCAGGTGGGCAAGCGCGAGCCCGTCAAGTGGTTCTACGGCGACGCCCGCGACTCCCGCTTCCGGCGCAGGCTGGCCGCGACCGTGGCTGCCCTGCGGGGCCTGCGGGCGCTCCAGGATGCGCGCGTGCTGGCCATCGGCGGCACCGCGCCGGGTTTCTACGGCCTCGAGGAGACGCCGACGCTGCAGGGGGCGACGGTGCTGCGGCGGGACCTGGACGACCTGTTCCAGGCGATCGCCTCGGTGAGCGACCGCGACGCCGACGCTCGGGTGCGCGCCTGGCGAGCGCGAGAGCCGGCAGACGTCGGCGCCGAGCAGCTTCGAGCGGGTGCGCGCATCGACCTGGCGCTGGAGCGCATGGCCAGGGAGGTGGGCGCGTCGGCGCTGGCCGTGCGCTGCTGGCCCGAGCTGCCGGACCGCTGCGGCGCGATGGCCTGCGCGGCCATGGGCAACGCCTCCGGGCGGGACACACCGGCCGCCTGCGAGGGGGACGTCATGGGGGCGCTGTCGATGCTGGCCCTGCAGGGCGTGACCGGCGAGCCGGCCATCCTGATGGACCTCTCGGACGTCGACGAGTCGGACGATAGCCTGCAGGCATGGCACTGCGGCAACGCCCCGCCGACCTGGGCGGCGGCGGGTCCGTCGGGCGGGCCGGGCTCGCGCCTCACCACGCACTTCAACCGCGACGGCACCGG
Source organism: uncultured bacterium (assembly GCA_964496495.1). GTDB lineage: Bacteria > Deinococcota > Deinococci > Deinococcales > Trueperaceae > JASBRS01. Next base: position 17,351 of record CAZBZU010000039.1, read on the forward strand.
CGTGGTGCGTGACATGCGCCTGCGACCCGGGCCGGTGGCCGGCTTCCGGTTGCTCTCCTCCGGACGCCGCGCCGTGATCGTCGGGGGGACGGTGCGCGGGGAGGGCAAGCCGGGCTTCGACGGCGTACGCGGCTGGATCGGCGACCTCACCTGGGCGGCCACACCGCTGGACGTGCGGGCCTTCGTCGCCAACCTGCTCGACCGGCGCCTGCCCCACCACCTCGCCTTCGGCCGCGGCGAGCTGGACGACGCGCTCCATGAGCTGGCGGCACAGCTGCGAGCCGAGGTGGTGCCGGCCCTCGCGCCCGTCCCCTATCTGCGACCATGAGCCGGGCTCGCGTGGTGTGCGTCGGGCTGTCGTGCCTGGACCACGTCTGGCGCGTCGAGCGATTCCCGCCCGTGGCGTCGCGAACGGACGCCAGCGACTACCGCGTCCAAGGAGGCGGCCCCGCCGCCACCGCTGCGGTCGCGGCCGCACGCTTGGGGGTCCGGGCCGAGCTGGTGGCGCTGCACGGCGACGATGCCGCGGGCGAGACGCTGCTGGCCGAGCTGGCGGGCCACGGCGTGGAGGTGTCGGCGGTGCGCCGGCTGCCGGGCGCGCTCAGCTTCGTGAGCGCCGTGCTGGTGGCCAGGAACGGCGAACGCTGGATCTTCCCCTACCGCGGCCGTGGCCTGCAGGACGACCCCGCCTGGCTGGCGGGCGTCAGCTTCGCCGGCGCCGGCGCCCTGGTCATCGACCTGCGCCACCCGAGGCTGTGCCGAGCCGCGGCGGAGTCGGCGCGCGCGGAGGGCGTGGCCGTGGTTGCCGACTACGGCAACCTGCGCCACTTCGAGCACGCCCACCTGGCCGATCATCTGCTGGTGTCGCGCGAGTGTGCGGCGGAGCTCCTCGGCCGCGACGAGCCGGCCGCGGCGCTCACGCGGCTGCGGCAGCGGTCCGACCAGGTGGTGGGGATCACCCTGGGTGCCGACGGCGTGTTGCTCGACGACGGAAGTGACACCGTGAGGCTGCTGGCGCCCACGGTGGAGGCGGTGGACACCACTGGGGCGGGCGACGTCTTCCACGGTGCCTACGCCGCCGGACTGGCTCGCGGCTTCGCGGCCAGACAGGCGGCCGCGTACGCCGTGGCGGTGGCCGCCATGGCGTGCCGGACCTTCGGCGCGCGCACCGGCATCCCGTCCGACGCCGAGGCGCGGGACTTCCTGCGTGAGGCCATGCCCACGGTGCGCCTGCCGGCATGACGGGCCGAGCATGTGCGGCGCGTGGGTCGGGGAAGGAGAGGCGAAGAATGGACACCAGCCTGAGCGCGGGAAAGCTCCGCGGACTCACCACCATGGCCTCGGACGACGGCGTCTTCCGGATGGTGGCGGTCGACCAGCGCCCGCCGCTGTTCGCCGCCCTGGCACGCCCCGGCGGCCGCGATCCGGCGAGCCTGGGTTTCGGGGAGATCGCGGCCGCCAAGGGGATGCTCACGCGCGTGCTGGCGCCCGAGGCCGGCGCGATCCTCATCGATCCGGTGTGGACCCAGGCCACGGCCTTGCAGGACGTTCCTGGCGGAACCGCCATCCTCAGCACCCTCGAGGACTACGGCGTCCAGAAGGATGCGGGCGAGCTCCGCTCCCGCTTGATCGAAGGCTGGGACGTGGGCAAGATCAAGCGCAGCGGCGCGTCCGGCGTCAAGCTGCTGGCCTGGTACCGCCCCGACGCCTCCACGGCCACGCGGGCGCACCAGGAGGCGCTGGTCGAGCGTGTCGGCGCGGCCTGCCGCGAGCACGACGTCCCCTTCGTGCTCGAGCTACTGGTGTACCCGCTACCGGGCGAGGACCCGGCCTCGGCGGCCTACCAGGCACGGCGGCCGGAGCTGGTGCTGGCGTCGATCCGCCGCTTCGCCGACCCTCGCTTCGGCGTGGATGTCTACAAGCTGGAGTTCCCGGCGGACCTCAAGCACTGCCGCGGCTACCACGGTGGCGCCTTCGATGGACGCGAGCGCCCGGACCTCTTTACCCTTGAGGACGTGCGACGCCTGCTTCGCGACCTCGACGATGCCGTCCCCGCGCCCTGGGTGCTCCTCAGCGCCGGTGCGGGCCCCGACGAGTTCCTCGCCGACCTCGAGCTGGCGGTCGAGGCCGGGGCCAGCGGCTTCCTGGCCGGCCGAGCGGTGTGGCTGGCCGCCTTCGACGCCTACCCCGACCTGGCCGAGGTGGAGCGGCGCCTGCGCACGCGGTCCGTGCCCTACCTGCGGGCCATCTCGGGGTTGGCGGGCCGCGCACGGCCGTGGACGGCGCACCGCCGTTTCGGGGGCCGGGCGGAGCTGGCTGGTGCCGGAGAGGGCTGGCACCGGGGGTACGGCGCGTGACGCGCGAGCCGGTCGCGACCGGCGCCCTCGGGTCGGATGTGTCTGGGTCGGATGTGTCTGGGTCGGATGTGTCTGGGTCGGATGTGTCTGGGTTGGATGCGCTCGGTGTGGTGGTGGTCGGTGCCGGCGACATGGGCGCGCGCCACGCGCGCTGGTGGGCCGAGGCCGGGGCCCGGGTGGTCGCCGTGGTGGACCCCGACGCCGCCCGTGCCGAGCGGCTGGCGGCCGCCCACGGCGCGGTGGCTCTCGACGAGCTGGCGGGGGCCGTGGCCCGCGCCGACGTCGGCGCGGTGTCCGTGTGTACCCCCACCTACCTTCACGGTCGCGACACGGTGCAGGCCCTGGAGGCGGGCAAGCACGTGCTGTGCGAGAAGCCCGCGGCGTTGCGGCTGCCCGAGGCGGAGGCCATGCGCCGCGCCGAGGCGGCCAGCGGCCGGCGGCTGCGCATCGGGTTCATGCGGCGCTTCGATCCGGCCAGCGCCCGCATCCGCGCGTTCGGCCAGCAGATCGGGACGCCGGTGCTGGCGCAGGCCACGCTGGCGGCGGGGGTCCGCCCCAAGCTGCTCATGCACGACGCTGGCGCCAACGGCGGGCCCATCATCGACATGTGCTGCCACCTCTTCGACCAGTGGGAGGCGTTCTTCGGCGGTCAGCCCGAGAGCGTCCGCGCCTACGGTTACACCTTCGGCGCCGACAAGCCGCAGCTCGCCAGCATCCGTCACAAGGCGGTCGACAGTGCGGTGATCACGCTGCGCTACCCCGGGGGCGGGGTGGGGCAGATCCAGGTGTCATGGGGCCTGCCCGCGGGCATACCCGCGACCGAAAGGCACAACTACCTGGGCCCGGACGGCGCGGTGGCGGTCGAGTGGCCGAAGCAGGTGTCGCTGCAGACGTCCGAGGGTGCGCTGCGCTGGGAGGCTCCGCCGGTGGACCCGTGGCGCGAGGAGATCGCGAGCTTCCACGCGGAGCTGGCCGGGCAGCGGCATCGCCCGCTGGCTACCATCGAGGATGGCCTGCGGGCGCTGAGGACCTCGCTGGCGGTGCTGACCTCCATCGCCGAGGACCGCGAGGTGGTGCCCGCCGAGGTGACGGGCGATCCGCCGTCGCTGGCGGGCGAGGCGCAATGAGCGCGCCGGCCCCGCGCGTGGGCGTCATCGGCGGCGGCCGCTGGGCGGCGATGCACCGCAGCGCGCTGGAGGCGTGCGGGGTGTCGCTCGCGGGCGTGCTGGTCCGCAGCGAGGAGAGCGCCCGGCGGCTGCGAGCCGCTTGGCACGTGCCCGTCACCACCGACCTGGACGCCTTCCTGGCGTCCGGCGTGGACGCCGTCATCGTCGCCAGCCCCAACTACCTCCACGCCGAGCACGCGGAGGCCGCGCTGGAAGCGGGCAAGCACGTGCTGGTGGAGAAGCCCTTGGCCATCACGGTGGCCGGCTGCGACCGGGTGGTGGCCGCGGCCCAGAGCGCCGGCCGGGTTCTGGCCGTGGGTCACGAGATGCGCGTGTTCACCCTGTTCGAGCGGCTGCGCGAGGAGGCGGCCCGGCTGGGCGCGCCGTTGCACCTCGACCTCAGGCTCTTCCGCCGCCCGCACCGCTCCGGCGCGTCGGGCTGGAAGCAGGATCCTGCCAAGCTCGGCAGCAGCATCCTGGAGGAGCCCATCCACTACCTCGACCTGGCGCGCTGGCTCCTCGGCGAGGTGATCGAGGTGCAGGCGTGGGCCGTCAGCCGTCCGGGCTTCGAGGGGCTCCACCAGGACCTCGACATCCGGCTGACGTTCGCGAGCGGCGCCCGTGCCATGGTCACGCGCACCATCGCCGGCTTCGAGCATCACCTGCGGTGCGACCTGAACGCCGTGGGTGGCGCGTTGCGGGCCCGCTGGGACGGCCGTCGGGACACCGACGACGCCCCCACGGTAGGCCTGTGGGCGCAGGACGGCGACGGCATCCGTGCCGTCGCCGTGCCGCAGCAGACCGGCCACGCCTTCGATCTGCCGCGCCAGACCGCAGCGTTCCTGCAGGCGGTGACGGAGGGGACGCCGGTGCCGGCCGACGGCCGCGATGGGCGCGCGGCGGTGGCGCTGTGCCTGGCAGCGGAGCGCTCGCTCCTCGAGGGCTCGAGCGTGGTTCTGGTGCGGACCTGAGCCTGCCGCGCCGAGGTCAGTCGAGGGTGCTCGCCAGCCCCAGCATCCAGGTGGCCGCCAGCGCCGCCAGGAGGTAGCAGCCGGCAGCCACCAGGTGCACCAGCGGGAAGCCCCACGCCAGCGCCACCGCGGTGGCTGCGGTGCTGCCCACCACGGCGGCAAGGCCGTTCACCGCCCATCCCAGCGCCACCTCGGCCGACCCCTGCTCGCCGACGACGCGCAGCGCCAGGGGGAACGGCATCCCCATCGGGAACCCCACCAGCAGCAAGATGAGTGCTGCCAGCGCGGCGCGGGCGGGCGTCGGCCAGGCGAGGGTGGGCGTCGCCCACAGCGGGTAGGCGAGCGACCACAGCAGGGCCAGCACTGCCACTGCCGCGGCTGCCCAGCTCGCCGTTCGCAGCGCGGCGGCCGTGGTCCGGGCGGCGCGAGCGGCCGAGCCGGCGCCGAGCCCGGCGCCCACCAGCAGGGCGGCCAGCCCCAGCGACAGCGTCAGCGTGGGGTGCCCCAGGTAGAGCCGCAGGCGCTGCAGCGCACCGACCTCGAGGAGCATGAAGCCCGCGCCCAGGAAGGCGAACAGCCAGGGAGCCACGTGTGCCGGCCCGCTGTGCCCGCGCTGGCGCCACCACAGCAGCGCCGCGCCGGATGCAACCACGGCGGCCAGGGCCACGAGCAGGTTGCGCAGGGGCCGAGGCAGGCCAGGCTCGAAGTCGAAGAAGAAGGGCCTGGAATCGTGCGTAGGGCGGATGTCGACGCCGCCACTGCGCGCTTCGAGGTCCCTCAGATGGAGGCTGCCGGCGCTGACGGCGTCGAGCGGAGGGTTCTCGACCACGTGCGGCAGGTAGAGCGGCCGGAGCCCGGCCGCCACCGCCAGCCGCCCGTAGCGGGTGGCCTCGGCCTGACTCAGGGCGTGATCGAACACCATCAGCAGCGGGATGGGCCGGCTGCCGCGCGCGTCCAGCACGGCCAGCGTGTGATGCAGCGCGTCGGCCTGCGTCATGCCCTGGGCCGCCAGCGCCGCCACCGCGGTGGTGAGCGCACGCGTCAGGGTGACCTCGTCGTAGAGCTTGAGGGCGATGGCGCCGCCGGGTGCCAGGTGGGCCAGCTCGTCCTGGAACGCCTCGACGGTGTAGACGCCGTTCTCCACCAGCGCGTAGGAGCGCGCCTCGGCGGCGTCCGTGACCACCTGCGACAGCAGGATGAGGCCGTAGCGCCGGCGTTGGCGGCGCAGGAAGCTTCGCCCCTCGTCGATGTGCAGGTCGGTGCCGGCGTACGCGGGGGCTCCCTTCACCAGCCCCGACCGCGATGCACCTTCCGCCAGGCGCACCCCGGCCCCGTTCAGCTCCACCGCGGTGACCTTTCGGACGTGGAAGGCCTTCGCGAGGGCCACGTCCAACCCGCCCCCGGGCCCGATGACGAACACGCTGTCCGGCGAGGTGACGGCGTAGGCGAAGGCACCCACGTCGTGGAGGTAGCTGCCAGGGTCGGCGGTGTCGGGCACCAGGGAGCCCGCGCCGCCGTCCAGATAGAGGTAGAGGCTGCCGTCGGGACGGCGGATCAGATCGCTGCGGCCGAGCGCGTCGGCTGCGTGGGCCACCGACACGGCGCCGGACTGGAGCTGTCGGGTGAGCGGCTTCGCCGACGCCAGGCTCGCCAGTGGCGGCTGGGGCTGGCCGGTGACGGAGTGCACCGCCACCAAGGCGGCGACGGCGAGGCAGGCCACGGCGGCCGGGGCGCGAAGCTCGCGCGGGGCCAGCAGAACGGCGCCGATTCCCGCCAGGACGCCGGCTGCCATCACCGCGCCGACCGGGCCCAGGAGATCGAGCGCCGGCACGGCGGCCAGCGCACCCACGGCGGCGCCGCTCAGGTCGGCGAGGTAGAGCCGCGGGCTCCGGCGCGAGCGCAGCGCGAAGAGGGTGGCCAGGGCGTGGCCGAGGAAGGCGAAGGGCAGGGCGCAGAGCGGCAAGGCCAGGGCGCGGGCAGGCGTGGTGGCGAGCGTCAGCAGCAACGCCGCCGTCAGCGGGGTGGCCAGCGCGCCGGCGGCGGCGGAGAGCGCCGCGCCGGCGCGCGTGCGGGTGGCCGGAGCGAGCGTGGCCACCGCGGCCCCCACACCGGATCCGAGCACCGCCACGGCCAGCAGCACGTAGACGAAGGGGCTGTAGTACAGCAGCGACAGCACCCGGGTGAGCGCGATCTCGAGCAGCAGGCCGGTGGCTGCCAGCAGCGAGACGCCGGCGGCCAGCCATGCGCCCGCTCCGGCGTCGGGGTGGGCGCTGCCGGTCGGCGGTGCCCCTGCGGGCGCTGCCCTCAACGCGAGGAGCGCGGGTCGAGCACGTCGCGCAGGCCGTCGCCCAGCAAGTTGAAGCCGAGCACCGAGACCATGATGGCGAGGCCGGGGAAGATGCCCATCCAGGGCGCCTGCTGCAGGAACGAGCGACCCTCGGAGAGCATGCGCCCCCAGCTCGGCTCCGGAGGCTGCGTGCCCAGCCCGAAGAAGGAGAGCGCCGCCTCGGCAAGGATGGCGAACGCCAGACTCAGCGACGTCTGCACGATGATAGGCCCGAGCGAGTTGGGCAGCACCTGCCTGAGCATGATGCGCCAGGACCCTTGCCCCATGGCACGGGCCGCGGTGACGTACTCGCGGCCTCGCACGCTGATGACGGCGCCGCGCGTCACGCGCGCGAAGATGGGGATGTAGACGATGGCGATCGCGACCATGGCGTTGCCGACGCCGCGACCGAGGATGGCCATGATGGTGATGGCCAGGAGCACCGCCGGGAATGCGAAGAGGATGTCCATCACGCGCATGATCACCTCGTCGACCCAGCCCCCGAGGAAGCCGGCGGTCAACCCCAGCAGCACCCCGACGGTTCCCGAGATGCCCACCGCGATGAACGCCACCTTGAACGACACGGCCGCGCCGTAGAGCACGCGAGAGAAGACGTCGCGCCCGAAGTCGTCGGTGCCGAAGGGGTGCGTCAGGGACGGCGGAGCGAAGCGCGCCGCGAAGTTCATCCCGGTGGGGTCGAAGGGCGCCAGCCAGCGGCCGAAGACAGCCACCACCGCCAGCGCCAGCACGATGATCCCGCCGGTGACGACCAGCGGGTGCCGCACGGCGCGGCGCCACAGGGAGCGGCGGGCTCCCTCGCTGCTGCGCTCGGTCCGGCCGGCGGTGGTGGCGCTGGCGCTCATCGCGTCCCTCTCGCGTTCATCGTCACGCGTACTCCACGCTGGGGTCGAGCAGCACGTACGACAGGTCGGTCAGCAGGTTGATGACGGCGAACGAGGTTGCGAACAGCAGAACCGACGCCTGCAACACCGGGTAGTCGCGCTGCAGCGTGGCGTTCAGTGCCATCGAGCCGAGCCCCGGCCAGGCGAAGATGATCTCCACCACGACGATGGAGGAGAGCAGCGTGGCCATCTGCAGGCCGATGATGGTCACCACCGTGATGGCGGCGTTCCTCAGCACGTGCTTGCCGATCACCCGGCGGGCGCCCAGGCCCTTGGCGCGGGCCGTGCGCACGTAGTCGTTGCCGAGCACCTCCAGCATGGCAGAGCGCACGAAGCGCGCCATGATGGAGCCGCTGATGACGCCGGCGGTGGTCGCGGGCAGGATGATGTGCTTGAGGTAGGGCCAGAGACCGTCGGATATCGGGGCGTAGCCGGTCGAGGGCAGCCAGCGGAGGTACTGCGCGAACACCAGGATGAGCAGGATGCCGAGCCAGAAGTCCGGGATCGATACCCCGATCTGGCTCATCACGGACACGCCCAGGTCGCGTGCGCCTCCGGGGCGCAAAGCGGAAATGATGCCACTCGGCAGGGCGATGAGCAGGCCGATCAACAGCGCGGCGAAGGCGAGCACCAGGGTGGCGGGAAGTCGGTGCCGCACCTGCTCGGAGATGGGCTTGCCGTTGATCAGGCTGTTGCCGAACTCGCCGTGCAGGACGATGCCGGACAGCCAGCTCCAGTACTGGACCGGCAGCGGACGGTCGAGGCCCATCTTGTGCTGCAGCGCTGCTACCGAGGCATCGGTTGCCTGCACGCCGAGCATCACGCGGGCGGGGCTGCCGGGGACGAGCGGGATGATCGCGAAGGTCAGGATCGACACCCCGAGAAGAACCAACAGTAGCGTCGCAAGGCGCTGGAGAAGATAGCGAAGGCTCACAGGTACCTCACGTCAAGATACGGGATACGAGGCGGTGGGAGGCGGACGAGGCCGCCTCCCACGCAAGACTCACGGAATCGCGATCACTTGTCGAGCCAGGTCTTCACGAAGTCGATGTTCTGGTCGGTGCGTGCGGCGTAGCCCTTGACGTAGCTCTGGTACGCCTGGATGTTGGCGGGGTTGTACAGGTAGATGTACGGCGCATCGTCGACGATCAGCTTGTTGGCCTGTTGGTAGATCGCCTTCCGCTGATCGAACCCCTTCGCGGAGTTGCCCTGGTCCAGCAGCGCGTCGACCTTGGGGTTGCTGTACCCGGTGAAGTTGAACACCTGGCCCGTGCGCTGCTGCGCGTAGAAGAAGTCGTACGGGTCGACCAGGCCGTTCCACGAGCACACGTAGGTGTCGTAGTTGCCCTTGCCCTCTTCTTGCAGCCACTGTGCCCACTCGAGGTTCTTGATCGTCACCTTGATGCCGACCTGGCCCAGCTCCTGTTGGATGACCTGGGCGCCCCGGACGGACTCGGGGTACTGGGTGGTGGGCATGATCTGCATACGGAAGCCGTCCGGGTAGCCGGCCTCCGTGAGGAGCTGCTTGGCCTTGGCCGGGTCGTAGCTGTAGGGCGCGTAGTTGAACGCCCAAGCGCTCGAGCTGGGGATGGGATCCTGGGTGGGGACGCCGGTACCGAAGGTCATCGCGTCGGTGATGTCCTTGCGGTTGATGGCGTAGGAGATGGCCTGGCGCACCCGCACGTCGTCCAGCGGCTTGTGCTTGAGGTTGACGCCGATGTACCAGTACGCGCCCGCGGTGGTCTTGTCCACCACGATGTTCGGGTCGTTCTGGAGCTGGCTGAGGCTCTGGGGCGGGACGCTGATGGCCCAGTCCACGTCGCCGGAGATGAGGCTCGTCTGACGCACCGACTCGTCGGTGATGATCTTGATGTCGACCTCGTCGAGGTAGGGGAGGCCCTTCTGCCAGTAGTAGGGGTTCTTCTTGAGCACCACCTGGTTGCCCGGCTCGTAGTCCGCGATCATGAACGGGCCGGTACCGATCGGTTGGGTGTTGATGGTGCCGTTATCGACCGACTCCTTGGCGATGATGCCGACCGACGCTTGTGCCGCGAGGTGGGCGGGCAGGGCGACCTCGGGCGTCTTGAGGTGGAACTCCACCGTGTAGGGGTCGGGTGCCGTGACCGTCTGCGTCGAGCCCAGGAGGTACTTCTGGCCCGAGCCCGTGGCGGGGTCGAGCATGCGCGTGTAGGTGTAGACCACGTCCTGCGCCGTCATCGGCCGTCCGTTGCTGAACTTGACGTCGTGGCGGAGGTGGAACGTCCAGGTCAGGCCGTCGGAGGAGACCTCCCAGCTGGTGGCGAGCGACGGGACCAGCTTGCCTTGCGGGTCCAGCGCGACCAGCTTGTCGACCACGTTCTCGAGCACCTCGAGGCTGGACCGTGCGCTGGCGATCTGCGGATCGAGGCCCACGGGGTCTTGGGCCCATGCCGCGATCAGGGTGCCGCCGCTCTTCTGGGCGAAGCCCAGGCTGAGCGCGGCGAGCGTCGCGAACAGGGCGAGGATGAGCATCAGGCGTTTCATGCGTCGTCACTCCGTTTCGGTGTCGGTGGCGCGGCGTCGTCGGGCTCGGTCGGCAACGGCCAGTCCCAGACGCTCTTCTTGATCTTCACCACGTGGATCGTCTCGCTCTCGTAGACTCCCTCCCTCCCCAGCTCTTGCTGGATGAACGTGTGGACGTCCTCGACCGAGGCGTGCAGCGACTCGATGACGAGGTTGCGGCTGCCCACCCCGATCGCCAGGTAGCGGACAGCCTCGTTCGTCGCGAGGGCGTCGGTGACCTCCTCGAGGGCCCCGGGCCGCACGCTGGCGTAGGTGGTGGCGACGATGGGGACGCCCAGCTTGAGCGGGTCGCTGATGGCGAGGATGCGCATCCAGCCGGACTCCAGCAGCTTGCCGGCGCGCTTCCGGACCATCGACTCGGACACGCCGAGCCGGCGGGCGATCTCGCGGTAGGGCATGCGGCCGTCGGTCCGCAACAGATCGACGATCTGCTGGTCGACGCGATCGAGCTGGTGGTACGTACCGAGCTTCATCATGACGCGCTGGTGCGGGACCGGGCCGCCTCCCGCGGGGCACACATGTCTCACGCCTGGATGTGGTTACAGACACCTCACTATAGGAGCAATGCGTCACGCAAGTCAACAAAATGGACGCAATGCGGCCAATGGCGCGCGTGAGCGGGCGTAATCCCCTGCCCGGCGGCGCCGAAGGCGCCGGCTAGCGAGGGGAGGGCAGCGGCCGCCGGCCCAGCGCGATCGCCACGGTGGCCGCCACCAGCGCGTCGGTCGACGCGACCAGCGGCATGCCCGGACACACGGCGTCGAGCGCGCTCTCATCGAGGACGAGCGGCACCTCGGTGCAGCCGGCGACCAGCGCCCCGGCCCCGGCGGCACGCAGCTCGCGCGCCAGCTGCAGCACGCCGGCGCGCACCGTCGCCCCCTTGTCGCCGGCCTTGATGGCGTACATGTGCGCCATGAAGCGCTCGCGGGCCTCGCCCTCGGGCGCCAGCGCTCGCACCCCGCGTGCCGCGAAGGCACGCTGGTAGAGCTCGGCGTCGAGGGCGCCCTCGGCGGCCAGCAGCCCCACCCGTTCCGCTCCCGGGGCGCGCCGCAGGGTCGCCGCCACGGTCTCCTCGACGATGCTCACCAGGGGGACGGCGACCGCGTCCTCGATGGCGTCCTGGAACGCGTGCGCGGCATTGCAGGTCATCACCAGGAAGTCCGCCCCGGCCGCCTCCAGCCGCCGCGCCATGGCCGCGAGCCGGGGCGCCGGCGAGGGGCCGCGCCCGGCGACCGCGTCGTTGCGGTCGGGCACCTCAGGGTCGTTGTCGATGATGAGGTGGAGGTGCTCCTGGTCGCGCTCCGCCGGGGTCGCAGCCAGGACCTTGGCGAAGAAGTCGAGGGTGGCCTCGGGCCCCAGACCCCCGATCACGCCCACGGTGCGCCGAGGGCGGCTCATCCCAGCAGCGTGTCCTGGTAGGCGTAGAGGGCGGGCGAGCCGCCGGTGTGCAGGAATAGGACGTTGTCGTCCCTCGCGAAGCGGCCGCGCCGCACCAGGTCGATGAGGCCTGCGGCCGCCTTGCCGGTGTACACCGGGTCCAGCAGGATGCCCTCCAGCGAGGCGAACAGCCTCACCGCCTCGACCATGTCATCGGTGGGCAAGGAGTAGCCGGGTCCGACGTAGTCGTCGAGCACGGTGACGGCTGCGGCCGGCACCTGGGTGGCCGCGCCGGCCAGCTCGGCGGTGTCGCGGGCGAGGGCCAGGATGCGCGTTTCCTGCGCCGCCCTCTCGGCCCGCACGGAGATGCCGGTGATGGGGATGCCGGCGCTGGCGCCCCAGGTGCCCGCGACCAGCCCGGCATGGGTCCCACCGCTGCCGCTGGCGGCGACGATGTGGTCGAGGCGGAGTCCCATGTCGAAGGTCTGCGCCAGCAGCTCCTCGGCGCAGGCCACGTAGCCGAGCGCCCCCAACGGGGTGGAGCCGCCGCCGGGGATGACGTAGGCCTCGCGCCCATCGGCCGCGAGTGCGTCCGACTCGGCCCGCATGGCCGCCATCAGGTCGGTTCCGGCGTCCACGACCGTGATCTTCTCCACCCCCAGGAGGCGATAGAGGAAGTTGTTGCCGCTCGCCTCCGGATCGTAGCTTCCGGGCACGCGCTGCTCGAGCACCAGCCGGCACTGGAGCCCCTCGTGGACCGCTGCGCCCAGCGTCAGGCGGCAGTGGTTCGACTGAACGGCACCCGTGGTGATGAGCGTGTCCGCGCCGCGGGCCAACGCCTCGGCGACCAGGAACTCCAGCTTCCGCGTCTTGTTGCCGCCGGCGGCGAGACCGAGCTGGTCGTCACGCTTGATGTAGAGGTTCGGCCCCCCGAGGTGCGCGCTCAGGCGACGGAGCGGCTCGATGGCGGTGGCGGTGGGCGTGTAGCGGCGACGCGGGAATCGCGCCAGGTGCATGGTGACTCCCTCCGGCGGGCTCCCTCGCCGCGGCCCGGCTGTGGCGCGTCGAGTGCGGTTCCACGCGGGTGAACCGGCGCGGGACTCGAGTGGAGCCCGACGAGCGGACCCATCATACCGATGCTCCCGCCGCGGCGCGCGAGTAACAGACGTGACAGCAGGGGCGGCGCCGCCGGCCGGCGAGGCGCCCGGCATGTATGCTGGACCCGTGCACGGGACGCGTTTTCCCGTGCCGGGAGCGACGGTATGGACATCCGAGAGGACGTGCTGGGCGCGGCGCCGTACGAGGGGTCGGAGCGTAACTCGGGGACGGCGTTGGAGCTCGACTGGGTGCGGCAGGCGCACGTCAACCGCAGCGCGGTGGAGCGCCGGGCGGCGACGTTGCCGGCGCGGCGCAGCGTCAAGAAGCAGTGGCAGCTGGCCTGGCTGCTCAAGGCGGTCACGCTGATCGACCTCACCACGCTGTCCGGCGACGACACTCCCGGGCGCGTGCGGCGGCTGTGCGCCAAGGCGCTGCAGCCGGTACGCGCGGATCTGCTGGCCCGTCTCGGCATGGCTGACCAGGGCCTCACCACCGCCGCCGTGTGCGTCTACCACGACATGGTGCCGGTGGCGGTGGATGCGCTGCAAGGCAGCGGCGTGCCGGTGGCGGCGGTGTCGGCCGGCTTTCCCGCGGGCCTCTCGCCCTTCGAGACACGCCTCGAGGAGGTGGGGCGCAGCGTCCGCGCCGGCGCCGCCGAGATCGACATCGTCATCTCCCGCCGGCACGTGCTGACCGGCGACTGGCAGGCGCTCTACGACGAGGTGCGCGCTTTCCGCGACGCCGCCGGCGAGGCCCACCTCAAAGCCATCCTGGCGACCGGCGAGCTGGGCACGCTGCGCAACGTCTACCGCGCCAGCCTGGTGGCGATGATGGCGGGTGCCGACTTCATCAAGACCTCGACCGGCAAGGAGAGCGTGAACGCCACGCTGCCGGTGGGGTTGGTCATGGCGCGCGCCATCCGCGCCTACCTCGAGCGCACCGGCAGGCGCGTGGGCTTCAAGCCGGCCGGGGGCGTGCGCACGGCCAAGGAGGCACTGACCTGGCTGGCGCTCATGAAGGAGGAGCTGGGGCGGCCGTGGCTCGAGCCCGCGCTCTTCCGTATCGGGGCCAGCTCGCTGCTGGCCGACATCGAGCGCCAGGTCGAGCACGGCGTCACGGGCCGCTACTCCGCCGGCTTCCGGCACCCGGCGGGCTGATGTTCCGCCTGGCGTTGGACGACGACATCGAGCTGGCGTTGCTCGAAGAACGCGACGCCGAGGAGCTCTACGCCCTGGTGGACGCCAACCGTGAGCACCTTCGGCGCTTCCTGCCGTGGGCGCGGGAGGCGACGCTGGAGGGGGAGCGCGCGTTCATCCGTGACGGTCTGGAACGTTACGCGCGCGGCGACGGCTTCAGCGGCGCGCTGCTGGTGGGCGGTGTCCATGCCGGCGAGCTGGGGCTCTTCAACGTGCGCACGGACGTGCGCCGGGCCGAGCTCGGCTACTGGCTGGCCGCGCCGTTCGAGGGGCGCGGCATCATGACGCGCGCGGTCGCCGGCTTGGCGCGGGTGCTGTTCGAGGAGCGCGGGATGGACCGTCTGGAGATCCGCTGCGACGCCCGCAACGACCGTAGCCGGGCGGTGGCCGAGCGGCTCGGCTTCCGCCACGAGGGCACCCTGCGCGCGGTCTATCCGGCCGTGGATGGCCCCGCCGACCTCGAGGTCTTCGGCCTGATGCGGGCCGAGTGGCAGCAGGCCCAGCAGGCGAGGCGTCGCGAAAGCGGCCGCCGCGAGGAGCGGAGCGCATGAGCACGACCACCGATCCGAGTGCGAGCGACAGCGTGAAGGGCATCTTCGAGACCATGGACTACGGCCCCGCGCCGGAGAGCGACCAGCAGGCGCAGGCCTGGCTCGAGCGGCACGGCCGCACCTTCGGGCACGTCATCGGCGGCCGCTTCGTGGAGCCCGCGGCAGGCGAGCGCTTCGCCACCGTCCACCCCGGCGACGGCCGCGAGCTGGCGCGCGTGGCCCAGGGCGACGAGGCGGACGTCGACGCCGCGGTGCGCGCCGCGCAGGAGGCGCTGCCGGCGTGGCGGGCGCTGCCGCCGCATCAGCGGGCGCGCCACCTGTACGCGCTGGCGCGGCACGTACAGAAGCACGCGCGCCTGCTGGCGGTGCTGGAGGCCCTCGACAACGGCAAGACCATCCGCGAGACGCGGGACATCGACGTGCCGTTGGTGGCGCGCCACTTCACCCACCACGCCGGCTGGGCGCAGCTGCTGGAGAGCGAGTTCGCCGGCTACCGGGGGGTGGGGGTGTGCGGGCAGGTGATCCCCTGGAACTTCCCGCTGCTGATGCTGGCCTGGAAGGTGGCGCCGGCGCTGG
>CAZBZU010000040.1:0-24688 GCA_964496495.1 uncultured bacterium
GACCGGCAGCTCCAGCATGCCGCACAAGAAGAACCCCATCGCCAGCGAGAACCTCACCGGCGTGGCGCGCTTGCTGCGCGCCAACCTGCAGGCGGCGCTCGAGGACGTGGCGCTGTGGCACGAGCGCGACATCAGCCACAGCTCGGTGGAGCGCGTCATCCTGCCGGACAGCACCACCCTGGCCAGCTACGCGCTGCGGCGGCTCACGCGGGTGGTCCGCGAGCTGCTCGTGGACGAGGCGCGCATGGCGGCGAACCTGGAGCTGCTCCACGGGCTGGTGTACTCGCAGCGGGCGCTGCATCTGCTCATCGACAAGGGCCTGAGCCGCGAGGCCGCCTACGACATCGTGCAGCGCAACAGCCTGCGCAGCTGGGAGACCGGCGACCACCTGCGCCGGCTGCTCGCCGACGACCCGGACAACCCGCTCGACGAGGGCGAGCTCGCCGCCGCCTTCGACCCGGACTGGTATCTCCGCCACGTGGACGCGGTGTTCGCGCGTTTCGGGCTGTAGCGGGGCGTTTGTCGCCGAGGCGCTCTGGTATCATCCGGGCGTGACGGCAACCAGCGGAGGTCCCACGCGAGGTGCCTTGCGCTACGAGGGCAAGGCCAAGAAGATGTACGCCACCGACGACGAGCAGCGCCTGATCGTGGAGTACAAGGACGACGCCACCGCCTTCAACGCCGCCAAGCGCGGCACCATCGCCGGCAAGGGGGTCGTCAACAACGCCGTGTCCGGTGCGCTCTTCGAGCTGCTGGCGGAGGCGGGCGTGCCCACCCACTACCTCGGACGCCTCTCCGAGCGCGAGCAGCTCGTCCAGGCGGTCACCATCATCCCGCTCGAGGTGATCGTGCGCAACCGCGCCGCGGGCTCGTTCGCCAAGCGCTACGGCGTGGAGGAGGGGCGCGACCTCGATCCCATCGTCATCGAGTGGTGCTACAAGAACGATGCGCTGGGCGACCCGCCGCTCAACGACGCCACCGCCGTGGCCCTGGAGATCGCCACCCCCGACGACCTGGAGACGCTCTTCGAGCTGGCTTCCAGCATCAACGACACGCTGCTGCCGTACTTCGAGGAGCGGGGCGTGGAGCTCGTCGACTTCAAGGTGGAGTTCGGCCGCACCGCGGACGGGAAGATCGTTCTGGCCGACGAGATCAGCCCGGACACCTGCCGGTTGTGGGACCTGGCGACCGGCGAGAAGCTGGACAAGGACCGCTTCCGGCGCGACCTCGGCAGGGTCGAGGACGCCTATCGGGAGATCTTCCGGCGTGTCGTGGAGGGGCGGCCCCCACGGCCGCTGAGCGGGCAGGAGGCCGGCTAGCGTGCCGACCTATCGCGCCGTGGTCGATGTGCTGCTCAAACGCTCCATCCTCGACCCCCAGGGGCGGGCGGTCGAGGCCACGCTCAGGCGGCTGGGGAACGGCAACGTCTCCGGCGTGCGGGTCGGCAAGCGCATCGAGCTGGTGCTGGAGGGCGAGCGCGGCGAGGTGGAACGTCAGATCGCCCGGATCGCCCAGGACGTGCTATCGAACCCGGTGATGGAGGATTTCGAGGTGAGCCTCGAGGAGGCGTGAGCCACGTGGCTGAGGAAGGCTGGGGCGTTGCGCCCGAGTCGCCGGCGCTTCGCTCGCAGGGCGGTCCGAGGCTGGCGCTGCACCGCTGGCGAGTCGATCGGCCGCACGCCGTGTGCTTGCTGGTGCACGGCTACGCCGGGCACGCCGGCCGCTACCCGAGGCTGGTGCGTGCGCTGGGCGAGGCCGGCCTGGAGAGCTACGCGGTCGACCTGCGCGGCCACGGTCGCAGCGCCGGGACGCGCGCCGACGTTCGCGACTTCGGCGACTACCTCCACGATCTGGCGGCGCTCGAGGACCACGCCCGCAGCGAGCGTCCCGGCCTGCCGGTGCTGCTGTTCGGGCACAGCATGGGCGGCACGGTGGCGCTGCGCTACGCGCTGGAACGCCCCGAGCGGGTGGACGCCCTGGTGCTGAGCGCGCCCTTCCTGCGCGCCAGCGTGCCGCCGCCCGGCTGGCTGCTGGCCGTCGCCCGCTGGCTGGCTCGAGCCCTGCCACAGCTGCCGGTGCAGCCGCTCGACCCCGCAGCTCTGTCGCGCGACCCCGAGTCGGTGACGGCATACCGTGAGGACCCCCTGATCTACACCGGCCGCATCAAGGCCCGCATGGGGCACGCGCTGGTGACAGCCGGCGAGCCGCTGCTGGCCCGGGCCGGCGCGCTGAGCGTCCCGACGCTCATCGTCCACGGGGGCGCCGACCAGATCGCCGACCCCCGGGCCAGCCAGGAGCTGGCCGCCGCCATCCCCGACGCCAACGTCACCTTCCGGCTCTACCAGGGCGGCTACCACGAGCTGCTCAACGACCTCGAGCGGGAGCGCGTTCTCGCCGACATCCTCGAGTGGGTGCGCGCCCAGTCGAGCCTTCAGCCGTCCAGCACGCGCAGCACCAGGAACTTGAGGTAGCGACCCTCGGGGAAGCTGGCGGGCACCGGGTGATCGACCGGCTGGCCCCGCTCGGCCACCAGCTGCGCCCGCACCCCGGCCGCCTGCGCCGCCTCGGCCACCAGGCGCCGGAACGCCTCTGGCGCCACCTGGGCGGTGCAGGAGGCCGTCGCCAGCAGGCCGCCGGGAGCCACCGCGGCGAAGGCCGCCCGGTTGAGGCGCAGGTAGGCGCGTTGGGCCCGGCGCCGCTGCTCGGCGCTGTGAGCCAGCGCCGGCGGGTCGAGGACCACCAGGTCGAAGCGCTCGCCGCCCCGCCCGAGGGCAGGCAGGTAGTCGAAGACGTCCGCCGTCACTGCCTGCTGGCGGTCCGGGTCGAGAGCGTTCAGCGCCACGTTGCGCCGCGCCTCCGCCACCGCGCCGTCGGCGACGTCCACGCTCACCACCCGGCTGGCACCGCCCGCGAGGGCGGAGAGGGTGAAGCCGCCGGTGTAGCAGAACAGGTCGAGCACCCGCCGGCCGGCCGCCAGCTCGCGTACCAGCGCGCGGTTGTCGCGGTGATCGAGGAACAGCCCGGTCTTCTGGCCGCCCGACAGGTCGACGTCGAAGGCGAGGCCGTTCTCCAGGACCCGCTCTCTCGGGGGCGGCAGCTCGCCCCAGAGCGGCTCGAGCCCCTCCGGCCCGCGGCGCACCACCCCCTTGAGGCCGAGGCGCGTGCCGAGGTCGCGGGCGATCGCCGGCAGGAGCCCGTCCACGCTGGAGGCGTAGGGCTTGATGGCGGCGAAGCGGCCGTAGCGGTCGGCGACGATGGCGGGAAGGTAGTCTCCCTCGCCGTGGAGCAGGCGATAGGCGGTGGTGTCCGCGGAGCTCGAGAGCGTGGCGCGGAGCGCCAGGGCGTCGGCCACGCGGTCGCTGAGGAAGGCGGCGTCGGGCACGGCCTCGCGCCGGAACAGCCGCACCGCGACCGCGCCCCGATCGTCGTAGAGGCCGTGGGCAACCGCGCGACCCGCCTCCAGGCGAACCCAGTCGCCGGTCGCGAGGCGGTGGCGCGGCAGGTGGTTGCGGTAGATCCAGGGGTGGCCCGATGCCAGCGCCGGCTCGAGCCGCGGCCCGAGATTGAGGGTCGCCAGGTTCATGGCGCGACTCTACCGCCGCCGGTAGTGCGTCCGGCGACAGGAGCTCACAGCCCGGCGACCCGCTTCGCCTGCGCCAGCGCGGCATCGAACATCGCGGCGGTGAGGCGGCCCGTGGCGGTGTTCTGCTGGCTGACGTGGTAGCTGTCCAGCAGGGGCAGCCCCCCCGGGGGGTCGTGCCGGCCACCGTGCGAGAAGGGGTAACGCGCCTTCACCAGCGCCTGCCCGCGGGCGCGCAGCAGCTCCAGGTAGCTGTCGTGCGCGATGCTGCCGAGCGCCAGGACGGCGCGCAGCTCGCCCAGCCGGGCCAGGTCGTGCTCGAGCCACGGCCGGCAGGTCGCCAGCTCCTGGCGCAGCGGCCGGTTGCCGGGCGGCGCGCAGCGCAGCGCGGCGGTGATCCACACGCCGAAGAGCCGCATGCCGTCGTCCGGCGCGGTCGCCTGGGGCTGCGACGCCAGCCCCGCCCGGTGCAGGGCGGGAAACAGGAAGTCGCCGCTGGCGTCGCCGGTGAACATGCGGCCGGTGCGGTTGGAGCCGTGCGCCCCGGGGGCCAGCCCAAGCAGCAGCAGTCGCGCGCCGGGGTCGCCGAAGCCGGGAACCGGCCGCGCCCAGTAGCTCTCCTGCGCGTAGGCTCGGCGCTTGTGCCGGGCCACCGCCTCGCGGTGCTGAACCAGCCGCGGGCAGGCGCGGCAGGACGCCAGGGCCCCCGAGGTCGCGTCCGCTCGGGGCGTGCCGGTCAAGAGGCGGTGGCGCCCGCCAGGGCGGCCGCGATGCGGTCCAGCGCCTGGTCGAGGATGGCGCGCGAGGTGGCGAAGTTGAGGCGGGCGAAGCCCTCGCCGCCGCGGCCGAAGCGCGGCCCGCTGTTGAGGCCGACGCGGGCGCGCTCCAGCAGGCTGGCGGCGGGGTCCTCGCCCAGGCCCGCGGCGCGGAAGTCCAGCCACGCCAGGTAGGTGCCCTGCGGCGCGTGCAGGCGCACGCCGGGCAGATCCTTGCGGGCACGCTCCAGCAGATGGCGGCGATTCTGGGCCAGGTACGCCAGGGTGTCGTCGAACCAGGTCCCGCCCTCGGCGTAGGCTGCGATGGTGGCGGCCTGGGCGAGGACGTTCGGGCCCGGCGCCACGCCACGCGCGTGGAACGCCAGGCGCTCGAGCATGCCGGGGTTGGCGGCGATGGCGAATGAGAGCTTCAGGCCGGGGATGTTGAAGGCCTTGGTGGGCCCGTAGAGGGTCAGGGTGCGCGCCGCCACCTCGCTGCCCAGCGCGGCCATGGGAAGGTGCTCGCCCTCGAAGCGCAGGTCGGCGTGCAGCTCGTCGGAGACGATCCACAGGTTGTGCCTGAGCGCCAGCTCGGCCAGGCGGCCGAGCTCCTCGGCAGTGTAGACACGGCCGATGGGGTTGTGCGGGTTGCACAGCATCAGCAGGCGCGTGGCCGGCGTCACGGCCGACTCCAGCGCGTCCATGTCGAGGCGGTAGCCTTCCTCGGCGTCGATCAGCGGCACCTCCACCGGAACCCGGCCGGTGTTGGCGACCGCCGCCTTGAAGGGCGGGTAGAGCGGGGTCAGCAGCAGCGCCTCGTCACCGGGGCCGGCGAAGGCGAGCGCCGCCAGGTAGAGGCCCTGCACGGTGCTCCCCAGCAGGCGCACGTGCTCGCGGGCCACGCTCAGCTGGTAGCGACCCTCGAGGCGCGCCTGCAGCCCCTCCACCAGGCCGGGGAGCCCCTGGCTCAGACCGTAGCCCAGGTTGTCGCTCTCGGCCTGCGCGCGGATCGCCTGCTTGATGGCCGGCGCCACCGGGTAGTCCATCTCGGCGACCCACAGCGGCAGCACGTCCGGGTCGTAGTGGGTCCACTTGGCGTTGGGCTTGGCGCGGAGATCCTCCAGGGACAGTGAATCGTACGCGTGGCCGGACATGGGGCCGAGTCTACCAGGGGGTGCCGGCGGCGCGGGATGCGCGGGCAGCGCGCAGCTCCCGCGGGCGGCGGCCTCCCGGCGGGCGGTAGACTCAGGGGCCATGCACGCCGACATCGCGGTCCCCGACTGGGCCACCCACGTGGTCTCCGACCTCGGCGACATGGACCGCAGACCGCGCAGGCTCGAGCCGGGCGTGGAGCGCGAGCTGCCGGTCGAGCTGCCGGACGACGCTTACTTCGAGTACGCCTTCGTGGATGGCGACGGCAGGATGCGTGCCGACCCCGGCAACCCGCGCCGCGCCGACAACCCCTGGTATCCGGAGGTCAGCGCGCTGCTGGGGCCGGACTACCGGCCCGATCCTCTGGCCGACCCGCCGGCGCCGGCGCGCCCGCCCACCGTGGACCGGCTTCGGGTTCCCGGCCGCGGCCTGCACCAGCAGCGCAGGGTGATCGTCGCGACCCCGGCCGGGCTCGAGGGGCGGTCGCTGCCGCTGATGATCGTGCAGGACGGTGTGGCGTTCTACCGCCTGGCCCGGCTGGCCGACGTGCAGGCGGCCCTGCTGGCCGCCGGCGAGGTGCGGCCCGCGCGCCTGGCCTTCGTGGAGCCGGTGGAGCGCTCGCGCGAGTACGCCTTCCATCAGGGCTACCTCGACTTCGTCGCCGACGAGCTGGTGCCGCAGCTGCGCGAGCGCTACCCGGAGGACGGCGGGCTGATCGCCGCGGGCGCCAGCCTCGGGGGGCTCTTCAGCGCGCAGCTGGCGCTCGCGCGCCCGGGCCTGGTGCGCACGGTGGTGACGTTCTCGGGCGCCTTCGTGGGACACCCGGAGGAGCGCGACTTCTATGCCGGCTCGCGGTCCTTCGTCGCCGAGAGGCTCGAGCAGGGCGAGCCGGGCGCCCCCCGCTGGTATGCCGAGTGCGGCACCCTGGAGTGGCTGTCTGACGTCAATCGTCGCGTCGCCGCGGCGCTCGACGCGTCGGGGGCCGATCACGCCTATCGCGAGCGCCACGCCGGCCACAACTGGACCAACTGGCGCAACGGCCTGGCGGCGGCGCTGCGCTTCGCAACGGCTCCCTGAGCCCGCCGCGGGCCCGCGGCGCGCCGCCGGCCACCGCGCGGGTGCCGGGGCTCGCGTCCGCGGTCATGTCGGCTCGGGTGTCCGAGTCGGTGTCCGCGGCGACCGCGGCAACGGTCGAGCGGCCGCCGGCAGGCGGGTAGCATGGGAAGCGTGGCGCCAGCCACCGCCCTGATCGTCACGGTCTCCGTCATCCTGGAGGAAGCATGGACTACCGCACCGAGAAAGACACGCTGGGTGAGGTCCGCGTTCCGGCGGATCGCTACTGGGGGGCCCAGACGCAGCGCTCGCTGGAGAACTTCCGCATCGGGGAGCAGCGCATCCCCATCGAGGTGATCCGCGCCTTCGCGGTGCTGAAGAAGGCGGCCGCGCGCACCAACGCCGAGCTCACCGACTTCTCCTCCGACAAGGCCGACGTCATCGAGAAGGTCTGCGACGAGGTCCTGGCGGGCGAGCTGGACGACCACTTCCCGCTGGTCGTGTGGCAGACCGGCTCGGGCACGCAGTCGAACATGAACGTCAACGAGGTGGTCTCCAACCGCGCCATCGAGATCCTGGGCGGCGAGCTGGGCAGCAAGACGCCGATCCATCCCAACGACGACGTCAACAAGTCGCAGTCCTCCAACGACACCTTCCCGACCGCCATGCACATCGCCGCCTACCAGGCGCTGGCGGGGCACGCGCTTCCGCGCCTGCGGGAGCTCCAGCAGGCGCTCGACGCCAAGGCGCGCGAGTTCGCGGACATCGTGAAGATCGGGCGCACGCACCTGATGGACGCCACCCCGCTCACCCTGGGCCAGGAGTTCAGCGGCTACGCCGCACAGGTCGAGAAGGGCATGGAGACGGTGGAGCACAGCCTCGAGCACCTGCGCGAGCTGGCGCTCGGAGGCACCGCGGTCGGCACCGGGCTCAACACCCCGCCCGGCTTCGCGGTGCGTGTCGCGGAGGTGATCGCCGAGCTCACGGGGCACCCGTTCGTCAGCGCCGAGAACAAGTTCGAGAGCCTCAGCGCCCATGACGCCGTGGTCGAGGCGTCGGGCGCGCTGAAGCGCGTGGCCGTGAGCCTGCTGGCGGTCGCGAACAACATCCGCTTGCTGGCCTCGGGACCGCGTTGCGGCATCGGCGAGATCACGCTGCCGGCGAACGAGCCGGGCTCCTCGATCATGCCGGGGAAGGTCAACCCCACCCAGGCAGAGGCGATGACCATGGTGTGCGCGCAGGTGATCGGCAACGATGCGGCTGTCAGCGTGGCAGGCACCCACGGACAGTTCCAGCTCAACGTCTTCAAGCCGGTGATGATCTACAACCTGTTGCTGAGCGCGCGCCTGCTCGGCGACGCGGCCAGGTCGTTCAGCGAGAAGTGCGTGGTGGGGATCACCCCCAACCGCGAGCGCATCCGCATGCACCTGGACAACTCACTGATGCTGGTGACCGCGCTGAACACCCGGATCGGCTACTACAAGGCCGCCGAGATCGCTCAGACGGCGCACCGGGACGGTGTCACGCTCAAGCAGGCGGCGTTGCAGCTCGGCTACCTGAGCGAGGCGGAGTTCGACGAGGCGGTGGTGCCCGAGCACATGGTGGGCGAGTTGCCCGGCTGAGCCTGGGATGAGGGTGGGGCCGAAGACGGCGGGGAGACTGCACGAGTCCGGGCCGCTGGCCCGGGCTCGTGCCCGTGGTGGGGTCGGGCTGACGGGCCGACCCCACCACGCCTAGTGCTTCCGGTTGTCGATGACCTCCGCGTCCTGCGGCAGGTAGGTGACCTTCTTCGCGTCCAGGCCCTGGTCGATCTTGAGGTCGGTCACCTTGAGGTCGGCCACCACGCGGCCGCCCTTCTGCTTGAAGACCAGCTCGCGCGGCAGCCAGTCGCTGGCTGGGACGGTTGCCGTGACGTTCAGGATGTTCGCCTGCTGGTCCTTGTTGGCGAAGTCGAGCTGGTAGGTCTTGACGCCGTTCACGACCTTCACGTCCTGGATGCTGGCGTTGTAGCCGCTGAAGATCTTGCCGAGGTCGAAGCTCACCACCGGGGAGCTCTGCCCCTGCTGTCCCGCGGGAAGCAGCCCGCCCAACGCGTCCGGGTCGTTGGCGTCGAAGAGCGTGATCTGGTTGGTCAGGAAGGTGTAGTTCTTGACCACGTTGCCGTCCAGCACGATCTGGTTGTCGGCCAGGGCGTCGGGCTGGTTGATGTAGGCCTTGGCGATGTGCTTGGGCGGGATGGCCTGGATGTCCACATTCAGCGGGATCACGGTGCCGTCGGCGTCGACGAGCTTGCCGGTGACGGTGAAGGTAGCGTCCTGAAGGGCGTTCGCCGCGTCCTCGATGTTCTTCAGGACGGTGCTCACGTCCGGCTGCTGGGCGCCGGCGGCGGCGGCGAGGCCGAGCGCGAGCGCCAGGGCGAGGGCCCGGAGCGCGAGACGGGTGCGCCTGTGCGCGGTGCGTCGGGGGGTGTGGTGCATCGTCATCTCCTGGAGGATCCACCCCGCCAGCTGGAGAACCGTGAGGGATGGGCCGGTGGCGCGGCCCGCTGCGGCCCGCGCGACCGATGCTCGGCCACGGTGCGCCCGCGGCGGCGCACCCAGGATACATGACCCGGATCATGAAGGAATCTCAATGAAGAGCTGTTTAAGCCCTTCATCACGCGCTCGCGGGGGTGCGTGCTACCTTCATCGACAGGAAAGGAGGCCGGCCATGAGGAAACTCCTCGTCTTGCTCGCACTGGTGCTCCCGCTGGCCTTTGCCCAGAAGATCGTCATCAGTCCCGAATCGATCGTGGTGAACCCCAATCCGGCACCGGACTTCAACGTGCGGGTGACGCTCGACAAGTCCCAATCCGGCAACGCGAGGCCGGTGTACCAGCTCGGTGAGAACGTGCAGATCACGGTGCGCGTCAGCCAATCGGCCTACGTCTACCTGTTCAGCGTCAAGCCCAACGGCGAGATCACCCAGATCCTGCCCAACCGCTACGACCAGCAGGGCAGAGACAACCACCTGCGCGCCGGCGAGTCGCGCACCTTCCCGCCGTCGAACGCGCGCTACAGCTTCAGCGTCGCGCCGCCCACCGGCCTGTCCAAGGTGATCGCCGTCGCCAGCAAGAAGCAGCTCGACACCAGCCAGCTGGCCCACTTCAGCAACGGCCAGAGCTTCGCCAGCAGCAACATCGGTCAGCAGGGCTTCGCGCGGGGCTTCGCCATCATCGTCAAACCCCTCCCGCAACAGGACTGGGTGACCGACACCGCCCTGTACTACGTGGGCAACGCGCCGCCGAGCCCCACCTTCGGGAACCTCAGCATCGACTCTCGGCCGCGCCAGGCCCAGGTGTACGTCGACGGCAACTTCGTGGGCACCACCCCGACGCGCTACGGCGCCCGCCCCGGGCGGCACGACATCCGCGTCACCAAGGACGGTTACGAGGCCTTCCAGACCAGCGTGAACCTGCGCCCCGGCGAGACCCAGAGCGTCTTGGCCGACCTGCAACCGGTGCACCGCACCGGCCAGGTGTCCTTCGACAGCTTCCCCAGGGGAGCCAACGTCTACCTGGACGGCAACTACGTGGGCTCCACGCCCGTAGGTCGCATGAACGTCGATGCCGGTAACCACCAGGTGCGCTTCACCCTGTCCGGGTACCAGGATGCCACCGTGAACTTCAGCCTCGGCGCCGGCGCCTACCGGCAGGTGAACGTCACCCTGAACCGGGCCACCGGCACGCTGCAGATCCGCGACAACGTCGGCGGCGCCATCGCCTTCGTCGACGGCCGCCAGGTGGGCACCATCGCCAGCGGCAGCGGCCTGCTCACGGTGAACGGGCTGCAGCCCGGCCAGCACGAGCTGACGCTGGTGGCGCCGAACTACCACAGCTACGTCAGCGCCTTCACCATCCAACCTGGGCAGACCACCCGCATGCAGACGAGCCAGTCGCCCTTCTGAGGCGCGTGGACGGGCACATCCTGACGCGGCCCAGGGCCGGCCGGCGGGGCGAGCGCAAGGGCGCTCGCCCCGCCCCTGCCGGAGCGGGCGACCACCGCTCCGCCGCGCTACAATTCGGCTATGCGACGGGCGCAAGCGTCGACCGTGACGGCCGTGGTGCTTGGCGGCGGGGAGGCCGGCGACCGCATGGCGGAGGAGGCGGGCGTCGAGGCCAAGGCGCTGGTGGCCCTGGACGGCAAGCCCATGGGCGCCTACGTGCTGGAGGCCCTGCGCGGCTGCCCCGAGGTGGATCGCATCGTCTACGTGGGGCCGGTCAACGTGCGGCTGCGGGGGCTCTACGACGTGGCGGTACCGAGCGGGCAGCGCCTGGTGGACTCGCTGGCGATCGGTCTCGGCGCGGCGCTGGCGAGCGCGCCGGCCGGGCGGCTGCTGGTGCTAACCGCCGACATCCCCTGGATCAGCGGGGAGGGATTGAGCGCCTTCCTGGCGGCCGCTCCCGACGCGGACCTGGTGTACCCGGCCGTCACCGAGGCCGCCTCGGTGGCGCGCTTCCCGCACCAGCAACGCACCTACGCCCGCTTGCGGGAAGGGCGGCTGACGGGAGGGAACGCGGTGCTGCTGGACGCGTCGGCCGTGCCGCGCCTGCTGCCGCTCATCGACCGCGCCTTCAAGGCGCGCAAGAACCCGCTGGCGCTGGCCGGCCTCTTCGGCACGGACATCCTGCTGGCGGTGCTGCTCGGACGGGCGCGCATCCCGCAGCTGGAGCGGCGCCTGCAGCGCATCGCCGGCATCAGGGCGCGCGCGCTGGTGACCGACGACGCCGCGCTGGCGGCCGACGTCGACCGGCCGGCGCACCTCCCGGGGGGCCTCAGTGAAAGGCGCCCGGGCCCACCCGGGGCGGGAGGCTAGCCGTGCGGGCCGCGGAAGGTCGGGGCGGAGCATGAGACGACCGAGCCAGCTCCGCAGCGCCGCGCTGTGGGGGGCGCTGGCGTCGCTGGCGTTCGCCCTGCTGATCTCCTTCCTGGTGTTCCTGCTGCTCGGCCGCGGCGGCCGGCTGGGCTTCACCAGCTTCAACGCCGCCGGCCTGCTGGAGGGCGTGGCCTTCGTCCTGGCCTACAGCGGGGCGCTGGTGTACGCCCGCTTCGCGCTGCGTCTGCCGAGCCCGACACTCCTGAGCTTCGGCCTGCTGGTGCCGCCCAGGGCGGGGAGCGCTGCCGTGAGGGTGCCGCAGGTCGACGCCGGCTCGGTGGTGCATACGCTGGCGGAGAACCGCGTGGTGATCGTGGAGGAGGCGGGCATGCCGGTGGGGGTGACGGGCCTGCGCCACGACACCATCACCTCCTGGGAGAAGCTCGTGAAGGTCTCCTCGGCCGTGGCGGTGACCGAGCTCCGCCGGGTGCTGTCGCACGAGCAGCTGGTGGTCGTTGCCGACGGCGATGAGGTCCACGGCATCATCACCCAGGAGAGGTTCCTCGCCGATCTGTGGGGTGGCGGCTGACCGGCGCCGCCGGCCGGCGCAGGGCGTAAGCCGCGAGACCCGAGAGGGTTCCCGACGACCCATAGACTGGCGCGTGCTGCGCGCTCCATCGCCATCGGTCGCGTTCCCGGGGGCGCGATGAACATCGCGGTCCTGCTGCACGGCGGGGCGGGCGGGAGCGGCGTCGCCGCCACCGAGCTGGGGCTGCGCTTGGCACGCTCGGGCCATGGCGTCCACTTCGTGGCCGACCGCGTGCCCTTCCGGCTCACAGGCCCGGCGCCGACGGGCGTGTACTTCCACCAGGTCGCGTCGATGACCTACCCGCTGTTCGACGCGCCGCTCACCACGCTGGCGGAGGCGTCGAAGCTGGCGGAGGTGATCGAGGAGGTGGGCATCGACGTGGTGCACGCGCACTACGCCGTGCCCCACGCCACCGCGGCCATCCTCGCGCGGGAGATGGTGCGCGGCGCCCGGCGGCCGGTGGTGGTGACCACCCTGCACGGCACCGACGTCACCCTGGTGGGCCTCGACCGCGCTTACCTGCGCACCACCCAGTACAGCATCGAGCACAGCGACCTGGTGCTGGCCGTGAGCCGCTTCCTGGCCGACTACACCAACCGCGAGATGGGGGTCGGGGTGCCCATCAGGGTCATCCCCAACGCCGTCGATCACGAGCGCTTCCGGCCGGCCGCCGAGGCCGTGGGCCCGGAGGAGGCGGCCGAGCGCCGGCGCCGCTTCGCCCACCCCGACGAGAAGCTGCTGGTCCACGTCTCCAACTTCCGCCCCGTCAAGCGGGTGGAGGACGTCATCCGGGTGTTCGGCGAGGTGTCGAGGCGCATCGGCGCCCGCCTGTTGATGGTGGGCGACGGGCCCGACCGGCCCGCCGCCGTGGCACTGGCCGCGGAGCTGGGGCTCACCGGCCGGGTGTCGTTCCTCGGGAGCTTCCCCAGCATCGAGGACGTGCTGGCCGTAAGCGACCTCTTCCTCCTGCCGAGCGTCAAGGAGTCCTTCGGGCTGTCGGCGCTGGAGGCGATGGCCAGCGGCGTGCCCGTGGTGGCGAGCCGCATCGGGGGGATCCCGGAGGTCGTGGAGGACGGCGTCAGCGGCGTGCTGTGCGCCCCCGGCGACGTCGAGGCGATGGCGGCGGCGGCGCTGTCGCTACTCGCCGACGACGCCAGGCACGCCGCCTTCGCGGTGCGGGCACGCGAGCGGGCGGTGCGCGAGTTCTCCGAGGAGCGCCTGGTGCCGCTCGTCAGGACGGCCTACGACGATGCGCTGCGGTCGGCCCTCACCCCGAGCGGCAGGTAGGGCACGGCGTCGACCGCCAGCAGCTCGACCTGACGATCCCGCGCCGCGGCCAGCCGACGTTCTGCCGCCAGCGCCACCATGGCGCCGTTGTCGGTCGCCAGCGCGGCCGGCGGGAACGCCACCTCCAGGCCGGAGGCCGCCGCGGCGCGGCGCAGGCGGTCGTTGGCGGCCACCCCGCCGGCCACCACCAGCCGCCGCAGGCCGGTCGCCTCGGCCGCTCGCAGCGCCACACCCATGAGCGCCTCCACCACGGTGCGCTCGAAGCTCGCCGCGACGTCCTCGCGCCGCAGCGAGGGGTGGCGTTCGAGCAGCACGGCGACGGCGGTCTTCAACCCGCTGAAGGAGAAGTCGTAGCCCCGTTGCCGCGCCATCGGGCGCGGAAGCGGCACCGCCGTGTCGTCGCCCTGTCGTGCCAAGGCGGCCAGCGCCGGTCCCCCCGGGTAGCCCAGCCCCAGCAACCTGGCCACCTTGTCGAACGCCTCTCCGGCGGCGTCGTCGCGGCTGGCGCCGAGCTGGAGGATGGCGTCCCAGCCTCGCACGGCGTAGAGCACGGTGTGGCCGCCGGAGGCGATGAGGCAGAGGAACGGCGGCTCCACGCCGGCGCCGCTCACGGCGGCGGCGACGTGCGCCTCGAGGTGGTGCACCGGCACGAACGGCAGGCCGCGGCCCCAGGCTAGCGCCTTGCCGTAGCTGAGGCCCACCAGCAAGGCGCCCACCAACCCTGGGCCCCGCGTGGCGGCCACCCCGTCGAGGTCGCCGAGCCCGAGCTGCGCCTCTGCCAGGGCGCGTCCCACCACCCCGTCGAGCACGCTCAGGTGCTCGCGGCTCGCCTGCTCCGGCACCACCCCGCCGAAGCGGGCATGTAGCGCCGTCTGCGACTCCACTGCGTTGGCGAGCACGTGGCCTTGGCGCACCACCCCCACGCCGGTGTCGTCGCAGGAGGTGTCGATGCCCAGCACGGTGGCCACGCCGGCAGCCTATCACCGGCCCGCGCGGCTGTGCGCCGCCGCCCTGCGCGGGTAGACTGCGCCACGTGAGCGAGCTGGACGCCCATCACGCGCTCGCCGAGGTGACGGTCGGGGGTCGCGGCGAGCTGCTGACCTCGGCCGCCGTGCGCGGCTACCCCGGCCCCGCGCCGGGGCTGATCGAGCTGCTGAGGGCGGTGCCCGAGCTGCGTGGGCGGGTGGCGGACGTGAGCGGCAGCGCGGGTGGCGGCGCCCTGGCCGCGGCGCAGGGGAGCGAGGTGCGGGTGCTCGAGCCGTCGGCCGCCGCGACCCTGGCGGCCCGGCGCCGCTTCGCGCAGAAGAGCGGGGTGACGGTAGCGGCCGGCTTGCCGTGGGACCTGCCGGCGGCGGCCTTCGACGCCGTCGTGGCCCTGCCGCCCACCGACCGCGGCAACGACCGGGTGGCGGCCGAGATCGCCGCCTGCGCGCGGGCGCTCGCGCCCTCCGGAAGCGCCTACCTCGCGATGCACAAGGACCAGGGGGCCGGGCGCTACCAGGCCCGCGCCGCCGAGCTATTCGAGACCGTCGAGGTGCTGGCGCGAAGCCGCGGCTGGCGGGTGGTGCGCCTGGCCGGTCCCAGGCCCGATGCCGCCGCCGCGGCGTTGGCGCCGGCGGCGGCTGCCGCCGACGCCACGAGCGGCGCCGACGCCGGCGGCGCGCGGGTGCAGCCGTGGCGCCACTTCCGGGCGCTCGAGCGGGAGTGGTGGGCGCTGCCGGGGGTGTTCGCGGCGCGCGGCCTGGATGCCGGCAGCGCCGAGCTGCTGAGCGCGCTGGACACCCTCGACGGTCGTCCGCTGGCGGGCGCCGAGGTGCTCGATCTGGGGTGCGGCACGGGACTCTTGAGCGCCGCCGCGCTGGCCGCCGGCGCCGCGTCGGTGAGCGCCGTGGACGACGATCTTGCCGCGGTGCGCAGCGCCGACCGCAACCTAGCCGGGCAGGCGGCAGCGGTGCTCCACAGCGACCTGGATGCGGCGCTGGCGACGCGCTCGGCGTTCGATGCGGTGGTGGCGAACCCGCCCTTCCACGTCGGCCGGCAGGTTCGCATGGCGCTCTCGCGCGCCTTCCTGGCGGTCGCCCACGCGCGCCTGCGCCCCGGCGGCACGCTGCTGATGGTGGCCAACCGGGCGCTGCCGTACGAACGCGAGCTCGAGGCCTGGGGCGGCTACGAGACGCTGCGGTCGAGCGGCTCGTTCAAGGTGCTTCGCGCCTGGCGCTGACCCCTGCGGCGCGGGCAGCGCGACCCGGCACGCCGGCGGGCAGCGCCCCAAGCGGCCCGCGTCACTCGGGTGGCGGCGCCTCCCCGACGTGGTAGCCCTCGCCGGCGGCGAGGTCGAGCACCTGCCCGGCGCTGCCGGCGAAGCCGCTGAGCAGCTCCCTGCAGGCGTCGGCGTGACCGTCGTCGGTGATGACGCCGAGCGTGGGGCCGGCGCCGGAAAGGTAGGCTGCGAAGGCGCCCGCCTGCCGCAGCGCCTCGCGGCAGTCCACCAGCCCCGGCACCAGCGGGGCGCGGTAGGGCTCGTGCAGCACGTCGAGCGACGCCACGCTGAGGAGCTCCGGCCGGTCGTCGGCCACCGCCAGCGCCCACAGCGCGGCTCGTGACGACGTCCGCACCAGGTCGCCCCGAGGGTAGCTGGAGGGCAGCACCGCGCGCGCCTTGGCGGTGGGCAGCTCGAAGTCGGGCACGCCGAACAGCAGCCGCCAGCGCGCCGGCAGCGGCAGGCTGGCGCTGATGAAGGTGCCCTCGCCGTCGGCGGCCGACACCGTGAACCCGCCGAACACGGCCGGGGCGACGTTGTCGGGGTGGCCCTCGAGCCGGGCGACCAGGCGGAACACGCCGTCGCGGCCCAGGCGCTCGCCGATCATGGCATCGGCCATGGCGGCGCCGGCCACCAACGCGGCCGACGACGAGCCCAGGCCGCGGGCCAGCGGGATGGGGTTGTCGGCCTCGAAGGCCACGTGCGGAGGCTCCAGGTCGAGCTCGTGGTAGACGGCGCGGAAGCCCTGATGGATCAGGTTGTGGGGCGAGTCGGGGAGGCGGCCGGCTCCGCGGTAGGTGAAGCCGTCGTGGTCGGCGGGCGCCGCCGTGACGCGGAGATCGAGTGCCAGCGCGATCCCGAGCGCGTCGAAGCCTGGACCCAGGTTGGCGCTCGTGGCGGCCACCCGCACCTGCAGCATAGGCCGCAATCTAGCACGGGAGCTCGTGGCGAGCGTCCGGCAGCGCGGCCACGACGTCGTTGGCCACCAGCGCCAGGCCCAGCGACCCGGCCGCCAGCTCGCCGGCCCTGCCGTGCAGCCAGGTCGCCAGGCAGGCCCGCTCGAAGGCGTCGCCGGCCGGCAGCAGCGCCCCCAGCAGCCCCGCCAGAACGTCGCCGGTACCGCCCACGGCCATGCCCGGGTGACCGCGGGTGCTCACCGCCAGCCGGCCGTCCGGCGCCGCGATGGCCGCGCCCGCGAGCTTGAGCACGCACACCGCGCCGAAGCGCCGTGCCAGCGTGAGCGCGCTCTCCAGCGGGTCGCCCAGCACCTCGGAGCTCGTGACCGCCAGCAGCCGCGCGGCCTCGCCGACGTGGGGCGTGATGACGCAGTCGCCGCGGGCACGGACGGCCCGCTCCACCGCGGGATCGGGCTCGAGCGCGCCGGCATCGAGCAGCGCGGGCCCGCTGGCCCGCTCCAGCAGCTCCGGCAGCCATGCCAGGGCACGCGGGTCCAGGCCGGGGCCCACCACCAACGCCTGCGCCCGCTTCGGATCCAGGTCGTCGAGGGCCGCCAGCGGCGCCTCCGCTTGCCAGGAGAGCGGCTGGAACACCACCTCGGGCCAGCCGCCCGGGGCGCGGTCCTCGGCGGCCAGCGTCACCAGGCCGGCGCCGCCGCGGTATGCCGCCCGGCAGGCCAGCTCGGCGGCTCCCAGGTAGCGCGCCGACCCCCCCACCACCAGGACCGTGCCGGCGCTGTACTTGTGGGCGTCTGGGGCGCGCCGGGGCAGCCAGGCGGCCACGGTGGCGCCATCGAGCAGGCGCACCGGCGAGGCATCCTCGAGGATCCGCGCGGGAATGCCGATGTCGGCTACCCGCGACTCCCCGAAGGCGGCGCGAGCCGGCTGGAAGGCGCTCGCCAGCTTGGCCCCGGCGAGCTGCACCGTGACGGTGGCCGGCAGGAACGGTCCGGGGGGCACGGTCGCGTCGGCGGAGATGCCGGTGGGGACGTCCACCGCCACGACCGGCAGGCCGCTGGCCTTCACCCGCTCGACGAGCTCCGCCAGCGCTCCGTGCAGCGCCCGGTCCAGGCCGCTGCCGAGCAGCGCGTCCACCACCACCTCGGCGTGGACGAGCGCCTCGGAGAGCGTCTCGGGCTCGAGCGGCGCGGGGGAGAGGCCGTGTGCCAGCAGCGCACGCCGAGCCGTGGCGGCGTCCTCCCCGGAGGGCTCCGCCGACAGCTCCAGCACCGTGACGCTCGCGCCGTGCGCCGCCAGGAAGCGGGCCGCCACGTAGCCGTCGCCGCCGTTGTTGCCCCTACCGCACAGCACCAGCGCCCGGCGGCGGGCGGGGAAGGCGCTCAGCAGGGCATCGGCCACGGCCCGTCCGGCAGCCTCCATGAGCAGCTGCGCGGGCATGCCGGCGTTCGCCGCGGCGGCGTCGGCGGCGCGCATCTGGCCTGCGGTATAGAGCCTCATGCGGCCAGTGTACCGCCGCGCTCCGGTATCATCGCGGCATGAATCCCATCTACGACGGCCCTCCCGAGGGGCTCGAGGAGAGACTCGGCCGTCCGGGAGAGTACCCGTACACGCGTGGCGTCTACCCGGCGATGTACAGCCAGGGCCGCCTGTGGACCATGCGGCAGTACGCCGGCTTCGGCTCCGCCGAGGAGTCGAACCGGAGGTACCGCTACCTGCTGGCGCAGGGGGTGGCGGGCCTGTCGGTGGCCTTCGATCTGCCGACCCAGCTCGGCCTGGATCCCGACGACCCGCTGGCCGCCGGCGAGGTGGGGCGCGTGGGGGTGTCGATCGCCACCATCGACGACGTGCGCGCGCTGTTCGACGGCATCCCGCTCGACCGGGTCACCACCTCGATGACCATCAACGCCCCGGCGATGATGCTGCTGGCGCTCTACCAGCTGGCAGCGGAGGAGCAGGGGGTGGCGTCCGAGCAGCTCAAGGGCACGGTGCAGAACGACATCCTCAAGGAGTACGTGGCGCGTGGCACCTACATCTACCCGGCCGCCCCCAGCATGCGCCTGGTGACCGACCTGTTCGCGTACTGCGCACGCGAGCTGCCCAACTTCAACACCATCTCCATCTCCGGTTACCACATCCGCGAGG
Organism: uncultured bacterium; assembly: GCA_964496495.1. Lineage (GTDB taxonomy): Bacteria > Deinococcota > Deinococci > Deinococcales > Trueperaceae > JASBRS01. The sequence continues at coordinate 18,590 of CAZBZU010000040.1, forward strand.
CGGGGGCGACCGCCGCCCAGGAGGTCGCCTTCACCCTGGCCAACGCCAGGGCGTACGTGCGCGCGGCGCTGGAGGCCGGGCTGGACGTCGACGAGTTCGCCCCGCGGCTGTCCTTCTTCTTCGCCTGCCACAGCCACCTGTTCGAGGAGGTGGCCAAGTTCCGGGCGGCCCGCCGCATGTGGGCGCGCATGATGCGCGAGGAGTTCGGCGCGCGTGAGCCGCGCTCGCTGATGCTGCGCTTCCACACCCAGACCGGCGGCAGCACCCTGACCGCTCAGCAGCCCGACAACAACGTGGTGCGCACCGCCTACCAGGCGCTGGCGGCGGTGCTCGGTGGCACCCAGAGCCTGCACACCAACGCCCTCGACGAGGCGTTGGGGCTGCCGACCGAGGCTTCCGCGCGCCTGGCGCTCCGCACCCAGCAGGTGCTGGCCTACGAGACGGACGTGCCCGCCGCCATCGATCCGCTGGGAGGCAGCTACTACCTCGAGCACCTGACCGACGTCCTGGAGGAGGATGCGCGTGCCTTGCTGGCGCGAATCGAGGACCTCGGCGGGGCCGTGAAGGCTATCGAGGCCGGCTTCGTGCAGCGGGAGATCGAGGAGTCGGCCTACCGCCAGCAGCGTCAGGTGGAGGCCGGCGAGCGCGTGGTGGTGGGGGTCAATCGCTTCCGTGCGAAAGGTGAGGACGACGCGGTGCCGGTGCAGGCGATCGACCCCGAGCTGCAGGCGGGCCGGGCCGCGACCGTGAAGGCGTTCCGCGCCGCGCGCGAGGCGGCCCCGGTGGAGCGCGCGCTCGCGGCGCTCGGCCGCGCGGCCGCCGGCAGCGGCAACCTGTTCCCGGCAGTGCTGGAGGCGTTCCGTGCGCGGGCCACGCTGGGCGAGGTGGCGGGCGCGCTCAGACGCGTGTGGGGCGAGTACCGCTAGGCGGGCGCGGGACGGCGCGGCCCGCCGCGCCCGGGCGCCCGCGTCGTGCGCCTCTCCCACTGTGGAGCTCGGGGGCAGGAGCGGCTGCCACCCGGTGATGCCTGCCCGGTCCGCTCTCCGGCGCCGGACGGCCTCAGGCCGCCCGCTCGGCGGTGGCGCCGCCGGACACGATGCCCACGATGGCGTCGACGGTGGCGTCGAGGTAGCTGCGACCGTCGGCGAGCCTGCCGGTGGTGGAGAGGTAGCCGTCGCGACCCATGTGCTTCATCGGGCCCAGCCGCAGCTCGCTCACCAGGCCGCGGGCGCGCGCCTGGTTCCACGGCGAGTAGCGCAGCAGCGGCCAGCGCCCGGCGAAGAACACCACGCCTAGGCGGTGGACCGTGTCGCGGTCGCCGAAGAGGTAGAAGAGGTGGCGGACCTGGAGCGCCGCGGGGTCCGCGGCCATCACCCCACCGAGGGCGATCACGTCGACCGGCATGCCCAGGATGTCGTCCAGGTGGCCGGAGGCGCCCAGCGCGATCTGCCCGCCGCCGCTGTAGCCCACCAGGGTGACGTGGGTGCCGCTGGCGGGCACGTAGCCTGCCCCTAGGAGCGCCTCGGTGATCAGCTCGGCGCTGCCGTGGTTGTAGATGGGGCCGTAACGCCGGTCGGCCGACACCGCCACCTGCCACAGGTTTCGCAGGTTGATCACCAGGCCGGCCAGGTTCGCCATCGAGCGGCGGCTGAGCTTCATCTTCAGCGCCCAGCGCCAGAAGCGCGCGAAGGCCCGCTGGCCGGTGAGCGCGCGGTTGGTCACGGAGTAGGGGAAGACCTCCAACACGCGCGCGTCCGGAAGCCGCTGCTCGAGCCGCTCCAGCAGCACGACCTCGCGCCGGGCGAAGGCGCGCTCGGCCACGCTGTGGATCCCCGAGAGGAACACCACGAAGTGCTTGGCCGCCGGGACCTGCCCCTCGCTGGGGAGCCGCACCGGATGCTCCTCGCCGCGGCGGCCGAACCAGCCCGCCCACCAGCCCAGCGCCTCGAGCGGCGCCAGCGCCCCGGCCAGCAGCAGGGCGAGGAACCCGAGGCCCGCGAGGATGGTGATCTCGCCGGCATGCACGCTAGATCCCCCGGTCCTCTTCCACCGCCTCGGTGAGCGGCACCAGCCGGCGGCCGGCGACCGCCACGCGCAGCCGCATGCCCAGCCGCACCACCGGACGCCCGATGGTTCGCTGCAACACCTGCAGCAGCATCCAGCCGAGGGCGGCGGCCGCCACGGCCTGGTAGGTGGAGAGGTGGAAGGTCACGCGGCTGGCCACCACGATGGCCAGCAGGTTCCAGACCGACAGGACGGCGGCCACGAAGGTACCGAAGTACGGGGTGAGCACCAGGAAGCCGAAGAGCTGCGGGCTGTAGGCCAGGCCCACGGTGCGCAGGGCGCCGAGGAAGTGGCCCGGACGACCGAAGACGAAGTCGGCGATGAGCCACATGGAGGTGGACCAGAACAGGTAGACGACGTTGAAGATCACCCCGGAGAGGAGCAGGCTGGCCGCGAAGCGCCGTTGGGACACGCGGTTGGCGAAGAGCACCACGCTCTGGCCGAGCGCCGAGCTCACGCCTGCCAGGAAGACCACGACCAGCGACAGCCTCAACCCGGCGACGCCCTGGTCGAGCGCCGAGAAGGCGCTGGGGTCGAAGGCCAGCGCGTGCAGAACGAGCTCGACGCCGCTCATGCCGTGAAGCTATCACGCCGGGCCGGCCGAAGCGCGTGTCAGCCGGCCGCTCCGGGGCCGGTGCGGGAGGCCTGACGGCACAGCATCGGGCCCAGCGGGCGGCCCCCCAACAGGTGGATGTGCAGGTGATAGACCTCCTGGTGCCCGTGCTCCTTGCAGTTCACCAGCAGCCGGTAGCCCTTCTCCAGGCCCTCGTCCTCCGCCACCCTGGCGGCGACCACGAACATGTGGCCCAGCACGGCCTCGTGCGCTTCGGTGACGTCGGCGGCGGTGGCGATGCGCTCGTTGGGGACGATCAGGACGTGGACCGGCGCCTGCGGCCGGATGTCACGGAAGGCGGTGACGCGGTCGTCCTGGTAGACGATGTCGGCCGGCACCTGGCCGCGGACGATCCGGGCGAACAGGGTGTCGTGGCTGTGCCGCTGGGAATCGCTCATGGGCCGATTGTAGGGGGCGGCCGGCGGTCGCGGTCAGGTCCCGGCGGCGGCCTCGAGTTGGCTCATGGTGTAGAGCGGCGTCAGCCGGATTCCCGCCTCGGCCAGGTTCTGCCTTCCGCCCGCCTCGCGGTCGATGACGCACAACGCCCGCTCGACGGTGGCGCCGAGCGAGCGCAGCTCCCGACTCGAGAGCACGACCTGCCCGCCGGAGGTGATGACGTCCTCGACCACCAGCAGCGCGAGCCCGCCGACCTCGCCGCCCTCGGCCAGACGCCGGGTGCCGTACTCCTTGGCCTTCTTGCGCACGAAGCGGGTCGGCAGCCCGGTGCGCTGCGACAGCATCACCGCGAGCGGGATGCCGCCCAGCTCGAGCCCGGCGATGGCGTCGATGCCGGGTGGCACCAGCTCCGCCATGGCGTCGGCGATGCGCGCCAGGAGCGGCGGCTCGGACTCGAACAGGTACTTGTCGAAGTAGCGGTCGCTCTCCTGCCCGGAGCGCAGCACGAAGCGGCCCCGCAGCAGCGAGCGCTGGTGGATCGTCTGAGCCAGCGTGTCGCGCGGCATGCGCGCATTCTATGCCGGTGCCCGGAGCCGCGCTGGCCGCCCCTGTGCCGCCCCTGTGCCGGCCCTGTGCCGCCCCTGTGCCGGCCCTGGGCCGTGCCGTGGGTGGCGCGGCGCGCTGGCGGGACGCTCGGCGGGTGTGCTAGGATCAAGCGTTTGCGTGCGCGCCGGGCCGTGTGCGGCCGGCGCTCCACCCCGAGACGAACGCGACGGAGGACAGTGACCATGCCGCGTGTGTGCGCCATCACAGGCAAGAAGACGCGCAGCACCACCACCAGCAAGCGCAAGGGCTCGCCCAAGAAGCGGGGCGGGGTCGGCGTCAAGCAGGTTGGGGTGCACAAGCGCCAGGTGAAGCCCAACCTCCAGAAGAGAACCATCTGGGTGGACGGCAAGCCGCGGAAGGTTTGGATCAGCGCCAAGGCCCTGCGGCAGCTCGACCCTAGCCTGCTGGTGAACCCCAACAAGCTCTGAGGGCCACGATCGTGGGCAGGCGGCGGCCGTCCGGACCTCGGGCGGCCGCTGGTGCGTGGGCGGCCGCTGGTGCGTGGGCGGCCGCTGGTGCGTGGGCGGCGGTTGCGGGCGCCGGTAGAGGGCGCCGGCCCGCGCCCTCGCCAACCGTTGCCCCGGCGCGACGGGCGCTGCGCCGGGGCTTGGCGGCGGGCCGCCGGACCGGTAGAGTAGGTCTCTAATGAGAACACGTTCTCGATACCAGCGGCGGGCCCGGCGCCTGCCGTCCGCACGGGGGAGGCGGGCTTGATGCGCGCGCTCGCCGAGGGCGGCGCGCCCGCGCTGCACCTGCACCGCGTCGGCGTGCGCCTGGGCGAGGCGCAGGTGCTGGAGGACGTCAGCTTCGAGGTCGCGCCCGGCTGCTTCCTGGCGGTGGTGGGGCCCAACGGCGCCGGTAAATCCACGCTGGTGAAGGTGGCGCTCGGCCTCCTGACGCCGCAGCGGGGGCATGCCGCCCTCTTCGGCGAGGTGGCGGGAGCGCATCCCGAGCGCATCGGCTACGTGCCCCAGCTCAAGACGTTCGACCGCACCTTCCCTGCCAGCGCCATGGAGCTGGTCGCCACCGGCCTCCGGCGGCGCTGGCCCGCGCGGGTGACGCGCATGGAGCGCGACCTGGCGCGCGCGGCGCTGTCGCGGGTGGGGGCGGAGCGGCTGGCGCGCCGCCAGCTCGCGCGCCTCTCCGGCGGCGAGTTGCAGCGTGCCTACCTGGCGCGGGCGCTGGTGCGGCGGCCGTCGCTGGTGCTGCTCGACGAGCCGGCCACGGGCGTGGACTACCTGGCCGAGCACGACCTCTACGACCTGCTCGAGCGCTACCAGGCCGACACCGGCGCCACCGTGGTCATGGTCACCCACGACCTGGCCGCGGCACGCTTCCACGCCGATCGGGTGCTGGTGCTGAACCGCCGGGTGCACGGCTTCGGTCCGCCCGACGAGGTCCTCTGCGAGCCCTGCCTCGAGGCCGCCTTCGGCCACCACGGCCACCACCATGCGCTGGCCTTCTGAGGGGGGGCGCGCGTGAGCCTGGCGGACGCCCTGCACCTGGCCTTCATGCAGCGGGCGCTGGCCGCCGGCCTGCTCATCGCGGTGATGGCGGGCATGTTGGGGGTGTTCGTGGTGCAGCGCCGGCTGTCGTTCCTGGGGGCGGGCCTGGCGCATGCGGCCTTCGGAGGGATGGGTCTGGGTGCCTTCGTGATCGTCTCCAGCGGCCTGCTCGCCAGCGGTATCGGCCTGCTGCGCCACCCGCTATGGATCGCGGTCCCGTTCAGCCTGCTGGCCGCGCTCGGGATCGCCTGGGTGCGCGAGCGCACCCAGCTCAGCAGCGACACCGCCATCGGCGTGTTCTTCGCGGTGTCGGTGGCGCTGGGGGTGCTGTTCTTCTCGATCATCCCGCCGGACGTCAACCTGGGGCTGTCGCTCATGGACCTGCTGTTCGGGTCCATTCTCAGCGTCACGCAGCCCGACCTGCTGGTGATCGCCGGGGTGGCGGCGGTGGCGCTGGCGTTCCTGGTGGGAGCCTGGGGGAGCCTCGGCTACGCCACCTTCGACGACGAGCTGGCGCGGACCGACGGGGTGCGCGGCCGGCTTCTGGAGGTGCTGCTCTTCGCCTGTGCGGCGCTGGTGATCACCGTGAGCGCGGTGGTGGTGGGGATCATCCTGATGGCGGCCTACCTGGTGATCCCGGCCGCCAGCGCGCGCCTGTTGGCCCGCTCCTTGTGGCAGATGACGGTGCTCAGCGTCGGGCTGGCCGTCATCAGCACGCTGCTCGGCCTGGCGCTCTCCTACCTGGTCGACGTGCCCAGCGGCTCCACCATCGTGCTGACGCAGGCGGTCCTGTTCCTGGTCGCCGCGGCGCTGTCGCGCAGCGTGCGGGGCTCGCCCGCCTAGCCTAGGCTCGCCTGCCCGGTCTCGTCCGCCTGGCCTCGCCCGCCTAGCCGTCGCCCGCCTAGCCGTCGCCCG
>CAZBZU010000040.1:24788-31759 GCA_964496495.1 uncultured bacterium
GCCGTCGCCCGGGCCGTCCACGGGCGGCGGGCCGGCTTCGGCGCGCGCCTCCGCGGCCGCCAGCCCCAGCCGCGTCGCCAGCGGCTCGAGGCGGCGGACGATTTCGTCGCTCATGCGGATCTTCTGCGGCCAGGGCCGGTCGAAGCCCTCGTCGGCGAGCTTGGGGGTACCGTCCATCACCCAGGCGGGGCCGCCCTGGGCATCGGCCACCGCCTCCACGTCACGCTCGGGGTCGATGTTGTTGAGCAGCGTCCAGACGCAGTCGTCGAAGTCGCGTGGGTCGGTGGAATCGTCCACCACGGCGATGAGCCGGACTCCGCGGCAGGCGGGCTGGCGGGCCGCCCACTCGCCGAGATGGCGGCCCTGGCCGGGCCTGGTCTTGCGCGTGGAGATGAACCAGAAGCCGCCCGCGATCTGGTGCTGCGCACGGATCTCGGCGTGGTGGGGCAGCGACGCGTGCGGCCGCTCGGGGTTCGGCTCCCAGGCTGGCTCCTCGCCTTCCTCGGGGTGCTTCACGGTGCCGTCGACGACCAGCTTGCTGCCGAAGCTCCAGGCCCTGCTGGAGTGGTCGAGCACGTCGATGGGGCCGCGGGCCAGCTGCTGGTCCCTGCCCGGCAGCGCGTGACGCAGCACCGTGCGCCAGAAGCCCAGCAGGTCGGTGACGGGGACCTCCTCGTCGGTCACCAGCAGCACCTTGGCGAACATCATCTGCCCCAGGCCGAGCAAGCCGTTCGCGACCTTGTAGGCCTGACCCGGGTAGCGCTTGTCGATACGCACGTTCACCAGGTTGTGGGCGATGCCGGCGGGCGGCATGTGGTAGTCGACCAGCTCGGGCAGGATGAGCTGGGCCGGCACCAGGAAGATGCGCTCGCTGGCCTCCACCAGGTAGGCGTCCTCCATCGGGGGGCGGCCCACGATGGTGGCGGGGTAGATCGGCTGCTTGCGCATGGTGATGGCAGTGACGTGGAAGGCAGGGTAGAGATCTGTGAGCGTGTAGAAGCCGGTGTGGTCGCCGAAGGGGCCCTCGGGGCGCCACGCCTCCTCGGGGTCGACGTACCCCTCCAGCACGAACTCGGCCTGGGCAGGGACCTCCAGGTCCACCGTCACGCCGCGGGTCACCTCCAGCGAGCGGCCGCGCAGGAAGCCGGCCAACGCGTACTCGTTGAGGCCGGGCACGTTCGGCAGCGGCGCGGTGGCGGCGTAGGTGAGCGCCGGGTCGCCTCCCAGCGCCACCGCCACCTCCAGGCGGCGGCCGGCCCGGTGGGCGCTCTCGAGGTGCCGCGCGCCCGTCTTGTGCCGTTGCCAGTGCATCCCAGTGGTGGCGCGGTCGTAGACCTGCATCCGGTACATGCCCACGTTGAGGTCGCCCTCCAACGGGTCGCGCGTGACCACCAGCGGGAGGGTGAGGAAGGGTCCGCCGTCATGTGGCCAGCAGGTGAGGACGGGCAAGCGCGTCAGGTCGACCTCGTCGCCGCGCCACACGACCTCCTGGACCGGTGCGGAGCGCACGCGCCTGGGGGGCAGCGCCGCCGCCTCTCGCAGCTTCGGCAGGTTCGACATCAGGCCCAGCAGGCCGCCGCCCAGGCGCACGTCCAGCAGGTCCCGCAGGCGGTCGGCGATGGCCTCCAGCCGTGGCACCCCCAGCGCCCAGGCGGTGCGCCGGCGCGAACCGAAGAGGTTGATGGCGACGGGGATGTCCTTGCCGTCCACGTTCTCGAACAGCAGCGCCGGTCCGCCCGACTTCACGGCGCGGTCGGCCAGCTCGGCGATCTCCAGCTCGGTCGAGACCGGCTCGCCTACGCGCAGCAGCTCGCCGTGCCGCTCCAGCAACGACAGGAAGCTGCGCAGGTCCCTGACCGCCTGGAGCTCGCGCGGGTCGAGCTCGCCGCCGCTCTGCGCTGTCGCCCGGCTCCCGGCGCCGCCCGGCGCGGCCCCCTCAGGCGTGTCCGCTTCGGCGCTGCTCATGCTCGTATGCTACCGCCGCTCCCGCGGCCGGCCGGGTTCGTTCCGGCGCCGCCCGAGCCGCCGTCCGCGAGCCGCCGGCGGCGAAAGCCGGGCGCTCGCCGTGGCCGCGGGCGCGCGTCTCGCGCCGGCGGTCTTCGTGCGGAGCGGCTCAGGAGCCGCGGTGACCCGCCAGGCCGTAGCTGGCGGCCGGGTCGTCGGGCAACGGCACGTGCGTCGGCCCTTCCAGCACGCGAGCCAGCGTGGCCTTCAGGGCCTCCAGGTTGTCGCCGGTCCGGGCCGAGACGGCGGTTGCCCCGTAGCGTTGGCGCAGGCCGGCCAGCACCTCGGCGTCGGCCCTGTCGGCCTTGTTCAGCACCACCAGCCGCGGGGGCTCGAGCCCCAGCCCGTCGAGGATGCGCTGCACCGCATCCACGCGCTCCGGCGCGCCCGGCTGCGCGGCGTCCACCACGTGCATCAGCAGGTCGGCATCGTGCAGCTCCTCGAGCGTGGCGCGGAAGGCGTTCACCAGCTCCTCGGGCAGGTCGCGGATGAAGCCCACCGTGTCGGTGTAGAGCACCTTCGCGCCCCACTCGCCGAGCGCCGGTAGCCAGCCCTCGCGGGTGGTGGGGCGCAGGGTTGCGAACAGCCGGTTCCGGCTGATCGCGTCCTCCTTGGCGAGCGCGTTGAAGAGCGTCGACTTGCCGGCGTTGGTGTAGCCCACCAGCGCGACCACCGGCGTGGAGGCGCCGGTCCGGCGCTTGCGTGTCTCGCTGCGTCGCCGGCTGATCTCGTCGACGGCCCGTTCCAGGCTGGCGATGCGGTCGCGGATGCGGCGACGGTCCACCTCGAGCTTGGTCTCGCCGGGCCCCCGTGTGCCGATACCGCCGCCGAGGCGGCTCATGGCGCGGCCGCGGCCGGCGAGCCGCGGCAGCTGGTACTGGAGCTGTGCCAGCTCCACCTGCACCTGGGCCTCGCGGCCACGCGCGTTCTGCGCGAAGATGTCCAGGATCAGCTGGGTGCGGTCGAGCACCTTCAGCCGCGTGAGCGCCTCGATCTCCCGTGCCTGTGCGGGAGACAGCTCGCGGTCGAACACCAGCAGGTCGGCATCCTCGTGATAGGCGCGGGAGACCAGCTCGTTCAGCTTGCCGCGGCCCACCAGCGTCTTGTGGTCCTGGTGGTTGCGCTGCTGCAGGCTGCTCCAGGCCACCGTGCCGCCGGCGCTGCGCACGAGCTCCGCGAGCTCGCCGAGGCGCAGCTCCGCCTCCACCAGCCCGTCGCCGGCGTCGAGCCCGATCAGGACCGCGCGCTCGGCGCTGCTGCGCGCCACCTCGCGGCCCCCGGTCCCGCGGGCCAGCTCCTCCTCGAGGGCGCGGATGCGCTCGCCAAGGTCTACCCGCTCCAGCGCGGGCACCGCCATCGGTGCCTCCACCGTCCAGTCCTCGTCCTCGCTGGTGGGTGGCGCCAGCTGCGCCAGGTGGGCCTGCCCCGGCAGGCCGCCCGACTCCGTCTCGATCGCCACGATGGCGTCGAGCCGGTTGAGGAACAGGGTGGTGAGGTCGTCACCGCTCAAGCCGGCCGGCTTGAGGTGGGTGTGCACCAGCCGCAGGCCGTAGAGGCGCGAGGTGGCCTCGCCGGCGAGCACCGGCAGCGGCGTGTCCGCCGCGTCCCCGACGGCAACGGTGACGACGCGCCCGCGCCGGTCGATGAGCAGGCTGATGCCGCGACCGATCTCGACGCTCAGCTGGCTCATCGCGCGCGCCAGGTCGTTGGTGAGGGCCGCCTCCGGCGGCACCCGGCGCCGGTAGAGATTGCCGAGCCGCTTTACCTGACCGACCTTGAGACCCGAGAGCTTGCCGTGGACCTTATCGATGTCGGACGCTCCTTTCGCCGCCGGCCGCTCCGGCCCCGCGCCGGCAGCCGCGCCGCGGCGAGACCGCGCGGCGGACGCGGTTCGGCCGGGCTCCGGCCGGCTGGGGTTGTCGGGGGCAGGGGTGAGGCAGGGCCGCGGTGGCGGGGATCAGTGGAAGCACCCGCCTGCGTGACGAAGCGTAGTACCGTCGCTCACTGCTGACATTCTAGCGCATCGCCCGCCTCCGACGGTTTCCGGGAGCCGCCGCCCCGGCCGGCCGGGGCCGGTGGTAGGCTCGCCGGCATGGGCGGGGCACGGCGTGGACGCCGCTCGGCGGTGCCCCCAGCGTTGCGCTGGAAGGCGCGCCTGGCGCCGGCATCGCCTGCCGGCCGGCGGCCGGCGACTGTACGGCTGCTCCTGCGGCCGCTCCCGCTCCTGATCCTGAGCTTCTCCCTGGTCGGCATGGCGTCATCGGTGACGGGCATGCGCCGCGGAGGCGTGGTCTTCGCCCCCGCAGACGCGGTGGCGCGCGCGCTGGGCGACATCGTCGCGACCGGCGAGGGCAGCCTCACCTGGCGCTCGCGGCGCGGGACCCTGACGGTCTTCGAGGGTTCCCCGGACGCGCTCTGGCAAGCCGCGGGTGACAGCGCGCCCCGCAGCGTCCCGCTGTCGGCGCCGCCCTTCCAGCAGGGCGGGCGCTGGTGGCTCCCGCTCGACGCGCTCGACACCCTGGGGATCGCGGTGGACGGGAACGAGCTGACGCTCCCCGGCGGCGAGCGCCTGACGCTGAGCCTTCCCGCCGCGCCGGTCAGCGGCGGCGGCTCCGACAGCGAGATCGACGACCTCGGCCACGGCGTGCTCGCCTTGCGGCTGTTCTCCGGCGGCGGCGCTGCCGCGGCCGGCGCTGCCGCCGGCGCTGCCGCCGACGGCGCGTCCACCGGCGGTGCGGTGGTGGGCGCCATGGTGAGCGACCTCGACATGCTTCCGCTCGTCGACCCGGCTCAGCGTCAGGCGATCGACGCGGCGCTGCAGGCGAGCGGCCCCGACAAGCCGTTGCTGGTGGTGATCACCGCCCTGCGGACGGCCACCTGGCAGCCCGTCTTCAGGCTGTCGCAAGGCGGCCGCGAGCTGGAGTTCCGCTACCCGTACCGCATGCGCCTGGTGCAGGGCACCGTGGGCACGGTGGGGCCGGACGCGCCGGCGGCCGTGCTGCTGCTCCTGCCGCCGTGGTTCAACCTCTACCGCCCCATCGACGTCACCTGGCAGGGCGTGAGCGGCAGGCTGACGTTCCGGCGCTGACGCGGCGAGCGCCGCCGCCGCCGCTCGGCGCGCGCGTGTGTCCCACGGCTCCGGCGCCTGTCCGGTAGGCTCCGGTACGCTCCTATACTGGACATCGAGGTCGGCCGCGGCCGCGAGCCACGCGGGCGCAGGCCCGGCCATGGAGGTCATGATGGGTATCGTCATCGCATCCGCCGCGCGCACGCCCATGGGCGCCTTCCAAGGGGCCCTGTCGCCGCTCAAGGCTTCGCAGCTGGGAGCGGCGGCGCTGCGTGAGGCGGTCGCGCGTTCGAAGGTGGAGCCCGACGCCGTGGAGCTGGTGCTGATGGGCAACGTGCTGCCCGCGGGCATGGGCCAGGCGCCCGCCCGCCAGGCCGCCATCTACGCCGGGCTGGGCCAGGGGACGCCGGCCGTGACGCTCAACAAGATGTGCGGCAGCGGCATGGAGGCCGTGATCCAGGCGGCGCGCGCCATCTCCGTCGGTGACGCGGAGGTGGTGGCGGCGGGCGGCATGGAGTCGATGACCAACGCCCCCTACCTGCTGCCCGGCGCCCGCGGCGGGCTGCGCATGGGGGACAAGAAGGTGGTCGACTCGATGGTGCTCGACGGCCTCTGGGACGTCTACAGCGACCAGCACATGGGGTCCTGCGCCGAGCTGTGCGCCGGCCGCTACCACTTCGCGCGCGAGCAACAGGATGCCTACGCGGTGCGGTCGTACCGTCGGGCGCAGGCGGCGGCGGCGGACGGCACCTTCGCGTCCGAGATCGTGCCGGTGGAGGTGCCCGGCCGGCGCGGGGCCGTCACCACGGTGGAGCGCGACGAGGGGCCCGAGAAGGTCGACTTCGACAAGGTGCCCGGCCTCCGACCGGCGTTCGAGAAGGACGGCACCGTGACGGCCGCCAACGCCTCCACCATCAACGATGGGGCGGCGGCACTGATCCTCACCAGCGAGGAGGTCGCCAAGGACCGCGGGCTGCCGGTGCTCGCGCACGTACGGGGCTACGCCTCGCACGCGCTGGCGCCCGAGTGGTTCACGGTGGCGCCGGTGGAGGCGATGCGGAAGCTGTTCGCGAGCCTCGCCTGGGCGCCCGAGACGGTGGACGTCTACGAGATCAACGAGGCGTTCAGCGTGGTGCCGATGGCCGCCATGGAGGAGTTCGGGCTCGACCCCGAGAAGGTGAACGCCTTCGGTGGCGCGGTGGCGCTGGGTCACCCCATCGGCGCATCCGGCGCGCGCATCCTGGTGACGCTGCTGACCGCCCTGCGCCGGCGAGGCGGCGGCCGCGGCGTGGCGTCCATCTGCATCGGCGGCGGCGAGGCGCTGGCGCTGGGGCTCGAGACGGCCTAGCAGGCAAGCGGCGTGGCTCGGGAGGCTCGCGCGGGACGCCGCGCGGGGCGGCCGCGTCCGGCGGCCCGCGACCCGCTCAGGCGTCCGGCGCGGCGTCGCCGCCGTTGTCGGGCGGCATCTGCTCGGGTAGCCGGCCCATCTGCACGGCCTCGGCCACCATCGACGGCAAGCCCCAGGCGACGATGTCGAACGCCACCGCGGCGAAGTCGTACTCGACCTTGTCCATCTGCACGTCGATCTTGTCCTCGGTGATGGTGAGCAGCGCGTAATCGGCGCCGGGCTCGCCGTTGAGCGACAGGCCGACCGAGCCGGGGTTGATGACCAGGCCGGCGGGGAGCTTGCGGTAGAAGGGCACGTGCGTGGAGCCGCTGGCGAGGATGCTGCAGCGGTGACGCTCGAGCATCTTCCCCAGCGAGGCGGGGTCCTGGTTGAGGTTCAGCGTCTCGGTGGGGTCCTCGGCGCTGCCATGGAAGAAGCGCAGCTTCCCGGCCGGGGTGTGGATGCGCTGCTGGACCGGCAGCGTCTGCAGGAAGTGGACGTGGCGCGGCTCGA
>CAZBZU010000041.1:0-7536 GCA_964496495.1 uncultured bacterium
GCCGAGATCAAGCTGCCGAAGTGGATGGACCTGGGGAGCAAGCCCACCGTCCGCGACATCACCATCTTCTCGCGGCAGTTCGCCACGGTCATCAACGCCGGCCTGCCGGTGGTGCAGTCGCTCTCCATCCTGCAGCGGCAATCGCCCAAGGAGGGGCTCAAGGACGCCTTGCGCCGGGTGCGCGAGGAGGTCGAGACCGGCCAGCCGCTCTCCAACGCGCTGGCCAAGTTCCCGCGGCTGTTCAACAACCTCTACGTCTACCTGGTGCGCGCCGGCGAGGTCTCCGGCAACCTGGACGGCATCCTGGAGCGCATCGCGGCGTACATGGAGAAGCAGCAGGCGCTGCGCGGCAAGATCCGTACCGCCATGACCTACCCGACGGTGGTGCTGGTCATCGCGCTGGCGGTCGCCTACTTCCTGCTGACCGGCATCGTGCCGCAGTTCGCCAGCATCCTCAACCAGCTCGGCGGCCATCTGCCTGCCATCACCAAGGTGCTGATCGCAGTATCGAACTTCCTGCGCTTCGACTGGTACGTCCTCATCGGCGTGATCATCGGGGTCGTGGTGGGCACGAGCGCCTACTACCGCACCAGCAACGGCCGCCACACCATCGACCGCCTGCTGCTGCGCCTGCCGGTCTTCGGGGCGCTGGTGCAGAAGACGTCGATCGCCAACTTCTCCAACACCTTCGGGCTGCTGCTGCACTCCGGCGTGAACATCATCGAGTCGATGGAGATCACCAAGGGCACCGCCGGCAACGTCATCGTCGAGGACATCCTCGACGAGACCAAGGACGCGGTGCAGCGAGGCGAGCAGATCAGCCAGACGCTCGCCAAGTACCCGCTGGTGTTCCCGCCGCTGGTGAGCTCGATGATCTCGATCGGCGAGGAGACCGGCGCCGTGGACAGCATGCTGCAGAAGGTGGCCAGCTTCTACGAGCGCGAGGTCGACGAGGCCGTCGACAGCCTCACCGCCGCGCTCGAGCCCATGCTGATCGTGTTCCTCGGCGTCATCGTGGGCTTCATCGTGGCCGGCATGTTCCTGCCGATGTTCTCGATCATCGGGCAGCTGAGCCAGTAGCTCTGTCGAGCCTTCCCGGGCGCGGCCGCTTCCGGTGGGCGGCTCTACTACCCGCCCATCTTGCGCGCCGGCGTGATGGCTCTCGTGTTCCTGCACCGTGCGGCGATCACCTACGGGGCGTCGGGGAGGTGTCGTGGTGGCACGCCCGTTGCTTGCCCGCTGCAATCCGCCGCAGGCGATGCGCAAGCCATCGGTTGCGCTGGGGCGGCCGCCAGGCGCGGGCTACGCCGGCGGCATCTCGAGGTTGCGAAGAGCTTCCTTCACGGTCTCGACGCGCTCGGCATCCCACGCGACAGCCGGGTCGGGCTCCAGCAGGGCGGTCACGGTGCTCGCGAGTCCCAGGCCCGCGAGGGTCCACTCGGCGTTCCTGGAACTGCCGAAGGGCTTCGCCTGAATCCGCTGCGAGGCGAGCTCCGGGTCGGCCAGGGTTATCAGGATGAGGCCTCGCAGGTGCGCGCTGAGAATCGTGGCGAACGTGCCGAAGCTCACGGAGGTGTCCGGTCGCAGCCGGTAGCCGAAGAGCTCCGCGAGGCGGACCCAGGCCCGGGCTATGCGAGCCGAGCGACGGCGTTCGGATGCCGCGAGGGACGCCTGGACCTCGCGCCTCAAGTCGCCATCCGGAAGGCTCATGAAGGTCGCGTGGAGCGCGATGTAGGTGCGCCACGGGGTCGACGCGTACATGGTGTCGAAGTCGTGAGCTGATAGCTGGCGGAAGAGCTCTACGATGAGGTCCCGCCGTCCCTGCGCGCTGTCGAGCCAGGCCTCGCGCTCCGCGATGATGCGCTTCACCAGTCGAAGCTCGTCATCCGCCATCTCCGGCGTGCTGTCCTGCGCGAGCTCTCTCACGAGGTCGCTGAGGAAGAGATCCTTGTACGGCCAGCGGCGGTAGGCGGCACTGCGCGAGACGCCCGCGTCGCGGATCACGTCCTCGAGGCTGACGTGCTCGAGGCTCACGGTGAGCCCGGTGCGGTGCACCATGGCGATGGCGGCCGCGAGCATGCGCTGTGCCGTCTCCTCGTCCGTGAGTCGTTGCTTCCGGCGCGCAAGACCCGTCGGGGGATCCGTGCTCTTCATGACCAACCACCCACCCATCTGTAGACATTGTATCTCAAGTTTCATGTATGCTATCTTCACGAACGTCGGCGCGAAGGGCCGTGCGTTTGCGATGCCGCCGACGTGAGGAGCGAGCCATCATGACGAGCATCTCGGAGGCAGCGGCACAGTTCCTTGCAGCGAAGCGAATCGCGGTGACGGGCGTGTCCAGGGAGGTCGGTTCGCAGCATGGCGGCAACGCGGTGTATCGCCGCTTGCGCTCGGCGGGGTACGAGGTGTTCGCCATCAACCCCAACGCCGACACGGTCGAAGGGGACCGCTGCTACCACGACCTCGGCGACGTTCCAGGCGGCGTCGACGCGGTGGTGATCGCGACCAGCCCTGCCCACGCAGACGCGACCATGCGCAGGTGCCACGAGCTCGGGATCGGGCGCGTCTGGATGCATCAAGGCATCGGAGCTGGCAGCGTCTCGGCGTCGGCCGCGGCCTACGGAAGAGAGCACGACATGCTCGTGATCGACGGCGCCTGCCCGCTGATGTTCATGCCGAAGGCAGATCCTGGGCACCGGCTGATGCGCTGTGTGGGCAGCTGGATGGGGAAGGTGCCGCGCCACGTGTAGTGCGGGTGTCGGTCCAGACTGACCTGGCCCACGATGCGCTCACGCCGGGGGCGAGGGACCAGTGCCGGTCGGGTGGGGGACGGACTCAGGGCAGCTCTCCCGGCTGTCAGGCCCGCTCCCGGCGGACGTCAGGGTGGCACGGCCCGGGCGGCGGAGGTCGGAGCGGAGCGCCAACAGATGCGTCCAGGTCTAGCGGAGGAGCAAGAGATGCCTGATGAGAAACTCGATAGCCGCGCCTTCCCACGGCGCAACCGCTCACTCCAAGCCATCGGGATCCTGCTCCTGGCGCTGGTCGTCGCCGGGGGGCTGGCAGGCTCGGCGCTGATGGCGCAGGACCCCTTCTCCGCGGCTACGCTTGCGGTGCACATCGCGCTGGCCCTGAGCATGGTCGGCGTGTCGATGCTGGCGCTGCGCCTGGCGCGGGGTCTGCAGGGTTGGCGGCCAACGGCCGCCGCGGCGGTAGGGCTCCTGTCCGCCGTAGGCGCCACGCTTGCCGGCGCCGTGTTCCTTCTCGGGGGTGAGGCCCTCGCGGCACTGCACTGGATGGAGGGTTTCACGGGCGCCATCATCGTCGCCAGCGTGTTGCTGCTGGCATGGGGAGCCGCGCGGCCGCGCGTCAAGCGCCATCGAGCTGGCTCCTGAACGGTCGGCGGGAGACGCGCTTCCAGGCGGGCCTCCTCGATGCGCTCGTCGGGCTCCAAGAACTTGGGAGCGGTCTGCCAGAGAGGTCGTCCCTGTGCCACGCTCACGTCCCGTCCCGAATCGCGCCTGCGGCCGTTGCGGCGGGCGCGTTCGCGCTCCGGTCGCCCGGGCAAGGACCCTTGACCGGGCTCACCCTCGGATGACGGGCCTGCGGGCGGTCAGCACCAGGCGTTGCGTTGCCAGCGTGAGGCCGAGGTACAGCAGGCTGCTCGCCGAGCCGACGCCCGACGCCCCGTCCCCGAACACGTGCGCGGCGGCTCCCGCGATCCAGAGGAGCACCGTCCACCAGGTGCCCTGTCTCCATGCCTGCCCGTTGCCGTCGATCCAGACGTGGACCGTGAGCGCCCGTACGGCGCCCAACCCCACCGCGTCGAGCGCGAGCAGGGCGACGATCCACGCGATCTGCCCACCGGTCAGGGGTTGTGCCCGGGCGTAGGCGGTCAGGCTTCCGAGGCCCAGGACGGCGAGGACGATCGCCCCTGTCGCGCGAGAGCGGAGAGGTCGGATCTGCCGCTGCCGCCAGAGGATGAAGAGCAGCACCGCGAGGCCGACGAGCAGGCCGACCAGCCGCGGGGTTCCAGCGTCCGCGCTAACTGCCACGAGGCTTCTCGGGCTCGCGAGGTCCGCTGTGGATGGTGCGTGCCGGTCCGGGGCGATGGTTGCCGCCCACAATCGTTGGAGAGATGTCCATTGACCATACACTATTCGACTGAGTTGACGGGTGCAAGGTCGCGTGCGAGAGTGACGTGATGAACGAGGCTCGCGGTGCCCGCCTCAGGCAGGTGCATACGGCGCTTGCGAGTCCGTTGCGCCTGCGGATGATGGAGGTCTTGTGGGTACGTCCGCGTTCGGCGCGCGAGCTCGCGCCTCTCGTCGGCATGCCGGCAGACCGTCTCTACCATCATCTCAAGCGCCTCGCCGATGCCGGCCTGGTGGAGGTCCGCGAGTACCGTCCGCGTCCGGGCGGCAAGGTCGAGCGGGTGTATGCGGCTGCCACGACGGAGCCTCCGGGCGAGGACGTCTCGCCCGAGGAGCTGAGCGCTTTCCTGGCGATGGTGATGGAGACCACACGGGCGGATCTGGAGGCCGCCTTCCAGGCGAAGCTGGCGGGCGAGCGGCGAGAGGTGCAGCTGACCCGCACGGCGGCGAGGCTGTCGCTCGAGGCGCTGGAGGAGCTGAAGGCGGCGTTCGCGACGGCCGTTCGCGACGCCAGCCGGCACAGCGGAGGGGGGCCCTACGTCCGCATCCTGTGGACCCTGATCGATGCCGAAGACAGATCTCGCGACCCCCCGGAAGCCGACCCTACAGGCGCATGAGCCGTCGGCGCCCGCCTGGCCGGCTTCCGCGGAACTCGACCAAGCCGGCTCGGATCGAGGATCCATGTCGGATGTCGGCGATCGACTCGTGGCACCGACGTCGGGCATGCTGTTCAAGGAGTGGACCGATCGATGTCATGGACGACCCTGGACGACTAGGAGGTCACGAACCGATGACGGTCACGAGGATCATCGCGAACCTCAGCACGTCCGACCCGGCGGGCCTCGCAAGATTCTACGCGGATGCCTTCGGGCTCGGCACGCCCTCTGACATGGGCTGGATCGCGTTTCTTGATAGCAGCGCGACCCAGAGCATCGAGCTGCACGTTGCCTCGGAAGGAGGGTCCGGTACCGAACTGCCGGTGATCTCTATCGGAGTCGACGATCTGGACGCTGCCGCAGCAGCTGTGCGCGCCGCGGGGGGCCAGGTGGTCTACGGCCCCGTCACAGAGCCGTGGGGTCTCCGCCGATTCTTCTTCCGTGATCCGGCCGGGAACCTCATCAACGTTGTCGACCACTGAGAAACGTAGAGGGACCCCCACGAGCGGTGACAGACAGCTGCAGCTTCAGGAACGCGACCAGGCGGGACCAACATCTGCTTGGTTGGCGCAAAGCCGACCGGAAGGGGCTGGTGTCTGGGATAGGGGGCATCTCGCAGTGCCGCCCCTTCCGGTCCACCGGGCATACGGGTCACGTATGGCGGCGGTTCGACCGGACCAGGCTCGGACCGAGGCAATGAGCCCGGGCAGACCGAGAGCGCGAGGTCGTGCTTCCCGGACATTCCGCTCGTCCCGGCGGCGAGGGCTACTCGGGCTCGCTCCTCGACTGCCACGCGTGCCAGTCCGATCGCCGGATCGGGACGGGAGGCGACTGCCAAAGTCGCAGGTAGACCCATACCGCGATCGCGAGGCCGACCGCCGCGAACGCGCCGAACGCGATGGTGATGCCCCAGGACGCTCCCGCGGCGTCCCGAGCTTGCATCACGATCGCCATGCCGGCGACCGAGGACCCGAGTAGCGCCATCCAGCCCACCAACGCGTATGCCGCCTTGGCGCTGCCAGGGCGACGACGCAGCTGCCCCACGCCGACCGCCAGCAGGACCGGCACCACGATCGCGAGGTCCATGAACTTCACCAGCCAGAAGACCACCGGGTCGGAGAGCATCTCGCTGTTGGTGGGCTGCGAGCGCCAGGCGTCGAGAAGGCCGGGCAGGTGGAGCCCCAACGCGAGGAATGCGGCGCCGGCGAGCGCGTACACGCCCACGGTGCGCTCGAGCCAGCGCGGCCAGGTCGGCAGGCGCGCTGCGTCGACGGTCGTCCAGGTGCGCAGCAGGACGATGCCCGCGATCACGAAGAGGGCTACGAAGAGCAGGAAGTAGCGCTCGCTGTTGCCGGGGTAGCGGAAGGTGTCGCCCCCGAGGGCGAGCTGGCTGTACATGTAGAGGCCGTAGGCGGCGGGGCCCAGTCCCAGGACCGCTGCCAGCCGGCGGCCCGAGAGGACCAACAGGCCGGCGGCCAGCGCCACCGGCGCCACCAGCACGAGGCCGGCGACGTCACCGCCCACGATCTGGTTCACGGCGCCGGCCGAGGCGTGGTAGCGCAGCAGCCCCAGCACCAGCGGTCCCAGCAGAGCCACGGCGGCCGCTCCGGTGCCGAGCAGGAGTAGCGCGACGCCGAGCGTCACCTCGCGGTGCCGCCCGTCCTCGCGTGTGGGGGTGGCTGTCGTGTCTTTCCGCTCGTTCATGCCTGGTTCCGCCCTCCCTGGAGGCAGGTTCCGCGGCGGCTGCCGCGTCGCTGGCAGTGTGCTGGAGCCGCCGGGGGCGTTGTAGGGCCAGGCGTCCCTGGCCGGCGCCGCCGTGAGCGTCGTGAGCTCGGGCGAAGCCATGCGTCGCCTGCAGGCCGTGGCGCAGGTCGAGGACTACGGACGCGCCAACATGGTCGCCGTGTCCTCCGCGAGTCTCGATCCCTCGGTCGGCGACATCAGCCACTTCGTCCCCGAGGGGGATCTCGCCGTGGTCCGCCGAGGCTCCGGAGCCTAGGATTGGTCGCCGCGGCCGCGAGGAAGAGAGTGGCCCACGCGAGCGTGAGGGCGCCGCCCACGGTGCCCATGGACCCGGGAAGGGTTGGCAGGGCGACGGAGGCGGCGCCCAGCGTGGCCGCGGCCGCGGCCGTGCTCCAGGCGGGGGTGCGCGCCTGGGTGAAGGTGGCCAGGGCGGCTGTGAGGAGAATGGCGATGGCGAGTGCGGCCAGCTCGGCGTAGCGGTCGCCGGTGGCACAGCGGCCGAGGAAACACGACGGGCCGGCGTGGCGCGCGAGCGTGAGCATGGCCGCGGCGTAGACCGTCGCCGGGACGGCGGCAATGAGAGTGAGGAGGCCGAGGCGGGGGTTTGCCCGGCGGCCGAGGCGAAGGAAGTGCCGGCGGTCGGGGTGGAGGGCGATGAGCGGAGCGGTGGTGGCGAGGAAGGCGAGCCCTCCGGTGAGAGGCTCGATACGCCCGCCGATGAGGCCGGCGGCGGCGAGCGCGAGGAGGGCGGCTGCGCTCTGGCGCAGGCCGGCGATGCGCGTCTCGGGCGCGCGGATCTGCAGCGCGATGCCGGCCGTGATGAGGACGCCGAGGACCAGGAAGCCGAGGTCGGTGACGGGGTTGGTGTCGGCGTTATTGTGGGCGAGCCAGAGGCTCAGGGTGAGGCCGGTCACGGCGATGAAGGTGGTGGCAAGGAGGAGCGTGAGGACCGTGGCCCAGACGCGCAGGACGGCGTGGCGGGC
>CAZBZU010000041.1:7636-30942 GCA_964496495.1 uncultured bacterium
GCGGGCCGCGCCGGCTACGCGCATGGGTCCCGTTCGGCGGTTACGGCCGCGCCGCCGCCGTCGGCGGGGTGCCCGTCCGCGGGGCGCAGGGTGGCGCTCACCTTGCGCGCCCAGCTGCGAATGGCGGGCCAGTCGCGGATGTCGCTTGCGGGTTCGCTGCCGGCGAATCGGTCGAGCGGGAAGCGGAGCCGTGCGGGGTCGAACCTGCCGCCGAACAGCTGGACGGCGATGGGCTCGAGCCACCGGAAGCGCGCGAGCTCCTTGTCGAGCTGCGCGCGTGAGGCCTGCCACTCGTTGTCGTCGTGGGGGTCCTTGACGGGGCCGAGTGCGAAGACGGCGACGGGCCGTTGGAGGAGGACGCGGCGATGGCGGGCGAGGAAGTGGCGGGCGCTCCTATGCCAGCGGTACATGTACAGGGCCGCGCCCATCACCACGGCGCCGTAGGGCTCGAGGTCGCGCACGGCCTCCATGGCGATGCTCGCGGCCTCCAGGCCCTCCTCGCGCAGGGTGGCGGCGATGGCGTCGGCGACCTCGCGGGTGGAGCCGTAGCGGCTGGCGTAGGTGACCAGTATGGGCTTCGCCACGGCGCTCACGCCGTTCGAGAGGCCGAGGTGCGACCCGACCCGGGCCTGGCTGCGGTGACGAGGAGGTGGACCAGCGCGGCCACCACAGCCGTGGCGGCGGTAGCCCGGCGGACGGTCGCGCGGGAGGGCGAAGGTTCGGTCGCTTGCCCGCTGCAAGGAGCCGCCTGCACGACGTTCTCCCTTCCGATCCCGCGAAAGGATCCGGCGGCGCGGCCTGCGGGTCGCGCGGCACTGGCGCCGGCGTCGCTGAGGTGACGTTGACGGCCGCTGGTGGTGGCTGCCGGCACCCCTCTGTAGGGGTTCGCGCGGGTTGCCGCAAGTGAGGATCGTCCCGGCGCGTCGAGGGTCCTGTCGAAACCCGCCATGGCCTCCCGGAAGAGGCGTGGCGAACCCGGGTGCGGGCCGCACGCCGTATCCTCGGCAGCATGACGAAACGGCTGCACGACCCTTCCCCCGACCACGTCGAGGTCAACCGCGCCTACTGGGATGCCCGTGCCGACGCCTGGGTCGCTGCCGGCGAGCGCAAATGGGCGCAGGCCGAGCCGACGTGGGGCGTGTGGAACCTGCCCGAGGCCGAGCTGCGCCTCCTCCCCGGCGACATGCACGGCATGGACGCGATCGAGCTCGGCTGCGGTACGGCGTACGTGTCCGCCTGGATGGCTCGGCGGGGCGCCACCGTCACGGGCATCGACAGCTCGCAGCGGCAGCTCGCCACGGCGCGTCGCCTCGCGGCCGAGCATGGAGCGCCGCTCACCCTGGCGCACGCCAACGCAGAGGTCACGCCTTTTGAGAGTGCCTCCTTCGACGTCGCCATCAGCGAGTACGGCGCTGCTATCTGGTGCGACCCGCACCGCTGGCTGCCCGAGGCGCACCGGCTGCTGCGCCCGGGCGGGAGGCTGGTGTTCCTGGGCACCCACCCGCTGACGACGGTATGCAGCCCCTGGGACGGTTCGCCTCCGGGAGGGGAGCTGGTGCGGTCGTACTTCGACCTTCACCGGACCGACTGGACGGAGGTGGAGGTCGACCCCGGCGGGGTGGAGTTCAACCTGCCGATCGCCGGCTGGTTCGCGCTGTTCGCGCGGGTGGGGTTCGAAGTGGAGGGTTTCCTGGAACCGCGACCGCCGGAGGGGGCGGAGGCGGAGGTCCCTGTCGTCGAGCTGGCGTGGGCGCGGCGATGGCCGGCCGAGCAGGTGTGGAAGCTTCGCAAGCCGGCCCGGTGAGGTACCTGCCGGGGAAGGGCACGCCCCGAGCTCCGCGCACGGCCCCTCGCGCTGCCTGCCGCGCGCGGCACGCGGACGCGTCGTTCCCATACCGGGCGGCCCGGGCTGGCCGCAGCCGCGACGACGCGCCGTTGCGCCGGGAGTCTAGCTGGCGGCGGCGCCTGCGAGCGCGTCGAGGGCCGCGAGCGCGTCGGGATCCAGGCGGACGGCCCCGCTGGCCACGTTCTCCTGGAGGTGCCGGGAGCTGCCGGTTCCCGGGATGAGCAGCGTCTCGTCGTGGTGCGCCAGCAGCCACGCCAGCCCGATCTGCGCGGGCGTCGCTTCGAGCCGCGAGGCGGTGTCGATCACCACGGGATGCTCGGTGACCTTGGGCACGTTCGGGAAGGCCGAGCCCAGAGGGAAGAACGGCACCCACGGCACGCCGGCCTCGCGGCACAGCTCCAGGACGGGCTCGGCGGAGCGGTCCAGGACGCTGTAGGCGTTCTGCACGCAGACGATGCCGGCAGGCAAGGCCCGACTCAGCTGGTCTGGGCCTACGTTGCTGAGGCCGATGCCGCCGATGAGCCCCTCGTCGCGCAAGGCGATCATCTCGGCGAGCTGGCTGTCGAGGTCCACGCGCTCGGCGGAGGACCGGGCGTCGCCCGATGGTTCGTCCGTGAGGCGCAGGTTCACGACGGGCAGGTGCTCCAGCGCCAGACTGCGCAGGTTCGCTTCGACCCCGGCGCGGAGCTGCTCGGGGCGTTGGGCAGGGATCCAGGCTCCACGTTCGTCCCGCTCCGCGCCGACCTTGCTGACCAGCACGAGATCCTCGGGGTACGGGTGCAGCGCGCTCCTGATCAGCTCGTTGGCGACCCCGTCTCCGTAGAACCGCGCGGTGTCGATGTGGTTGACGCCGAGCTCGACGGCCTCCCGGAGCACGGCGAGCGCCGCGTCCCGGTCGACGGGTGGGCCCCACACGCCGGGTCCGGGGAGCTGCATGGCGCCGAAACCGATGCGGGCGACGGGGTGGCCGGCGAGGACGGCCTGGCCGGCTTCCTCGGCGCGGGCGTGCCCGTGCGCGGCGCCGGCGCTCGTGGTGTCTTGCTCAGTCGTCATGACTCCTCCTTGCGGCCGGCCCTGGCTGGCGCCGCGGCTGGGTCGGTGGCGGCCTGTGCCGATGCCGGCAGCAGGGGCTCGCCTGGCCGCAGCTTGACGACCGGGCGGTGGACGTTCGCGTGGCTGGTCAGCGGGCGCACCGCGCTCGCGGGCGCGTCGCCGGCGGCGTGGTGGCGGGGCGCGACCGCCCGCGTGAGGGCTGGCGCGCTGTGCCGTTCGGTTGCGGCGCGTCGGCCGCGAAGCCCCAGCGCGGCGACGGCGAGGCCCGCGAGCGCGGTGAGCCCGATGAGCAGGAAGGTGTCGGAGTAGGCGGGCTCGGCCAGGTGGTAGAGGGGGTTCACGGCCGGGGCATGCGCGGCGGTGCGGGCCGCGAGCAGCGCGCCGAACGCCGCCGGGCCGCTACCGGCGCCGAGGAAGAAGGCGGCCCGGAAGATGCCCAGGCCCGCGCCGGACTCCTCGGTGCTGAGGGCCGCCGCGGCGGCGTTGGTGGTCGGGGCGTTGAGGAGCGCCAGGCCCACGTCCGCGACGAGGATCGCCGCCCCCGCCACCAGCAGCGCGGTGCCGGCGCCGAACGCCGACAGCAGCGCGGCCGCGGCCGTGACGAAGGCGAGGCCCGTCACGATGAGCGGCTTCGACCCGATCCGGTCCGAGAGCCGCCCGGCCCGAGGGGACAGCAGGGCCATGGCGAGGGCGCCGGGGGTCAGCACCAGGCCGGCTTGCGCGGAGCTGAGGCCCCCGGCCACGACGATCAGCAGGGGCACGAACACCAGCAGCGACAGGTAGGCGGTCATGGTGAGGAAGGCGGTGACGAGGGTGGCCATGTAGGCGCGGTTGCGGAAGAGCGTCGGCGACACGAAGGGATCGTGTGCCGACCGGATGCGCCAGCCGAAGCCGGCGGCGGCCAGCAGCGCGGCCGCGACGCTGGCCCAGGTGGCCGGCGCGGCGGCGCCGAACGTCTGGAGGTTGGTCAAGCTGAGCAGAGCCAGGCCGGCCGCTCCTCCGATGAGCAGGCCTCCGGGCAGGTCGAAGGCGCGCCGGTTGTTGGCCGGCTGGCGTGGCAGCACGCGCAGCGCGCCCACCTGCAGCAGCAGCGCCAGTGCCATCAGCGCGACGAACAGCGCCCGCCAGCCGAGGTACTGGGCGAGCACGCCGCCGACGATGGGTCCGGCTGCCGCGCCGGCGCCGACGGTCGAGGCGATGACGCCGAAGGCGGCGCCGCGCTGCCCAGGCGGAAGCAGCTTGGCCACGGCCACCGTGGCGATCGCCGGGATGCCGGCCGCGCCCGTGCCTTGCAGCACGCGGCCCGCGATCAGGAGGCCGAGGTTGGGCGCCAGCGCGCACGCCAGGCTCCCGAGCGCGAACAGCGGGAACGCCAGGGCGAACACGCGGCGGACCCCCCAGTCGTCGGACACCCGTCCGTAGAGGGGCACGCCCACCGCGAGCACCAGGGCGTAGCCGGTGATGGTCCAGTTGACGTGCGGCACGGAGGCGTGGAAGGTGGTGGCGAGCATCGGCACGATGATGTTGACCACGTTGTCGGTGAGGACGACCATGAACACCGCGGCGGCGATCACGGGGAGGAAGAAGGTGGGCGGGCTCGAGTCCCGCCCGGCGGCGGCGAGGTTCTGACTCATTCAGCTCCTTCGAGCTTCGCGGGATGCGCGGCGACCGGCCGCGACAGCAGGGGACGTGCGGGGCCGGCGTGGCCGGACGTAGCGGTGACGAACAGGCGCATGGGAGCACCCCCGGTCTGGACTCGTGCACGGACGCTCAGGTGCCGGCCGGACCACCTGACGTCAGTGACTGACATGGACTGTACGCGTGATGTCAGTGGCTGTCAAGGCCCGTGTATACTGAGGCGTGGGTCGTTGGCAGCCCAACGCGCATGGTCGACTGGAGCAGGCCGCGCTGGAGCTCTTCGCCGAGCGGGGCTACGAGAGCACCACGGTGGCGGAGATCGCCGAGCGCGCCGGCCTCACGGAGCGGACGTTCTTCCGCTACTTCGCCGACAAGCGAGAGGTGCTGTTCTCGGGGTCGGGCGGGATGCGCGAGTTCCTGGTGACGAGGGTCGCGGGGGCTCCAGCGGGCCAGCCGCCCATCGAGGTGGTCGTCGGGGCCCTCGCCGAAGCCGCCGCGAGCTACCTCGAGCCGCGCCGTGAGCTGGCGTGCCGGCGCCGCGCGGTCATCACGGACAATCCCGAGCTTCGCGAGCGGGAGCTGGTCAAGCTCGCCAAGATGGCCTCGATGCTGGGCGATGCCCTACGGCGCCGAGGCGTCGAGGAGCCGGCGGCGAGCCTGGCGGCCGAGGCGGGGATGACCGCCTTCAAGTCCGCCTACGCACGCTGGGCCGAGGGTGGCGGGCGCGGGAGCCTGGCGGATCTGGTCCGCGCGAGCGCGAGCGAGCTGCAGGCGGTGACCGCCGCCGGAGCCCGCCCCAAGGGCTGACCGGGCGGAGCGCGCTCCCCGCGGCAGTTCGCCTCAAGCGCCCTCGCCGCCGTCGTACCAGAAGCTTCCGGCCGCCTTGGCCCGGTACATGCGATCGTCGGCGCACGTCAACAGGGTGTCGAGGTCGCGCCCGTCGGACGGCAGGCTGGCGGCCCCGAGGTTGGCGCGCAGGTTCTCGCCCGGCGGTGAGTGCGAGGCCACCGCCCGCGCCACGCGCTCGGCGATGGCGCGGGCGTCCGCAGCGGCGGCATGCGGCAGCAGGGCCGCGAACTCGTCCCCGCCCCAGCGGAAGGCCGTGTCCCCGGCACGCAGGCTGTTCTTCAGCGCCTCTGCCACGGCGCGCAGGGCGTCGTCGCCGCGGGTGTGGCCGAGCCGGTCGTTGAGCTCCTTGAACTGCGAGAGGTCCATCACCAACAGGGTGAGCTCGTGTCCGTGCCGGCCTGCACGGGCGAGCTCGCGCGAGGCCTGCTCGTTGAACGCGCGGCGGTTCCCGAGGCCGGTGAGCTCGTCGGTCCTGGCGACCCGGTCCAGCCGGGCGCGCGCCTCGGTTTCGTGGAGCAGGAAGCCGATCACTGGTGCCAGGTCGGCCGAGGCCCGCCTGGCCGCCTCGCCGAACGCCTGCGGGTCGTGCATGGCGTCGAGGTTGAGCACCGCCAGCACCTCATCGCGGTAGAGGATCGGGAGACACAAGTCCGCCACGATCTCGTCCACGCGCCCTGCGTCGCGCATCCACTCGCGCGGCGTCGTCAGGGCGCTGACATCGCCGATCGTCCGCTCGTCGCTCGACACCAGCACGCGGGGCTCGCCCGTCTCCCAGCCTTGCCGGTGCTGGCCGTACCAGGTGCGCATGGCATCGATATCGAGGCGGAACGTGGTGAGCCCCTCGAGGGCGAAGCCGACCGCGGCGACGTAGCGGAAGCGGCCGTCGTCGCCACGCACCAGCAGGCTGCCGGCCTCGGCCGGCGCCACCATGCGCTTGGCGGCTTCCAGGACGCGCTGGTACATGGTGGCGATGGGCGTCGCCAGCAGCTCCGCCTGGAGCCGTACCAGCTCCGAGAGTCGCTGCTCGGTGTCGCGTCGGGCCAGCGCCGTCTGCAGCACCGCCGCCAGGCTGGAGAGCAGCGCGCGTTCGCGTTCCGGCCAGGCGCGGGGCCGGTCGTGGAACAGCGCCACCATGGCGGCCTCGCCGCTGCTTTCGCGGCCGACAGGAACCAGCGCCAGGGCCCGGGCGCCGAGATCGGCGAAGTCGTCTACCTCGGAGGCGCCGGCCGCGCAGTCCTCGAGGTAGAGCGGCCGCCCTTCGCGCCTGACCCGCCACAGCGCACTGTCGCCGTAGCCGATGCCACGCTCGAGGCGCTCGCGCAGAGGGTGGGGAAGGCTCCCCGCGATGGCCGCTGCGACGAAGCGGCCGTCGCGGTAGCGCAGGACCGCGCCGCTTCTCAGGCCGGTCTCGTCCAGCAGCCTCTGGAGTGACCGGCGCTCGATGGTGACGTCGCCGGCCCCTTCCGGCTCGTTCCGGACCACGTCCAACACCAGCTGGCCCGACCACACCTCGTCGAGGTTCGCCAGCACGGGGGAGAGGGTCCTCGCGAAGTCGGCCAGCATGCTGCGCTCCCGGGCGCGCAGGGGCTGCTGCCGCACGACCGTGAGGGCTGCTCCGAGCGCAGCTCGCCCCGGCACCGGCATGGCGAGCACGTGGCGAGGGCCCGCGGGGGTGGTCAGCCTGGCCGCCGCCCCCTCGCCGCTCGCTGCCGCCTGTCGCACCAGCTCCTCGAGCTGCTCGGCGCCGGCAGGGGCGACCGTGCCCGTTAGCAGCTCCGGCCCCGCGGGCGCGATGCGCCACAGCGCCAGGCCGGGGGGCAGGCTGGCGGCGCGCCCCGCATCCGGCGCGGCCTCGGGGTCCCACGCGCCTCGCGTGGCCGCGACGCCGCGGATCGCGGCGAGGCACGCGTCTGTCAGCGCCAGGTCGGCGGCTGCCTGCCGCCGCGCCGCGCCAAGGCCCTGCAGGCTGGCAAGGACCGCGGCTGTCGCCAGCGCCAGGTACGCCTGCAGGGGCTGGAAGCCCAGCCACAGGTAGGCCGCCAGCCAGGCGAGCAGCAGGGCCGGGACGCTCCACCGGAGGCCGAGCAGGAGCTGCAGCTCGATGACCACCAGCACGAGCGGCGGCAGCACCAGAGCGGGGGAGCCGGACAGCGCGATGAGGGCCAGCAGCCAGGCCGTTACCGCCGTCAGCGGTAGCAGCCGCAGCCACGCCCGAGGTGCGCCCCCGGCGAGACGCTCGGGTGCGGCCATCAGCCCGTACGCTGCCGCCCGGCGCGCAGCAAGGCGGACGAGCCAGGGGGAGTCAGGGGGTACACGGCCCCGAGTTTACGAACGGCGGCCGGCGCGCTCCGTCGAGCATTGCACAACCTGCCGGGCGCCTCACGGCAGGGTGTTGCCCGCCGCCTGGTAGATGCGGTACCACTCCTCGCGGCTCAGCTCCACCTCGCTGGCGCGGCAGCACTCCCGCAGGCGTTCCGGGTTCATGGTGCCGATCACGGGCTGCATCCGCGCGGGGTGGCGCAGCAGCCAGGCCAGGGCGATGGTCGTGTCGCTGACGCCGTGCTCCACCGCCAGCGTGGCGAGCTCCCGGTTGAGCTCCGGGAAGTCCTCGTTGCCGAGGAAGGGGCCGTCGATGAAGCCATGCTGGAAGGGCGACCAGGGCTGGACGGTGATGCCCTCCAGGCGGCAGTAGTCGAGCACGTAGCCGTCACGGTCGATGGCGGCGTCGGTGCGCATGTTGACGTTGAGGCCGCTGTCGATCATGCCTGCGTGGGCGATGCTCAGCTGCAGCTGGTTGGCCACCAGCGGCTGGCGCAGGTGCTTGCGCAACAGCTCGATTTGGCGGGGGTGCATGTTGCTGACGCCGAAGTGGCGGACCTTGCCCTCGCGTTCCAGACGGTCGAAGGCCTCGGCGACCTCGTCGGGCTCCATCAGCGCGTCCGGCCGGTGCAGCAGCAGCACGTCCAGGTAGTCGGTGCGGAGCCGCGCCAGGATGCCGTCGACCGAGGCCAGGATGTGTTCCTTGGAGAAGTCGTAACGCCCCTCACGGATGCCGCACTTCGATTGCAGGAGGAGGCGCTCGCGCAGCGACGGCGTCATCGCCAGCGCCTCGGCGAACAGGCGCTCGCAGTCGCCGCCACCGTAGATGTCGGCGTGGTCGAAGAAGTTCGCGCCCTCCTCGAGCGCCGTGTTCAGGAAGCGCTCGGCCTCCGGCAGGGCGAGCGTGTCGAGCCGCATGCAGCCGACGGCGACCGTGGGGACCTCGAAAGAGCTGGCGCCCAGCGTGATGGTTCGCATGCCCGGACCTCCTGACGCATCGCAGTCTAGCCTCCGGCGTCGCCACCCGCCGGCGGGAGCGGGCCGAGCTCGCACCCGTCGCCAGGCTGCCCGCGGCGGGCGGGACCGCCAGGCATGAGGACCGCCTGACGTAGCACGCGCTCCGGGCGGACCACCATGAGATGTAAACCCGCTCTTGACAATCTGTAAAGCCCGGCCTATCATTCTTTCGCCGGAGTCGGGCGTTACCGCGGACGACCCGTCGACGGCTCGGAGGACATCATGCCATCATCCGCGACGGGCACGAGGCCCGGGTCAGCTTTCACCACTGCACAGCACGGCCGCTCAGCGCCTCGCCGCCGGCCGGCGGCGGCCGGCCGAGAGTGGCGGCCGCACCCATGACCGGCACCGGTCCCGCGGCCGAGCCTGCGGCCGAGCCTGCGACCGAGCCTGTCCGCCCCTCCATGGCCCGCGTCCTCGGGCGCCGCGGCTTCCGGCTGCTGTTCATCGGCAGCACGACATCGCTGCTCGGCGACCAGTTCGCCCTCGTCGCCATGCCCTGGCTGGCCCTGCAGCTCACCGGCGACCCGCTCACGCTGGGCGTGGTGCTGGCGCTCGAGGGCGTGCCGCGCGCCGTCTTCATGCTGCTCGGCGGGGTCGTCACGGATCGCCTCTCGCCGCGCGTGATCATGCTCGTATCGGACGTGGTCCGGATGGTCCTGACGGCGGCGCTGGCGGCCCTGGTGGCGGTCGGGATGGTACACACCTGGATGCTCTACGCCTTCGCGCTCGGCTTCGGCCTGGTGGCGGGCTTCGCCGTACCCGCGTCGACGAGCATCGTGCCGACGCTGGTCGACGAGTTCGACCTGCAGGCAGGGAACTCCCTGGTCATGGGAGCCGAGCAGCTGGTCGGGTTCGTGGGGCCGAGCGTCGCGGGCGTGCTCATCAGCGCCTACACCGGGTCCTTCGCGGGCATCGTGCTCGCCTTCGGCGTCGACGCCATCACCTTCGCCGTCTCGGCCGTCTGCCTGGCGCTCATGGCCGGCGAGAGCGGGCCGCTGTCCGACGGCTCTGACGCCGCAGGGAGCGTGTGGTCGTCGATTCTTGCTGGGCTCCGCTACCTGTGGCAGGACCGGCCGTTGCGCTTGGTGTTCTTGCTCCTGACGGCCGTGAACTTCCTGCTGATCGGGCCGATCATGGTGGGCATCCCGGTCCTCGCCGATCAACGGCTGGCGCAGGGGGCGGTGGCCTTCGGGCTGCTGATGTCGGCCTATGCCGGGGGCAACCTTCTCGGCTACCTCCTCGCCGGTTCCCTGCCGCGCCCCCGCGCCGGCGCGCTTCGCGCGGTGTTCGCGGTGCTGCTCTTCGGGTTCGGGGTGGTGTTCGTGGCGATCGGGGTGCTGGACTCGACCTGGGTGGACGCCGCGTTGCTGCTCGGGCTCGGCCTCGGCAACGGCTACCTCGCCATCCTGCTGTTCACCTGGCTGCAGAAGCGGACGCCCCGGGCGATGCTGGGCCGCATGATGAGCATCCTCATGCTCTCCACCACCGGGCTCATGCCGGTGTCGCAGGCGATCTCCGGGGCGGTGTGCACGTGGGACGTCACGGCGCTCTTCGCCTCGGCCGGCGCGCTCGTCGTGCTGGTGACGCTTATCGCCCTGCCCCGTCCCGAGTTCACGTCCTTCAGCCGCAGCCTGGCCGCGGGCGCGACCGGCGAGCCCGGAGCGAGCGCCTAGGCGCCGGGCGATGACGGCACGCCGCCGTGGCGGCGAAGGGCAGCGCCCGGCCGCGCCGGCGTCAGCCCTCCGGGTCGCGCTCGGCGAGCATGGCGTCGACGTCGTCGGCCGGCATCGGATGGGCGATCAGGAAACCTTGCGCGGACGGACAGCCCGTTGCCTGCAGCACCTCCATCTGGGCGGCCGTCTCCACGCCCTCGGCCACCACCGAGAGCCCCAGGCCCTGGGCCAGCGAGATCATGCTGTGCAGGAGCACCAGGGCCGTCTCCGTGGCGTCGCGCGGTGACTGCACCGCGCTCACGAAGGCGCGGTCGATCTTGAAGCCGTCGATCGGCAGGTCCTGCAGCCGGCCCAGCGACGAGTAGCCGGTGCCGAAGTCGTCGAGGGCGATGCGCACGCCCAAGGAGCGGAGCTCGACGAGGGCGTCGGCCACGTTCCCCTGAGTGACGGTGCCCTCGGTGATCTCGAGCTCGAGCAGCTCGGGGCTCAGGCCGCTCTCGCCCAGCGCCCGCCGCACCTCGGCCGGGAAGTCGCCGCCCGCGAACTGCACCGCCGAGACGTTGACGGCGATCCTCAGCGGGGTCCGTGCCGGACGTTGCCAGGCCGCGCCCTGGCGACACGCGCGCTCGAGCACCCAACGCCCGAGCTGGTGGATGATGCCGGTCCGCTCCGCGACGGGGATGAAGCGCGCGGGCGGCACCTGGCCCAGCTCCGGGTGGTGCCAGCGCAGCAGGGCCTCGACGCCGACCACCTCGCCGCTCCTCAGGTCCAGCAGCGGCTGGTAGTGGACGTCCATCTCCCCGCGCTCGAGCGCGTGCGCCAGCGGTCCGGCCAGCTCGACGCGGTCGAGCGGGAGCTCTGCCGGATCGTCGTCGTGGACGCTGTAGGTGCCCTTACCGAGCGCCTTGGCGCGGTAGAGGGCGGTGTCGGCGTGGATGAGCAGGCGCTCGGCATTGCCGCCGCCCTGCGATGCCAGGGCCACGCCGATGCTGCCAGTCCGGGAGACGCCGCGGCCTCCGATGTCGAAGGGGGGCTCGAAGACGCTGAGGATGCGGCGAGCGAGATCCTCGGCTCCCTGGCGCCCGTCGACGCCGTTGGCGAGGATGGCGAACTCGTCGCCGCCCAGCCGGAAGATGCTGTCGCTGGCCCGCGTGGTGGCCCGCAGGCGGCGTGCCAGGTCGACCAGCAGGGCGTCGCCGCCGTGATGCCCGAAGGTGTCGTTCACGCCCTTGAAGTCGTCCAGATCGAGCATCAGCACCGCCACGTCGCCGCCCTGGCGGCGCCAGCGCGCCAGCGCTTCCTGCAGCCTGTCGTCCAGCAGGAGGCGGTTGCCGAGGCCCGTGAGGATGTCGCGGAAGGCGTACTGCGCGGTGGCCTCGGCACGCTCCCGCAGCCGGACGGTGCGCTCCAGCACCAGCGCGAACATGTGGAGCAAGGCGATGTAGAACACGCTCGCCACCACGTACTGGGCGGCCGCGCTTACCGCGGAGGGTGTGCCCGCGGCCACCAGCACCACCAGCGCCGTGCCTGCCGCGAGGAAGGCGGCGCTGACCCGGATGCCGAGTCGCGTGCCGAAGATCAGGTAGGCGAAGACGTACGCCAGCGCTCCCCAGGCCGCGAAGGCCGTGACGGTTGCGGCCCGCGACTCGGGCGGCGCGTGCGTCGCGAGCGCCTGGATCAGCGGGCTCAGCACGCCGAGCGCCAGGATGGGCATGAACACGCGCTCGAGGATGGGCAGCGTCTTCGGGTAGCGCCACAACAGCACGGCGCCCACGACCACGACCGCCATCACGCCGGCGAGCACCACGCTGCCCTCGGACTTCAACGGATTGATGCTCGGCACCAACAGGAAGACCGTCATGAGGACGAGATCGAACGCGAAGGTGGCCAGGTAGAAGCGGCGCTTGAGCTCGGTGGCGGGGTTCGCGCTGGCGGCGGTGGCCATCATGCGGCTCACGGCAGCTCCTGCGGCGCCGGCCGCTCCGTGAACCGTGCGAGCGCCGGCACGTCTCGCCTGGGCGGTTGCTGCATGAGCGAGAGGAAGGCGTCGACGACGGCCGGATCGAAGTGCTTGCCGGCCTGCTTGCGGATGTGCTCGAGAGCGCGGCTCCTGTCCCACGCCGGGCGATACGGACGGTCGCTCGTGAGCGCGTCGTAGACGTCGGCGACGGCGAAGATGCGGGCGGGAAGGGGGATGTCCTTGCCGGCCAGCCCTTCGGGGTAGCCGCTGCCGTCCCACTTCTCGTGGTGGGAGTAGGGGACGTCGAGGGCGGGCCGGAGGAAGGTGATGGGCCACAGCAGGTCGCGCGCGAAGGTGGTGTGGCGCTCCATGATGGTCCACTCCTCGTTGGTCAGCGAGCCGGGTTTCTGGAGGATGGCGTCGGGCACGCCCATCTTGCCGATGTCGTGGAGGAGCGCGCCGCGCCGCAGGTTGGTGAGGGCGTCCTCGTCGAGGCCGAGACGGTGGCCGAGCGCCAGGCTGAGCTCGGTGACGCGGCGACTATGCCCTTCGGTCTCCTTGTCGCGGAGGTCGAGGGTGCGCGACCACCCTTCGATGGTCGCGTCGTAGGTGGCCCTCAGCGCCTCGTTGCTGTGCCGCAGGTCGCTCAGGAGCGCCGCGTGATCGATGAGGATGGCGCCCTGGACGGCGAGCTCCCGGAGGCTGCCGAGCAGCTCCCGGCCCCGGCCGAGGGGCTGCCGGTTGCCGGCCTCCAGCACGCCACGAAGCTGGCCGCGGGCGATCATCGGCACGGCGGCGAAGACCTCGAACCCTTCCGCGGCGAGCATCGCCCGCTTCGCCGGCTCGACGCTGTCGAGGATGGCTTGGCGACCCTGCGTGACGATGGGCTGGCGGCGTCCGGCGGCGGCGCCGGCAACGCCCGCGTTCAGCGGGACCGCGAGGTGGCTGGGCGTGGGGGTGCGGTACCCCTCTGTTGCCCGCAGCTCGAGGTGCTCGCCATCGTTGGTGAGCAGGAAGACCGATACCGCATCGAGGCCGAGGCCGCTACGAACCGCCGCGACGTAGGGTTGCAGGCTGGGTTCGAGCTCGTCGCCTGCGGTGATGACGGCGTCGATGTGATGGAGGGTCTCCAGGCGCGCGACCCGTTGCCGCAGCTCCGCGTTCAGCTCCTCGATGCGCTCCTTGGCCTTGACGCTCTCGGTGATGTCCATCAGGGCGGCTACGTAGCGGCGTGGCGCGTCTGCGTCGCCGCCGACCGACGTCACCGCGACGTCGCTGATGTACTCGCTGCCGTCCTTGCGATGGCTGGTCAGGCGGCCGCGCCAGGTCTTGCCCGCCTGGACCGTGCGCCACAGCGAGCGGGTGAGGGCGGCGTCCTGGGCTCCCAGCCCGAGCTCGCGGGCCGACGTGCCGATCAGCTCGTCGCGGGTGTAGCCGCTCACCGTCTCGGCGTGGGGATTGGCCCAGATGACGGTGCCCTGGTCGTCGGTCACCAGGATGCCGGTGGGGGCGACCTCGAGGGCCGTCAGCCCGGTCCTGTTGCGGAGCTCGTCCGCCGCCTCGCGGGTCCGGTCCCGCAGGGTGCCGAGGATGGCGGGCTTGCCGTCGATGGTGAGGGCGCGTCCCGCCACCTCCAGATGGATGATGCTGCCATCGCGCGCGCGGCCGCGGAGGCGGTAGCGGGACGCGGCGTTGCCCTTGGACATGCGCTCGGTGACCTTCTCGCGGACGATGCCCCGGTCCTCCGGAAGGGTGAGGTCCTCGGGGCCGAGATGGCCGATGATCTCCTCGGGCCGGTAGCCGACCGCCGCGGCGAAGGCGGGGTTGACGTACTGGAAGACGCCGTCCTGGACGAGGTAGACCCCAGCGAGGGACTCCTCCGCGAGCAGTCGGAAGCGCTGCTCGCTCGCCTGCAGCGCGGTGGTGAGGGCCTCGCGCTCCGCGAGCTGGCGTTGCAGCTCGGTTCGGGCGCTGGCGAGCGCACGCTGGCGGACCCGCAAGACCCCGGCAGCGATGCCGGTGGCGAGGGTCAGCACCGCGCCCAGGGGGGCACCCGCGACGGCCGTGTGCAGGCTCGTCTCCGCCGCCGCGGAGTACAGTGCGACGTTCAGGACGGCCAGGGCGGCAGACGCCAGGCCGCCGGTGAGCGGCCCGAAGAGCCAGCCGGCGGCCGCTGCCGGCACCAGCACCAGGGCGAAGGCGGCATCGCCGGCGAGGTGCCAGGTCGGCGCGAAGCCGAGCGCGTAGGCAGCCGCCAGCCCGACCACGGCGGCCGCCGCCGGAAGCTCCGGGGCCGCCGTCGTGGGGGAGGGTCGGGTCGAGGTGGACAGGGCAGGTCCCATCGTCGTGTGACTCCAATGCGGCGGAGGCGCCGCCTGCTCCGATTATGCGAAGCGAGGTCTTTCGGCACTCTTACTCCGCCAGGGCGGCGCAACCAGGGGGTCGGCCCGCTCGGCGGCGGCAAGCTCCACGGCCGGTCGCCGGCCCGTGACGTGCGGGTCCGCAGGCGCGGCTGCCCGGCCGCGGGTAGGGCCCACCGATGAGTCCCACAGATTACGTCAGGGACGTGCGTCCTCACATATAGGGTGGTGGGATATTTGCCCCTGGGAACGGCCTCGGCCGCGGACGTACGCTGGCCGCGTTGCGGCATGAGGCAGCCCAGCGGTGCGACGTTCCAGCCGTCAGGGTGCCGGGACGCAGAGATTGCGCCTCGGCGCCCGCGCTGCGCAGCGGGCCGGCTCGCCGCGCGCGGCAGGCCGGGCCGAGGGACCGCCCGGGCGGAAAGGACGGGTGAGCAGGCATGGACGCTCGCGACGACAACGAAGGAATCCTCACGGTCACGGACGACCGCACCGGGAAGACCTACCAGATTCCCATCCAGAACGGCGCCATCCGCGCCATGGACCTCCGCCAGATCAAGGTGGCAGAGGACGACTTCGGGCTGCTCTCCTACGACCCGGCGTTCAAGAACACCGCCAGCTGCAAGAGCTCCATCACCTTCATCGATGGCGAGAAGGGCATCCTGCGCTACCGCGGCTACCCCATCGAGGAGCTGGCGCAAGAGGTGTCGTTCCTCGAGGTGGCCTACCTGACCATCTACGGCGAGCTGCCCGACAAGGCGCAGCTGGAGGCGTGGCAGAACGACATCACCCACCACACCTTCGTCCACGAGAACGTCATCAAGTTCATCGACGGCTTCCGCTACGACGCTCACCCGATGGGGATGCTGGTGAGCACCCTGGCCGCGCTCTCCACCTTCTACCCCGACGCCAAGGACCTCTTCGACGACGACCAGCGCCGCACCCAGGTCGTGCGTCTCATCGCCAAGATGCCCACCCTGGCAGCCTTCGCCTACCGCCATCAGATGGGCTTCCCGATCGCCTACCCGGACAACGAGCTCAGCTACCCCGGCAACTTCATGAACATGCTGTGGAAGACCACCGAGCTGAAGTACCAGCCCAACCCGGTCTTCGAGCACGCCCTCGACGTGCTGTTCATCCTGCATGCCGATCACGAGCAGAACTGCTCGGCCACCACCATGCGCACCGTCGGCAGCTCTCACGCCGACCCGTTCTCGGCGGCGGCTGCGGCCTCCGCGGCCCTCTACGGCCCGCTCCACGGCGGGGCCAACGAGAAGGTCTTGCGCATGCTGCGCGAGATCGGCTCGGTCGACAACGTGCCCGACTACGTCGCGCGGGTCAAGAAGGGCGAGTTCCGCTTGATGGGCTTCGGCCACCGCGTGTACAAGAACTTCGACCCGCGCGCCAACATCATCAAGGGGATCGCGGACGAGGTCTTCAAGGTGACCGGGCGCAACCCCCTCCTCGACATCGCGCTCGAGCTCGAGCGCTACGCCCTGGAGGACGAGTACTTCATCTCGCACAAGCTCTACCCGAACGTCGACTTCTACTCCGGCATCATCTACCAGTCGATGGGCTTCCCGGTGGAGATGTTCCCGGTGCTGTTCGCCATCGGCCGCATGCCCGGCTGGCTGGCGCAGTGGCAGGAGGGCCTGCTCGACAAGGAGCAGGCGATCTCGCGCCCCAGGCAGCTCTACCTGGGCGAGGGCACGCGCCACAAGGACATCGGCACGGCGGCGAGCGACTGATCTCGACGCGCGGCGCGCCCATGGCGCATCCGTCGAACGGCCAACGACTGCGGGGACCCCTCTCGGGTCCCCGCAGTCTGCTCGTGGCTGAGGTGCCCTCGCGCGGGCGTCAGTGCGTGGTGGTGCCGCGCCGCCTCACCACCACGTCGACCATGATGGAGGCCAGCAGCACCAGCGCGGTGGCGATGAGTTGGATGGCCGCGCTGAGGCCCAGCAGCGACATGCCGTTGACGATCGCGGCGATGACGATACCGCCGAGCACGGCGTGCAACGGGTGGCCGCGGCCGCCGAAGAGGCTGGTGCCGCCGATGACGGCGGTGGCTACCACGTAGAGGACGATGGTGCCGCCGTCGAAGCTGGTGGAGATCGAGCGCAGCCGCGAGGCGTAGACCAGGCCGCCGATGCCGGCCGACAGCGCGCCCAGCGTGAACGCCGCCGTCCGGATCCAGGCGAGGTTGATGCCCGCCCGGCGCGCCGCCTCGGCGCTGCCGCCGATGGCCACGATGTAGCGTCCGAAGCGCGTGCGGCCCAGGATGAAGCTCCATAGCACCAGCACGCCGAAGACCAGCGGGATGACGATGGGCATGCCCCTCAGCACGAAGCGCCCGACGCCCCGGTCGACGTTGGCGAGCGCCACCAGGCCCACGCCGGCAAGCGCTACCAGCAGCACCCGCAGGTAGGTCATGAAGGGCCTGGGGGCGGCCAGCCCGCTGGCGCGGCGGCGCCCGTCCTGCACGATCTGCACGATAGCGAAGGCCACCACCACGGCCGCCATCAGCAGCCAGCTTCCCAACCGGGTGAGCGTGCCGTTGGAGATGGCGTTGACGACGTTGTTGCGGATGGGGATGGTGCCGCCCTCCCCGAGCAGCAGGATCATCACCCCCTGCCAGCCCAGCAGGCCGGCCAGCGTCACCACGAAGGAGGGTAATCGCAGGCGCGTGACGAGCGTGCCCTGCAACGCGCCGATGCCGGCGGTGACGACCAGCGCCGCGAAGATGGCGCCGTACCAGGGCCAGTCACGGCCGGGTTGCACCAGCTCGGTCACCACCACGGCGCCGATGCCGGCCACGAATCCCAGCGACAGATCGATCTCCCCGAGCAGCAACACGAACACCTCGCCCATGCCGATCAGCATGTACACGGCGCCCTGCACCAGCAGGTTGATCAAGTTGCCCGGCGAGAGGAACTTCGGATTCTGGGTCTGGAAGATGATGCCGATGAGGATGACGCCCAGCACCACCGGCAGAACGC
Source organism: uncultured bacterium (assembly GCA_964496495.1). Lineage (GTDB taxonomy): Bacteria > Deinococcota > Deinococci > Deinococcales > Trueperaceae > JASBRS01. Next base: position 25,354 of record CAZBZU010000041.1, read on the forward strand.
CGCTCTGCCCGGCGCGGATCTGCGTCCACCAGCGCGACAGGTAATCGCCGAAGGTGCGCGGCTCGCTCTCCTCGGGGAAGGAGTCGTCGATGTCGTCGACGTCTTGGGCGCCGGCCGGGGTCGGTGCGGGCGCACCGCCCGACCCCCGTGCGGCCTGGTCGCGCTCCGCGTCGGAGCCCGAGCGTTCGTCCGGCGCGCTCACGGCATCACCGTCCTTCTCCTGCGCCGGGGCCGTTACCGGCATCGGCGCCGCGGCTGTTCCTGCCGGCATCGCCCGAGAAGCGGCCGGTGGTCATCAGCTCCACCGCGCGTTGAGAGTCGAACTCCGCGGCCGGCCCCTCGCCGACCATCTCGCCGAGGCGCAGCACCGCCAGGCGGTCGGCGACCTGGAAGACGTCGTTGAGGTTGTGCGAGATCATGATCACCGCGAGACCGCGATCGGCTAGACGCCGGACGAGCTCCAGCACCTGCCGTGTCTGCGCCACCCCCAGGGCAGCGGTGGGCTCGTCGAGAATGACGAGCTTGGAGTTCCACATCACCGCCTTGGCGACCGCCACCGACTGGCGTTGGCCGCCGGAGAGGTTCTCGACCGCCAGCCGCACCGAGCGCACCGTGCGGACGTTGAGGCTGGAGAGCGTCTCCTTCGCCGCCCGCTCCATGGAGTCCTCGTCGAGCAGGCCGCGGACGAGCCGCTCCCTGCCGAGGAACATGTTCTGGACGACGTCCAGGTTGTCGCACAGGGCGAGGTCCTGGTAGACCACCTCGATGCCGAGGTGGGCGGCATCGCGCGGGTTGTGGATGTGGACGAGCTGCCCCTCGAAGTAGATCTCGCCCGCGTCGGCCTCGTGGATGCCGGCGATGGTCTTCACCAGCACCGACTTGCCGGCGCCGTTGTCGCCAACCAGCGCGGTCACCTGTGCAGAAGGCACGTCGAGATCGACCCCGACGAGCGCGTCCACCCTGCCGAAGCTCTTGCGGATGCCCCGGACCTTAAGGAGCGGCTCGGCCCCGGAAGACCGGGACCGAGCCGTAGAGGTCGTCATGCCACGCCTATTGGGAGATCCCAGCGGCCTGACACTTGCCGGCTAGATCGCCCGAACAGAGCTTCGACACGTCCACGAAGCCGTCCTTGACGACCGTCTCCTGCATGTTGGAGGGCGTGACCCAGATGGGCGTCATGAGCACCGAGGGCACCTCGACGTTCGCCTGGGTGTCCTTGGTGGTGCCGTTGACCAGGGCCTGCGGCGGCTGCATGCCCGCACGCAGGTAGATCGCCAGGGCGGCGGCGCCCTGCGCCTCGAGCTTGATCGACTTGTAGACGGTGCCGCACTGGTACCCCGAGAGGATGTTCTGGAGCCCCGTCAGGGTGGCGTCCTGACCGGTGGTCGGGAAGGTCATCGGCGGGACGTTGAGGCTCTTGAGGTAGGCGATGATGGCGTTGGCGTTGTCATCGTTGGGCGTCACCACCGCGTTGATGCCCGGGTGGGCGGTGTACTGCTGCTCGAACTCGGTGCGCGCCGTGGCGGGGTCCCAGGTGCCGGCCGGCTCGCCCGCCTTGGTGTAGGTGCCGTTGTCGAAGTAGGGCTGCAGCACGCTCATGTAGCCCTGCGCGAAGAGCGTGGCGTTGTTGTCGGTGGGGGCGCCCTTCATCACCAGGATGTCGGGGTTCGCCACGTTCCAGGCCTTGAGGCAGTCGACCATGCCCTGGCCGATCTTCTCGCCGACGCCGACGTTGTTGAAGCTCACGTAGTAGTCACGGGTGCCGCCCAGCGTCAGGCGGTCGTAGTCGACGACCGGAACGCCGCGATCCTTGGCGTAGGACTCGATGGAGGCACCGACGCCGGAGGAGATGGGGTCGACCAGGAGCACCGTGGCACCGTTGGCGATCGCCGACTGGGCCTGGGTGAGCTCGCTCGACTCGCTGCCCTGAGCGTTGGTGATGATGTACTGGTCGGGCGTCAGCCCGGCGGCTTCGAACGCCTGCTTGAGGTAGGGCGCATCGAACGAGGTGTAGCGCGCGGAAGTCGTCGTCTCGGGCAGCAGCACCGCGATCTTGCCCTGGCCCTGCGCCACGACGCTCTTGAGCTGCGCCATGGCCGAGAAGTCGGCGGTGAAGGAGTCGACGCTCAGTGTGGAGCTCTGCGCCAGCCCGCTACCCCATAGAGCCAGCACGCCGAGCAGAGCGAGCACCGCGGCCGCTCTGATGGGACGGAACCAACCGGTTGCTGACATGGATACCTGCCTTCCCCCTGTTGACCTTGTTGCCTACGCCCGCCCGAACGAAGGGTGAATGGCGGCGGGATCGTACGCACCGGGGCGCCAGGGTCGCGCCCGACCGCTCCAGGTGTGAGACATCTAACACGCTAGCGCCGGCGCACCGCCGCGTCAATACGTCGACCCACGGAACAGCAGGTGGTGACGTGGCAAACGTCCCCTCATCGATCGTCGCGGCCGTGCCCGCCGGCCGTCGCCGAGCCGCCTCTGCCTCGCCCGCGGGAGCCGCGGCGCCGCCGGCTGCGACGGGGACGGCGTTCGCTCTCGGTCGCCGGGGGCGGTTGCGTGGCGCTCGAGTTCGCGGTCGCCGGGGTCGGCAGCCGGCCGTTCCCAGCACCCGTCGCCGGGGCCGGTTGCCTGCCGCCCGCACTCGGGCGGGCCTCGCCGTCGCGCCGCCCGCGGTGGCTCCCGACCGGTTCTGTCGCGCCTACCGCCGGCCGCTCGAAGCCCGTCACCTGGACGCGTTGCAGGCGCCGGCCCAGGCGCCGCTCGATGTCCCTCACCAGGCCGTGGTCGTCCGGCGTGACGAAGGTGAGGGCCTGGCCGCTGCGCTCGGCGCGGCCGGTGCGGCCGATCCGGTGGATGTAGGCGTCGACGGTGTCGGGCATGTCGAAGTTGATGACGTGCGACACGCGCAGCACGTCGATGCCCCGAGCGGCGATGTCGGTCGCCACGAGGATACGGATGTCGCCGGCGCGGAAGCCGTCGAGCGCGCGCTGGCGTTTGGTCTGCGAGAGGTTGCCCTGGATGGCGGCGACGAAGTGGTTGTCGCGCTCGAGCTGGATCGCCAGCTTCTTGGCGCCGTGCTTGGTGCGCGTGAAGACCAACGCCGAGCGGGGGTCGTGCTCGCGCAGCAGGTGCTTCAGGAGCGCGGTCTTGTCCTTCCGCTCCACCGGGTAGAGCGCCTGCTCGACGGTGGCCGCCGGCTCGCGGCGGCCGACCTCGACGGTGACCGGGTCGCTGAGCACGTCGTGAACCAGGCCGCGCAGCTCGCCCGCCATGGTGGCGGAGAAGAGCATGCGCTGCGCGCCGGCCGGCACGCGGGCCAGGATGCGCCGCACGTCCGGCAGGAAGCCCATGTCCAGCATGTGGTCGGCCTCGTCGAGGACCAGCACCTCGAGACTGCTCAGGTCGACGTTGCCGCGGCCGAGGTGATCGAGGAAACGCCCGGGGCAGGCGACCACCACCTCGGCACGCCCGCGCAGCGCGGCCTCCTGCTTGGCGAAGCCCACGCCGCCGTAGACGGTCGCGCTCCGCAGGCCGGTGGCCCGGCCGAGAAGCTCGACGTCCTGATGGATCTGCTCCGCCAGCTCGCGGGTGGGGGCGACCACCAGGGCGCGGATGCGCCCGCGGGGGCCCTGCAGTAGCCGCTGCAGGATGGGCAGCACGAAGGCGGCGGTCTTGCCCGTGCCGGTCTGGGCCAGGCCGAGCACGTCGCGGCCGGCCAGAGCCGGCGGCAGCGCGCGTTCCTGGATGGGGGTGGGGCTCACGTAGCCCGCGGCCTCGATGCCCTTGGCGATGCGGCCATCAAGGCGGTAGCTCTCGAAACTCACGAATGCCTTCCTTCCAGCTCACCACCGGCCAAGCGTGGCCCCAACCGTGCGGGAAAGCCTCGGCAGTCTACGCTGCCGGGGCGCTCGCCGTCGCCGCCCGCGACACGGCGGCAGGCAGTTTCGTTGTCACGCGGGCGCCGCCCGTGCTAGCATTCGAAGGCTGCCGGCCCGTACCGTCACGGGCCGTACCCGTCGAGATCGCGATCGCGCGCCGCCCTCGCGCGCCGTGGAGGAAGCGAAGGAGAACATGGCCAGGAACCTGTCCGCGATGAAGTACCATCGCCAGTCGGAGAAGGCGCGCCTCGCCAACCGCGCGCGCAAGAGCACCATCCGCACCTTCACCAAGAAGGCGGTAGCTGCCGCCGAGAGCGGGGACTTCGAGGCCGCAGCGAAGTACCAGAAGGTGGTGCAGAGCCTGGTCGACAAGGCCGCCAAGGCGTCGACGCTGCACAAGAACACCGCCGCCCGGAAGAAGGCGCGTCTGGCGAGGCATCTCGACGCCATCAAGGCGGGCCGCGCCAGCTCCTGAGCCGCGAGTAGAGTCGCGAGTGCGCGCGGGCGCCGCCGGGAGGCGGCGCCCGCGCTCGCCTGGTAGCTTGGGTCGTGACGGTGCCCCGCGTCATCCTGGTACGCAGCAAGGACTCCGCCAACGTCGGCGCCGCCGCCCGCGCCATGAAGAACTTCGGCCTGGGCGACCTGGTGCTGGTGGCGCCCCGCTGCACCGTCGACCGCCGTGCCCACGCGCTCGCCGCGCACGCTGGCGACGTGTTGGAGGGCGCCCGGGTGGTCGACAGCCTGGAGGCGGCCATCGCCGACCGCAGGCTGGTGCTCGGCACCAGCGCCCGCCGCCGGACCACCGAGACGCTGCCGCTGCTCATGCCCAGAGCGGCCGCCCCGCAGCTGCTGGGGGAGGCCACCGCGGTGGTCTTCGGGCCGGAGGACCACGGTCTCAGCAACGAGGAGCTCGACCTGTGCCAGGGGTACGTGTCGATCCCCACGTCGGCCTACAGCTCCCTCAACCTGGCGCAGGCCGTGCTGCTGGTGGCGTACGAGCTGCACCTCGCCGAGCCGGGAGGCGCTTCGCGGCGCCCGCCTCGGCCGGAGGAGGACGCTCCGGCAGCGCGAGAGCAGCTCGAGCGCTTCTACGAGCAGCTGGTGCACGCTTTCCACACCATCGGCTACACCGACGCGCAGCGTGAGCGGGCCACCGCCCGGCTGTTCCGCGGCATGTTCGACCGGGTGGCGCTCTCCGAGCGGGAGGTGGCAGCGCTGCGAGGGCTCCTCAGCCAGCTCGAGTGGGCGGCGGAGCAGCCGCCTGAGCGCCTTCCCGGGCGCAAGGACGGTCGTTGACACCCCTCCGCGCGGCTGGCTATACTGACCGGCGCTGACCGGACGGCCGGCACCGGACGTCACGACGGTCCGGAGGGTTCGTCCGCGTTTCTCCGCTGACCGGAGGGTTGGCTGAGTGGTTGAAGGCGGCGGTCTTGAAAACCGTTGACGGGGAGACCCGTCCGGGGGTTCGAATCCCTCACCCTCCGCCAAGCGACCGGCCAGCAGCGCAGTCGGGAGAGGTGGCCGAGCGGCTGAAGGCGCTCCCCTGCTAAGGGAGTATGGGGGCAAAACCTCCATCGAGGGTTCGAATCCCTCCCTCTCCGCCAGATCACCTGCCACCCGCAGGAGCGCGCGCCTGTAGCTCAGTTGGATAGAGCGTCTGACTACGGATCAGAAGGTCCAGGGTTCGAATCCTTGCAGGCGCACCACA
>CAZBZU010000042.1:0-30770 GCA_964496495.1 uncultured bacterium
AGGCGATGCTCCGCAGGCGGTAGCGCAGGTAGGGCTCCTGGAGCGCCTCGTGGAAGCCCACCGCCAACGCCTCCAGGTCGTAGCCGGCAAGCCCGCCGTAGGTCGGAAAGCCCTCGCTCAGGATCAGCAGGTTGCGCGCCTTCTCGGCCAGGCCGTCGTCGTTCAGCGCCAGGAAGCCACCGATGTTGGCCATGCCGTCCTTCTTGGCGCTCATCGTGGCGCCGTCGGCGTGGGAGAACATCTCCTGGGCGATCGCCAGCGGCTCGGCGTCGCGGTAGCCCTCCTCGCGCAACTTGATGAAGTAGGCATTCTCGGCGAAGCGGCAGCAGTCGAGGAACAGCGGCACCCCGTGGGCGTGACACAGGCGGCTGGTCTGGCGCAGGTTGGCCATGCTGACCGGCTGGCCACCACCGGAGTTGTTGGTGACCGTGACCATCACCAGCGGCACCTTGCCCGGGTTCTCGTCCAACACGCGCTCGAGGCGCGCCACATCGATGTTGCCCTTGAAGGGGTGGCGCGTCGAGGGCTCGAGCCCCTCGGCGATGGGCAGGTCGAGGGCGACGGCCCCGGCGTTCTCGACGTTGGCGCGGGTGGTGTCGAAGTGGGTGTTGTTCGGCACGATGTCGCCCGGCCCGAGCGCCACGCCCGCCAGGATGCGTTCGGCCGCCCGCCCCTGGTGGGTGGGCAGGATGTGCCGGAAACCGGTGATCTCCCGCACCGCGGCCTCGAAGCGGTAGAAGGAACGCCCGCCGGCGTAGCTCTCGTCGCCACGCATCATGCCCGCCCACTGCTCGCTCGACATGGCCCCGGTACCGGAGTCGGTGAGCAGGTCGATGAGCACGTCCTCGGCGCGCAGCTTGAAGAGGTTGTAGCCGGCGTCCTGTAGCGCCCGCTCGCGTTCGGCTCGCGTGGTGAAGTGGATGGGTTCCACCGCCTTGATGCGGAACGGCTCGATGATGGTCCGGAACTGCGGGTCGCTGGATGCCATGCCGCCTCCTGCCGGCGAGTCTACCCGCAGCCGCGTGCGGCGGCGAGGTACACGGGAGCATGACCGACACACCGCAGCCGCCACAGGTCCGGCGCGCGACCCTGGCGGATGCCGCGCCCCTCAGCTGACCGGCAGTAGCGGCCGCGGCCCCCAGTAGCGCCACCCCTGCGTCACGGCGCGAGCCACGATCAGCGTCACCAGGCCCCACCACACGCCCGTCAGGCCCCACCCCAGAGGCACGACCAACAGCAGCACGGTCGCCGCGGCGCCGGCGGAGAGGAGCATGGCGCCCGCCAGGAAGCCGAACGCCTCCGCCCCCATGAAGATGCCGTCCCACACGAACACCACCGCATTGAGCGGCTGCATCCAGGCCACGAACGGGTAGATGGCCCGCACGCGCGTCAGCACCCCCGGATCGGAGGTGAACAGGCGCGGAAGCCACGGCTCCAGCAGCCAGAAGCCGGCGGCCAGCACAACGCCGACGCCCAGCCCCAGCAGCAGCAACCGGTCGGCGACGGTGCGGGCGTCGGCGGCCCGCTCCTCGCCGCGGTAGGTGGCCACCAGCCCTTGACCCGCTACCGCCAGCGCGTCGACCGTGAGCGCGAGGAAGGTCCACAGCTGCGCGGCGACCTGATGGGCGGCCACCTGCGACACGCCGATGCGCGCCGCCACCGCCGTCGCCAGTGCCTGCGAGCCCACCAGCGAGCCGGTACGCAGCAGCATCTGCCCACCGATGCGCAGGAAGGGCAGCAGCTCCGCCGGTCGCGGCACCCGAGCTGGCAGCAGCCGCAGGCCGCTACCGCGGCGCGACGTCAGCGCCAGCAGGAAGCCGCCGGCCCCCAGCCACTGGGCCAGCAGCGTGGCCACCGCCGCGCCCGTGAGGCCCCAGCCGAAGGCGAAGATGAAGAGCGGGTCGAGGACCAGGTTGACGAGGTTGAGCCCCACCGTGATCGCCAACGGCGTGCGGGTGTCGAGGAACCCGCGGAAGGCGCCGTTGCCGGCCTCGATGACCAGCAGCGCCGGCCCCGCCAGCGCGCGGATGCGCAGGTAGGTCAGGGCCGGCCCCAGCAGCGCGCCGCGCGCACCCATGGCGTGCAGCAGCGGCACCGCCGCGAGCTGCAGGAACGACAGCGACAGCACCCCGGCGACCACCGCCAGGGTGAGCGCCTGCACCACCACGCGGCCGGCCTCCCGGCGGTCCCCGCGGCCGAGCGCCCGGCCGACCATCGGGGTGGTGCCGTAGGCGAGGAAGTTGAACACCACGAACACCAGCGAGAACAGCGAGGTGTTGACGCCCAGCGCCGCCAGCGGGGTGGCGCCCAGGCGGCCCACGAAGGCCGTGTCCACCAACGACACCAGGGGGTCGGCGGCGAGCGCGCCCAGCGCCGGCAGCGCCAGCGCCAGGATGGCGCCGTCGAAGCGGCGCTCGAGGAAGCGCCCCGGCAGCCCGGGAACCGCGGGAGCCTCCGCCTCTGGCCTGCCGCCATCCTCCCTCACGTCGGCGAGTCTACCCGGGGGACCGCGCCACCTCCCGCACGGCATGGTGCGGCGACAGCGACCGGCGAGACCCAGCGGGCGGTGTGCGAGACTGGGGGCGGAACGAGCCCTGGGAGGTCAAGCATGCGCAAGGTGGACGTGGCGATTCTGGGAGCAGGCACCGCGGGCCTCACCGCACTGGGGATCGTTCGCAAGGCCACCGACGACTACCTGATCGTCAACGACGGGCCCTACGGAACGACCTGCTCGCGCGTCGGCTGCATGCCCTCCAAGGCGCTCATCCAGATCGCCAACGACCTCCACCGCCGCACCACCTTCGAGGCGGCCGGCATCCGCGGCGGGGAGGCCCTCCACGTCGACCTCGCCGCCGCGCTGGCGTGGATTCGGGCCTACCGCGACCGCCTCACCGCCCACAACCTCAAGGCCACCGACCAGGCGGGCGACCGCAACGTCCCTGGGCGGGCCTCCTTCCTGGCGCCGGACGAGCTCCTGGTGGTGACGGCGGACGGCTCCGAGGAGCGCGTCCGCGCCCGCGCAACCATCGTCGCCACCGGCTCGAGTCCGGTCGTGCCGCCGGTCTGGCGCGATCTCGGCGACCGCATCCTCACCACCGACGCGATCTTCGAGCAGCGCGACCTACCGCGTCGCGTGGCGGTGGTGGGGCTGGGGGCGGTGGGGCTCGAGCTGGGTCAAGCGCTCGCCCGCCTGGGCCTGGAGGTGAGCGGGTTCGAGCTGCGCGCGGCGGTGGCGGCGCTCACCGATCCCGACGTGAGCGCCTACGCCGTGGAGCGCATGGCCTCGGAGCTCCCCGTTCACCTGGGCCACGGCGTCGAGATCGCCCCCGACGGCGAGGCCCTACGCGTGACAGGCGGCGACGCGTCCGTCACGGTCGACGCGGTGCTGGCCGCACTCGGCCGCCGTCCCAACCTGGCGGGCCTGAGGCTCGAGGCCCTGGGCGTCGACCTCGACGAGCGCGGCATGCCCCCCTTCGATCCGCACACCACGCAGATCGGCGACCTGCCAGTGTTCCTCGCCGGCGACGTGACCGGCGAGCGCGTGGTGATGCACGAGGCCTCCGACGAGGGCTTCATCGCCGCCTGGAACGCGCTGCATGGGCCCACCCGCTTCCAGCGCCGCGTGCCCCTCACCATCGCCTTCACCGACCCCGAGATCGCGCTGGTGGGCCGCAGCTGGGCCGAGCTCGAGCGCGGCGGCGAGGACGTCGTCGTCGGCAAGGTGGACTTCTCGCGGCAGTCCCGCGCCATCGGCATGCGACGGGCGCACGGCATGCTGCGTCTCTACGCCCGCCGCGGCGACGGCCGGCTGCTGGGCGCGGAGATGATGGCGCCCGACGGCGAGCACCTGGCGCACCTGCTGGCGCTGGCGCTCGACCGCGAGCTGTCGCTGGCGGAGCTGCTGCGCATGCCCGTCTACCACCCGGTCCTCGAGGAGGGGTTGCGCTCGGCGGCGCGCTCGATGGCCCGGCAGGCCTACGGCGAGGCGCCGATCGAGTTCCGGACGCTCGACGCCGGCCGCGAGCGGGGCTGACAGGCTCCCGCAGGCTGTCGGAGGCCTCCGGGGTTGGCGGGGGGCGGTCGTCCGGACGAGCCTCAGCCCAGGAACGCCTCGATGCGCCTGAGCGCTTCATGCACGTTGTCGAGGCTGGTGGCGTAGCTGAATCTGGCCTGGCCCGGTGCCAGGAAGTCGGTCCCTGGCACTACCGCCACCCGCGCTTGCTCCAGCAGCCTGAGCGCGGCCTCGCCCTCGTCCGGGTCGATGGCGCTGACGTCCGCCATGACGTAGAAGGCGCCGTGGGGCATGGGGGTGGCCAGACCCAGGCGGTTGAGCCCCTCGACCAGCGCGTCTCGACGCTGCCGGTAGGCCTCGCGCGTCCGTTCGACGAAGGCGCGGGTCTTCTCCACCTCGTTGAGGGCCGCGACCGTGGCATGCTGCGCCAGCGCGTTGGGCCCGCTGGTGACCTGGCTCTGCAAGCGGTTCATGGCCTTGACCAGCTCCCGCGGACCGGCGCCGTAACCGATGCGCCAGCCGGTCAGGGCGAAGGCTTTGCTGGCACCGTGCACCACCAGCGTGCGTTCCGGCGCGAAGCGCCCGGCCGGCGTGAACGTCCCCTCGTAGATGAGATGCTCGTAGAGCTCGTCCGAGAACAGCCACAGGTCGTGCTTCGCCGCCAGCTCGACCAGCGCCTGCACCAGCTCGGGCGGGTAGACGGCGCCGGTGGGGTTCGAGGGCGAGTTGACCAGCAGCACTCGCGTGCGCGGCCCGATGGCGTTCTCGACCTCCTCGAGATCCGGCAGGAAGCCGTCCTCCGGGCGGGTACGCACCGGAACGGGAATGCCCCCCGCCAGCTCTATCTGCGGCGGATAGCTCACCCACGTGGGCGCCATCAAGACGACCTCGTCACCCGGCTCGAGCACGGCCTGGAAGGCGTTGTAGAGCACCTGCTTGCCGCCCGTGGAGACGATCACCTGGTCGGGCTGGAAGCTCAGGCCGTTCTCGCGCGCGAACTTGTCGCAGACAGCCTGGCGCAGCTCGAGGGTGCCCTCCGAGGGGGTGTACTTGGTGAGCCCTCGCTCGATGGCATCGCGCGCGGCGTCGAAGACGTGCTCCGGCGGCTGGAAGTCGGGCTCGCCGGCCGTCATGGCGATGACGTCGACGCCCTTGCGCCTCAGCTCCGCCGCGCGCGTGTTGAAGGCGATGGTGGACGACGCCTTGAGATGCTTGATCCGCTGGGACAGTCCGGGCATACCCTCACCTCGCGTGGCGCCTCGAGTGCGGCGGCGGCGCGGCGCCCCGCGGAGCCCGCCGGCGGAGCGAGCCGTCAGGGCAGGAGCTCGCCCTTGTCGAAGAAGATGCCGATCTCGCGCTCGGCGGTGGCCGGCGCGTCGGAGCCGTGAACCACGTTCTCGTCGATCATCGTGGCGTAGTCGCCGCGCAGCGTGCCGGGCGCGGCGTCCGCGGGGTTGGTGGCGCCCATCATCTTGCGCCACTCCAGGATGGCGTTCTCGCCCTCCACCACCATCGCCACCGAGGGGCCGCTGGTGACGAAGTCGACGAGCCCCTCGTAGAAGGGCTTGCCGCGGTGCTCGCCGTAGTGCCGCTCGGCCAGCTCGCGTGAGACCTGCATGAGCTTCATGCCGACGAGGCGGAAGCCCTTCGCCTCCAGGCGCCTGACCACGTCGCCGACCAACCCGCGGCGCACGCCATCGGGCTTGACCATGGCAAATGTGCGTTCGAGTCCCATGACGGCGCAATCCTATCACGGGCCGGGCGCGCCGCCGGGGAGCGTTGCAGGGCCGGGCGACGGGCGTGTGCCCGGCTCCACGCGCGTGGGAGGCAGTGGCCGGCCAGGCGATTGCCTGCCGCCTACCGTTCGGCCGCAGGCCGCCTCACCCCGTTGCGATGCTCTCCAGCTGCGCCAGGTGGTTGATGTCGTGGCCCGCCATGAACCGCACCATCAGGTCGACGCTCTCGAAGCCACGCTCGGCGTGGTATCCCTCGGCCAGCCAGTCGTCCAGGCCGAGCGTCGTCAGCAGCGACAGGTTCCAGGCCCGTGAGCCGCGGAACGCCTCCACCGCCAGCGCCGGGTCGGCGCGACCGTAGCGCTGCGCCCACACGTCCTGGTCGAACGGAGGGATCTCCACGCCCGGCTGCCCCAACACCAGCCGCAGGCGGAAGCCCATGGCCATCTCCACGTCGGCGAGGTGAGCGAAGACGTGCCGGGCGTCCCACTTCCCGGGGGCGTAGCTGCGCTCCAGGTCCGCGGGCACCATCCCCTCGAGCAGGGCGGCGAGCCGGTGCGGAGTGGCCCGCAGAACCTCGATGGGGTCGTGGTCGCCCAGGGTGCCCATGATGCGCTGCATGTAGGCGTTCATGCCGCTCACTGTAGCGCCGCCCGCGGCCAGGGGTCGGGTGCCGTCCTCAGGCGGGCTCGAGCGGGGCGTCGGTGAACAGCTCGCCGCGACTGAAGACCACCAGGAAGGCGTCGACCACGCGCGGGTCGAACTGCGTGCCGCTGTTGGCGGTGATCTCCTCCACCGCTCGCTCGGGCGACGCCGCCTTGCGGTGGATGCGGTCGTGGGTCAGCGCGTCGAAGGTGTCGGCCACGGCCAGCAGGCGCGACTCCAGGGGAATGGCATCGCCGGCCAGCCCCTGCGGGTAGCCGGCTCCGTCCCAGCGCTCGTGGTGCGTGAGCGCGATGGTCTCGGCCAGCCTCACCAGCGGCGAGCGCCCGCCCGACAGCAGCTCCGCACCCACGCGAGTGTGCTGCTTGACCACCTCGTACTCGGCCTCGCTGAGCCGGCCCGGCTTCAGGAGGATGCCGTCGGGGATGGTGATCTTGCCTACGTCATGCAGGCGCGCGGCTCGCAGGAGGAGCTCGACGCGCTCGGGGTCCATCTCCAGCTCCTGGCCGAGCAGCGCGCAGCTGCGCGCGACGCGCCAGGTGTGCTCGCCGGTGTCGTCGTCGCGATACTCGGCCGCCTTGGCGAGGCGCACCAGCATCTCCACGTGGGCGTCCTCCAGCTCGCGGGTGCGCTGACGCACCATCTCCTCCAGCCGCTGGTTGTGGTGCGCCAGCTGCTGGTGGAAGTAGCGGGCCTCGAGGAGGTTGCGGATGCGCAACCGTACCTCGACCGGGTTGATGGGCTTGATCAGGAAGTCCTTGGCGCCGCTCGAGAGTGCCGTCTCCTTGAGCTCGGCGCGCTCGTCTCCGGTGAGCATGAGGATGGGGAAGTAGTCGGGCAGGTAGGGCCGCAGCTCCTCGATGACCTCCAGGCCATCCTTGTGCGGCATGTGATGGTCGAGCACCACCAGGTCGGGCCGCTCCTGCATGAAGCGCTCCAGCACCTTGCGGGAATCGCCGAGCGTGACGATCTGGGTGTACCCCGCCCGCTGCAGAATGCCCTTGAGGATCACCAGGATGGTCTCCTCGTCATCCACCAGGAGGATCTTGAGGCTGGTGAGTTCCATGCTGGGCCCAGCGTAGGCCCGCTTCGAGCGCAGATCAGGGAGGTTTTTCCTATCGCCGAGGCCGCCGGCCCGGCCGGGGCCGAGATCCATCATGTCGAGGTCCATCATGACGTCACCTTGCGGGCGGTCCCGCGGGCCGCCGGGAAGGAGTCGAGGGTGAGGCGTCGCACGGGGCCAGCCTAGACCACGGTGGCTCACGGGCTTCTTACGCGGTCGGAAGGGGTGGCGCGGAGCGGCGCGGTGCCCGCCACTCAGGGCGGGCACCGCGCACGTCGCAGAATCGCGTGTTACAGCCGCGCGAGCAGCTGCTGGCCGCTGCTGACCAGGCCGTACCACCAGCCCGGCAGCAGGCCCATCAGCACCGTGCCCAGCGCCGCGGCCCAGATGGCGACCTGGGTGGCCGAGCTGCGGTAGGCGGGCGGCTCGTACTCCGGCTCACGGAAGTACATGTAGGTGATGACGCGGAAGTAGTAGACCAGCGCCACGACGCTGGTGAGGATGCCGATCACGGCCAGCACGGTGTAGCCGCTGCCGATTGCGGCCTGGAACACCAGGATCTTGCCCATGAAGCCGGCCAGCGGCGGGATGCCGCCCAGGCTCAGCATGAACAGGGTCATGGCAAGGGCCAGCGCCGGCCGTCGCCTGCCAAGCCCGGCGAAGCGCTCGAGCTCGTCGCCATGGTCGCTGGCATCGCTGATCATCATCAGCACCGCGAAGGCGCCCACGTTCATCAGGGTGTAGGCGGCGAGGTACCAGGCCACCGCGCGCACGCCGTGCGGCCCGGCCAGCACCGCCAGCCCCAGGTAGCCGGCGTGCGCCACGGCGGAGTAGGCGAGCATGCGCTTGACCCCGGTCTGCAGCAGCGCCGCCAGGTTGCCGACCACCAGCGTGAGCCCCACCAGCACCGACAGCGTGGTCATGAGCCAGGGCTGCAGGTCCGGGTAGACGGTGGCGGCGATGCGTATCAGCGCAGCGAAGGCGGCGGTCTTGACCACCACGCTCATGAAGGCGGTGACGGCGGTCGGCGCACCGGTGTAGACGTCGGGCGCCCACTGGTGGAACGGCGCGATGCTCGCCTTGAAGCCCAGCCCCACGAGCACCAGGGCGCCACCCAGGGTGGCCAGCAGCGGGGCGCTGAAGCCGGCCGCATGGATGGCGCTGACGATGTCGGCGTAGACGAAGCTGCCGGTGGAGCCGTAGAGCAGTGCCGAGCCGTAAATCAGGATGGCGGAGCCGAAGGCGCCGAGCAGGAAGTACTTCATGCCGGCTTCCTCGGACTGCCGCGCGCCCTGCCGCCAGGCCGACAGCACGTACACCGGCAGCGACATGATCTCCAGGCCCAGCAGCAGGGTGATGAGGTCCCCGGCCGCCGCCATGATCATGGCGCCGGTGGCGGAGAAGAGGATGAGCGGGTAGTACTCGGGATGGTCCAGGTCGGCGCGCTGCAGGTAGTCGTAGCTGAGCAGCACCGCCAGTACCGTGCCCAGCAGGATCACGAAGTTGAGGGTCAGCGACGGCGTGTCGGCCAGGAAGCGAAAGCCGAAGCTGGAGCCGGCGCCGCTGGCGCGCTCGTGCACGAACAGGCTGGCGTTCAAGGCCGCCGCCACCACCGCTCCCAGCATCGCCAGCCAGGCACTGGCACGGCCCTGCCTCTGGAACAGCGCGAACAGCGTGGTGACGGCCGCGGTGAAGAACAGGGCCAGCTCGGGACCGAAGTTGGCCCAGTTGATGTCGACAGCAGGCGGGAAGCTCACCGGCTACCTCCAAGCGGGGCATCCGGAGGCACCGGTCCCTGCCCCGGCAGCGCGGCCGGGGCCAGCAGGTCGCCGGCGGCAGGCGCCGCACTCCCGCGCCCGGCCGCCGCAGCGGCTGGGGCTCGCCGCACGGCAACCGCCTCCGACACCGTGGTGATGGCGGGGCCGAGCGCCGTGGCCGCGGGCGCGGCGATGAGCTGCGACTGCGCCTCGATGCGCGTCAGCTGTGGCGACGGGAACACGCCGAGCCACACGATGCCGGCCACCAGCGGGACCAGAGCGAATGCCTCGATGGCGCCGATGTCGACCGTCGCCTCCCGCTCCTCGCCCTGATACAGGCGCTGGTAGAGGTTGACGCCGTACACGCCGGCGCCGACGACCGAGAGGGTCGCGAAGGCGGCCGCCCAGGGATGGTGCTGGTAGGCACCCAGCAGGCTGAGGAACTCGCCCGGGAAGTTGGCGAGCCCGGGAACGCCGATGAACGTGAACAGGACGAAGAGGCTCAGTCCCGCCAGCGCCGGGGCGCTCTTGGCCAGGCCGCCGTAGCGGTCCAGGTCGAAGCTGCCCTTGCGCTCGAAGAGCATGCCGGACACCAGGAACAGGCCGCCGGTGGAGAGCATCTGCGCCGCCAACAGGAAGATGGCGCCGTTGAGACCCGCCAGGTGGAGCCCGAAGATGCCCACCCCCACGATGCCCATGTGCGACAGCGAGGCGTAGGCGAGCAGCCGCTTCATGTGCGTCTGGGCGGCCGCCGCGATGGCACCGTAGAGGGCTGTGAACACCGCCAGCCCCAGCAGGATCGGCCCGATGCGCTCCATGCCCACGGGCAGCAGCGGGATGGCCCAGGCGAAGAAGCCGTAGCCGCCGACCTTGTAGAGGGTGCCGGCCACGTCGGCGGCGCCGGACGGATGGTTCTGCTCGTTGAAGTCGATGAGCCAGCTGTGCAGCGGCCACAAGGGCAGCTTCACCGCCATGCCGACGGCGAGGCCGAGGAACAGCCACACCTGCGTGGCGCCTGCCAGGTGGGGCGTGGCGGCCATCAGGTCGGCGAAGCGGTAGCTGGCCGCGCCGGAGAGCGGCTTGATCGCCAGGATGCTGATGAGCATCAGGAACGACCCGCCGATGGCGTACACCAGGTACTTCAGCACGGCCGCGCGGCGCTGGTCGCGCCCGAAGCTGCCCAGCATCAGCATGCTGGGGATCAGGGCCGCCTCCCAGGAGACGTAGAAGAGCACCAGATCCCGCGCCAGGAAGATGCCGGCGAGGGCGCCCTGCATGAGCAGCAGCAGGGCCACGAACGCGCCGGTGCCCTCCTTCACGCGACGTGCCGCCATCACCACGGTGGGGATCATGGTCAGGGCGGCCACGATGGTGAGCACGCTGCTCGCGCCGGTCGGCGCCAGCGAGAAGGTGACCCCGAGGCCGGGGATCCACGGGGTGCTGATGCTGGCGCTTCCCGGCAGGAACAGCGCCAGCACGAAGGTGGCCAGGGTGCTGAACAGCCCGAACGCCATCGCGGCGCCGCGGCGCGCCCCCGCCATGCCGATGACCACGGCGAACACGATGGGGATGACGATGACGAAGAGGGCGATCACTTCAGCACCCCCGTCAGAGCGGCGACCGCCACCAGCGTCAGCACGCCGAGCAGCATGGCGAAGGCGTAGGCCCGCGCGAAGCCGCTCTGCAACCAGCGGGCGAGCCGGCTCAGGAGCACCGTGCCGCCTCCCCCGCCGGCCGCGAGGCCGCGGTCGACCACGTCACGGTCGAGCGTGGCGATGCCGCTCGATATGCCCTCGCCGGAGGCGATGAAGAGGATGCGGTAGAGCGCGTCGAAGCCGAGCGCCCCGCGCGACGCCGCCGCCAGGCTCGAGTCCTTGAGCCCTGCCACCGGCGCGCCCTTGCGCACGTGGTAGACCCACCAGCCCACCCCGATGCCGATGGCGACCATCAGGACCGACAGTAGGATCAGCCACCAGTCGGTGCTGCTGGCCAGGTGGTTGAAGTCGACCTTGGCGGTGGCGGGCTCGAGCCAGCGCTGGATGAGGTTGGGGAAGGCGAACTCCGGCAGCCCCAGGTAGCCCACCACGATGCTGCCGGCGGCCAGGATGCCGAGCGGCCAGGTCATCACCGGCGGCGACTCGTGCAGGTGCTCCGCAGCGTGCTTGTCGACGCGCGACTCGCCGGCGAAGATGCCGTAGTACCAGCGGAACATGTAGGCGGCCGTCATCGCGGCGGTGATCAGCAGGATGATGTAGAGCACGTCGGCGCCGCTGCCGGCCAGCAGGCCGCTGGTGAGGGTGCTGGAGAGGATGGCGTCCTTGCTGAAGAAGCCCGCGAGGAACGGCACCCCGGAGATGGCGAGGGTGGCGATGAGGGCGGTGACGCCGGTGACCTTCATGCGCCGCCCCAGGCCGCCCATCTTGCGGATGTCCTGCTCGCCGCCCATGGCGTGGATGACGCTGCCGGCGCTGAGGAACAGCAGGGCCTTGAAGAAGGCGTGCGTGGCCACGTGGAAGATGCCCACCCAGTAGGCCCCGGCACCTACCGCGGCGATCATGTAGCCGATCTGCGAGATGGTGGAGTAGGCCAGGATCTTCTTGATGTCGGTCTGGGCGAAGGCGGCGAAGGCGGCGATGAACGCCGTGATGGCGCCCACCCAGGCGACCGTGCCGGCAGCGCCGGGCGCCATGGCGTACACGGCGCCGATGCGTGCGATGAGGTAGACGCCGGCGGTGACCATGGTGGCCGCGTGGATCAGCGCGGACACCGGCGTCGGGCCGGCCATGGCGTCGGGGAGCCACACCTGCAGCGGCAGCTGAGCCGACTTGCCGGTGGCGCCCACCAGGTACAGCAGGCCCATGCCGGTGAGTGCCGCCGATCCGTACAGCATGCCGGGGGCGGCCTGGTTCACGGCGGCGATGTTCAAGGTGCCGAAGACGTGGTAGGTGAGGAACATCGCCAGCAGGAAGCCGACGTCGCCGATGCGGTTGACGATGAACGCCTTGCGTCCGGCGTCGGCCTTCTCGCGGTCGCGGTACCAGAAGCCGATCAGCAGGTAGGAGCACACCCCCACACCCTCCCAGCCGACGAACATCAGCGGGAAGGAGCTGGCCATCACCAGCACCAGCATGGCGAAGATGAACAGGTTGAGCTCGGCGAAGTAGCGGCTGTTGCCGTCATCGCCGTGCATGTAGCCGATGGAGTAGATGTGGATCAGCAGGCCGACGCCGGTGATGATCAGCATCATCGTCACCGTCAAGCGGTCGATCATGAAGCCCAGGTCGACGCTGAGCGAGCCGCCTACCAGGTAGTGCCAGAAGGTCACCTGCACCGCGTGGTCGCTGCCGCTCAGACCGATGAAGGCCAGCACCGACAGCACGAAGCCGCCGGCCACCATGAGGCTGGCGATGACGCCGGGCGCCGGCTCCTTCAGCGAGCGGCCGAAGAAGGTGTTGACGAGGGAGCCGACCAGCGCCAGCAGCGGCGCCAGCGCGGCCCACTGGACGACGGAAGTCATAGCCTCACCTCGGACAGCTCATCGACGTCGGTGCTGACGCGGTTGCGGAAGATGGCAACGAGGATGCCCAGGCCCACGGCCACCTCTGCGGCCGCGATGGCGAGGATGATGAACACCGCCGCCTGCCCGGACATGGCGGCCTCGACGCCCTTCGCGCTCCACTGCCGGGCGAACGCCACGATGGCCAGGTTGGCGGCGTTGAGCATCAGCTCGACCGACAGGAACACCATGATGGCGCTGCGGCGCGTCAGCACGCCCACCGCGCCGATGGACATCAGCAGCGCGCTGAGGGCGATGTAGTAGGGGGTCGGTACCATCACGCTCCCCCTCTCCCGGCAGCGCTAGCCATGACTGAGCTCCGTTTCGGCCGGGGACTCCTGCAAGCGGCGCTCGCCCCGCACGCCGCCGCCGCGCTGCGCCAGGCTGACGGCGCCGACGATGCCGGTGAGCAGCAGCACGCCCACCAGCTGGAAGGCGAGCACGTAGTGGCTGAACAGCGCCGTCCCCACCTGCTCGGCCGACCCGCCCTGGAGCGCCGCGACCTGGTCGGCGGCGGGCAGCGGGCTGCGGTCGACGAAGGCGGTGACGGTGATGCCGGCGGCCACCAGCAGCGCCGTGAGGTAGGCGAGCGGCGGCAACCACTGCAGGTGCGGTGCCGGCTGCTGCCCCTCGACGTTGAGCAGCATGATCACGAACAGGAACAGCACCATGATGGCGCCGGCGTAGACGATGACCTGGATGGCGGCCAGGAAGTGCGCCTGCAGCGTCACGTAGGTGACGGCCAGCGCCAGCAGCGTGGCCACCAGCGAGAGGGCCGCGTGGACAGGTTGGCGGAAGGTCACCACGCCGATCCCTCCGGCGAGCATGACCGCGGCGAGGATGATGAAGCCGACCATGTCAGCGGTCCCCCGCCGTCGTGGTCTTCAGAGCACGTGCCCGCATGTCAGTGGTCCACGCCTTCGAGCTCGGGACGCGGGCCGGCCTCGAGGCCGAGGCGCACGTCCTTGCCCTTCTTCTCGGCCTCGCGACGCTGCCACTTGCTGCCCTTGACGCCTACCAGCATGTCCTGCTTGCCGTAGACGAAGTCCTGGTAGCGGTAATCGGCGAGCTCGAACTCGTGGCCGAGCACGACCGCGCCCGTGGGGCAGGCCTCCTCGCAGAACCCGCAGAAGATGCAGCGCAGCATGTTGATCTCGTAGATCTTGGCGTAGCGCTCGCCCGCGGAGGTGGGGTTCTCCGGGTCGTTCTCGGCCGCCTCCACATAGATGGCGTAGGCCGGGCAGGCAGCGGCACAGAGGCTGCAGCCGATGCACTTCTCCAGGCCGGTGTCGGGGTGCCTCAGGAGGTGGTGCCGCCCCCGGAAGCGCGGCTTGATCTGTGCCGGCTGCTCCGGGTAGCGGACCGTCACGGGGCGCTTGAACAGGTGCCCGAGCGTGACGCCCATCCCCTTGGCGATGTCCAGAACACTCATTGCGGACGCACCTCCCATGGTGCCGGTGTCGTCGTGCCGGCCAAGGGCGCCCCGCCGGGGCGTCCGGGGCCCGTCATCGAGCTAGACCACAAAGGCGATCACCGCCCCGGTCAAGAGCGCAGCGAAGAGGCCGATCTCGAAGAGGTAGAGCCACCCGAAGCGCATCAGCTGGTCGTACCGCAGCCGCATCAGCGTGGCCTTCAGCCACACGAACAGGAAGATGAACACGGCCATCTTCACGAGCAGCCAGATGATCGGCCAGGAGGCCATGCCGGGGATGATGGCGTTGAAGAAGCCGGGCGCTCGCCAGCCCCCCAGGAACAGCGTGCTGATGAACGCCGCCGAGGTGAACATGTTGACGTACTCGGCCATCTGGTAGAGCGCCCACTTGATCGAGGTGTACTCGGTCTGATAGCCGGCCACCAGCTCCTGCTCGGCCTCGGGCAGGTCGAAGGGGGTGCGGTTGATCTCCGCCGTACCGGCGATCAGGAAGGCGATGAAGGCGATCGCCAGCCCCGGCCACAGCCACGGGCTCACCGACCACACGTTGAGCTGCACCAGCTTCTGCAGGTTGAGGGTGCCGCCGACCATGATCACGCTGAGGACGGCCAGCCCCATGCCCACCTCGTAGCTGATGATCTGGGCGCTGGAGCGCAGGCTGCCGAGCAGGGCGTACTTGCTGTTCGACGCCCAGCCGCCCAGGAAGATGCCGTAGACCCCGACGCTGGTCATGGCCAGCACATAGAGCAGGCCGACGTCGAGGTTCATCACCCAGGGATTCATGCCGAACAGGCTCTTGGCGGGACCGCCAGGGATGGCGCCGAACGCCACCAGCGCGAAGGTGATGCTGATGCCGGGGGCCAGCACGTAGACGACCTTGTCGGCCGCCGAGACCACCAGGTCCTCCTTGAAGATGGCCTTGATGGCGTCGGCGATGGGCTGCAGCAGCCCGAATGGGCCCACCCGGTTGGGGCCCAGCCGGTGCTGAAAGCGCCCCAGCAGCCGCCGCTCGATGAGCGTCATGTAGGCGAAGCCGCCCAGCAGCACCAGGATCAGCACCAGGGCCTTGAGGAAGGTGACCCACAGGGGGTCGCCCGGGACCGCGCCGTTCATCCGGCCACCTCCAGCTCAGCGTCGTCTCGCGCCAGCGTGCTCAGGTCCGCCCGCTCCAGCCCGACCGGCTGGTCGGGCAGGCAGGGCAGCAGCATCACACCCGGCGTGAGGCCGGCATCGACAGCTACCGTCGCTCTGCGCAGCACGCCGCCGACCCGCAGCGTCACGCGCTCGCCGCCCTTCAGCGCCTGCGCGGCCGCGTCGTCGGGATGCAGGCGCAACCGCGCGCCGCCGGAGAGCTGCCGCAGATGCGGGTTGCGATCCAGATACTCGATGCGCAGCATGCTCGGGACGATCAGGAGGTTGCCTTCCGACGCTTCCCGGGTGCGGATCGCCACGCGCGCCTGACGGCGCGCCTTGGGCCGGTAGAGCACCCCATACGGCGGCAGCTCGGCGGGGTCGAGCTCGAAGCGTTTGCGCAGGACGCGCCTGGCGCTGCGGACGCTGCGGCCCTCTAGGCGCTGGCCCATGGCCTCGCCCAGGGCGCCCACCAGGCCCACGAAGTCCCTGCTCTCGCCGGCGTCCACCGGAGCCGCGTGCACGCTCAGGAAGCGGCCCTCCAGGCTGACGGTGGTGCCGTCCTTCTCGAACACCGTTGTGGCCGGCAGCACCACGTCCGCGACCTGCGCCGTCTCGGTGAGGAAGCTGTCGTGCACCACCAGCAGGTCCTTGTCCTTGAGTGCCTGCCGACGGTCGGGGTCGCGTGCGGGGTCGAGGTTGGAGAGGATCAACGCCCGGGCCGCGGAGAGCATCTCCGGGTAGGCGTAGCGCTCGTGGCTGGGGCCTACCGCGAGGAGCTCGAGCCCGTAGCTGTCGGCCATCGGGCCGAGGATCAGCACCTTGGCCTGCACCGCCTTGGCGAAGGCGGCTGCCGCGTCGGCAGCGACCTTGGTGGCGAGCACGAAGCCGCCGTACACGACCACGGCGTTCTCGGCAGCCTTCAAGCGCTCCACCAGCGCGGTTGCGTCCTCGACGCCCATGCCGAGCGCTGCCCGTTCGCCCTCGTCGAGGCTGCCGGCTCCGGCTGCCTGGCCCTCCTCGCCTCCCTCGGCGAGCTTCGTCAGGGCGCCGAAGAGCGCCGTCTCGCCGCCCGCCGGGTAGCGGACCGCCAGGCCGGCGTGCTTCATGAGATCGACGCGGTAGGGGGCAGCGACGGTGAGGATGTCGTGCTTGAGCTGTGGGTGCTCCTTGAGCCGCAGGTCGGCGATGGGAACGCCGTGCGCCATCATCTCGGGCGGGGTCACGCCCCTCATGGCGTCCTTGATGCGCAGGTCGGCGATCGGCACCTCTTCGGTGACGTCCCCGACGACGAGGATGCCGTCCGAGGTGGCGAGGTCCGCGAAGGCGGCCGGATCCTGCGCCGGAATCACCGAGGCGGCCGGGCGCGGAGCGACGTCGAGCTGGCCGGTCCCGAGCGCTTCGGCCAGCGCCTTCGCGGCCACCCCCTCCTCGAGGGTGGCGTCGGCGCGCAGCGCGATGCCCACGTCCTTGCCGCTCATGCCCGCCAGCCGGTCCTTGACGAAGGCGGCGGCCTCCTCCCAGGAGGCCGGCTGCAGCTCGCCGTTCTTGCGTACCAGCGGGGTCTCGAGGCGATCGGCGGCGTCCACGTACTCGTGACCGAAGCGCGTACCGTCGTCGATCCAGGTCTTGTTGACGTCCGGGTTCAGCGCCGCCTTGACGCGCTCGATGCGCCCGGTGCGGCCGTCGACCATGATGGCGCTTCCGGAGGCGTCATCCATGCCGGTGGTGCGGGTGTGCTGGTACTCCCAGTTGCGCCCGCGGAAGCGGCTGGTGGTGTCCAGGAGCGCCCCGACCGGGCAGATGTCGGTGATGTTGCCGGTGAAGTTGCTCGGCAGGCCCTCGTCGAGCGTGCCGATGTAGGTGTGCCCGCCGCGATCGATGAAGTCGAGCACGCTGTCTCCGGGCACCTCTTCGAAGTAGCGCACGCAGCGCTTGCAGTGGATGCAGCGCTCGCGATCGAGGGTGATGAGGTCCGACAGGCGGTGGTGCTTCTCCTGATGGCGCTTGTCGAACTCGAAGCGGCTGACGCCCGAGCCGTACTCGTAAGAGCGATCCTGCAGCTCGCAGGCACCGCCCTTGTCGCACACCGGGCAGTCGAGCGGGTGGTTGATGAGGGTGAACTCGACCATCCCGTTCTGCACCTGTTTGACGTCCTCGGAGAGGGTGTCGACGACCATGCCCTCCATCACCTGGGTGGTGCAGGTTGCCATCATGGTCGGGAAGGTGAAGATCTTGGGCTCGCCGGTCGCCTCGTCGAGGATCCAGCCGCCTTCCCGGTCCTTGCGCGGCGCGCCGATGCGCGCCAGGCACATGCGGCAGGCACCGACGGGTGACATGTACTCCTGGCTGCAGAAGTACGGCACGTCGTAGCCGGCTGCGAAGATGGCGTCGATGACGCTGGTGCCCTGTGGCAGGTCCAGCTCGACGTCGTTGATGTGAACCTTCATGCGTCCCACCAGTCGTTCTTGGTGTACATCGGCTGGCCGTTGTCGACGAGGTACTCGTACTCGTCGCGGAACCATGTGAAGCTCGCCTGCACCGGCATGGCGCAGGCGTCCGCCAGCGGACAGAAGGCGGTGCCGCGGGTGTTGCGCACCATCTCCTCCATCAAGGTGAGGTCCTCGCGCGTGCCCAGACCGGCGAGCAGCTTCTGGTACATCTTCGGCAGCCAGGTGGCGATGCCTTCGCGGCAGGGCGTGCACTTGCCGCACGATTCGTGGGCGTAGAAGCGCACCACGTTGTACATGGCCGAGACGATGTCCTTCTCCTTGGGGATCACGATGACGCCGCCGGTGCCGAGCATCGACCCCGCCTTCGCCATGGCGTCGTAGGTCATGGGCAGGTCGAGGTTGTCATCGGTCCAGGGCAGCGGCGGGGTCGAGGAGCCGCCCGGGAAGAACCCCTTGGCCGCTTCCTTCGGCCCGCCGGCCAGATCGTAGATGAGCTCGCGGAAGGTGGCGCCCATGGGTAGCTCGTAGACGCCGGGCCGCTTCACCGGGCCGCTGATCTGGTAGAGCTTGGTGCCCTTGCTGTCGTCGGTGCCCATCGAGGCGAACCAGGCCGCGCCGCGGGTGATGATGTGAACGACGCTGGTCATGGTGGTGACGTTGTTGATCGTGGTCGGCAGCCCGTACACGCCCGCCTGTGCCGGGAAGGGAGGTTTGAGGCGCGGGTTGCCGCGCAGGCCCTCGAGCGAGTTCATGAGGGCGGTCTCCTCGCCGCAGATGTAGGCGCCGGCCCCGCGGTGGACCGTGATGTCCACCTCGATGCCCGTGCCGAGCGCGTCCCGGCCCAGGATGCCGGCGTCCCTGGCCTCGCGGATGGCGCCGACCAGGCGCTCGTACCCCTTCACGTACTCGCCGCGGATGTAGATCATGCCCTTGGTCGCCTGGATGGCGTAGCAGCCGATGATCATGCCCTCGATGAGCTGGTGCGGGTCGTCCTCCATGATGTAGCGGTCCTTGAACGAGCCCGGTTCCGACTCGTCGGCGTTCACCACCAGCAGCCGCTGGCGGCCGTCGACCGGGGGCATGAACGACCACTTCACGCCGGTGGGGAAGCCGGCGCCACCGCGGCCGCGGAGCTTCGAGGCCTTGACCTCGTCGATCACCTGGCCGGGCGACATCTCGGCAAGCGCCTTGCGCGCCGCCTCGTAGCCGCCGTGGGAGCGGTAGTAGTCGAGGGTGTGCGCGCCCTCCACGCCCACGTGGCGGTACATGACCACCTCGTAGCGCGGGTCGCGGCGGCTGGTGATGGGTTGGGTGGCGAGGTCTTGACTCGCGCCTGCGCTCATCAGGCCTCACCCTCTCCCGCGCCGTCGCCGCCGGCGGAGCTCAGAAGGAACTCCGCCTTGGCCTCGCCCTCGTTGTCCCCGCCGCGCTCGCGCCAGGCCTCGGGCATCTCGTCGCGCATCAGCGCCTCCAGCAACTGGTCGCAACGCGCGCGGCCCACGCGCTCGTAGTAGACGTCGTTGACCTGCAGCACCGGGCCGGTGCCGCACGACCCCAGGCACTCGACCTTCTGGATGCTGAAGCGCCCCTCGCGGTCGGTCTCGCCATTGACGATGCCGAGCTTCTCGACCAGGTGGTCGTAGAGCTGGTCGGAGCCCGCCAGCGAGCAGGAGAGCGTGGAGCACACCTGCAGGTGGTACCTGCCCACGGGCTCGCCGTGATACTCCGAGTAGAAGCTCATCACGCCCTTGACCTCGGTGGGGTGGATGCCGACGATCTCGGCGATCTCGGCGACGCGGGCCTCGCTGACGTGACGCTCGGCGCGTTGCACCTCCCACAGGAGCGGCATCACGGCGCTGCGCCGCCCGTACTCGGGGTAGCGGCCCAGGATCTCGCCGACCAGCGCCCGCTTGTCGGCGAAGAAGGGAGGGATGGTGTCCAGTTCAACCATGCTCGAACCTCACGGCGCGCCCCGCGCCCGGCGGGAGGGCGTTGCCGCCCAGCCTTCCCGCACGCATCGCGTGTCTAGCCCTCACTTGTCCACGTCTCCCATGATCGGGTCCAGGCTGGCGATGTTCACGACCATGTCCGCGAACAGGCCCCCCAGGCAGGCAGGCTCCAGCGACTGCAGGTTGATCAGGCTCGGCACGCGGATCTTCACGCGGTAGGGCATCGAGCCGCCGTCGCTGACGATGTAGTAGCCGAGCTCCCCGCGGGCGCTCTCGGTCGCCACGTAGACCTCCCCGCGCGGCGGATGGAAGCCCTCGGTGACGAGCTTGAAGTGGAAGATGACGGCTTCCATGGAGTTCTCGAGCTCACTCCGCGGCGGCAAGCTGATGCGCCGGTCGGGATCCCTGATGGGGCCCGGCTCCATGCGGTCCACGGCCTGCCGCACGATCTTCATGCTCTCGCGCATCTCGTCGATGCGGATCAGCATGCGGCTGAGGGCGTCGCCGGCGTCGTAGGTGGGCACGTCGAAGTCGTAGTCCTGGTAACCGCTGTAGGGCGCGGCCTTGCGGAAGTCGAGCGGCACGCCGCTGGCGCGCAGGCTGGGGCCGGTCAGTCCCCAGTCGAGCGCCGTCTCGCGGCTCAGCACCCCGATGTTCTTGAGGCGGTTGACGAAGATGTCGTTCTTGGCGAAGAGCCGCTCGTACTGCACGATCATCTTCGGGAAGGTCTCGAGGAACTGGTCGACGGCCGGGAAGAACTCGTCGGGTACGTCGCGGTAGAGGCCGCCGACGCGGAAGTAGCCGAAGTTCATGCGCACGCCGCACACCAGCTCGAAGATGTCGAGTAGCGTCTCGCGCTCGCGCATGGTGTAGAAGAACGGCGTCAACGCGCCCATGTCGAGCAGGCCGGTCCCGATGAACACCAGGTGGCTGGCGATGCGGTTGAGCTCGTTGAGCGCCACGCGGATGCGCTCTGCCCGCTCCGGAACGCGCGCGTCCATCAGCTTCTCGACCGACAGCACGTACGCCAGGTCGTGCGAGAAGCCGTGCAGGTAGTCCATACGGTTGGAGTAGGTCACGCACTGCTGGTAGGTGCGGTTCTCCATGGTCTTCTCGAAGCCGGTGTGGAGGTAGCCGATCTGCGGCTTGATGCCGACGATCTCCTCGCCGTCGAGGTCGACCACCAGTCGCAGCACGCCGTGGGTGCTGGGATGCTGCGGGCCCACGTTGATGCGCATGTAGCGCGTCTCGAACTGGCCTCGCTGCTCCTCGCGCGTCACGGTGGCCGCGTGGCCCAGGTCCTTGACGCTCACGGCTTGCCACTCTCCTTACCTTCCATGCCGGCACCCTGGCCGAAGTCCTGCTCGCTCGTGATACCCTTGGCGGCCCCGCCCTTCCAGCCGGTCAGGCCGGGGTCGGCGCCGATGAGGCCGGCGCGGAAGGCGGCAGGGTCGAGGAAGCGCCCCTCGCCGAAGAGCGTGGGCGTCTCCCCCAGCGGGAAGTCCTTGCGGTGGGGGTGGCCCTCGAAGTCCTCGGGGGTGAGCAGCTTGCGCAGGTCCGGGTGTCCTTCGAACACCACACCGAACATGTCGTAGACCTCGCGCTCCATGAAGTTGGCGGCCTTGAACAGGTGCGTGATGGTCGGGAGCGTCTCGCCGTCGTCCAGCTCGACGCGGATGAAGAGCCGTCCGTTGCCGTCGGGGTTCCGCATGTTGTAGACGACGGTGAAGCGCTTGCCCTGATGACCCGGGTAGGTGAGGTAGTCGATGCCGAAGACGTCCGAGACCATCTCGAAGCCGTTCTCCTTGGCGAGCCGCACGGCCTCGACGACGTGCTCCTTGGGTACCGTGACGCTGACCATGTCCTTGAAGGTGCTGAGCACCCCGCCGAGGGGCTCGAGGGCGTCCACCGTGGCCTTGGTGGCAGCGGCCAGCTCGACGTCGGTCGGCTTGTCGCTCACCGCGACCACCCCTCCACCATCGGCAGCTCCACGCCGTGCTCGTCGAACGCTTCGCCGCGGACCTTCTTCTGCAGCTGCATCACGGCGTACACCAGCGCCTCCGGGCGAGGTGGGCAGCCGGGGACGAAGATGTCGACCGGTACCACCGAGTCGACGTTCTGCACGATGGCGTAGTTGTTGAACATGCCGCCAGACGACGCGCAGGCGCCCATGGAGATGACCCACTTGGGGTCGGGCATCTGCTCGTAGACGCGGCGCATGATGGGCGCCATCTTCTTCGACAGCCGCCCCGCCACGATCATCACGTCTGCCTGGCGCGGGCTGGCGCGGAACACCTCCGAGCCGAAGCGCGACATGTCGTTGCGGGCGTTGGTCGACTGCATCATCTCGATGGCGCAGCAGGCCAGCCCGAACGTCGCCGGCCACAGGCTGTTGCTCCGACCCCACGCCACCAGCTTCTCCAGGCCGGAGAACAGGATGCCCTCGTTCTCCAGCTCCTGGACGTCCTTTTCGAAGAGGTCTCTAAGGCCCATACTCACTTCCAGAACAGGACACCCTTGCGGAGGATGTACAGGTACCCCACCGCCAGGACGGCCACGAACATGATCGCCTGCACGTATAGGAAGGCAGGCGCTTCGCGGAACTTGACCGCCAGCGGGTAGAAGAAGGCGGTCTCCAGGTCGAAGATGATGAAGAGCATGGCGACCATGTAGAAGTGGACGGGGAAGCGCTGACGGGCGCTCCCGGACGCCGGCACGCCCGATTCGTAGGCGGCCAGCTTCACGTCCGAAGCCTTCTTCGGACCCAGCACCGCGCTCGCGCCAAGCGCGGCGACGGTGATGAATCCGGCGGCAAGGAACATCATGAGAACGTCTAGGTACAAGGTTCTCGAACACTCCCTTCAGACGAGCAGAAACACCCTCTCCGACGGACGAAACCCGACGCTCATGTGCCGGGTTTCACAACCGCAAACCGTCGACGAGTCTACCAGAGCTTCGAAGCCGTCCACAAGGGAAGTTCTCAGGACATCCGTCCCAGGCGGGCGGGCGGCCCGGCGGCGCCGGCGCCGAGCCGGGCACGCCTGGGGCCCCGCCCCCCACCACCTGCGTGCAACGACCCGCGCAGCGAGCGGCCTCATGTCCTCATTGTGCCCCTTTGAGACGCAGGCCCTGCAACGCGGACCACGAGGTCCGGCTTATTCCCGTCGCTCACGCGGCGGCACCATGCCATCGGGCGCGGACCCGGCCCGCATCCCGAGCGGGCGACATCCGGGACGAGGGTCCCGGCGGCGAGGAGCTGTCGCCGAGCGCCGGGCCCCGGTGGCCTCATCGCGCCCCGAAGACGCCCGAGGCGAGGTGGCGGAAACGCCCTCGGGCACGGTCCATTCCGCGTTCGGACGGGCCTTGACAGGTCCTGGGGGCGTCCATATACTACTGAGGCTGTTGGGTCGTTAGCTCAGTTGGTAGAGCAGCTGACTTTTAATCAGCGGGTCATAGGTTCGAGTCCTATACGACCCACCACAGATGAACCGCAGGCAGGATGGCCCCTTCGACTAGTGGTTAAGGTCACCACCCTTTCAAGGTGGCGGCACGGGTTCGAATCCCGTAGGGGTCACCAGGAGGGAGGCGCCTTTGGCGCCTCCTTTCTACTTCCATCACCCTCGCCCGTGCCGTGCCTTCCCGCCGGCCGCGGCCGGGCGACCCGGCTACCCGCGGCTCGCCCAACCGGTGAGCTCGAGGAAGGCATCCACCACCGTCGGGTCGAAGTGCGTCTCCGCACCGTCACGGATGTGCTCCAGCGCCTGCTCGCGGGTCCAGGCAGGGCGGTAGGGCCGGTTGCTGGTGAGGGCGTCGAAGACGTCGGCCACCGCGAAGACCCGGGCCGCCAGGGGGATCTCGTCGGCCCGAAGGCCCCGCGGATAGCCGGTGCCGTCCCAGCGCTCGTGGTGAGCATAGGGGATGTCCAGCGCCTGGCGAAGGAACGGGATGGGGTACAGCAGGTCGTGCGCCAGGACCGGGTGGCGGCGCATCACGACCCACTCCGCCTCGTCGAGTGGACCTGCCTTCTGCAGGATGGAATCGGGCACCCCCAGCTTACCGATGTCGTGGAGCAGCGCGCCGCGCCTGGCCTGCGTGAGCGCCTCGTCGTCGAGTCCAAGGGCGCGGCCGAGCGCCAGCGTCAGCTCCGTCACGCGCCGGCTATGACCCTCGGTCTCGCGGTCGCGCAGGTCCAGGGCACGCGACCAGCCCTCGATGGTGGTGTCGTAGGTGGCGCGCAGCTCGGCATTGGTCGTGCGCAGGTCCTGCAGCAAGGTGGCGTTGTCGATGAGGATGGCTCCCTGCGTGGCGATCTCCTCGAGGGTCTCGACCCAGCGCTCGTCTGACTGCAGCTCGGAGCGATGCCCCACCTGGAGGACGCCTCGCAGCTGTCCCCGCACCAGCATGGGGCTCGCCGCGAACGCCTCGAAGGCTTCGGGGCCTAGCAGGTCGACCTTCTGCGTCTCGGCCAGGATGTTCGCGGCGCCGTGGACGACGCGCGTGGCGCGCTCGCTCGCTACCCGACCTGCGAGGCCGGAGCCGAGCGGGATGCGCAGCGCATCGGGGAGCGGCCGCAGGAACCCCTCGGAGCCCCGCAACACCAGCGACGCCGAGTCGGGATCGAAGTGGAACACGACCGCGGCGTCGACGCCCAGGCCCGAGCGCACGGCGCGGGCGTAGGCGGCGAGGGCAATCTCGGTGTCGGAGTGGCCGGTGATGATCCCGTCGATCCGGTGCAGCGTGTCGAGGCGGCCGACATGACGTTGCAGCGAGTCGTTGAGCGCCCGGATGCGCCGCTCGTACTCGGTCCGCCGCGTCACGTCTTGCTTGGCCGCCACGAAGCGGCGGATGGTGCCGGAGGCGTCCTGCACCGGGGTGATCTCCATCGCCTCGACGTACTCGCTGCCGTCCTTGCGCCGATTCACGAGCTGCCCTTGCCACATCCGCCCGTCGAGGACCGTGGTCCACAGGTCACGGTAGAACTCGGCCGGCTGCTTGCCTGACGAGAACAAGCGCGTGTGCTGGCCGCGGACCTCCTCGAACCGGTACCCCGTCATCTCGAGGAGGCGGGGGTTCGCCCACTCGATGATGCCGTCGACGTCGGTGATGACGATTCCCACCGGCGCCGCCTCCAACGCGGCGAGCCGCAGGTGGAGCGCCGCCGCCATCTCCTCGCGCTCCGCCAGCTGGGCCAGCAGTTGAGCGCGGATCCGCGTGAGCGTCACGTTGCGCGTGTGAAGTTCGCCGACCGTGATGGCGGTGGCGACCATCACGACGGCGGAGGCGGCAAACTCGTAACCGACCGAGAGGGACAGGCTGTGCGTGAGGCTCCGGATCTCCGCGTCGAGCACGACCAGGGCTACAGAAACCAGCCCGCCACCCAACGGGCCGGCATACCAGCCGGCGATCGCCGCGGGAACCAGCATCAGCGCCACCGCAGGGCCCCCGGGGCGGGGGAGCAGCTCCACCACGATCACGCCGTAGGCGAGCAGCGACGCCGCGAAGACCGCCAGCGCGA
Organism: uncultured bacterium; assembly: GCA_964496495.1. GTDB lineage: Bacteria > Deinococcota > Deinococci > Deinococcales > Trueperaceae > JASBRS01. The sequence goes on from CAZBZU010000042.1 coordinate 25,265, forward strand.
CGAGCGGTCTGGTCCCGTCCAGGGTCCGAGACCCTGTGCCGCCATGGCCCAGCCACCTCGCCATGCGAGCCTCTCCAAGCCGGGGACCGCACGGTCCCCTGGACCGCTACCCCACGCCACCTATGACTCGCCGTACGAAACGCCGCCCACCCGGTCCGGCACCGCCAGGCGAGCATCGCCCTGGGCAGCGCCAACCACATTCTGCGATAACCTCAGTCTACACCACGGAGGTCGAATCCAGGCGCCCTGACGTCACTCCGGCTGCCAACCCCAGCGGCAGCCGGCCGAACAGCGGCGGCAGGCTTCACGCGCATCGTTGACCCGGCGCCCCGGCGATTCCGGGCGCGACCCCTCAGCGCCGACGTGCCAGGTACTCCTCCAGGTACGCGGGGAGCGGCGCACCCGACGCCACCCCCACCGCCGGCTGCGGCTCGCCGGCTACCGTGCGCAGCGGCACGACACCCGCCCACACGGCGGTCCCCTCGGCCCGGACATCGTCTCCCGGGGGGCCGGCACGGACCTTGGCCGAGGCCTCCTCGAGAGGGAGCGCCAGCACCGTGGTGGCCTCCAGCTCCCGCACGTTCGGGAGCCGCGCGTCGCCCCAGCGCCCGGGCGTGACGTGCTCGGTGAGCGCCTCGAGGGCCGCCATCTTCTGCTCCGGGTCGGCCACCACATGGGCGCGTCCGAACACCATCACCGACCGGTAGTTCACCGAGTGGTCGAACACCGAGCGCGCCAGCACCAGACCGTCGAGCAGCGTGACGGTGAGGCACAGCTCGACGCCGGTCGCGATGCGGGTGAGCATGCGGCTCACAGGCGAGCCGTGAAGAAAGATGGCGTCGCCCACGCGCGCGTACAGGGTCGGCACCACCACGGGCGCGTCGTCGGCAACGAATCCCACGTGGCACACCAGCCCCTCGTCGAGGATGGCGTCGATGGTGGCGCGGTCGTGAGCGCCGCGCTCGGGGTGGCGTCGCAGCTGCGTGCGGGCACTCGCTGGTGGCTGGCGCATGTGCCACTATAGTCGCCGGCGCCGAGGCCGGCGCTGCGCTTCGTAGACACCGACGCGCGGGACCAACGAACGCGGGGTGACATGCGCCACACCGACGAGCCGGCGCTGCCCGTCCTCTCTGCGGGCGTGCCGTCCAGCGCGCAACCGCGGAGCGTCGACGCGCCGCCGGCCGTCAGGCGCCCGGATCGTGCTCCGAAATCGTAAGGATTCCGTCAGCCTCCCGCCAGTAGCCTTCGGGCGCGATGAGCCCAACGATCCCCACCACGATCCGCACGAAGCTCACCAGCGCGTTGGAGGACGTCGAGGACCTAGCGAAAGCCAAGGGGTTGGACAACGCCTTCGCGGCGGAGCTGTTCTCGTTCCGGCGAACCGTCGAGGAAGCCATCGAGCTCGACGACCGCGACCTGGCGGCCAAGGCGATGCGCGACGCCCGCGTGTTGTGGGGGCTGCTGCGCGGCACCCCGGGCCGCTACGGCACCGTGGGCGCGCCCGCCTGACGCTGTCACCCCTGCAGCCGCCTCCCTGCCCCGCCTCCCTGCCCCCACCCAGCGGCACATTCCGGGCATCGTCCCCGCGCCGCAGCAGGCCCCGCGGCGCGGGGACGCACCCGCACTTGCGGGTGCCGGCGTGCCGAAGGCGCTAGCGTGGAGTCGACGGGCGCCGCCGAGCGGCCAATCGTGGGCAAGCCATGGCTGTGACCGACCGCTCGAGCGCCGAGGAGGCATCATGTCCAGACTGGCTTACCTGCTCGCGGCGTTCATGCTAGGCGGCGGCGGCGCCGGCGCGCAGGACGTCCTGACCTTCGACACCGACCTCGGTCGGCTGGTCATCACTCCACTGGGCCACGCCTCGCTGCGACTGGACGTCGACGGTCTGGTCATCCACGTCGATCCCTACGGCCAGATGGCCGACTACGCAGAGCAGCCGAAGGCCGATTGGATCTGGATCACCCACGATCACCCGGACCACTACGACGAGAACGCTATCGCGGCCGTGCGCACGCCCGACACCCACTTCCTCGTCGATCCCGCCACGGCGGGCCGCCTGGGCGAGGAAGCGGTGGTGCTTCGCAACGGCGACTCGGCCACGGTGGGCAACCTCCGCGTGACGGCGGTGCCGGCCTACAACATCCGCCAGAAGCGGCCCAACGGCCAGCCCTACCACCCCAAGGGCGTGGGCAACGGCTACCTGGTGAATGTCGGCGGGTTCGTGGTGCACATCGGGGCAGACACCGAGTGCGTGCCGGAGATGCGCGAGCTGGGCAAGGTTGACGTGTCCTTCCTGCCCATCAACCTGCCGTTCACGATGACGCCGCAGGACGCCGCGGAGTGCTTCCGTCTCATTCACCCCAGGGTGGCCGTGCCCTACCACCAGGGCGACTTCGACCCCAGGATCGTGGCCGACGCCCTGCGCGACACGGACATCGACGTGCGGGTGCTGCCGCTGCAATGAGCGACGAAGACCGGCCGGCGGGCACGTCGCGGGACCCCGGAGCGGCCGACGCCACGACGGACCGTGCCACTCGGCGCTGGGTCCTGGTGGCGGCGACGCTCGGCTCGGGCATGGTGTTCCTCGACAACTCCACGGTCAACGTGGCGTTGCCGGCGCTGCAACACTCGCTGGGCGCCAGCGTGGTGGACGTGCAGTGGGTGATCAACGCCTACACCCTGTTCCTCGCCTCGCTGCTGCTCCTCGGCGGAGCTCTGGGCGACCTTCTCGGGCGCCGCCGGGTGTTCACCGCCGGCATCGCCCTGTTCACACTGGCGTCGATCGCCTGCGGGGTCGCGCCCAGCACCCTGGTCCTGATCGTCAGCCGGGCGGCCCAGGGTATCGGCGGAGCGCTGCTCACACCCGGCAGCCTGGCGCTCATCAACGGCAGCTATCCGCGCCACTTGCGCGGGCAGGCGATCGGCGTGTGGTCGGGCTTCTCGGCCGTCGCCTCGGCGGCCGGGCCGGTGGTCGGCGGCTACCTCATCGACACGCTGTCCTGGCGCGGCGTGTTCTTCCTCAACGTGCCGTTGGCGCTGGCGGTGATGGCCGTAGCGCTGTGGCGCATGCCGGTCACACCGGGAAGCGAGGGGGGCAGGCAGCTCGACCTCCCGGGCGCAGCCACGGCCGTGCTGGGACTGGGCGGCGTGGTGTACGGCCTCATCGAGTCGTCGGCGCGCGGCATCGGCGCGCCCTCCGTGCTGACCGCCCTCGTCGCCGGCGCGGCGCTCCTCGGCGCCTTCTTCATTCTGGAACGCCGGCGCCCGCAACCCATGGTGCCGCTGGAGTTGTTCGCGTCGCGCGCCTTCACCGGCGCGAATCTCCTGACGCTGTTCCTCTACGCCGCCCTCAGCGGACTGCTGTTCTTCCTGCCCATGAACCTCATCGAGGTCCAAGGCTACTCCGCCACCGCGGCGGGCGCGGCGCTGCTACCGTTCGTGCTCTCGATGTTCGCGCTGTCGCGCTGGTCGGGCGGACTGGTCGCGCGCGTCGGCCCGCGACGGCCGCTGGTGGCAGGGCCGCTCGTCGTCGCGGTGGCCTTCTTGCTGTACGCCCGCTCTGGCGGTACGGGCCCCTACTGGAGCGCGGTGTTCCCCGCAGTGCTGGCACAGGGCCTGGGCATGGCGATCTGCGTGGCGCCACTCACGACGACGGTGATGGCGTCGGTAGCCGACGCCCGTTCCGCCACCGCCTCGGGCATCAACAACGCTGTGTCCCGGGTTGCCGGGCTTCTCGCCATCGGCGCTTTCGGGGCGCTGATGGTGGCCGCGTTCGGCGCCCGCCTGGACCGCACTCTGCCCCGACTCGAGCTGCCACGCCCAGCCGTGGCACAGGTACGCGCCGACCGCACCGACCTGGCGGCCCTGACGCCGCCCGCCTCGCTCTCACGCGGGCAAGCGCAGGGGCTCAGTGCTGCCGTGGACGACGCTTTCGTGCACGGCTTCCGCATCGTGATGCTGGCCATGGCGGGTCTGGCGGCAAGCGCGAGCGGCGTGGCGTACGGCACGCTGAGGCCGGGCGGCGCCACCAGTGAGAGGGACGAGTGAGCGTTGCCGGCGCTGGGCGCCTGCCGTACGTCACCGGTCCGCCCGGCGCGGCCGACGCCGGGCTACGGGTGAGCGCGTTCGCCGCCGGCGATCGCGTCGGCCACGGCCGGCGCCTCGCGCGCGATGCGCGCCAGCGTGCCGCCGGCGCTCACCGTGAAGCCGCAGAAGTGCAGACCCGTGGCGCGCGGCAGCTGCAGCGGCAGGCGCGTGTCGAGACCGCGGGCCGGCTCCAGGAACGCCGGGAAGCCGGCGCGATAGCCCGTGGCCAGCACGATGGCGTCGAAGGCCCCGCTGCTGCCGTCCACGAAGGTCACGAGACGGCCGGTCAAGCGCTCGAGCCCTGGCCTCACCGCGATGACGCCTCTCCGAACGAGATCGATCGTGCCGATGTCGATCAGCGGGATGCGCCCCTGCTCGGCCACCTGACGGGTCGGGCCGTAAGGAGCCAGACGCAGCCCGCGACGCGCCACGTCACCGAAGCGCAGCCGCCTGGCCGCACGTCCCAAGGCGCCGGCAAGCGCGGGCGGCATACGCTCGAGCAGCGTCGCCACCTCCTCGATGGGCCGCCCGAGCAGCCGCCGCGGCACGACGTTCACCGCTCCCCGGACCGCCAGCGTGGGTCGGGCAGCGTGCTCGGCCAGGTCCACAGCGATCTCCCCGCCGGAGTTGCCGAACCCGACCACCAGCACCTCCGAGCCCCGGAAGGCCTCGCCGTCGACGTACTCGGAGCTGTGCAGCACCCGCCCAGGGAAGTCCCCCAGACCGGGCCAGCCGGGCCGGACGGGCACGTCGTTCAGCCCGCTGGCGACGACCAGGTGAGGGGCGGCGTAGCTGGCCCGCGAGGTGCGCACGTGCCACAGGCCGCCCGTCTTGGCGGCGCTCTCGACGCTCTCCGCGAGCCGTGGCGGCGCAGGCAGCGCGGCAGCGTAGCCCTCCAGGTAGGCGACCACCTCGTCCCTGGAGGGGTAGTCCGGCGCCGATTCCGGCCACGGGCCGTGAGGGAGCGCGGAGTTGCGCTTGTGGGTGTGCAGGTGCAGGCGACCGTAGTGGCGGCGCCAGGAGTCGCCGATAGCGGCCGAGCGCTCGAACAGCAGGTACGACACCCGGCGCCGAGCCAGGCACGCCGCCACGGCCAGGCCTGCCGGCCCGCCGCCGACGATGATGGTCTCCGTCTGCTCCATCGCCTTCGCATCCTCCCGAGACGCGCCGTGCTTGCCCGATCGTCGTGGGTGGCCGCATTCTAGGGCATGGCGCCCATCCCAGGCCTACGCCGGCTCCCGCCCGGCGCGCCCCGCGGCCTCCCGAAGCGGGCGGACGGAGTGGCATAATGGCGTGGCCTCCCGCCCGCCAGTCGGCAGACGGGGCACGCGAGGGCGATTAGCTCAGTGGGAGAGCGCCCGCCTTACAAGCGGTAGGTCGGCGGTTCGAACCCGTCATCGCCCACCAAGTAGATAACGAG
>CAZBZU010000043.1:0-29961 GCA_964496495.1 uncultured bacterium
TCCGAACCCCGGGCGATATGCTCCAAGAAGCCATCGTTGCAACGACCCCTTGAATCCGCCCCACCTTCCGTCCCACGCCACAGGATCGACAGGGCACACCAGCTCCAGCTCGACCACCGCGCGTGCGTCGCTGCCGACGCTCTCCGCTCCGCCGGGCCCGAAACGGAGAGGAGCCCCGACGTCGGGGCTCCCCTCCGGATCCACGAGCCCGGAGCGCGAAGCTAGTTCGGGAGCACGATGATGGTGCCCTTCATGCCCACGGTGTCATGGATCGTGCAGAGGTAATGGAACGTCCCCGCCTTGGTGAAGGTGAGCGAGTACCGCTGGTCGGGTCCCATGAGACCCGAGCTCAAGTGCTCGACCCCGCTATAGGTATGCCCCCCGTGCGGAGCGTTGTCGGCGGGCGTGTCCTTGGCCCCAGACGTGAACGTCACGCTGTGCAGCTCATGCGAATCGGGTTGCGTCCAGACGACCGTGTCTCCGACGTGGATCGTCAGCGTCGCGGGGGCGTAGACGTCGGCGGTGGCCGTTGAGGTGCCCACGCCTGCCCAGATGTCGTAGATCTTGCTGCTACCGGGACCCGGAAGGACGTAGGGCTTGGCCGCCTGCGCCAGGGCCCGCTCCGCGCTATCGAACGCCGCCTGAAGCTCCTTCTTCGCGATCGCTCCATAATCTGCCGCCGTGTGCGGGTACGGCGTGCCTGCGGGCTGGACGACGACCGTGCCGCGCATCCCTGGATGGAGGCCGCACAGGTAGCGGTACACCCCGGGCTCCGGGAAGGTCAACGAGTAGCTCGCATTCTGCGGCGTCATCAGTCCCGAGCCCGCCACGCCTTGGCCCGTGTAGCTCTTCGAACCCTGGGGAGCGAACACCTCCGGGTTGTTGATCATCCCTTGACCCTTGGGGTCCGGGATGATGACCGGCGGGCGGACTCCCCCCGGCGTGAAGAGCACCGTGTGCCCGACCCCCGTCCAGGTGACGGTGTCCCCGGCGTCCACGACGATGACGTCGGGGGCGAAGATCTGAGCGTCGATCTTCTTGTCGGGCGACAGCCCCCCGACACGCACCTTCCACTGCTGCCCGTTCGTCCCCTGAGCGCTCGCCGCGAAGGCGAAGAGCGCCGCTACCAACACCATCGTCAGCCGCACCGGCTTCACGCCAATCAACATCATCGACTCCTCGTTTCTAGACGCTTGAAGCTCACGCCTCCGCCAGACCAGGCCGGCACATGCCGGTTGGTTGCCTAAGGTTCCGGCTTGGTGGAGTCAGGCCGTCTGCTGTGGCGCAGCGGGCGTCAGCCCGTGGCGCGCCATGATGGCGGCCATCTTCGCCCGGTCCGGCGGACCACCGGCGGCCGCGTTGATCACCTCGGCGGACTCGCGGAAGTACTCCGGGCCGATGGCGGCGGGTGTCACGACGCAGAGGGCCCTGGCGTCGCGGTTGCGGTCGTTGTCGAAGCGGTGGACGGCGCCGCGCGGGATGCAGAGCGCCTGTCCCGGCCCGACGTCGATGCGATTCCCGTCGACCGTCCAGGTCAGGATGCCCTCGAGGCCGAAGATCGTCTCCTCGTAATGGTCGTGACTGTGGGCCGGAGCTGCCAGGCGCTGGGCGCTCGGCACCTCGAGCTCGAACATGGCGACGCTCTCGTTCGCGTTCTCACCCGTGATCAGGAAGCGGATACCGAGCGGACCGAGGCGGATGGTCTCGTCGGATGGATTGACCCGGAGGTCGTTGGCCGAAGCTGTCATCGTTCTCCACCTTTCAGGGCTCGTAGGAATGTGGTAAATTGTGTTTACTAAGTCGCACGTGCAGAGTAAAGCTAATTTACTATGATGTCAAGACCTTCATCGCCCGTCCCTGCTGGAGACATGTTGATCGGAGCGCTGCTACGGGTACCGTCGCAGGCGATCCACCGCCGGATCATCGCCGAGCTCAATGCGTCGGGCTTCGATGATCTCCGCATGGCACACATGGCCGTGATGCAGTTCCCGGGGCCGGACCAGTGCCGTCCCATCGAGCTCGCCGAGAGGGCCGGCATCAGCAAGCAGGCGATGAACCAGCTGCTGCGGAGTCTGGAAGGCATCGACTACATCGAACGCACCGACGCACCGCAGCGAGGGCGCGCTCGCATCGTCCGTCTGACGGAACGCGGGCACGCCGCGTACGCGAAGATCCATGAGATCCTCCGTGCCATCGAGGCCGAGTGGAGGGCCGAGCTGGGGGCCGAGGCCTTCGCTCGGCTCAAGGAGCTCCTGCTTCGCGTCTGGGAGAGTCCGTTGATGCAGTGACGGACTCCAGAAATGGTGGGCAAGGTGGTTTGGTGCCGCTGCAGCCTTCATGCCTGTCTCCAAGCCGTTTACGCCCCCCGATTCGCGTGGCGCGACCTACGTAGCGCCGTTGCGGCCAGCCGGTGCCGCCAGCCGCGGCAACCCGCGGATGGACATCGTGACGACGGCGGATGCCCGCTACGCCTGCATCCACCCGAGCGCTCCGGCTGCGGCTCCTGCGCTAGGGTCCTCCGGCCGTTCGGGTTCGTGCGGCGTCGCAGCGCCGGGCCTGGGATCTGCGAGGCTGTTCGTGCCCTGCAACACGTCCTTTCGAAGAATCGCCCGGACTCTGTCGGGTTCTTCGAGGGTGTGGCTGTACGCCTACGCGGTGGGCGTGCGCAGCTCCCGCGAGCTCGCGCAGGCGCTCGTCGAGAGCGTGGCCTTCCGGGTCCTGGCTGCCAACCAGCAACCCAGGCACTGGGCGTTGAACCGCTTCCGCGCCCGGCATGAGGAGGCGCTGGGGAACCTGCCTGGGCAGAGCGTGGCGATGGCCGCGGAGCTGGGATTGGTGGAGTTGGTCCAATCCGCTGGACATCGTGCCCCCGGGTCTCCGCGGGCCGAGGGCGATCGCTCAACTGCAGTGGCTGAGACTTGGTCTGACAGTTGCGGGTTGCCTTGGTTGTGCCTGGCCAGTCCTTCCGAGAGCACATCGACTGCGGCGCGTGGCTGTCTAGCAGGTGATATCCAGGTCGCCGTTCGATCCGAGAGTGTTGTGTCACCGTTGTGTCAACTTCCCCGGTACTGCCCGATTTGGGCCGATCTGAGCCAACCTCTGCCCGAGGGCCAAATGCCGGCAGTGCCGACTCACACGCACTCAGCCAATTTGGACTGCCTGAGCCGAGAAACACCGTCCAGCATGGCATTCAGCGGGTGATGCCGGCCGAGCGCTTGTGGAGGAGCAAGCCGCCACGCTGGTTGATTCGCACTTGTGCAACCGCTTACGGTAAGACGCATCCGTCCGGAACGATGATGCAGGCACTGACGGAGCCACGAGAACGGCCGGGCGATGCGAGCTGGCGTTGTCGGTCGCTGTGGTCCTGGCCCTGAAGGAGAACGTGGCGACCATGCGAACCTTGGGGGTACCGCATGACATCGGATCTCCGGTTCCCGCTCTTTGAGCGGGCAGAGAAGGCGGGCGTCCTGGACGGCGCCAGCGCGCTCGTCGTGGCTCCCACCGCAACCGGGAAGAGCTTCCTGGGTCGCCAGGTCCTGTGCCGCGCTGCGAGCAAGCGCGGCGCGGTCAACGCCTACCTGGTCCCGTACCGGGCCTTGGCGGCCGAGATCTTCGACACGGTCCGGAGCGATGTTGGCGCCGACTCCACCTTGCGGGTACGACTGGCGACCGGGGACGCTACGGACCCTGTGCGACCCGAGGAGACCGACATCCTCGTCGCGACCTACGAGCGCTTCGCTGCGCTGCTCGAGCGCGAGGCGTTCCCCCTGGGCTCCGTGGTCGCCGACGAGTTCCACCTGCTCGACGATGCGACGCGCGGCCCGGTCGTGGAGGGGCTCGTCGCCCGGATGATGGCTGCCGGGAGGGCCAGGAGCTTCCTCGGCCTCTCCGCGGTCATCGACGAGCCGGCAGCCCTGGCCGAGTGGCTGGGCGTCGCGTTGATCGAGGGCGACGCTGGAGACCGGGCGGTGCGGTTGGACCGTCGTTGCGAGGTGGTCCCCGACCGCGATGAGACGCTGACGCGGCGGGTGACCGACAGGGTAGGTGCGGGGGACCAGGTCCTGGTGTTCTGCAGCTCGCGTTCGGCCGCCGAGAAGGTCGCGCAGGAGATCGCGGCGAGGCTTGGTGAGGACGCAGGCGACGCTTGTTCGGCCAGCGGCTTACGCGACGGGATGCGGGCAGACCTCGAGACCGAGGCCGGCCTCGACAAGCTGATCGACGCCGTCGGCAGGGGCGTCGGCTACCACCATGCGGGCCTGTCGCGGAACACGCGTCAGGTGGTCGAAGGCGGGTTCAGGGATGGCGCGCTGCGGGTGGTGGTCGCCACGCCCACGCTGGCGGCAGGGGTCAACCTGCCGGCTGAGCTGGTCGTCGTCCGCGACATCTTCCGGTACACCACGCTGCGGGGGCGAAGCCGCTACGTGGTGGTCTCGAGCGGCGAGATCCTGAACATGCTCGGGCGTGCGGGTCGGCCGAACATCAGTGAGAGCGGGCTGGGGCTGGTGTTCATCGAGAAGAAGTACGACGGGCGCCCTGACGTGCTTGCGGTGCAGGACGCGATCAGGCGAGGGAAGGGCGCGCCGGTCAGGAGCCGCCTGTTGGACTCGTTCGACGCGCTGTTGCGGTTCGTGCTGGCGGCCGTCATCGAGCATGGGGAGGCGAGCCGGAGCCAGGTCATCGCAGGGTTCCGCAGAACCCTGTGGTACCACGAGCACGCCGGCGAGCTCGAACTCGGCCGGCCCTTCGAGGAAGACATGATGGAGGACCTACCCGCGTGGAAGCGGGCGCGGTCGGCGAAGCCGCCGCTGGCCGTCGAGGAGGCGGCCCCGGCTCCCGACGGCCTGGAGGGCGTCGTGCGCTCGGGGGACCACCGCTACGCGTTCCATCTGGGTCTCGGGGAGTGGTCGTGCGAGTGCCACGCCGCCCAGTTCCGTCCATGGGAGGTGTGCAAGCACGTCTCCTTCGCGATCCATGAGTTCCTGTTCGGCGAGGACGTCGAACGCGAGCTGCACGACCGAGCTGTCTACACCTGCCTGCACCTGTTCACGGACACGCTCGATCCCGGCACCAAGCTCGACCAGGCGATCCGCCTGTTGCTCGACTGGAGGCTCCTCGAGCGCGTGCCCGGCGGGTTGAGGGCGACGGCTGCCGGCAAGGTAGCCTCGAGCTCCCGCTTCGACGTGCTGCTCGTGCGCCACGCGGAGCGTCGGCTGGAAGCCGCGTTGGACACGACCACGCTCGCCGACGTGGCGGGATGGACCGTCGAGGACTTCTTCCCGCTCGGCCTCGACCGCGAGAGATGGGGACCGGCGGTCCAGGCTTGGGTGCGCGGCGCTCCCGAACGGGAGTTTTCGTTGCCCACACGGTACCGAGGAGACTTCGAGCGAGGACTGGAGGAGCTGTCGCTCGTGGCCGCACTGTACCGGGATCTGGCGTCCGACCGACGCGGGCACGAGGCGTTCGCGGGCCTCTGCGAGAACGCACGGGGGAGCCTTCGGTACGGCGTTCCGCCGCGCGCCCTGGCTCTCGCTGGGCTCCGGCTTCCCGGCTTGGGGCGCCGCCGGTGCCTGGTGCTGGTGGACGATCACGGCGTCGGGGATGTCGCCGAGCTCGCATCGCGAACCCCGGAATCGCTGGACCTCCCTGGGGTCTCGGCGACGCAGGTCGCGAGTTGGGTCGGGGCTGCCGAGATTCTGGTCCAGCGCCGGAACGCCGCCCTTGCCGATGCCGATGGGGCCGGCTCCAGGATAGACGAGCTGCTGTCGGAGTTCCGGGTGGAGCCGCAGAGTCTGTTCCCGGCATCGTCGTGACCGGATCCCGCCACGAGCACATCGTGGCCTGTGCCGGGGCGGGCAAGACGCATACGCTCGTCACCAAGATCGTCGAGCTCGCCCTGGCGGGCGTACCCCCGGAGAGGCTGCTCGCGTTCACGTTCACGGAACGGGCGGCGAAGGAGCTTCGTGAGCGGATCGAGCGGTCCTGGGCCGGGCTGCGAGGGGGCGCGCTTGAGCCTGCGGTGGCAGGGGACCGGGCGACGCCGTCCGGTACGCCGGTGAACCTCGCCGACGGGCTCGCGCCCACATCGCGCGGGCTGTTCGTGGGCACGATTCACGCCTGGAGCCTGCACGCCCTCCGCCGGCTGGGCTCGCCCTACGAGCTGTACGAGCCGCTGTCCGACGGGCGCGAGTGGTCGCTTCTGCTGCGACTGGCGCGGCGCCTCGGGATCGTCGATCTCTACCGCGACACCTTCGGCCAGGACGGAAAGCCTGTCGCCACGGCGCCGTCGGTGGAGGCGTTCCAGCGCAGCCTCGAGGTGGTCCACGACGAACGCATCCCTCGTGACGAGCTGGTCGTCCGGATGCCCGGGTTCGCCGCCGTCGTGGAGGCCTACGAGCGCCTCCTGGACGAGATGCAGCTCTTCTCCTTCGGGACCATGATCGACCGCTGCCTGGACGAGCTGCAGCCCGAGGGCGGCCGGCTGCGGCGCGCGCTCGAAGGCCAGCTTGATCACGTCTTCGTCGACGAGTTCCAGGATCTGAACCGGTCACAGGCCGAGTTGGTGGACGCGCTCGTGAGCCTGGGCGCCACGGTGCACGTGGTCGGTGACGACGACCAGGCGATCTACCAGTGGCGGGGCGGCGACGTCCGGCTCTTCACGGAGTTCCGCGACCGGGTCGACGGTGTGGCGTCGTCCACGCTGGCGACCAATCGCCGGTCGCTTCCCCACATCGTGGAGGTCTCGCGCGCCTTCGCCGAGACGATCCGCGAGCGGCTCCCCAAGGACATCCGGGCCCACAGAGGCTACGACGTCGCCGGCTCCACCGTGGCGACGGAGGACCGGAAGGTCGAGGTCGCAGTCGCCGACACCCCGCGAGGCGAGGCTGAGTGGGTGGCAGAGCGGGTCCAGGCGTTCCTCGCTCAAGGCGCCCGACCCGACGATATCGGGGTCCTCTACCGCTCCGTGCGGACGTCCGGCGCCAAGGTCATCGAGTCGCTCAGGCGACGGGGCGTCCACGTCAACGTGGTGGGGCGCCTCCCGCTCTTCGACCGGCCCGCGATGGCGCTCATGGCCCGCGTCTTCGTGCTGTGGGCGGGCGGCAGCTGGTACCCGGTACCGGGAGGGGGCGAGGAGCGAGTCACCCGGGCCACGATCGAAGCGGACCTGAATGGGCTGGGCAAGCCGCCCGATGCCGCCCAACGGCTGTCGCTCGAGATCGAGGAGATGGGCCGGCGCGCGAAGGAACGCGGTGTCCCCGATCTCATCCGGCTCTTCGATGACGTGGTCGCGCACCTCGATCTCCTGCCGGCCGATGTGCCCGAGCGGCGGGCCGGCAGCCTCGGGCAGTTCTCCGCGCTCCTCACCGAGTTCGAGCACTCGCAGCGCCGGGCGCTGCCGGCAGACTTCCCGCTGCGGCCAACCGACGGCGCAGCGGAGGAGATCGCCGAGGACGCTCTGGTGCAGGCGGACCCCACCTCCGAGGTCGCCCCGCGCGACGTCTCGATCGGTCTCCAGCCAGGTGAGGTGTTGCTCCTGAGGTTGCGTGCCTTCCTGCAGCACTACGCCACGCGCGCCGCGGAGGAGAGCGCCTCGGGCGCCGAGACCGAGGCCGGCGCGGTGAACGTCATGACCATCCACCAGGCGAAGGGTCTGGAGTTCCCCATCGTGTTCCTGCCGTCGCTGGTGGAGGGCCGCTTCCCATCGGGCCGGCTGGGGCAGCAACAGTCGTGGTACCTTCCCGACGACCTGTTCCCTCGCCGGCGCTACGAGGGGACGATGGAAGACGAGGCGCGCTTGTTCTACGTCGGCATGACCCGGGCGCGGGAGCACCTGCTGCTCTCGGCGTTCGGCGGATACGGGACCAAGCGGCGGGCCAGGATCTCGCGGTTCCTCCAGGTCGTGCTCGAGTCGAGCCGGGAACGCTGTGACGTGCGGCGGCTCGCCTGGATCCCCGGACACAGGCCAGGGAGCGGCGAGATGCGGATCGAGACCGACTTCGGCCGCCTGGCGAGCCTCGAACGTTGCGGTTTCCAGTACTGGCTTCGTCACGAGTGCGGGTTCCAGCCGCCCATCGGACGCCCCCTTGGGTTCGGGAGGCTCGTCCATCACGTCATTGCGGAGCTGGCGCGGCGCGCCAAGCGAGGCGAGCGGCCCACGCGCGACGCGGCAGATCGGATTCTCGCCGAGACGTTCTACCTGCCTTTTGCCGGACGGGACCAGAGGCAGAGCCTCTTCGACAGCGCGCGACGCCGCCTGCGCGCCTACGTCGACAGGTATGGCGTCGAGCTGCTCAGGACCGTGGATGTGGAGCGTGAGTTCGACGTGCCATTGGCGCTTGGGCGCGTCAGGGGCCGCGTCGACCTGCTCGTGCGCGCCGAAGGCGGCGGCGAGCTGGATGTCGAGCTGATCGACTTCAAGACCGCATCGGAGCGGCCGCCCATCCCCACCCACGACAACCAGCTCAGGCTCTATGCGGAGGCCATGCGAGAGTTGGGGTACCGCCCCGTGCGCCTCCTCGTCCACGTCCTGGATGCGGACGGTGAACCGGAGAGGCGAGAGGTGCCGTACGACGGGGCGGCAGCGGCGGCGTTCAGGGCCCGACTCGAGGGGTGGCTCGGGGACATCCGGGAGAAGCGCTTCGAGCCCTGCGAGCCGCGCTCCGCTTGCGCCGGCTGCGACTTCCGGAGCTTCTGCCCGTACGCGCCGCTGGAGCGCGGGACAGGCTACCGGGGAGGCCTGACACATTCAGCGGTTCGTGCGAGAGACGAAGAGGCTGGGAACGCTTGAAGACCGGAGGATCAGGGGACGAAGCCTAGCGTGCAGCGCAGACGAGGGTGGTGGTTGTGAAGGCGAGCGGACGACGAACATCTGTTTGGTTGCGTGCGCGTGCGCCAAGCTGCCGCTCCGCCAGGTGCCAGGCTCCACGGGAACGTAGGTGTCCTCTAAGACCTACGCTACGGCGTCCCCGGACACGAGTCCGTGCTGAAGCTCGTGTACCTCGAGAGCGAGCGATACGAGGGGAGGTGGAACAAGCGCAAACTCAAGGGCTTCGGTGAAGCCGAGCCAGCCCTACACGCCATGTTCAACGAGCGGTACCCCTCGACACAAACCGTGACACAAGATTCTTGACGCCATCCTTCCTGAGAGCTGCAATTCGCGGAGATGCCTAAGTGGGCAGAGTTGCGAGAGCCTCGTCAGCTTCTAGGATGCAGTCTTCCAAGCGCTTGGCGTCAATGCCGGGGAAGGCTCTTTCGAAGGCAGGTGCGCTGAGAATTCGGTTGAGGACGGCCGTGCGGGCGGCTGGAGCTTCGCGAAAGGACGCGCATCCGAGCTGTGAGAGGCTCTTGGGCGCACCTACGAGCCGAATGAGGCGCTCTGCTGTAGCTGCGTCCGTTCCCTCGAGCAACTGCTGCACAATGAGGCCGAAGGCCACCAGTTCCCCATGAAGCGACCGCTTGCTCCCAGGAAGTAACGTGAACGCGTTGTGGACCGCGTGGGCCGCCGCAAGCTTGTTACCTTCTCCCGCCAACCCGCCGATCCAACCAGGAAGAGCAATGACGGATTCCAGAAGGGCGTCGATAGCGGCGGCCTCATCTGCCATGTTCCCGCCACCAAAGACAACCGGTGTGTACCGGCCGATGATCCCATCGAGTTGGTCGCAAAGGGCAATCGCCGCGGACTCGGTCGGCTTCAGGGCCTCCCGGCGGCCGAGGGCCAGCCGCACTTCGTGGGTTTTCGCCGTTGCATCGAGGATACCTGCTCCCAGAAGCCGGCGCGGTGCCGTGCGGAGGACGTCCAGGTCGATGACCGTTGCCGACGGCGCGCTGGCCAGTACTCTGCCTCTCAGCCAATGGCCGTCATCGTCATAGAGCACGGTGAGGGCAGTCATCGCGGCGCACGTGGCGGGACTGGTGGGAACCGTGATAACGCTGACCCGAGAGTGATCCGCTGCGCCCTTGCCAACGTCGAGCACGCGGCCGCCACCTATCGCTACGACGACATCCGCGTCCCGCGCTTCGATTTCCTGAGAAGCGACGTCAAGCGCCTGCTGGGTGCAGGGTCCCCGGTGGACGTAGCGTGGCGCGGTCGGAAGCGCATTTCCAGAGACTTGCAGCGCTCGTCGAACTCCGTTCTCGCCGTGGATCACAAGCGGAGTTCGGCCATAGCCGGCGATGACCTCGTCAAGCTCGGACAGCTCATTCCGGCCTGCCAGGTAGAGCCCTGGCGCGATGCGCTTGGCGTCAGCGTGCTCGGTCGTCACATGCGGCCGTTCTTGTGGCGCGTGGCCAGGGTCACGAGTGATCTGGCGACGTCGCGAGCGCGGCTGAAGTCTGGATGTTCCCAATCGAGCGCGGTGAGACTGCTCCCAAGGGCGGCTCCGATGGCCCCCGCGGAGAGGTACGTTTCGAGGTTGCCTTGGTTGACGCCGCCGACGGCCAGGAGCTTCGCCCCTGGATAGGGGCCACGAAGGGCTGCAAAGTAGGCGGGACCCATCGTCGCAGCCGGGAACACCTTGACGACCGGGCTTCCCAGCGCTTGTGCCCTGACGATCTCGGTAGGTGTCAGCGCTCCGAGGATGAGGCCCAGCCTATGCTCCGTCGCGAAGGCCGCTACAGCTTCTTGGACGTGCGGCGTGATCAGGTACGAAGCACCAGCGACTTGCGCTTCATTCGCAAGCTCCGAGCTGGTGACCGTGCCCGCGCCGATCCAGACCTGGTCTCCGAACGCCTCTGCCAGGACACCGAGTTGTCTGATCGAGGCCCGGCCAATCAAGGAGACCTCGATGAACTCGATACCGCCATCGATAAGTGCGTTGGCAAGACTCTCCGCGTGCTCGTCCGGCACGTTGCGGAGGATAGCGATGATCCCGGTTCTCTCTAGACTGGTCTCGAAGGTCGACGCATTCATGTGGGCCCCAACAGACGTTGGCGCGCTTGACGATAGAAGGCTGCTGCGCCTACTGCGGCGGCCCGATCAGCGCGCGCTTCGTCCACGAGTTGCACGTCATGCCCTTCATTGGCCAGTGTTCGTGCGAGGACCTTCGGGAACTGCCCCTTGCCATAGAGAACCAACTGCTTCCCCTCGCTAGGCGGTCCAACCAGGGCATGATCACTGTAGGCGAAGATGCCTAGCAGATAGCTGGTCATCTGTTTGCGGCCGAGGCGGGCGAGCTGCTCCCCGACGCGAACGAGAAACAGGGCTCGGACGATGCCGTGGTCCCGGCAGTCTCGAATGCCGGCGTCGACGAACGCGTCATCGACGTCCGTCGCGTGAGGGTTCTCGACGCTGCTCTTCAAGATGGTGTGTTCCGAGACCGCGGAAAGGAGCTCACCAGTGATGCCCGTCCGCGAGCCCTGGACAGTGCCGTCCAAGGCTACGTCGATGGCCTTGTGATGGGAGCCGAAGTGAAGAAGGGTGGCAGGTCCTCCAATTGCCCCTAGCTCTCGCAGCCCTCGGCATTCGCATTCCTCGCCGCGGAGGACGTCCCCTTCGCTGAGATTGCCTAGGTTCAGATTGTCGGGCATGGTCTTGACGCCGGGCACGAATGCCATCGGGAGATCCGTGATGTCCTCGAAGTCCCGCCGAACCATGCTCGACGCGATTTCCCGATGGGAGGCCGGCGCTGGAATGTGCGGCACTTCGAGAAGGCCCATGTTTGAGGTGATCATCCCGGAACACACCGCCGCCTCGACGGTTTGGCTCGTTGCCGCCCTTGCTTGACGGATCAGATCCAGGAGCGCCGCTCGGATCTTCTGGTTGCTGTTGTCAATGGCCGTGTTTCGGGCTCCGGCCTCTGCAGTGCCCTCCCACGTAATCTCGCCATCAGCGAGCACGCGGACTCTTGTCGTGGTTGTGCCCGAGTCGATGACGAGGATGGGTGGCAAGCTCAACCTCCAGCCGTGTGCGTGAGGAGCTTCTCTTCGTCGATGTCTATGCCCAGCCCAGGTCCGGTTGGGACTCGTACGAATCCGTCCTTCACGCTGAGGGCCGGTCTGGTGAGAATTGCGTCACCGAGTGGATTCTCTCCGAACCAGTACTCCATCTGGATGAGGTTCGGCGCGGCCGCCGCTAGGTGGAAGCTTGCCGCAAAATGTATTGCGGAGCCGATGCTCACGTGGGGTGTGAAGCCGATCCCGAACGTGTCCGTGAGCGTCGCTATTCTTGCTAGTTCGGTGATACCTCCCGTGCGACATACATCTGGCTGGGCGATATCTAGGGCGCCCGCAGCCAGGTAATCCCTCACCTGGTAGCGACTCGTTAGCACGTCGTTGGCGATAGGAATGCGAACGGACTTCCTGAGTTCGGCGTAGCCATGGATGTGTTCGTGCGGCAGGGGAGCTTCGAAGAAGCCCACGCCGAGGGCTTGCAGTCCTTCCGCTACTTCGGTTGCAGTGGGAACGTCGTAGTTGCCAGCGGCGTCGACGAATATGGCGAACTCTGGTCCGAGTTCCTTACGCACCGCTGCCACGCTCCGCAGGTCGGCTTCGGAAGAGAGACCTATTGCCATCTTGAGCCCTCGGAAGCCGCGAGTTTGGGCGGAACGCGCGCCATCCAACATCCGCCGCCAGTCGGGTTGGTCGGGTTGACTCGACGTGGCGGGAACCCCTGACGCATAGACGAGGATGTCGTTACGGTAAGCGCCTCCCAGAAGCCGGTGGATCGGTTGGCCAGTCGCCTTGCCCACGATGTCCCACAATGCAATGTCGATCCCGCTGATGGCTTCCAGCAGGAAGCCGGAGTCGTGCCCGCGGAGTCGCATCGACGCGTAGAGCGTTTCCCAGATGACCTCCTTATCGAAGGGGTCCTGGCCGATGACCATCGGTGCCAAGAGGTGTTCGACAATCGCCTTGCAGACGGTAGGAGCAACCGGCGCCTTCGCTTCTCCCCAGCCTATGATGCCGTCGTCGGTTTCGATGCGGACGATGGTCGTGTCGATCGTCTCGGAGTAGACGGGCAGGACTCGGGCGGGAGAGGGAAATCGCGTCGCGCCCCACCGGGTCCGAGATTGCAGATTCAGTGCGGATGACTGGCCCCAGGCAGCGCTGCCCCAGTAGGCTTGCCGCGATGGGTTTCGTGCCGTGATCGCGAAGGCGTCGATGCGGCTGATCTTCATGGGACCTCCTAGCTTCCCGCGTCCCGCATGGTTTCGCAGAGGGCTAGCAGGGCTGGCCCCTGCCCCCAGGGGAAGACCCCCGTCGTACGGTCGACGTAAGCAGTCCGTTCCCCAATCGGCGTAGCGCTGGAGACTGGCAGTAGGCCGTCGGATGACATGTGACCGAGTACAGCCTTTGTCGCGGACTCAACGGCCATCCTTAGATCGGGTGTCTGAAGCAATAGGCGGAGGCGGAAAGCCCGGCGCAACATTGCAGCAAAGAAGGCTGCTACAGAGGGCTCGAGGGGGGACGAGGGGTCGTCGACGATGGTGTGCCAGTCGCCTGTCGCGTCTTGTAGAGCGGCCATGGAGTGTGCCAAGGTCTGGATTTCGCTCTCGAGGAATGCTCGCAGCTCCGTGTCCTCTTCTGGCGCGTGCTCCAAGGCCAATATGAGTCCTGTCAACGCCCATCCGTTGCCGCGCCCCCATCGCACCGCGCTTCGGTTGTGCGTCGTTGGGTCGTAGCCGTGCTTGTAGACGCCGGAAGCTGGGTCTTTCAGTGCGCTGACGTAGCTCAGGAGGTGTTGCCGACCTATCCGCGTCCATTTGGGTTCGGCCCTGACTCGCGCGAGTTCGAACAGGAAAGGAGCGTCGATTGGTAGGCAGTCCACCCAGATGGTGGTCGAGAGTCTGTCGATGTCGGGTCGATGTACCGGCACACCGTCGTGGACGGGGAAAGTTTCGTATAGCGCGCCGAGTCTCGTTGCTGCGCTCAGGAAGGCCGCAATGCCGGTGGACCGATGGAGGTCGAGCATGACTAGACCCGGGGCGACATGGTCGGCTGATACGTACGATTGATGGGAGCGTGCCCAGGCGCCCACGAGTTCCTCGACGAAGCCCCCGAGCTTGGGCCGCTGGATGACGGCCGATGCCTCGAGCAGGGCCCACAAGGCGATGTCTTCACCGAACGCCCACTGGCGAAAGTCGTACGACACGATGGCCCTGGCAGCACCTTCAGCGAGGGGCGTAAGGTCGTTCTGAGTCTGCGCCAATGGTGCCACCGACGATTCACCCTTCGTCGCAAATCGCTAGGCGACCCGATAGCGATCCACGACGTCCTCGCGAACCTTCACGCCCAGGCCGTTGCCCGTGGGGACAACGAGGTGCCCTTCTTGCCAGGCGAGGGGTTCTTCGAATAGGTCGTCAACAAGCGGGTTTGGGAAGGAGGGGAACTCATAGATCCATACTGGCGGTGCGCTTGCCGCCCATTGAAGTCCGGCTGCGAGGTGGATGGCGGAACCGATGCTGGCGTGTGGGGCCACGCGAACGTTGTGGGCGTGAGCGAGAACGCCGATCCTGTGGCAGGCAGTTAGGCCACCGGCCCGACAAATGTCGGGTTGGGCGACGTCGTAGGCGCCACGCGCAAATAGTTCGGCGAAGCGGAAGTGGGTAGCTTCGCATTCACCGCCGGCGATGGCAATGTCGAGCTTGTTCCTAAGCTCGGTGTAGCCTGTGACATCCTCCGGTGGCACCGGTTCTTCGAGCCAGACAAAATCCTGTTCCTCCAGCACCCGTGCGGTCTTCAGCGCCTCGGACGCCGAGTAGCGGCAGTTGGCGTCCGCCATGAGATCTACCTTGGACCCGACGGCTTCTCGTACCGCCCGAGCCTTCTCCCTGTCGATTGAATGGTCCTGGCCCACCTTGATCTTCACGGCCGTGCTCCCGGCTTCGACCGCCTGCAGGGCGGATTCGGCGAGCGGGTCGGGGTCCATCCAGGGGAGGATCGAAGTGTAGGTGCGGACTCGGGTTCGATTAGCTCCTCCGAGTAGCCGGTGGATGGGGACCTCTGCGGACTTCGCCGCAATGTCCAAGAGGGCGATGTCTACGCCGCTTATTGCCTCCATCGTGAAGCCGAGCGCATGGCCCCTTGGCCGCATAAGGGCGTACATGTGGTCCCAAAGCGAGGAGAAGTCCCGGGGATCCTTCCCGTGGATTGCGGGCGTGATCAGGTGGTCGACGATCGCCTTCGTGACTTCGGGTGCCACGGGAGCGTGGGCCTCGCCCCAGCCGGAGATGCCCTCATCCGTATCGATTCGCACCAGAGTCGTCTCTGCAAACTCGAATGGCATCGCGAAGCTTGCGGCTTGCCAGGTTTCAATTCCGGGCACCGGAGCCTTGAGCACGATGGCCTCGACGTTCGTTATTCGCATCTCATTCCTCTCGTGGAGCCGGCATCCTTCGCGGAGGGTTCGCGTTGACGCGCTTCTGATGCTTTGCCTCGGCAGGGGGTCAAGGTGGCGGCACGGTTGGTCAGGTCGCTGCGCTTTCCATGAGGAGATCCGAGACGGCGCTGAGAAGCTCGTCGAGTTCCCTATGGTCCATCCCGTCGAGCGATGCGCCACCCACCCGGCTTGAGGCGCAGTCGATGATCCCCCGCCGCTTGAGAACCTGCTTCGTCATCGAGCTGCGGAAGACTGCTTGGAAGTTCAGGAGAGGGAGCATGCGGTTGAACAGCGATCGAGCTTCGGTACGATTGCCGGCCACGTGTTGATCGTAGAGCGCCACGTGTAGCTCGGTGAGCTCACAAGCAGGCATGTTGCCAGCGGCCCCACGGTTCAGCTCATCGATGATGTAACGGCCGCCGGCTCCCCCGAAGACGCCCTTGAGGGAACTCGGGGCGCCTTGGAGAATCTTGCTGATCCGCTGACCACATGGCAGATTCTCCTCCTTCACGTACTGGATCTGCGGTACCTGCCGTGCCAACTCGAGAACGCTGTCGACGGCCAGCG
This sequence comes from uncultured bacterium, assembly GCA_964496495.1. Taxonomy (GTDB): domain Bacteria; phylum Deinococcota; class Deinococci; order Deinococcales; family Trueperaceae; genus JASBRS01. The sequence goes on from CAZBZU010000043.1 coordinate 15,881, forward strand.
CAGACCCAAGTGGGGCAGGCGCGTTCTGGAGGATGATGGGCAGATCGACGGCTTCGGCCACGCGCTGGTAATAGGTCTCGATTCCGGTCTGCGACTCCTTCACGATATAGGGGGCCATCAACATGATGGAGGTCGCCCCGGCATCTTCAGCGTGTCGGGCCAGCTCGATTGCGAGTTCAGCAGTAGGTGCTGATGCGGCGATGACCACCGGGATCTTGCCGGCCACTTGGTCGAGAATGAGCTCTGCCAGATCTTGGCGTTCTCGGTCTGTCAGAGAGTAGAACTCGCTCGCCACGGCAGGAAAGACGATTCCGTGAGCGCCCGCGTCGAGCACGTAGTTGACGATAGAGTGGAGCCCGTCCCGATCGGGCTTCCCATCTTCAGCAAAGGGCGTCGCCAGGACCGGAAAGACGCCGCGGAGGTCTACCGCAGTCGGCATTCGTATGGATTCCTTTCGTGGGGAAGACGAGCGTTGACGGTCTGATGGGCTGTTGCAATCACGGCAGGACGATAGCTTTCGAGGCGGCGACGTGTCCTGATGGGATGGCCTAGCCTCCGCGCTGGCGTTTCTGCGCCGCGCCACATCTGTGATCGGCCATGTGGTGAGAGCGACGAGCCGATCACGCCTTCACAGATCCTTCGGCCATGCCGCTCACGAGGAAGGGCTCCAGGATGACGAACAGGATGATGACGGGGATCAGGGACAGTACGCCAGCGGCCATGATTTCCGGCCACTGGACGAGGTACTCGCCGATGAAGGAGTAGATGCCCATGGTCAAGAGCCAGAGCGAAGGCTGGTTCACTAGCGTGACCGCGAATACGAAATTCGCCCAGCTCAGTATGAAGCCGTAGATGGCCGTTGCGCCGAGCCCCGGCCGCGCAAGTGGCATGATCACCCTTGTCAAAGCTCCGAACTCGGAGCAGCCGTCCATCATGGCGGCTTCGTCCAGCTCACGGGGGATGCCGTCGAAGAAAGTCTTCATCATCCACGTAGCGAGTGGCACGATGACGGCCACGTTGGCCAGGATCAACCCGGTGAACGTGTTGATGAGGTGGAGTCTGCTCAGGAAGATGTACATGGGGATGACGAGCAGGCTTGCCGGCAGCATGCGGCTGAGTAGGAGCGCAAGCCCCACGACTGAGTTGGTACCCGTGCGGAATCTCGATAGAGCGTAGCCGGCGAGCGCTGCTACGAACGAGCTTGCGAGCACACTGACCCCGGCGACGAAGATCGTGTTGAGCGTCCATCGGAGCATGTCCGTGCGCGTTAGGACATGCGAGTAGGCTTGCCACATGTCCTGACGGACGTGGGGAAAGAGCGGTGGATTCGGGTTGGCAACGAGCGAACTCGGCGAGACCGACGTCACCACCATCCAGTAGATGGGGAGTAGAACCGCCACGGTGAGGGCGAGGGCAGCGGCGAAGAGGATGCTCTTTCGCCACCTGCGTCGTACTCGCAGCCGGCTCGACTTTGGGTTTGGGGCTCGTACGGTCATTCGTATACCCCGGTCAGAAGAAGGACCGTAGGAGGGTCCGCCTGAAGAACAAGAGGATGATGAGCGCAAGAACCACAAGAACGAGGCTTCCGAGCGCTGCCGCAAAGCCCATGTGGAAGAAGCTGAAGCCCTCGTTGTAGATCTTGACGGCCACGACGCTAGTGGCGTTCGAAGGTCCCCCTTGCGTCATCACGTAGACGATGTCGAACGCGCCGACAGTAAACTCCATCGACAGCAGAAGGGCTAACGTGGCGGAACTCCGGATTGCAGGCCACGTGATGTAGCGGAAGTTCTGGATGGCGTTGGCGCCTTCCACGGCGGAACTCTCGTAGAGCTCCTTAGGAATTGTCTGGAGCGCTGCAAGGACCATGAGGGTGTTGAGCGGATAGGCCTTCCAGATCGTTGGCAAAATCACCGATACGAGCGCGGTCTTCGGCGCCGAGTACCAGGGAAGGTTCGAGCTGATCAAGTGCAGGTGGCGCAGTACGGAGTTCACCACGCCGTAGCTCGGATTGAGTAGCCAGAGGAAGGCCAGCGAGCCGACAATTCCGGGCACAGCCCAAGGTAGGAGAAGGAGCGTCCTGAATACACGTCGAAAAGGCACGCTCGAATTGAGAAGTAGGGCACTGAGTATTCCGATGCAGAACGCTGGCGTAATGGTTCCGACGCTGTATATGACGGTGACCAGGGCTGAGTGCCAGATCGATGGATCCGTGAGGACCGCGACGTAATTGGCGACGCCGATGGCGTGTTCGGCGAGACGCTGGAAGTTGATGCTGGCGCCGTTACGGAAGCTCAGAGAAAGGACCAGATAGAGGGGATAGCCAATGAGGCCCCCAACGGCGATGATCGCTGGGAGGAGAAGGGAGACAGAGAAGATTCGGCTGCGTCGTCTGGTCATGGGCGAAGGTCGGTCCGCGTGTCGTGCATTGTCCTGGAGCCGATCATGCGTGTTGGCCCGGAAGAGTGTCTGGTGCTTGCAGGCATTTCGGGCTGCTTGCCCACTCCAATGTCTAGCTCTTGAGTCCCGGGATGCCCTCGTCTTGAGGGCAACCCGGAACGGCCGTTGTGTCTCTTCGTTCTACGTCCTGGACCCCTACTGCAGCGGGAACTTAGACTGCAGGGTCTTCTGCAAGGATGCCAGAAGGTCAGATGTCGGCGTACTACTGTTCTTGAGCTGGAGCATCGTGTCGTTGAACGTCTTGGTGAAGTCCGAGAATTGCGAGCGGATCGTTGGCTCGGCAGGCATGTAGTTGTGCGCGACTGAGGCGGCATCGACAGCGAGCTTGAGGAAGGGGCTCTTGGCGAGCACGGATGCGGCTACCGCGCCCTTCCGAGGGGGCGGCTGATTGGCAACGGTGGCGTAGAGTTCCTGTGACCATGGGGACGCCACGAGCTGCATGAAGTCCCATACCAGCTTCTGCTTGTCCGGGCTAATGTCCTTTGGAAGCGACAAGTTGTTGCTGGCCCCGCCGACCGTCACGGGGAAGGGAACGGCTTCACCCTTGAGGTTCGGTTGTATGTCCTTGCTGGCCTGGGAGATGTAGTTGGCCATCCACGGACCCTGGAAGATGAAACCGGCCTTCCCGTTGATGAAGAGCTGACGCGCTGCTTCACTTGTCGTACCGGCAGGCGCGTATTGGAGCGACTTCCGATAGTCGTTGACGGCCTTCACGACGTCGGCATTCGTCAGGTCATAGCTGCCGTTCTTCGTCCACGTCTGGCCTTCTCCCATGACCCAGTCGGAGGCTTCCATGTAGATGTTGGGATTCTGTGCCGTGATTTCAGCGATGCCGTAGACGCCATTGGTGGGATCGTTGATCTTCTCGATGGCGTTGAGGAGCTCGCCGGGGGTCTTGGGAACCGCGACGCCTGCCTTCTGGAGAAGCTGCTCGTTGTAGTAGAGGCTGTTCCCATATCCGAGGAGCAGGAGGCCATACGTCTGGCCCTTCCAAGACATCGCGTCCTTTTGGAGGGGGATGTACTGGCTTGGGATGTTGGTTCCACTCAGGCGGCTATCCAGCGGCTCGAGCCAGCCTTGCGCTGCGAACTGGATGAGGTTTGCTGACGGGAGGTGAACGATGTCAGGAGGAGTACCAGCCGCGAATTGAGCCGTCAGCTTGTTCACGTACTGCGGGTAGGGCACCGAGTAGAAGTTGACCGTGACGTTGGGGTGCTCTTGCTCGAACCGATTGATGACGTCCTTCCACCAATCGGAGGTGCCGGGTTCCGTCGCCTGCCAAGAGGGGAACTGGAGCGTCACCTTCTGAGCGAAGGAGACGGACACAAACACTCCCGTCACCACGATGAGACCGATGATCAGCCTTCTGAGCCGCATGCAATTCCTCCTTGCCTCTTCGGAAGCGGTATCGTTCCTGGACGCAGCGAACACGGATCGCCAGTGAGCACCTCCTGTCATGACGGGCCCAGACCCTGACGATCGAGGTCAGGGTAGGTTGGTGGAAGGTACACGGCGTGAGCTAGGCGAAGAAGATCAAGTTCACTACCCTCGGGGCCAACCAACTGCATTCCCATCGGGATGCCCGTGGCTGATAGGCCAGCGGGAAGAGAGGTAGCTGGGAGCCCCGCAAGGTTGAACGGCGCCGTGAACATCGCGTTTCCGCCCTTTCGGTGGGTCTTGGGGTCTCGAGCGGCGCGAGTCGTCGTTACAGGGGAAGTCGGCAACAGGAGTGCGTCGATGTCTTTGAACACGCCCCGGAAGTGCCGCTGAAGCCCTTCCCTTAAGGACAGCGCGTTCAAGTAATCATCTGCGCTCAGGAAGGCGCCTTGGCTAATGTAATGCCTCGCACTATCCCCGTAGCCGGAGGCGTGTTCCATGAGCGCTGTTGCGTGGTCGGCGTAGGCTTCTGCGCACAGCACGACGAAGTTGGCTGCGACCACCGTTCGAAGAGGCAGAGGGAAGAGTTGCTCGGCGGGAATGGGGACGACTTCGTAGCCGCCTTCGCGGATGCGTTCGGCAGTGGCTTTGAACGAGTCCAGGACGTCTGTCTCTGGCTCAATCGACTCCACCAGGTCCCTTGGGATGCCGATACGAGTCGTTCCCTTCGGCGTGTTCACGTGATCGCGGGCCCCCGAGATCGATGCCGCAAGCTCCTGAACTGACGTCGTGGTCGGGGTGCGCGCTGCGGCGAACAGCATGGCGACGTCTGGTGCGCTCCGCGCGAGGAAGCTGATCTCCGATAGCGTGCGATCGGTGTAACCCGCGCGGGGAACCCCCTCATGTGAGGGCTTGAGCGCGAAGAGGCCGTGCTGACCGGCCGGGAGTCTCGCTGAGCCGCCGCCGTCGGTACAGACAGCTCCAAAGGCAAGTCGAGCTGACACGGCGGCCCCAGACCCGCTGCTGGATCCGACGGAGTACTCTGAAGGGTTCCAGGGGTTCCTGGGCGGAGGGGTGAGGTCGTTCTCGTTCGGGATGCTCCATCCGAACTCGTTCAGGTTGTGCTTCCCTATGAAGATGACCCCTGCTCGTCGCAGATTGGCGATTGCCTCCGCGTCCTTGATCGCCCAACGGTTCTCGTAAAGCCTGGAGTTGGCCGTCCAGCGAAGGCCCGCGACGGGGATGCTGTCCTTGACCCCGATTGGGATGCCGTGCAGAGGCCCGCGCCAGTGAGATCTAGCGAGATCCTCGTCGAGTCTCGTTGCCTGCTCGAGCGTAGAGTCCCGGGCTACGGTTGTGTGCGCGCGGACGCGAGGCTCGTACTTCCCAATGCGGTCCAACATGTGCTTCGCAAGGGCACCAACGCCGACCTCGTGGCGCTCGAGAAGGGGAGCAAGAGCTTCGATCGTGTACTCGTGAAGGGTTTGGGGGGCTCGCCGCGTTGCCTCATCAGACTGATGAAGCGGTGCAGTGGTTCCCTCCTGCTTGTGGCCGCTGTATTCGGCCGTCTTCGCGTCGTGAAGTCTAGGCAGCGAGCCCGCCAGTTCGCCAAGGTCCCGCCCGTAGCCCTCTACCGTCGTGGCGTCGAGGTCTGCGAGCGGCAGCCGCAGTCTGCGTTTCAGGAGAGACGCTAGCTGATCTTCTGGAGTCACGGCTGTGCCCCTTCCGTCCTTGGAGCCGCGGGATTGGTTGTCTGACATGTCACATGTTACGAGTGAGTTATCATCGCTGTCAATCGGAGGTCATACGTGGCTGGAAACGTAGGCGCTTTGCCGCATGCCCGGACTCGCCCCATCGCCGAGGTTGCGTACTCGCGGCTCTATGACCTCATCATCCAGGGGAAGTTGCTGCCAGGGCAGAAGTTGACCGTGAAGGGCCTAAGCGAAGAGTTGGGGATCAGCAGGACACCAGTTCACGACGCCCTTCTTCGTCTAGAGGCAGATGGGCTCGTTGTCATTGAGCCGCGAAAGGGTACGTATGTCAGTCGCCTGACCCGTGAGCGAGTCGCCTCGATCATGGATGTCAGGCGGGCTCTCGAGCTTCTTGCGTGCGAGACTGCGATCCAGCGCATCAAGGCACCGGAGATTCGGCGGCTGCGAAGGATAAATGATGAGATGAAGGAAACGGCGTTGGGGGAACGCGATCCAACGGTCTCTGAGCGTCAGCATGATGCGCTCAACCGGGAGTTTCACGACGTCATTGTCGAGGCGTCAGGGAATGAGGTTCTCCTCGAGATCTACGAGGCCCTCAAGGCCCACGTGATAATCGCTAGGGCGCACACGGGTGCTCCTAGCTGGCGTACGCGTGTAATCAGGGAGTGCGACGAACACAGCCAGATCATCGAGGCCTTCGACAAAGGAGATCTTGCAGCGTTGCGCCAGGCGCTTACAGACCATCTGGACAGGTCGAAGCATTCCCTCGTAAGGGACATGCGGTGAGAGCAAGAGCTTATGAAGCTCAACACCCTGGAGTCCGTGGGCCCTCACGGCTCTAGCCATGATGCCCGCACCTAGGTGCCCTCGATCGGCACTAGGGAGTGCCAGATGTCGTGGAACTTGAAGGCGCGCTCGTTTGGAAGCATTCGGTTTGCGGCGTGTCCTGTCGAGACCCTCGAAGTCTTGCTGAGGGGGACCATCGGCAAGCTCTTGGAACCGGCGTGACACGGGTTGGTGGAAAGCTCATCCCAGGCCGACCGAGCTACTAGGGCGTCGTGGGCGATCGGCGTCCGATTATCGGCCACCTCCTGGCTGAAGACTCGTGCCTCTCGATTGTCTGACGTGACGCTGACCGGTACAGGCGGCGCCAGCTCCCCAGCCGTTCGGACCCGTCACGGCTTCCGCCGCCGCGCTGACAGTTGTCAAGGGACACAGGCGCCTCCGACTTCAGTCTCCGGTTCGGCCGCTATATGCCTAGCAGTTCAGCAGCCGCGCGGGCGACGACCGTACGTGCCAGGACGACGGGCTTCCCGGCCGTCCTTCTTGCTCGTTCACGCATCTGGCGTGTGTAGCCGAGGCAATCCAGGATCAGCATTTCGGCCCCTTGTGTGGCAAGCTCCTGCGCTTTGGTCTCGACTTCGTTCAGTGCGCCGTCGGCGTACGGACTGGCATATCGCACCTGGAGCCGGTTCCCATCACCAAGTGCTTCTTGCCACCGTCTGCGCTGGAAGGGAATCTGAGCTTCTGCTGGCGTCATTACACCGACACTGCTTCCTCCAGACACCGCGCGCACGAAGTGGCTGAGGAGGTGCTCGGGGTAGAGGATCGGAACTGCGGACTCGAGAGATGGGAACGTGCCTGTGCAGAGGAGGAGGATGGCCTCCACCCCACAGCCGTTGAGGTCTGCGATCCCGGTGCGAAGCCCGGCCATCACATCGTCCTCGGCCACGATGATCTCGCGGCCGTCGCGGCGCCTTGTCGCCAGCACAGGATCCCGCTTCTGCTGCGTCAACCTATCGAGCTCGTCGTCCCCGAACCCATCCAGTGCTCCTCGTTCCAGGATCTCGACACCGGGCAGCAAGGGCTCGATGTCCGGCATGATGTCGACCCTCGGGCTCTGACCAACCGTGATTGCTCCAAGGCGCGTCATGATGACCTGCCGAGCGTCTTGAGGTGTCGCATGTCGCCATAGAGCTCCACGAGCCTCTTGAACTCGGCCTCGTCGTGGAACTCGGCGCGTCCGCGTCCGAAGTCCTTGGCGGCTTCCACCGCGAAGGTCGCAGCCAGTGCGATGTCGCCCTCGTGGCTCGCACCCGTGGCGCTGCCGGCCACCAACGTGGCTGATGTGATGGCAAGGCCAACAACGGGCGCGCTCGTGGCAGTGGCCGGCTGAAGAAGGCTGTTGATGTGATAGACCTCGTTCCCGTACGGGGTGATGTCTCCCGCTGCAACGGCAAGCACGACCGGAGGCAAGCCCGTCACCCGTTCCATGATCGAGAGCAGGCTCTGGCTCACATGGAGGATCCAGCCCTCACGGATGGAGGGGGTGATGGCGATGCCTTTGTGGTTGACCACGCGGTTGCCGCGCGTTGTGTCGATGCTGAGGACCGCGTCCATGTCCGCATCGACCTCGTGTCGGTTCATCGTTTCCATGTCCACCGGCGATCCCATGAACGTCACCGGCTCATGCGGGATGGTGGGCGCGTTCGGGCATACGTGCGTCGCCACGATGACGTCGCCGTCCAGCACGTCGCCCTTGGCGTGCATGTCCGCAAGCTTGAGCGCTGCGCTGAGCGCGGAGGCGGCGCCGTCCCCGTCCGAGACCATTCCGACGACTTCGGGCCGAGCACCGATGCCGCCGAGCCGGCCAATAACACCGAGCGTTCGTGCGCTGCCTCCACGCGACTTGCCCTTCCTGCCCGGGATCACCACCTTCACGAAGTCGGTGCTTCCCTGATCACCCTTGATCGCTTCGAGGTGGGTGTCGATGTCCGGGTTCACGTCGCGCAGCAGCGACGCGACTCCCTCGCCACTGGCGCCGGGGGAGTCAAGGACGTCAAGGATTCGAAGGACTTCGTTCAATATCATGATCGGCCTCCTACGCCACCCCGGTCACGCCGAGGACGCGCTCCACTTCGCGCAACACGTCCGGGTCCTTGACACCACTGCCAAGCGGTAGTCGTTCCTTTGGGACAGCGGCCAACACGATCTCCCGGCCACGTTCGATCTCCGCTGTCGTGAGCGGCAACCCTGTGGCTTCATCCAGTGCGAACACGAGGTCGGGGAACGTGGCCTTCCGCCCGCCAGCCTCGTCCACCGTCATGAATTCGTTCCAGAACGTGGCCTCGACGCCGCCAACGCTCACCGAGCCGATGTCGTATCCCCCCTCCGTCCGCAGCGATTTTGCACTCACCGAGCCTGCCGCCAGGATCTCACCTGCCCCGAAGTGCTCGAGGAGGGCGTCGGCCACGGCACGAGCGCCTTTCTGCTCCCAGAGCAGGATCAGCTCTCCGAGAGCCACGGCCAAGGTCAACGCACCTGGCGCTCCGTGGGCTCCGACATAGGAAGCCTCAACGGGGTTCCTGGTCACGCTCACCAGTCCGCCCGCGGCGACGGCCGCCTGCCGCACAACGTGATCTACCGAACGCAGCGCGCCCTCCGCGTATAGCCGTACGCGACGCGCCGAAGGGGTTCCGCCTACCGCCGCCTGCTTCGATACGTAGTCCGGCAGGCGATGCAGGCCCATCGAGCCCATGACACCTGAGGGGTGTGCCCTGCCGTTGCAGGCTGCGTCGATCACCGGAGTGCCTGTTAGCGCCGACTGTACGAACCCGTTGGCCGATGAGAACCCGCCGTTCTCGGATGAGATCATGCCTGCGACTGGAGCTCCGAAGCTCTCCAGAAAGAGCTCGATCGATTCCAGGTAGTCAGCGATCCTGACGTCGCGGTCGGCCGCCGCCGGTGCGCCGACCCCAGACACCGTGACAACGACCATGTCGCCATTCAGTTCATCGAATGGCCTGATGGTCGGCCGCCCCAGCTCCAGCGCCAGCTCGAGGAGGCGAAGCCCCTCGCTGACCTCGCCCCCGCCTCCGCCGCCCAGCACCCCCCCGCCGAGGGCCAAAGGCCGCACCGTTTCTCTGTCCAGGTCATTCATCCCTTGGCCCGCCCTTCACTCTTGCCTCGATCCGCTTGGTTCAATCCATGACATCCAAGGCGTCTCTCAATGCATCTCCCAGAAGGTTGAATCCAGTGACCGTGATGAAGATCGCGAACCCCGGCATGGTGGACACCCACCATTGGTTTGGCAGATAGAGCCTGCCACGGGCGATCATGGCGCCCCAGTCGGGCGTCGGTTCCTGCGCCCCCACGCCCAGGAAGGACAGGCTAGCACCGAGCAAGATCACGAAGCTGACGTCCAACGTGGCTTTCACGACCACGGGCGAGACGATGTTCGGGAGGATGTGCTTGAACATCACCTTCAGGCTCTTCTGCCCCAGCGCTTCGGTCGCTTCGACGAACGCCTCCTGGGTGACCCGTCGCGTCTCGCCGTAGATGAGCCGCGTGTACCAGGGCCACCAGGTGAACGAGATGGCGATCATCGCGGTTGCCAGGCTGGGCTTGAACGCGACCGTCACCGCCAGGGCGAGCGCCAGTGGAGGCACCGCGAGAAAGACGTCCGTCAGCCGCAGGATGAGGTTCCCCACTACACTGTGCGGCCAGTACCCGGCGATGAGGCCCGTCGGGATGCCGATGAGGAGAGCGATGCCCAACACGACGACGGGGTACAGGAGCGCGAACCGCGCACCGAAGATCACCCGGCTGAAGATGTCCCGACCGACGTCGTCTGTGCCGAAGAGGTGGGCGAGGCTTGGAGGTTGGAGGGTGTTGGCGAAGTGGACCGAAGGGCCCGCGTCGCCCGGGTAGGGAGCCAGATAACGAGCGAAGATGGCGGCAACGATCACGACGAGAACCATCGCCAGACCGACCAGGGACAGACGGTTCCTGAAGAAGCGCCGCAACCACCGTGCTCGGTACCATGGGCGCTCCGCGGAGACGGCTTGTGTGGCTTGGCTGGTCATGACGGGTCACTGGTACCGAATCCGCGGATCCACCACGCCATACAGCAGATCCACAAGGAAGTTGCTCGTCAAATAGACGACCCCGATGACGAGCGTGACAGCTACCACCGCGTTGAAGTCCTTGGCGAGAACGGCCGCGGCACCGTACGCGGAGATGCCCGGCCACGAAAAGACCACCTCGATCAGGAACGCGTTCTGGATGAGCGCGCCGAGCACCATCCCCATGAGCGTCAAGGCCGCGGTCAGGCTGTTGCGAAGCGCATACCGCGCCACGAGCCGGTACGGCCGCATACCGTACGCTCGGTGCACCAGCACATACTGCTTCCTGAGTACGTCGATCATCGTGCTGCGAATCAGGCGCGCCAGTTGTGCGGCGTCTGGCAGGCCAAGCGCGAACGCTGGTAGCGTCAGGTGCCACAACACGCTCGCGAAACCTCGCAGATTCCCCGTCACGAGCGCATCGATCGTGTCGAAACCGGTGATGTGGTGGATCGGCACGCTGGTCTGGCCGATGATCGGGAACAATCCCAACCCGGATCCCAACGTGATCTGGAGGATGATCGCCAGCCAGAAGCGTGGCAGCGCAACACCCGATACCGCCACAAACCTCACGAGGTTGTCGAGCCAACTGTCTCGGAAGACCGCTGAGAGCACGCCGATCGGCACGCCGAACAGCGCCGCCACGATCAAGCTCGCAACGACCAGCTCCAACGTTGGCGGTAGCGTCGACGCGATGTCTTGACTGACACTGCGGTTGGTCCGGAGCGACTGGCCGAAGTCGCCGCGAAGAACGCCACCCACGTAATCCACGAACTGGAGCACGAAGGGCTTGTCCAATCCAAGCTGATGCCGGTAGTTCTGGACCTGCTCCTGCGTGGCCTCCGGCCCCAGCGCCAGGCGAACCGGGTCGCCCGGCATCACGCGAGCAATGATGAAGACCAGCAGGAGCAAGCCGAAGAGGGTGGGGACCAGCATCAACAGTCGCCGGATCGAGAACTGCACTAGACCCATGTCGCTGGTCCCACCCCTCGATGGAGAGTGCTACCTCACTTCTGAATCGTGAAGTCGTAGAAGGAGATGTCGTACCCGAGCAGGCCCACGTAGTGGTAGCCCTTCACGTAATCGCGATAGGCGATGCGGTGCATCGGGTTCGCGATGTAGATGCTCGGGTAGGCCTGCGTGATGATCCCTTCAGCCTGCAAGTACAGGTCGAGCTGCTTCTGCTGATCTGTGGTGGCACGCGCCACCGTGAGGAGCTGCGTGACCTTCGGATCCGTGAACCGGCTGATGGTGCGGTAGCTCCCCAGCGCCTCCGGCGTATACATGCCGTAGAGGTGGCTGTCGGGGTGCGGGTACTTCAGGGTGTCGTAGATGCCCGCCAGCTCCGGATCCGTCTCCGCCTTGGCCGCGTCAGCCACGATCGTCGCCCACGGTTCTTCCTTCAGGTTGAGCTTGATACCGATCTTCGCAAGGTCGCTCTGGAGAAGCAGCCCCACCTGGCGCTCCAAGGGAGTGCCGGATGGATACACCATCGTCAGCTCGATCTGACCGGGCTTGTAGCCAGACTGAGCGAGGTCCTGCTTCGCGGCCTCCAGGTCGAACTTGTAGGGCGTGATGCCGTACTTCGCCAACTCGTCCTTGGACACCCCGTAGCCTTCCCAGGCCTTGATCGGCACCGGCCCAATCGCCTGCGCGGCTCCCTGAAGGATGTCATTATCCGCAGTCTGGTAGTCCATAGCGGATGTGATCGCCTTGCGAACGTCGAGATTGTCCAGCGGCGCCCGCTGCGTATCCATCTCGATGTGGAAGAGCTGCGCACTAGGCTGCTCGTTGACGGTCACACCCTTGACCTTGGCAAGTTCCTTGTACGTCTGCGGTGTGCGCCACTGGTCGATCATGTCCGCTTGGCCACTGCTCAGAAGCGTCTTGATGGTCGCTTCCTCCAGCACGACCTTATAGTCGACCGTGTCGATCTGGCCCGGCTTCCAGCCTCGCCAGTAGTCAGCGAAGCGCGTGAGCGTCATGCCCGAAGCCGGGTTGTACTGGGAGAGCTCGTACGGGCCGGAGCCAGCGTCGTGATCTTCGAGGTACTTCTGCCCGTAGTCGCCGTTTGCACCGAAATCGCCAGGCTGCTGGTTTGCGCTGAGAAGATGCTTGTTGACGATGAAGAGCTGTGTAAGCGTGGCGAGGAATGGCGAAAAGGGCTTGGACAGACTGAAGACAACCGTTTGGGCGTCTGGGGCCGTCACGCTCGACGGGTCCAACACCCCTGACCACAACCAAGAAAAGCCCTTCTTGATCGCCAGCATGCGCTGCATCGAGTAGACGACGTCTTCCGCCGTGAGAGGCGAGCCGTCATGGAACTTGATGCCAGGTTGGATCTTGAACGTGTACGTCTTGCCATCCGGGGAGACCGTCCAAGACTCCGCGACCGACGGCCCCGGCATCATAGAGTCCTTCTGGCTCTCCGGACGGACCAGCGGATCGTAGGTGTTGATGACGGCGTGCAAGGAACTCTCGTCCACCGCCTTCGCCGGGTCAACCGTGGGGATCTGCTGCCCCTCGATGTACGTGAACGTGACCTGGGCATGCGCCATCCCGAACACCAGGACAGCCACGCCCACCAACAGCAACCTCATCCGTTTCATTACGCCGCTCCTTTCCTATCGTGCGCTTCGTCACCGGCATCCGCCGGAACAGCCAGGAATCCGAGCTCCCGAGCGATCGCCGTAGCGTGCTCGTGAAGCGCTGGCAACAAGTCCTCCGCCCCAGCCTCCGACAACCTTTCGGTTGGCCCGCTGAGGCTGAGAGCGGCGACCAGATCAGCCTCCCGATCCAGCACTGGAACGGCAATCGCCGCCGCACCTGGACTAAGCTCCGAGTTCGTGTAGACGTAGCCAGCACGTCGTATCTCCATGAGTCGTCGGCGCAAGGACTCGCGCTCAGCCGGGTTGGCAACCCAGTAGCCCACGACCGTCTCCTGATCGGCCCGAGCCATGTGCGCGAGCAGAACAACGTTGGAAGCGCCTCGGTGGAGGGGCGTCCGCGAACCGATCTCCATCGTTATCCGCAAAGGATGTTTGGCCTCCGTCCGGCAAACACACAACGCATAGACTCCATCCACAACGGTCAAGAAACTCGATTCGCCAGAGGCCTCTGCCAACGCCAACACGTGTGCGTCCGCGACGCTGCTGATGAACGTCGTGCTCTGGACCTTCTTTGCGAGGGCCCTGAGTCGATACCCCAAGAAGTAATCCTTCGTTCCTGTGTCCTGCGCCACGAAGCCATAGGTCTTCAATTTCGAGAGCGCCCGGTGAACGGTACTCTTTGGCAGCCCAACCCGGTCCGAGAGTGTGCCGAGCGAACACCGCGGCTCGTCTTCGAACGCCGCCAAGACGAGCAATAGCTTGTCGTATGCGTCAAACGCCCGACCCTCGAACTCGACAGCCACGTCACGACCTCTCACCAGGCCCCATGCCGAGATATGCATTCCACCTGGCGGAACATGCATTCAAGTAGTTGGGAGAGAATAGGCCCGCCGTACCTCATTGTCAAGCACTGAGGTCGGTCGCTAAGGAACATGACCTCCTCCCTGTTTCTTGGTCCGTTCATTAGGGTAGGGGGATCGGATGCAGGGAAGCGAGGTGGGTTCAGTTGCGGTCGTCGAAGT
>CAZBZU010000044.1:0-29938 GCA_964496495.1 uncultured bacterium
CGATGATAGTTGGGGGGCAGCCCCCTGCGAAAGTAGGTCAGTGCGGGGAGATTATCTATCCCGGCAGTGAAGGTCTAAGGCATCGGCCTTAGGCCTCTTGCCATGCGGGAGTAGCTCAGTTGGTAGAGCACCACCTTGCCAAGGTGGCTGTCGCGGGTTCGAATCCCGTCTCCCGCTCCAAGGTTGCAGGTGTGCGCCTTCAAGCGTGCAGCGACGGGCCCCCGCCATGGCGGGGGCCCGTCGTCGTTGCGGCCGCTCGCGGCGGGCTAGCCGCCGATGGCGGGCGAGCGCGCGGGCGCGGGCACCTTGACCCCGGGAAAGAGCAGCAGCCCCAGGGCCAGGGCCGCGTTGACGTAGGGCACGTAGATGAGGCCGGAGATCAGGATGGACGCATGCATGTCCCGCAGGCGCCCGATGACCTGTGCCTGGATGATCGCCAGGACCACGATGAGCACCAGCAGGAAGATGAGCGCCTCGGTGGGCTGGCGTGTCTGCAGCACCTCGGAGCGCCACCACACCACCGGCGCCGAGATCACCGTGCAGCCGAGCAAGCGCAGCGCATACGCCTTCCGGCCGATCGCTCGGGTGAAGGGGAAGAGCGCGTCGAGCATGGCATACCGCCTCCGCACGCCGGGGGGTGTCGGGGCCCGGCATCCCCAGTATGGCACATGAAGCGAACGAACGTTCGTTAGTACGTCATGCTCGCGCTCCAGGACGGTGTCTGCGGGCAGCTGGATCCGCAGCGGCGCGCTGCCGGAGCCGCCGATGAGGGTACAACGCGCCTTCCGGCTGGGCACGAAGACGGTGGCGGCGTTGTCGTGGATGCCGGCTTCGAGGTCCCGCCGGCGGTCGGGGTGGAGTCCGGCCGGTGCCCCTCCACCTCTGGCAATCCGCTCTGTGAAGCCTTATCGTGAGACCGTTGAGAAGCGGGACGTGAGCCCGTCATATGCCACTCCGGGAGGTACCACCTGTGAAACGCATCGTGATGATCTTCGCGCTGGCCGCCCTAGTCATGGGCACGGCAACCGCCGTGTTCGCCCAGGCCGCGAACTTCCTGGCCGGGGTCGTCACCGACACCGGCGGCATCGACGACCGGTCGTTCAACGCCTCGGCGTGGCAGGGGCTCGAGGACGCCAAGGCGGCCTACGGCATCAACATCCAGTACCTCCAGTCCACCAACCAGAGCGACTACGCCCCCAACATCCAGGCGTTCATCCAGAAGAAGGCCAACCTCATCGTGACGGTCGGCTTCCTCATGGGCGACGCGACGAAGGCCGCGGCCGCCGCCAACCCGGACCAGAAGTTCGCCATCGTGGACTACACCTACGACCCGGCGATCCCGAACGTGCTCGGGCTGATCTACAACACCAACCAGGCTGCCTTCCTCGGCGGATACCTGGCAGCGGCGATGTCGAAGACGGGTGCGGTGGGCACCTTCGGCGGGATGAAGATCCCGACGGTCACCATCTACATGGACGGGTTCGCTGCGGGCGTGCGCTACTACGACCAGCAGATGAACAAGTCGGTGAAGGTCCTCGGCTGGAACCCCGAGAGCAACGAAGGCACCTTCACCAACGATTTCACCAACCAGGCGAAGGGCAAGACGGTCACCGAGGCGTTGATGAACCAGGGCGCCGACATCGTCTTCCCGGTCGCCGGCTCGGTGGGCCTGGGCGCGGCCGCCGCGGTGCAGCAGCATGACACCTCGTCCCCGAGCAGCCCGGTCTACATGGAGTGGGTCGACACCGACGGGTGCGTCTCCGCGCCGCAGTACTGCAGCCTCTTCCTCACCAGCGTCACGAAGGGGATCGCCAGCTCGGTGAAGGCGGCCGTCGGCGAGGTCAAGGACGGCACCTTCAAGGGCGGCAACTACGTGGGCACGCTCGCCAACGGCGGCACCGGCCTCTCGCCCTTCCACGACTTCGAGAGCAAGATCCCCGATTCCGTCAAGTCGGAGCTTCAGACCATCAAGCAGGGGATCATCAACGGAAGCATCTCCGTCGACCCGAAGTCCTATCCCGCTCCGTGACGACTGCCCTGAGCACGCTCGCTTGACGACGCGATGCGCCTGGAGCTGAAGGGCATCACCAAACGGTTCGGCGACCTGGTCGCCAACGACCGCATCGACCTCACCGCCGAGGGGGGCGAGATCCACGCCCTCCTCGGCGAGAACGGCGCCGGCAAGACCACGCTCATGAACGTCCTCGACGGCCTCTACCGGCCGGACGAGGGCGGTATCTTCATCGACGGGGAGGCCGTCCACTTCGAGGACCCCGGCGACGCCATCCGCGCGGGCATCGGGATGGTCCACCAGAACTTCATGCTCATCCCGGTGTTGACGGTCGCCGAGAACGTGATGCTCGGCTTCGAGCGCACGCGCCGCTTCGGCTTCCTCGACCGCCGTCGGGCCCGCCAGGAGATCGAGGAGCTGTCGGCACGCTTCCGCTTGGAGGTCGATCCGGACGCCCTGGTGGGCGATCTCTCGGTCGGCCAGCAGCAGCGCGTCGAGATCGTCAAGGCGCTGGCGCGCGAGGCGCAGGTGCTCATCCTCGACGAGCCGACGGCGGTCCTCACGCCGCAGGAGATCCAGGACCTCTTCCGCGTGATGCGCTCTCTGCGCGAGTCGGGCAGGACGATCCTCTTCATCACCCACAAGCTCAAGGAAGTGCTCGAGGTGGCCGACCGGATCACCGCGATCCGCCTCGGGAAGGTCATCGGAACGACGCGACCGAGCGAGACCGACGAGCCCAGGCTGGCGTCGATGATGGTCGGGCGCGGCGTCGAGCTGGAGGTCACGAAGGGTCCGCCCCAGCCGGGCGAGCCGGTGCTCGAGGTGGAGGACCTGGTGGCGCTCGACGACGCGGGGCAGGTCGCGGTGGACGGGGTGTCGCTGCAGGTTCGCGCCGGTGAGATCCTGTCCGTCGCCGGCGTGCAAGGCAACGGACAGACGGAGCTTGCCGAGGCGCTCACGGGCCTGGCCACGGTGGTCGCAGGCACGGTCCGCATCGCCGGCAGCGACGTGACGGGGGCCTCGCCGAAGCGCGTCCTCCGTTCGGGCGTGGGCAACGTTCCCGAGGACCGCCAGCGCGACGGCCTGGTCCTCAGCTTCACCATCGCCGAGAACCTGGTGCTCGACGTCTTCGACGAGGCGCCCTACTCTCGCCGCGGCGCGCTCGACTGGAACCGCATCCACGCCATGGCCGAGGAGCGCCTCAAGGAGTTCGACATCCGCGCCAGCAGCATCAACGCCACTGCCGCGACGCTGTCGGGCGGCAACCAGCAGAAGGTCATCGTCGCACGTGAGCTCTCGCGCGACATCCGCGTGATCATCGCCTCACAGCCGACCCGCGGGCTCGACGTCGCGTCGATCGAGTACGTGCACCGGCGGCTGGTGGCGGCACGCGACGGAGGAGCGGCCGTGCTTCTGATATCTGCCGAGCTCGACGAGGCGATGCAACTCGCCGACCGTATCGTCGTCATGTACCGCGGCAAGCTCGTCGGGCCCTACCAGCAGGCCGAGGTCTCGAGAGATCAGGTCGGGCTGCTGATGGCCGGGGGCACGCCTGAGGAGATCATGGCCGGGGGAGCGACATGAGCGACGAGCCCCTCAGGCCGGACGCCGAGCCACGCGGAGGCGGATCGACGCTGGCGCGGTTCGGCCGCTTCCTCCTCAGCGGCAACGCCGTCATCGTGACCTTGCTCGCCTTCGTCAGCGCGCTCGTGCTGGGTGGCATCATCATCGTCCTGGCGAGCCCTGCGGCGACGACCGCCTGGGGCCGCTTCGGCCACGCGCCGGGCGCCGCCTTCGCGCAGAGCTGGCACGCCATCGCGACCGCCTACTCGGCGCTGTTCATCGGCTCGATCGGCAGCCCCCGCGGCATCGTTCAGGCGATCGCGAGCGGCGACGGCCACAGCATCTCGAGCGCCTTCTATCCGCTGTCGGAGACCCTGGTCTCGACCACCCCCTTGATGATGTCGGGGCTGGGCATCGCGCTGGCCTTCCGGGCCGGCCTCTTCGACATCGGCGGGCAGGGCCAGCTCATCCTCGGGGCCATCGGGGCGACGCTGGCCGGCTTCCTCATGCCGGGGCTGCCCATCTATCTTCATCTTCCTCTGGCCATCATCGTGGGCGCGGTGTTCGGGGCGGTCTGGGGCTTCATCCCGGGCATCCTCAAGGCCCGAACCGGCGCTCACGAGGTCATCACCTCGATGATGCTCAACTACGTCGGCCTGAACCTCCTCACCTACATCCTCACGACGGCGCTGTTCCAGGCGCCGCCGCGCTATCAGCCCGTCTCGAAGGTGGTTGCGGGCACGGCGCGCCTGCCGCTTCTCGCCGGAGCCTCGCTGCGGGTGAACCTCGGCATCGTCCTGGCGGTGGCCTGCATGGTGGGGGTGGCGTGGCTGCTGCAGCGCAGCACGCTGGGCTTCAAGTTCAGGATGCTCGGGGCCAACCGCGAGGCCGCGCGCGTCGCCGGCGTGAACATCAGCATGCAGTACGTGCTCGCGATGACGCTCGCAGGGGCGATCGTGGGGCTCGCGGGCGCCTTCATGGTGCTCGGCGTCGACCACAGGATCGCCGCCGGCTACGGCGGCACGATCGGCTTCGACGGGATCACCGTCGCCATTCTGGGGCGGGGCAATCCCTACGGGGTGGGTCTGTCGGCGCTGCTCTTCGGCGCCTTCGCGGCCGGCGGCCGCACGATGCAGCTGGACGCGAACATTCCACTCCAGCTGGTGCAGGTGCTGCAGGCGGTCCTGGTGCTGTTCGTGGCGGCGCCCGGCGTCATCCGCACCATCTTCCGCATCCGCGTGCGCGGAGCCGGTCGGGTCTTCGGAGGTTGGTCCGGATGAGTGACGGAGAGGCTGCCGCCGTGCAGAACCGAGAGCTGCGAAAGGACCTGGCGGCGGTGCGCCGGCGCGGGTTGTCGGCAGCCCTGCTGGTGCTCGCGGCGATCGACCTGCTGGTGTTCGCCCGCACGGCGTCGGGTGCATCGAAGACGATCTTCGAGCTCAACGCCGCGCCCGCCTTGCGGGTGCCGCCCATCCACATCCCGGTGTTCGGCACGCTCGTCGGGCTGGGCATCGCCTGTGCCCTGCTGGCGGTGGTGCAGTACCTGTGGAAGGGGAATCCTCGAACCTTCCTGCTCCTTGGCATCGGCCTCGCGCTCTCCGGCGTGGCCTTCCTCGCCTGGGCGGGGCAGGGGAAGACGGTCGACGTGGAGGGGTTGCTCACGACCTCGCTGATCGAGGCGGTGCCGCTCACCCTCGGGGCCCTCTCCGGGCTGCTGTGCGAGCGTTCCGGCGTGATCAACATCGCGATCGAGGGGCAGTTCCTCATCGCGGCCTTCGTCGGGGCGGTGGTCGGCAGCGCCACCGGTAGCCTCTGGCTGGGGCTGCTCTGCGGTGCGCTGGCCGGAGGCGTCGTCGGGCTGCTTCTCGCCGTCTTCACCATCACCTACCGGGCGGATCAGATCATCGTGGGCGTCGTCCTCGACGCCTTCGCGTTGGGGCTCACGACGTTCTTCCTGCTGAGCCTGCTGGTGCCGAACCAGATGACGCTCAACAGCCCCGCGGTCTTCGGGCCGATCCCCATCCCGCTCTTGGACAGGATCCCGATCATAGGCCCCCTGCTGTTCGACCAGAACATCATGGTCTACCTCACCATCGTGATCCTGGTCGCCGTGCAGGTGGCGCTCTTCCAGACGCGCTGGGGCCTGCGGGTTCGGGCGGTCGGCGAGCACCCGCGGGCGGCCGAGACGGTGGGGATCAAGGTCTTGCGGGTACGCTACCGCAACGTCATCCTCGGCGGGATCGTCGCCGGCATCGGCGGGGCCTCCTTCACCATCGGATCCACCGGCCAGTTCGCCCACAACATGACCGCGGGCCTGGGCTACATCGCCCTGGCGGCCATGATCTTCGGGGGCTGGCGGCCCCTCGGCGCGCTCGGCGCGGCCCTGCTCTTCGGGTTCTTCGACGCGCTGCAGTTCACGCTCTCCGCCTTGAGCGCTCCGATCCCCTCCAACTTCCTGTCGATGTTCCCCTACCTGGCGACGATCCTCGCGGTGGCGGGGCTCGTGGGTCGGGTGGTGCCCCCGGCGGCCGACGGCCAGCCCTACGCTCGTGAGTGAGTAGCGGTGCCGGGTGAGGGCGGCCCCGTGATCGGCGAGGTGCCGAGCTCGGGGCAGCTCCGCGCCTTCGCCGACGGCGCGCGCCGCGACCGCCGACGGCTGGTCGTGGGAGCGGTGATCCACGACGGCGCGGGACGCATCTTCGTGCAGCGCCGCAGCCTCCAGCGAGCTCTCTACCCGGGTTGCTGGGACGTGGTCGGCGGTCACGCCGAGGCCGGCGAGGGGGTGCGGGAGGCACTGGCGCGGGAGGTGCGCGAGGAGACCGGCTGGGAGCTGACGGCGCTTCAGGAGGTCGTGGAGGTCCTCGATTGGGAGGCGGGCGGCGAGGCCAAGCGGGAGATCGACCTGCTGGCCACGGTACGCGGCGAGCTGACGCGCCCGCGGCTCGAGCGGGCGAAGCACAGCGCGGCGCGCTGGCTCCGCCGGGACGAGCTGCCGCTGTTGCTGGAGCGGCGCGATCCCGACGACGTGTTCATCCACGACATCGTGAGGCGGGCTTTCGACGCGCTGGCCGCGCGGGGTTGAGGTTGGAGGAGCGGACGCCAACGTCCGTCTAACCTTCCGTTAACGGGGGCTGGGCATACTCCACCCATGCCTGCCCACGAATCCACTCTCCCACATCCGTGGAGCGCGCGGTGACCACGACCGCCACGCGCGAGCAAGGCACGGAGCCCCGTGACCGCGCCGAGCTGCACACGGGCGACCTTGCCGGCCTGCTCCTCCTGAGGCTCGGGCTCGGCGGCGTCCTGGTGTGGTTCGGCGTGGCGGAGCTCCACAGTCCCGCCGCCTGGGCGGTCTTCGTACCGCACCTGTTCCACGCCGTCCAGACGCCGCTGATGTTCCTCCACGCCACCCTGCTGCTGGTGACCGGCGCGTTCCTGGCGGTGGGTATGTTCCACCGGCTGGCCGCCTGGCTGGGCGGCCTCATCCTCCTCGCCATCCTCGGCGCGTTGATCATGACCGGCGCCGTGGACAGCGTCTTCGTTCGCGATGTCGGCCTCGCCGCGGCCGCGTTCGCCCTGGCGCTGTCGCCCACCGCAGCCCGTCTGCCCGGCGTCGACAAGTGGTTGGCGTCCCGTCCCCGCCGCGGCTACCTGATTCCCGCACTCTCCTACGCCGCCCTGCTGGCCGTGGTGGTGGGTGCGCTGGCCGTCACGGCGGCGCCCTCCGCCGGCAACAGCCAGGCCCTCTCCAACCTCGGCGGCGTCACCGGCTCGAGCGGCCTCGGTGGCCTCGGCGGCTCCGCCGCCGGCGGTAGCAGTGCCGGCAGCGGCACGAGCGCCACCCCCCTGTCGACCAGCCCGTCCGGAACGACCGGCAGCGCCTCGGCGTCGCTCGGCTCGATCGGCGCCATGGCGCCGTCGCGGAGCGGCAACTGACCCTCACGACGCACCCGCACGGCGACTCGCGTCGCCCGCCTGCGTAGCCCCACCCCCCACCGGCTCGAGCCGGACCCAAGGAGAAGACACGTGACTCAGGCTCGCCACCCCTCTCGACTCGTAGCTCTCGCCGCGCTGCTGATGGCGCTCCTGGTCGCCTCCGGCGCGTTCGCTCAGAGCGGGTCCTCCGGCTCCTCCCAGTGCCGCAACCTCAAGCAGACGCCTTACTGGCGCGTGGCCTACGCGATCGCGCCCATGCCCAGCCCGACGCCCAGCAACACCCAGCAGGCGCTCGACGGCTTCACCGTCAACACCAACAAGAACAGCGACGGCACCGTCACCGTGGACATCGAGCGCACCGGCCGCTCCGACGCCGAGAAGAACGAGACGCCCGACCAGGACGACATCAAGGTCGACACCTCGAAGCAGAGGCTGTACTTCCTGGAGGGGCAGTTCGGAGATGATGCCTACGGCATCGACACGCAGCTCAACGATGAGGCCGTGGTGCTGACCGACCTGAACGGGTGCATCCTGAAGTAACGGTTCACCACGGCCGATCGCGGGCCCCGACGACAGGTGGGTCCGCCCGACTCCTCCGACGGCGCCCCGGTGCTCACGACCGGGGCGCCGATGCGTGTGCCTCGCCGCCCCGCGCCTCGGGGAGGCGCGCTCAGGGGGTGGGGTCGGCGAAGCGGCTCGGGTAGAGCGTCTCGTACACCGCCACGTTGAGCAGCACCGCCTGCATGTACTCGCGCGTCTCGTAGGAGTCGATGGCGCGGTAGAGATCGTTCATGTTGCCGTGCACGTCCGGGCTGGCCAGCAGGCGCCCGATGTAGCCCTGGCCGCGGTTGTAGGACGACACCGCCAGCTCCAGGCTGCCGCTGAACTGGTGCAGCAGGTAGCCCAGGTAGTACGTTCCGTAGCGGATGTTGGCCTGCGCGTCGAAGGGGTCGGCGGGCGGGGCGTCGCCCTGGAGCTGACCCAGCCAGTCCCAGGTGGGCGGCGTCACCTGCATCAGGCCCATGGCGTCGGAGCGGGACACCGCGACCGGGCTGAAGGCCGACTCCTTGCGCATCACCGCCCACACCACCACCGGCGACACGCCGGCCGAGCGGGCCAGCCGCACCACCGTGGGCTCCCAGGCCGTGGGGTACGCCAGGCGCCACACGTCGAGCGCGCGGGAGCCCTGGCGAATGAGCGTGGTGGCTGCGTAGACGCTCTGCCGGTACTCTCCCAGGCTCTGCAGCATCTGCGCCACCTGCACGACGGCGCCGTCCTGCGCGGGCGCGGGCGGGGTGGGGGCGTCGGTGGTGCCCCCCAGCCGGCGCAGGCTGAAGAGCAGCTCGCCCACCGCGGCGGAGGGATCGTGAACGGCCACCAGAGCGCGGGCCAGCTCGAGGGAGGTGGCGGCGCCCGTTGGGCCGGTGCCGGGCGAGGCGGGCGCCGCCGGAGCCGCTACGCTCGCCACCCTCCCGGCCGGGATGGCGGCGGGGGCGGGCGCCGGCACGTCGAGCGGCCGGCCCAGCTTGAGGGCGAAGAAGCTGTCGTTGGGGACCAGGCGCCTGGCCTCCTCCGCGGTAGCGCTCATGCCCAGGCGGCTCGCCAGCACGTAGGCGCGGTAGGCGGCGTCGTCGGCGTAGCTGGACCCGGCCCGCGCGATGCGCAGGTAGATGGGGATGGCGTCGGAGTAGCGCGCCTTGCCTTCCAGCAGGCCGGTGGCGAGCCACATGTCGTCGGCCCGGCCGGTGCTCACCAGCAGCTTCACGGCGGTGTCGACGTCGCCCTGTTTGTTGGCGATCAGGGCGCGGCCGTAGACGGCGCTGGCGCCGCCCGAGGCGCGGAACAGCGCGTCCGCGTCGGCGTAGCGTCCCAGCTGGAAGAGCGTCCAGGCGAGGCCGAGGCGCGCCTCGGCGTTGCCGGGCTGCTGGGCGTACCAGCTGCGGTAGGCCGGCAGGGCCTGGTCGTAGTTCTCCAGGTCGTACTGCGCCCGGGCGGTGACCTCCGCGTCGGGTTCGCCGCCCAGCGCGTCCAGCGCCCGCTGGTACTGGCGCGCGTCCAGCAGCAGGCGGGCCAGGCGATGCCGGTCCGGCAGCAACCGCTTCAGCCCCGCCTCCGCCGCGTCCAGCGGCAACGCCTTGGTGTAGTAGTCGACGGCCACCGCCGCCGCGCCGGCGGCCTCGGCGGTCCGGCCGGCCTCGAGGTAGAGCGCGTGCGTCTCGTCGCGAGCCAGCGGATCGTGGATGCGCAGGGCCAGGGCGCGGCGGTAGTAGGCCAGCCGCGTGGCCGCGTCGATGGTCTTCCAGCGCGCCAGCTCCAGCGACGCGCGATAGGCGAGGTAGCCGTCGCTCCCGCCGGCGAGCTTCTGGAGCTCGAGGGCGTCGCCGCTCCGCAGGGCGTCACGGAAGCTGCCGTAGGGCTGGAGCAAGGACGCGGCGTAGGGGTCGTAGATGGCGGCCAGCTCGCCGCCGCCCCGGGACCGCGGGCCGGGCAGCGCCAGGCCGGCGAGCAGCAGGCCGGCCGCCACGACCAGAGACACCAGGACGAGACGGCGCGGCGGCATGCTTCGAGTGTACGGTGCCGCCGACCGCCTTCGTTGCGAGGTCGTTCAAATGTCGCGGGCCGATGTCGAGCGAGGCGGGAATCACCCGTTCGGCTCAGGTGATTGAGCGTGTTAGGCTCATGAATTTTGCGGGGCTCGCGCGAACTATGGTAGACTCCATACCGGTCGGTTCGGCCCAACTGTCAAGTTTGCCCGTTGTTCGTGCGGGAGACTCGTCTGTCCGTTCCACGTGCTCGTCACGCAGGAGGTGACCGTGAAGAAAGTGACCGTTGTCCTCATCGCCCTGGCAATGCTCTTCGGTGGGCTGAGCTTCGCTCAGCAGTACAAGAACTCCTCACCCATCCGGGTCGGTTCCAAGCAGTTCGCCGAGCAGAAGATCCTCGGCAAGGTCATCGTCGAGGCGCTGAAGGCGAACGGCTACCAGGTGACCGACAAGACCAACCTCGGCGGCACGGCGGTCGTCCGCAAGGCCCTCGAGCAGGGCGAGATCGACGTCTACCCCAACTACACCGGCACCGCCATCAGCAACTGGTACCGGGACATCCCCTGGGCCAAGGCCTCGATCCCGGCGGGCGCGTCGGGCAACCCGTACGAGTCCTACACCATCGTCAGCTCGCTGGACGCGGCACTCCACGACCTAGTGTGGCTGGCGCCGGCGCCGGCGAACAACACCTACGCCTTCGCCGTGAAGGACTCGTTCGCCCAGCAGCACAACCTGAAGACGGTGGCGGATCTGGCGGCCTACATCAACGGCGGCGGCCAGGCGAAGATCGCTACGGGCGACGAGTTCGCCCAGCGGCCGGACGGCATCCCCGCCTTCGAGAAGACCTACGGCTTCAAGTTCAAGGAGAGCCAGGAGCTCGTCATCGCGGGCGGCACGCCGGCCCAGACGGAGCAGGCGCTCGCCAACGGCTCGAACGGCGTGAACATCGCCATGGCGTACGCCACCGACGGCGCCTTGCAGGCGTACCACGAGGTGATCCTCACGGATACCGAGGGCGCCCAGCCGGTGTTCCAGCCGACGCCCGTGTTCCGCGGCGCGGTGATCCGCAAGTACCCCGAGATCGTGGGCATCCTCAACCCCATCTGGGCCAAGTTCACCACCCAGGAGCTGCAGAAGCTCAACGCGCAGGTGCTCGTGGCGGGGGACAGCCCGGACCAGGTCGCCAAGGACTTCCTGAAGCAGAACGGCTTCATAAAGTAGCACGGCCGCAGCGAGCCGGGGGCCCGCCACCGGGCCCCCGCGCTCCTATCTTGATCCCGTGCTCCTATTCCACGAGCTGCCGCGAATCTATCTCGAGCTGCGCGCCCGCGAGCCGCGCGGGCCGGTCCTGAGCGGGCCGGCGCCGCGCCGCGTATCGGCGGCGGGCGCACCGCGCCGCGGCCGCCCGTCCTGGAGGTGAGCGCCATACCGAACCGCATCGCCATGCTCGGGAGTAGCGTTGCTGCCCTGGGTTTCTTCTTCCTGCCGGTGGTAACGCTCAAGCCCAACCGGATCTCCTCCGGCGTACCCTTCAATCTGCTGCAGTTCCAGGGCGACTACCGCTACATTGTGCTGTTCGCGCTGGCGCTGGTCCCGTTCATGCTCGCGTTCCGCAAGGACGTCGGGATGCGCGGCTGGCTGCTGGTGGCCGTCGGGAACCTGCTGATGTTGCTGACGCTGGTGCTGCCGGCGGTCGCCGGGCACCATCTGCTCGCCAACCCCAAGCAGTACCTGGGCGCCGACGCCTTCATCCAGAACCCGCGCCTGCTGCCCACGGGCGGGCTGGCCCTGGGCCTGGTGGGCGGCTACATCACGCTGTTCGCCGGGCTGCGCGATCTGCAGCGCAGCGGCGTGCAGGGCTGGGTCCGCTCACTGGCCGCCTGGGTGGGGGTGGCCTTCATCTTCGTGCTGCTGGTGGCGGGCTCGTTCAACGTCTACTCCATCATGGTCGAGTTCCACACCAACGGCGCGCTGCTCCAGCAGAAGTTCGTCGAGCACCTGATGTTCGTGCTGGTGTCGCTCATCGTCGGCTTCGTGGTCGGCGTGGGCCTGGGGCTGTGGGCGTCGCGCGACGAGCGCATGGCGCCCATCATCCTCTACGCGGTGGGCATCATCCAGACCATCCCCAGCCTGGCGCTGTTCGGCGTCCTGCTGGTGCCGCTGGCGCGACTGGGCGACAAGCATTTCATCCCGTCGGTGGAGTTCTTCGCGATCACGGTGGTGGTGGCGGTGCTGATCGGCCTCGCCTACCGCGCCGTCGCCTCGCGGCTGGCCGGCCGCCTGCAGACTGCCGCGCTGATCCTGACCGCCATCATCGTGGCGGTACCGCTGGTGCTGTTCACCGGCGTGTTGGTGAGCTTCGTCTACCGTGCCGCGCGCATCGGCTTCGGAGGCGGCGCGGGTCTCGGCGGCATCGACACCGGCATCTTCGTGCTGGTGCTGGTGGCGCTGGTGCTGTGGGGGGCCCGGCGCTGGCTGTTCAAACGCGAGGGCGTGTTCCGCACGGTGCTGCGCATCGGCTACCTGCTCGCCTACCTTGGCGCGGCGGGCGTCTTCATGCTGCTGATGGTGCGCGCCGCCGGCAGCGACCAGTTCCTCGGCAGCGTGGCGTCGATCCAGGCGCTCACCATCCGCGACCTGGGCGTCTCCGGCATCGGGGTGGCGCCGGCGCTGGTGGCGCTGACGCTGTACTCGTTGTTGCCGCTGGTGCGCAACACCTATGCCGGTCTCGAGAACGTCGACAACGCCATCATCGACTCCGGCCGCGGCATGGGCATGACGCCCGCGCAGATCTTCTTCCAGATCGAGCTTCCGCTCGCCTTCCCGGTGATCATGGCCGGCGTACGCAACGCCGGCGTGGCGCTGGTGGGCATTGGCACGGTCGCCACCGTCATCGGCGCCGGCGGCCTCGGCGACTTCGTCATCCAGGGCATCGTCAACACCTCCATCGACCAGATCCTGCTCGGCGCCATCCCCGCCATCGCGCTGGCGATGGTGCTGGATGCGCTGCTGCGCTTCGTCGAGGGGCTGCTCACCTCGCCCGGCATCCGTCATGTCCAGAACGCCTAGGAGGAGCCCGTGATCGAGTTCCAGAACGTCGTCAAGCAGTTCCCGGACGGCTTTCGGGCCGTGAACGGGCTCTCGCTCACCGTTCACGACGGTGAGATCACCGTCCTGATCGGCCCGTCCGGCTGCGGCAAGACCACCTCGATGCGCATGGTCAACCGCCTGCTGTCCATCACGGAGGGCAGGATCGTGGTAGAGGGCCGCGACAACCGCGACTACCCGGCCGAGGAGCTGCGGCGCAAGATCGGCTACGCCATCCAGCAGATCGGGCTGTTCCCACACATGACGGTGCTGGAGAACATCGCCGTGGTGCCCCGGATGCTCGGCTGGGAGGACGATCGCATCCGCAAACGCGTCGACACGCTGCTCGAGCTGACCGGCCTGGACCCCGACGTCAACCGCGACAAGTACCCGCGGCAGCTCTCCGGCGGCCAGCAGCAGCGCGTGGGTGTGGCGCGGGCCCTGGGCGCGGACCCGCCCATCATGCTCATGGACGAGCCCTTCGGCGCCATCGACCCCATCACCCGCGAGGTGCTCCAGGACGAGTTCCTGCAGATCCAGGAGCGCATCGGCAAGACCATCATCTTCGTCACCCACGACATCGACGAGGCCATCAAGATGGGCGACCGCATCGCCATCCTGCGCGAGGGATCGCTGGTGCAGTACGACACCCCGGACACCCTGCTGGCGCGGCCGAAGAACCGCTTCGTACGCGACTTCGTCGGCGCCGACCGGCAGCTCAAGCGCCTCGGGCTGCTGCGTGTCCGGGAGCTGATGGCGAAGGACTCGCCGGTGGTGGCCTTGCGCGAAACCGCCGACGACGCCAGGCGCGAGATCGAGTCGGCCGGCGTGAAGAGCGCCTTCGTGGTCGACGAGGACGGCGTGCTGCGAGGCTGGGTCGACCGCGAGGGCCTGCGCGAGAATCCCGACTCGCTCCTCGACGCCATGAGCGAGGGAGACTTCCGGGAGATCGGGGTACGCCAGAGCGCCACCGCCCGTGAGGCGCTGTCGGCCATGGTGGCGCGCGGCTTCCGCATCACTCCGGTGGTCGACGAGAAAGGTGTGCTCGTCGGCAGCATCACCCTGCGCGCGCTGCAGGAGCTGGCCGAGCAGGGCTGGGCGGAAGGCGAGCCGTCGGCATGAGCAGTGCCCCCGACACCGGCGATGCCCGCGAGGATGCCGCGGCCGTCGCGGTGGACCGCAGGACGGTGCCCGACCGGCCTCGGCTGAGCGCCTGGCGTCGCTTCTTCACGCCCGCGGCACTGGTGTGGCTGGGGCTCGCCGTGGTGCTGTTCGCGATGCTGACGATCCGTGAGACCATCCACGACCCGCAGCTTCGCGCGGCCGGCGTGAAGGAAGCCAGCATCGTGCCCGACCTGTGGCTGCCGGTGTTCACCTTCAACGGCAGCACGCTGCTCAGCATCCGCGGCTCGGACGACCTGCGCGTGCTCACCTTCGGCATCACGCCGGCCGTCGTCAGCGACAGCCCCAACCCGGCCGCCACCGGCGACAAGGCCGGCAAGCCGGCGCGGGTGACGCTGGGCTGGTTCGCGCTGTTCATGGTGCTGGTGGAGGGCTTGCTGGGGCTGCGCTACTACGGTGGCGACGAGAAGCTGGTCCGGCCGCTGGTGCGCGCGGCGGGGATCTTCCTGGTCATCTGGTCCTTCTACGGCCACGAGCCCTTCTGGGACTGGCTGCTGCACGGCATATTCCCCACCAGCCCCGACCTGCTCTACAACTCCAACACCGTCATCAGCCTGGCGGGGCAGCACCTGACGCTGGTGGTGATCTCCTCGCTGATCACGGTGGCCATTGGGCTGGCGCTCGGCATCATGGTGACGCGGGCGGAGTTCCGCGAGTTCCTGCCGCTGGTCTCGGATGTCGTCAACTCCGGGCAGACGGTGCCGACCCTGGCGATCGTGGCGATCATGGCGCCCATCATCGGCTTCGGCTTCTGGCCGGCCATCGTCGCGCTGATCCTCTACGGCCTGCTGCCGGTGGTGCGCAACACCATCGTGGGCCTGGAGGGGGTCGATCCGGCGATGATCGACGCCGCCCGCGGGATGGGCATGACGCCCAGCCAGATCCTGTGGCAGATCGAGGTTCCCAACGCCAGCCGCATCATCCTCGCGGGCGTGCGCACCTCCGTGGTGATCAACGTCGGCACCGCGGCGCTGGGGGCTTACGTGGGCTCGGGAGGCTTCGGCAACCCCATCGCCTCCGGGCTCAATCAGGCCATCCAGCCTTGGGTGCTGCTGGGTGCCCTCTCGGCCGCCCTGCTGGCCATCCTGCTCGACTACATCCTAGGCCGCGTCGAGTACGTCATGACGCCCAAGGGGCTGATCATCGAGCGCTGAGGCTGCCGCACGCGGGGGGCACCGTTGTCGCCGAGTGGCGTGGTGCACGCGTCGAAGTCGTCGGATGCCGTAGACTGGAGGGGACCGGAGCAGGCGCGACCCGCTTCGGGTCGCCGATTCGCAGATGACCGCGGCGCCCTCCCGAGGGAGTGGGCCGCGTCGCTGTGAGGTATGAGGGACGAATCCGAGGCGGCGGGCCCGGACGCGGTCACTTGTGTGAGGATCGTCGGCTCGCCTGCAGATGAGGGACGCGGCAGATGTCCGAGCGGCAGCACGCGTCACGGAGGTTCACGGTGGCTAGAGTACGCGTCACACAGGAGGGTTACGAGCGCTTGCAGGCGACGCTCGAGCAGGAGCGCGAGCGGCTGGAGGAGGCTACCCGCATCCTCCGTGAGCTCACCGGCTCATCGGACGATTACGACGACTCGGGGCTCGAGGAGGCCAAGCGCGAGAAGGGTCGCATCGAGGAGCGCATCGAGAACCTCGAGGATCAGCTCGGGAACGCCGAGATCATCGAGGCGCACAAGATGGACAGCGTCGAGCTCGGCGCCGTGGTGACGCTGCAGGACGCCGCTTCCAAGGAGGCGTTCGAGATCCAGGTGGTGTCGCCGGTGGAGGCCGGCGTGCTCGAGGGTGACATCCCCAAGGTCTCCGACGAGTCGCCGCTCGGCAAGGCGGTCCTCGGCCGCAAGCCGGGTGAGACCTTCAAGGTCGTGATCAACGAGAAGGCCACCGAGTACACGCTGATGTCGATCGGCTAGGGCGCGGTGGCGGGCACGTGAGCCTCTCGAGCGGCGCCACCCCCGAAGCCGGCGGGCACCACGGCGACGTCGCCTTCCTCTACACGCTCGTCAGGCGCACGCGCGAGGGCGTGTTCGGCTACTGCGCCGGCGTGCCCAAGAAGGTGCTGCGGCAGCGGCACGCCGCCTTCCGAGACAGCATGCTGGGGCTGCTGGCGCACGTGGCCGAGTGCTACCTGCACTGGACCGGCAAGGTGGGCCTCGGCCTCGAGCCGATCACGCTGGAGCGCCCCGTGACCGAGCTCGACGACGTACGGGCGCTGTTCCGGCACGTCGACGACGTGGTCGAGGAGGCGCTGACGGGTCGAGGCGGGCTCGATCGCATGGTCAGCTTCGAGGAGCGCCCGCTGTCGCTGCGCTGGCTGGTCCTCCATCCCATCACGCACGAGTTCCATCACAAGGGTCAGCTCACCTCGCTGGGGCGCGTCCTGGGCCACCCCGTGCCCGAGGGCACCGACCTCGACCTGGTGCTCCCGGACTGAGCGAGGCAGCCGTCCGCGAGGGCGCTCGGCGCGGCGACGTCTGCCCGGGCCGCCGCCGAGCGCGGGCGGCCCGCAGCCCGTACAATCAGGGGTCATGTCGCAGAAGTCGCTCCAGGAGCAACGCCAGCAACGCCTCCGGAACTTGGAGAGCCTGGAAGAGCGCGGGTTCGAGCCCTACCCCTACAGCTACCGTGCCAGCCACGCTGCCGCCGAGCTGAAGGCGGGTCACGCGGACGCCCAGCCGGGAGACGCCTTCCCGGAGGAAGGGCACGTGACGCTGGCGGGGCGCGTCATGACCCTGCGCAACATGGGGAAGGTGGCGTTCGCGACCCTCCAGGACCACAGCGGGACGCTGCAGGCCTACTTCCAGAGGGACGCGCTCGAGCGCTACAACGCGGTGAGGAAGCTCGACCTCGGCGACTGGGTGGAGGTGGAGGGGCCACTGTTCGTCACCAAGACCGGCGAGCTCACCGTGGAGGTGCGCCGCTTCCGGCCGCTGGTCAAGAGCCTACGGCCGTTGCCGGACAAGTACCACGGCCTCACCGACAAGGAGGCGCGCTACCGGCAGCGCTACCTCGACCTGATGGTCAACCCCGAGGTGCGCCGGGCCTTCGTGCTGCGCAGCCGCGCCATCGCCTACATGCGCCGCTACCTCGACGGCCTCGGCTTCCTGGAGGTCGAGACGCCGGTGCTGCAGTCCGTTCCCGGCGGCGCCGAGGCGCGCCCCTTCGTAACGCACCACAACGCGCTCGACAGCGACTTCCACCTGCGCATCTCGCTGGAGCTCTACCTCAAGCGCCTCATCGTCGGCGGCTTCGACGCGGTGTACGAGATCGGGCGGAACTTCCGCAACGAGGGGATCAGCTTCAAGCACAACCCCGAGTACACGATGCTCGAGCTGTACTGGGCGGGACGCGACTACCTCGACATCCTGGAGCTGGTGGAAGGCATGTACAGCGGTCTGGTGAAGGAGCTCACCGGCTCGCTCACGCTGCCGTATCAGGGCCGCACCCTCGACTTCACGCCGCCGTGGCCGCGCGTCGACTACAGCGGCAGCCTGAAGGAGAAGGCGGGCCTCGACTTCGACCCCCTCGACGAGGCGCGGTTGCGCGCCTGGGTGGCGCAGCGGCACGTGCCGGCGCCGGGCGAGCCGGCCCTCGCCGAGCAACCGGTGAACCACATCTACGACAAGCTCTACGACATCTACGTGGAGCCGGGCCTGGTGGGGCCTGTGTTCGTGATGGATCACCCCGAGGCCATCAGCCCGCTGGCCAAGCGCCACCGCAGCAGGCCCGGGCTGGTGGAGCGCTTCGAGCCGGTGGCGGCCGGTATGGAGCTCGGCAACGCCTTCAGCGAGCTGAACGACCCGCTCGACCAGCGCCGCCGCTTCGAGCGGCAGCAGGCGCTACGCGAGGCGGGCGACGAGGAGGCCCAGATGCTGGACGAGGACTTCCTGGCGGCCCTCGAGTACGGCATGCCGCCCACCGGCGGCCTGGGCCTGGGCATCGACCGGCTGGCGATGCTGCTCGCCGACACGCCCAGCATCCGCGACGTCATCCTGTTCCCGCTGCTCAGGCCGGAGTAGGCGGGAGGCCGGATCGCTCTGGCGGGAGCGCCGCCTGCTCGTCAGGCGCTCGCCAGTGCCTCGCGCAGGCGTTCGCCGAGAGGCGGGTAGAGCACGCCGCGTTCGGTCACGATGCCGGTGACGAGGGTGTGCGGCGTGACGTCGAACGCCGGGTGTCGCGCCGGGAAGCCGGTGGGCGCGACCGCCACGCCGCGGAAGCTGGTCACCTCCTCGGCGGCACGCTCTTCGATGGGTATGCCGGAGCCGTCGGCGAGCTCGGGGTCGACCGAGGCCAGCGGAAGCGCGGGGTAGAAGGGGATCCCGTGATGGTGTGCCAGGACGGCGAGCGCGTAGGTGCCGATCTTGTTGGCGAAGTCGCCGTTGAGGGCCATGCGGTCCACGCCGACGATGACGGCATCGACCTCGCCACGAGCCATGAAGTGCCCCGCCATCGAGTCGGTGATGATGGCGCCGGGCACGCCGGCCTTCTGTAGCTCGAAGGCGGTCAGGCGCGCGCCTTGCAGGTAGGGGCGCGTCTCGTCCACCCACACGTGGCTGATCCGCTTCTGGGCGTACGCCTCGAGGATGGCGCCGAGTGCCGTCCCGGTGGCGCCCGTCGCCAGGGCGCCGGTGTTGCAGTGGGTGAGGATGCGCCCCCGGAGAACGGCGGCCCCGGCCAGGTCGATGGCGCGATCGGTCGCCTCGATCTCGGACCTGACCTCGAGCGCCAGCGCCCGCACCCGCGTGGTGTCGCCCCAGGCGGTGCGGATCTTGTCGAGTGCGTAGGTGAGGTTCACGGCCGTGGGCCGGCTACCGCGCAACACGGCGTCGGCGGCGGCGGGATCCTCCCCTCCGAGATGCGCGAGCACCATGCCGTACGCCGCCGCCATGCCGATGGCAGGTGCGCCCCGCACGCGCATCTCTCGGATGGCCGCCGCGGTCTCGGCGGCGGTCCGAGCGGGCTCCCAGATCTCTTCCTGCGGTAGCCGGCGCTGGTCGAGTACCCAGAGCGTACGGTCGGCCTCGTCGAAGCGGAGCGGAGAGAAGCTCATGATCAGAACTCCAGCGCTTCCTGCGCGGCCGTGAGGATGTCGTCGAGGCAGGTGACGTGCCGGTGCAGCGAGATGAGGCGCCGCCCGATGGCGAGCACCTGCCGCTGAACGGCCCCGCGAACGCCCGGGTCGTCGATGGCGTCGACGTCCTGTACGTGAGCGAAGCCGATCGTTCGGCGGATCATCTCGGTGCCCGCGAAGCCGCAGGTGTCGCGGAGCACCTGGTCGAGGAACGCATCGAGGAAGCCGGCGGCCGACCAGGATGGGCTCGAGACCGCCTCGAAGGCGGCCCGCATGCCGCCGGCATAGCTCTCCCAGACGGTCACGATCTCGCCGCGCAGGTAGTCGCGGTAGTGGTGCCGGGCGGCATCGGACGGGGCATGGGCAGTCTGAGCGGCGGCGTTGATCAGCAGGTTGCCGACGAACAGCCCCAGATCGAAGCCCATGGGGCCGTAGAAGGCGAACTCGCTGTCGATCATACGGATGTGGTCTGCGTCGGCCATGATGCTGCCGCTGTGGAGGTCGCCGTGCAACAGCGCCTCGGCCCGGGTCATGAAGGCGAGCTTGAGACGCGCGACCTCGCGCTTGAGGCCGTCGTCGGCCTGGAGGCGGGCGACGTCGGCGGCCACCTCGGGTACCCAGCTATTGCGCTCCTGATCCCGATGGAATGGCTCCGTGAGGATCAGGTCCTCGGTGATCCTGCAGAGCTCCGTGTTCTCCGTGTACGGCGCCAGGGCGCGCTTCTTGTCGGCGGAGTCGAGTCCGAAGTCGGAGGTTCCGAAGTGGACCCGCGCCATCA
Source organism: uncultured bacterium (assembly GCA_964496495.1). Taxonomy (GTDB): domain Bacteria; phylum Deinococcota; class Deinococci; order Deinococcales; family Trueperaceae; genus JASBRS01. The sequence continues at coordinate 20,174 of CAZBZU010000044.1, forward strand.
CCGATCCGACGAAGTGGCCGAGCCCGGCGATCTCCCGCCCGGCGATCATCGGTTGGCGGATGACCCGGTAGCCGACCAGGTTCTCCATGCCGATGGTGTACTGCTCGGGGTCGTACCACAGTGGCCGCGGCACGCTGCCGGGCGCGAGCTCGTGGAACGCCTCCAGCGACAGCGCCTCGAAGCGGCCACGGATGGGCGAGAGCTTCCAGTCCTCGGCCACCCGCACGTGCGGCAGAGCCTGCTTCACGAGGACCGTCCGCTCCGGCCGGCCGCGCTCTCTGACCTTGAACACCAGGTTGAGGTTCCCATCGCCCACCTCGGTGGCTTCGAGCTCCCGGGCGCGGTCCAGGGAGCCATCGACCTCCGAGCGACCGCGAACGTAGTCGAGAACCGACTCGACGTCGAGGATCCGGTACGGCATCTGTCTCGCGCTCCCTTCAGCCACGTAGCCGGCGGCTCGCCTCTGCCATCGCGCGCTCGGGCGTCATGTCGCCGCGGAACCCCGCCGTCAGGGCTTCGGTCATGACCGCGAGCGAGGCGCCGAGCGCAGGGACGGCGGGCAGCGGGCGGGCACGCGCCAGCATGGCGCGCTGAGCCGCGAGCCACGGGTGGGCCGCAGCGCGGTGATAGGTTGCCTCCAGCACGGGGCTGCCCGCTTCATCCAGGACCAGCCGGTCGACCGCCTCGGTGAGCACCGACGCCAGGGCCGCCAGCCCGGCGCGGCGGCGATCGGCCGTCAGGCCGCCGGGAAGGGCCAGCCCCCAGGTCCCGTTCCAGGCGTGCCGGAGTGCGGTGGCGGCCAGCGTGCCGCCGCGGTCACCTGAGAACACCGTCGCCGCCTGACCACCCCAGATCGTGGCCATCGCCACCTTCCCCTGCCTGACGGCGTCCGTGACCTCCTCGTTGCCGTAGTCGGTGACGTCGGGCGGCGCGTAGGCGGCCATCTCGCGGTAGAGCCACAGTGCCGCCACCGCCACGCGCGCGTCGATCGCCAGGCGCCCGCCGCGCTCCGCGATGGTGCCTCCGAGGGTGCGATAGTAGGGCAACCAGTCCAGGAAGATCTCGGAGGGGCGGGCCTTGAGGGCGATGCCGAAGACGTCGGGCGGTCGGTGGGCGGCGCGCGCCAGCGCCAGCACCTGGCGCATGTCGGGGGGTGCGGCGGGCGCGGTCGCCAGGTCGCGGCGCACGACCAGGATGTGGCCGTCCGTGAACAGCGGCAGCAGGTAGTCGCGATCCCGGTAGCGGCAATCGACGGCCAGCGAGGGCACCACCCCCTGGCGGACGGCGGTTGCCTCGAGCGGGTGCAGCAGGCCGGCCTCCGCCAGCTCGGGGAGCCATACGTGTCCCGGCACGGCGACGGCCTCGAAGCATGGCTCGCTGGCGCTCAAGACGGCGTCGAGCCGGGTGCGGTAATCGTCCCAGGGGGCGAGCTCGAGCTCGGCGGTCGGTGGGGCCTGCGCGGCCAGGTGGCGCGCCAGCGCCGCCAGGGCCGGGTCCGCGGGGCCCAGCAGCCGGATCATGGCTGCCTGGCGGAGCGCTCCACGAGCAGGTCGCGGAAGCGCGTGGCGTTGGCCGTGACGTCCGGGCCGGCGCGGTAGAGATCGCCTCCGATGAGCAGCATGACGTCGTTGCCGTAGAGCGCCAGCAGCTCGGGGACGCGCGACAGCACCATGCCGCCGCCAGGTGTCGGGAAGATGGGGCGCAGATCGCCGAGCGGCGCGCGCGCGGCCCCTGCGATCGCGAGGCACTCGTCCTTGCTGAACGCGAAGCGACCGCCGTAGTTGGGGAAGATGGTGGCGTCCGCTCCGGCGAGCCGGGCGAAGGTTCCGAACAGCACGTCGTGCGCCACGCCCGTGGCGGGGTGCGCCACGAAGCTGCCGAGGAAGGCGGGGTGCATCAGCAGCGGCAGGTTCACGGTGTCGTTCCTCGCCAGCTCCAGCATGGAGCCGAAGCCGACCAGTCCGGGCATGACCAGCGCGGCGCCGGCGCCGGCGCTCGCCGCCAGGCGCGCGCGGGCCAGGGTGGCGGAGCCCGGCGCCGAGACGTTGGGGGCGTAGACCGCGTGCAACCCCGTCTCCCGGTTGGCGCGGTCCACGGCCTCCACGCAGCGCCCGACGCGCTCCTCGAACGGGGCATAGGCCTGGTCGGCGAGGCCGTGATCGTCCTTGACGATGTCGATGCCTCCGAGCGCGAACCGGTAGGCCAGCTCGGCCAGCGCGTCGGCGCTGAGCCCCATCGGCTTGAGGGCGGTGCACAGCAGCGGTCGGTCGGGTACGGCGAGCCGCTCGCGGAGGCCCGCGCTGCCGAAGCGGGTACCGGAGAGCCGCCTCAGCAGGGTCTCGGGTAGGGCCACCGCCTCTACCCGCAGTCCGGGCTGAATGCTGGAGTTGCCGAAGATCACGTTGAGGAGCTGGGTCAGATCGGCTCCCGCGGTGCCCACCTCGTAGCTGATGGTGGCCCGGGCCGATCCCTGGTCGACCGGCTCGAGCCGCTCCAGCCGCCCGATGACGTGCTCGCGGATGTCGGCGTCCACCACCACCGGGTCGGGAAGCTCGACCGTCTGCTCCAGGGCGATGGTGCGGGCGCGCGCCTCCGCCTCCTCCGGCGGGCCGGCCATGCGGTAGGTGACCTCGAACCGGTCGGCGGTGGCGCGCCGCGCTGTCGACGGGGTCGTCACAGGGCCTCGGCCTTGGCCGCGCTGTGGACGTTCTCCAAACGCACGGCCGCCAGATCGCTCTCGCCGATAGCCAGATCTTCGTGGAGCAACGTCTCGACCGCACGCACCAGGGCCGCTGCGTCGAGCCCGTACTCCTTCATCAGGTAGGGCCTGCTGGCCCCGTGAAGGAACTCGTCCTGGATCCCCACGCGGATCAGGGGCCGGCCCGCCCCCAGGCCCGCCATCAGCTCCGCGGTGGCGGTGCCGAGCCCACCCAGCACGGTGTGGTTCTCCATGGTGATGACGCCCTTGCTCGCCGAGGTGACGGCGTGCGCCACGGTCTCGTCGTCGAACGGCTTGAGGGTGCTCACGTGCAGGTGCTGGATCGACACGCCGCGGCGCTCGAGCGCCGCCGCTGCGCGCAGCGCCTCCTCGGTGCAGAGGCCGCTCGACAGCAGCGTCACGTCGCTGCCATGCGTCAGCACCCGCGCCTGGCCGACGCGGAAGGGCTCGTTCTCGGGGAACAGCCTCGGGATCTCACCGCGCAGCATGCGCACGTAGACGGGCCCCTGCACCGCCTGCACGGGGTCCAGCAGCGTCTCCACGTCGGTGGCGTCTCCCACCTCCAGAACCGTGAGGTTGGGCAGCGAGCGCATGACCGAGAGGTCCTCGATGGCCTGGTGAGTGGCGCCGCCCGGCGTGGTCACGCCCGGGAGGAAGCCGAACATTCTCACCGGCAAGTTGGGGTAGGCGATGGAATCGGCGATCTGGTCGTAGGCGCGGCGATAGATGAAGACCGCGAAGGTGTGAACGAACGGGAACATGCCCTCGCGGGCGAGGCCGCCCGCGAAGCTCATCATGTTCTGCTCCGCCATGCCCATGCTGAAGAAGCGCTCCGGGTAGGCGTCGCGGAACAGATCGACCTCGGTGGAGCTGGTGAGGTCGGCGGAGAGGACGACGACCTGCGGCTTGTCGGCCGCCCACGACACCAGGTTGCGAGCGTGGACCTTGCTCAGGATCTCCATGATGGACCTCCGCCCCTAGCGGGGCATCTCCCGGAGCATATCGGCGAACGAGCTGCGTTCGGCCTCGTCCTTGAAGCGAACGTAGTGCAGCTTGGGACGGCGGGCCTCCATCAGCGGCATGCCCCGGCAAGGGTCGGTGTAGGCGAGCACCACCGTGGGCCGCCCATCCGGCGGCTGCTCCGCGGGGGCGGCGAGCTGCTCGGGGTCGTGCCCGTCGACCGAGAACACCCTGGCGCCGAAGGCCTCCAGGCGCGCATGGAGCGGCTCGACGGCCATCACGTCGGTCATCTTGCCGTCGCACTGCTGACCGTTGACGTCCACGTAGGCGATGACGCCGTCGAGCCGGTGGTACACCAGCGCCTGCACGGCCTCCCAGGTCTGGCCCGACTGCATCTCACCGTCGGACATGTAGACCCAGTTGCGGCCGCTCTCGCCTCGAAGGCGGCGTGCCAGGGCCACGCCGCCGGCCTGGCTCAGCGTCTGGCCCAGCGACCCGCCGGTGAGCTCGAGCCCCGGGGAGTGCTCGGCTCCGATCATCTCCACCGTAGAACCGTCCTGGTTGAACTGCCTCAGACCGTCCTCGGCCATGCGGCCGGTTTCTATCAGGGTGGCGTACAGCGGCAGGGCGTAGTGCACCGCCGAGAAGTACAGGCGGTCCCCGTCGGGCGCGTGCTCGCCGTTGTAGCCGGCACCGGTGGTCGCCTTGCGACCCGCCTTCGGCACTCCCTGGAACGGCGGCGGCACCGGCGACGCGACGCTGGGTCCGAGCTTCATCAGCCGCAGGTAGAGCGTGGCCAGCGTCTCGGCCGACGAGCAGGCCTGGCTGAGGTAGCCGCCGTTGTTGCGGATGGTGTGGTCCAGGACGCGCCGGCGGACGCCGCGCGCCACGCGGCGGACGTCGTCGACCCAGGCCTTGGTGGATGGTGTCGCGGATTGCATGGAATGCCTCCTCGGGAGCGACCTCAGCGCTTCCGTACGACGAAGCTGAGGCCCAGCGCGACCAGCGTGAGGACGCCGAAGATAGTCTGCTGCGTGTAGTACGGGACGTTCAGCATGGTGAAGCCGTTGGAGATCACGGCCATCATGAGGGCGCCGACGACCGTGCCCAGGGCGTTCGCGCGGCCCACGCCCAGGACGGCGAAGCCGATCATGGTCGCAGCGACGCCGCTCAGCATGTAGCTGTCTCCTGCGAGCTGCGTGCCGATGCCCAGACGGGAGGAGAGGAGCAGGCCGCCCAGGGCCGCCAACACCCCGGACGCGAGGTAGGCGACGGTACGGTACCAGCCAACGCTGGCGCCGGCCAGGCGGGCCGCTTCCGGGTTGCTGCCCACCGCGTAGAGGATGCGCCCCCAGCGCGTCTTCTCCAAGAAGAGCCACAGCGCCAGGGCGATCGCCACCATGATCCACACGGGGTTGGGAACGTCCAGGAAGGAGCCCCGGCTGATCGCCAGGAAGGCGGCGTGGATCTTGCCGGGGGCGAGCTCGCCGTTGGCGAGCGTCATGTTCTGGCTGATGGTCTGCCCCCCTGCCAGGATCTGCTGGCCGCCGTCGAGGACGAACAACATCGCTAGCGTCGCCAGCAGGTCGGGCAGCCGCAGCCTGACGACCAGGCCCGAGTTGACCAGACCCACCAGCAGGCCGGTCGCGACGGCCAGCAGCACCACCAGGGCGGTGGGGAGCTGCCAGAAGACCATCGACATGATGGTGACGACGACCACCAACCCGGCGTTGGCGCCCACCGAGACGTCGAAACCATTGACCACCACCGAGATGGTCACCCCCAGGGCCACCAGCGTGGCGACCGACATGTCCTGCAGCAGGTAGCGCCAGTTGGCGAAGGTCAGGAACGCCGGCGCGGCGATCGCCAGGAACACGATCAGCAGCAGCAGGATGCCAAGCACCCCGTACTTGACGAGCAGCGTTCCGAGCGCGAGCCCTCGTTTCCTGGGCGCCGTCCCGGGGCGCGGGACGTCTCCGGCATCGTGCACGCGGGTCCTCCTCATGCCGCGCCGACCGCGAGGCGCATCACGTCCCCGCGCGTCGCCTCCCGGTGGCCCAGCTCGGCCATCACCCGGCCGCCGAACATGACGATGATGCGGTCGGCGATGCCGAGCGCCTCGTCGATGTCCGACGTCGCCACCACGACGGCCGCGTCGCTCGAGAGATCTCGGATCTGGTTGTAGATGTCGAGCCTGGCGCCGATGTCGACGCCGCGGGTGGGTTCGTCCATCAGGAGTGCCTTCGGCGTGCGCGCGAGCCACTTGCCGATCGCCACCTTCTGCTGGTTGCCGCCGCTCAGCACGGCGACCGGCTCGTCCAGGGGCCCCTTGACGCCCAGGTTTCCGGCGAGCCGGCGGCTCAAGGCTCGCTCGCGGCGCGCGCTGACGAAGCCTGATGGCGCCAGGGACGTCAGCGAGGGGAAGGCGAGATTCCAGCCGCCGGAGTAGTCGATGAACAGTCCTTGCGAGCGGCGTTCCTCGGGTACCAGGAAGATGCCGCGCGAGATAGCCTGCCGCGGGTGATGGATCCTCAGCGGCTTGCCGAGGAACGCCACCTTGCCGCCGCTCGGGCGCTCGAGCCCGTAGATGGCGCGCAGCAGCTCGGTCTTGCCCGCCCCAACGAGGCCGGTGATCGCCAGCACCTCGCCGGCATGGGCGCTGAAGCTCACGTCCTTCACCGCCGTGCCGACCTCGATTCCCTCGACGAGCAGCACGGGCTCCGCTGAGCGCGGCCTCTCGACGCGAGCGGGGAACTCCTGCTCGAGCGGCATTCCCAGGATCGCAGCGACCAGCGCTTCGGGCTCGAAGGGACGGGCGAAGATCCCGGCGAGCTCGCCGTCACGCAGTACCAGCGCCTGGTCGCACAGCCGCATGACCTCGGGGAGCTTGTGAGACACGAAGACGATGCCGGTTCCCTGGTGCCGGAGATCCTCCACGACGGTGAAGAGCTGGTCGACCTCCTTGAGGCTGAGCGATGCGGTCGGCTCGTCCAGGATCAGATAGCGAAGGTTCTGGTTCAAGGCCCGGGCGATCACGAGGAGCTGCTTGGAGTGCAGGCCCAGATCTCCGGCGCGTGCGCCCGGGTCGAGGTCGAGCCCGACGGGCGCCATGACCTCACGGGCCTGCTGGCGGATACGGCGCGAGCGGAGCACGTCGCGCGTGGTGACGCGTCCGGCCACGATGTCGTCGAGCAGCAGGTTCTCTGCGACGGAGAGGTCCGGCACGATCGAGGTGTCGACCTCCTGGTGGACGACGTGGATGCCCTGGGCCTTGGCATCCGAGGGGCGCGTGAGGGGCAGTGGCCGGCCATCGAGGCGGACCTCGCCCTGGTAGCCGGAGTAGTAGCCGGTGAGGACCTTGATGAGGGTACTCTTGCCGGCGCCGTTGGCGCCGATGAGCCCGCTGATAGCGCCGGCGGGGATCTCGCAAGAGACGCCCTCAAGGGCAGCGACGCCCGCGAAGCTCTTGCCGATCCGGTCGAGTTCGAGCACTGCGTGGTCTCCACGCGCCGGCACCGGGGTCGGCGCCGCCGGCGGCCCGTTCCGCAGAGCGGGCCGCCGGCTGGGGCGAAGCTACATGTTCTTCTGCTCGAGGGCGCTCATCCAGGGCGTCATCAGCTGGCTGGTGTTGGCGAAGGCCGGCATCTGCTTGGTGAGGTCCGCCATGTTTGTCACCTTGTTGGCGATCAGGAAGTCGCGCGTGACCAGGGTAGGCTCGATCAGCACGTAGCGGGGCAGGTTCTCCCCGGCGATCAGCCTGGCCGAAGCCCGCACCGCCACCCGGCCGATGTTGGCGGGATTGGTGGCGGCGGTGGCGACCCAGTGGCTGTCAGGCGCGATCATGGCCTGGATGTCGGCGGTGCTGATGTCGCAGCCATAGACTTGGACATCCTTGCCCTGGCGCTTCACGGCATTCAACGCGCCCAGCGCGAAGGCGTCGTAGGGAGCGAGGATGGCCTTGATGCCGGGGTGCGCGAGCAGGGCGGCCGAGGTCTGCGACTCGACCTCGCCGACGGTGTTGGAGGAGACGGTGCCCCAGGTCCCGTCGAGCTTGACGTTGGGGTAGAACTTGCGCACCGCGTCGAAGACGGCCTTGCGCTTGTCGAGCGGATCGAAGCCTCCCACGTACACCAGCCCGACCTCGCCCGCACCGTTCAGGTCGCTGAACATCTTCATGGTGACGTCGAGGCCGATCAGGAAGTCGTTCTGCGCGATCTGCACGACGGCGGGGTCGGTGGTGGAGAGGTCGAAGGTGACCACCTTGATGCCGGCCTTGGTCGCCTGCTCCACGAGTGGGGCCATGGTGGCGTCGCGACCGTGGTCGATGATGATGCCGTCGACCTTCTGGGTGATGGCGATCTGCATGTCCGAGGCCATCTTGGCGTCGTCGCCGTTGGCGCAGTACGTCACCAGCTTGGCGCCGATTGCCTTCGCCTCGGTCTGCGCGCCGTTCAGCCACTGCGAGAAGAAGTCCCCGGTGCAGAGCTGCCGCACCAGCGCCACGGTGGGCTGGCTGCCCCCGCTGAACGCGGGCGGGATGGTCTGGGCGGCGGCGCACATGAGCGCCGACACGGCCAGAAGGGTGAGGAGGAGCTTCAACGTCTTCATGGATCACCTCGCTGTTGGTGAGCCGCACGCCCGACGGTGGCTGCCGGGGGCGATGTGCCGGCTTCCGAGATCAGGTGGTCGGCGGTGCCCTGGTCCGTGATGAGCACGGACATCAGGCGTGCCCTCAAGGCGCCGAGGACGGCGGCGTGCTTGTCCGGACCGCCTGCGACGCCGATGACGTTCGGGATGCGCCTGAGATCCTCGAGCGTGAGGCCGACGCCGTTCTCACTCAGCCGCCAGGCCACGGGCTCGCCGCTCGCGTCGTAGAACTGACCCAGTACGTCGCCGACCGCTCCCCGGTCGGCCAGGACCTCCATTTCCCGGGGCGTCACGAACCCCGCCTTGCAGAATGTCGACTCCGACGTGGTGTTGCCGACGCCGATGATGGCGCAATCGGCCCTGCGGGCGAGTGCGAGGGTCTCGGCGATCGCGCTCTCGCCGAGCAGCGTGGCGCGCGTGCTCGCCGACTCCAGGAAGGCCGGCGCGTGGAGGGGGAACGTCTCGGCCGACAGAGCGCGGCCGAGCTTCCGGCAGGCGTCGAACGGGTTCGCGCGGTTGGCGCTCATGGTGAGCGCGCCGACCATCTGGACCACGCGGATGTGATGGTCCCTGGTGGTGGGCAGCAGGTCCGCCGTGGCCGCCACGGTGGCGCTCCATGCCACCGCCAGCGTGGTGCGAGGTGTCAGGTGTGCCACGAGGTACTGCGCGGCGGCGTGGGCGATCGACTGCCCTTGCCCCTCGGCCCTGGCGTCGAGGACGACGGCCTCGTCGAGGCCCCAGGCGCTGGCGAGCGCGTCGGAGCGCTCGTGGTCGATCGCCAACGGGTAGTGCACGCGGATCTCGACGATGCCTCGCTCGAGCGCGCGTCGCAGCAGGCGCGAGACCTGCATCTTGGAGATGCCGAGGCGCCCGGCGATGTCGGCCTGCTTGAGGCCCTTGTGGTAGTACAGCTCGGCGATGCGAGCCAACTCGATCGCCTCGGCCTCGGCGCGTTCGCGTACGTCCGGCGTCACCATGCCACCACCCGCTCGGTTACAAGTAACCATGCATGTTACATGTTTTCGGCTCATGGTACGAGCGGACGGCCGGGCAGTCAAGGGCTCGACGCGCCCTGCGAGCGGCGAGCGCGGATTCCGACGGCGGGCGCGATCCGGCGCCCCGTACAATGGTCGTCATGCCCGACGCCCCCATCGACGTGCCGAGCTGGGTGCAGGACGCCGTCTTCTACCAGATCTTCCCGGACCGTTTCGCCAAGAGCCCGCGGCTGGCCAAGCCGTCGGGGATCGAACCCTGGGCAACGCCGCCCAGCGTGCACGGCTACAAGGGCGGCGACCTGCTGGGGGTGGTGGAGCGCCTGGATCACCTGGAGGCGCTGGGCGTCACCGCGCTCTACCTCAACCCGGTCTTCCGATCCGCGTCGAACCACCGCTACCACACCCACGACTACCACCACGTCGACCCCATGCTGGGCGGCGACG
>CAZBZU010000045.1:0-12817 GCA_964496495.1 uncultured bacterium
TCCCGGGGATGGAAGCGGAGGGGGCCCCCGAGGGCGCGGACGAGGGCGCGGACGACCGGCCCGTCGAGGTGCCGGTCGCGGCCGGCGTCGCTGCCAGCGTCACGACCGGCGCTGGTGCAGGGACGGATGCGAGCCTCGAGGCGGGGGCGACCGGCGATGCGTGACCGCAAGTGGATCCTCACCGGTCTCGTGGTGTTCGTGGCGGTGGCGCTCTTCCCGGTGTGGTACGGCGCGCTCGCCGGCAAGGCCACGGCGCCGAACCCGCCGCTGCCGACCAACAGCAGCTCGTGCATCGAGCCGACCCAGTGGATGATCGCGAACCACCCGGGGCTGCTGAACAGCTGGCGGAACGAGGTCGTGCGGCAGGGCCTGGCGACGTTCGTATCGCCCTCGGGGAAGGACTATCCGATCAGCTTCCCGGGTACCTGCTTCAGCTGCCACCAGAGCGGGGAGGCCTTCTGCCAGACCTGCCACAGCTATGCGGACGTCCACCTGAGCTGTTGGGAGTGCCACGTCCAATCGGGAGGGAGCTATGCCGCGCTCGCCGGAAAGTGACGCGCCGAACCCGAGCCGACGCCGCTTCCTGAAGGAGGCGGGGGCGGCCGCGGTGGGCCTGGCCTGCAGCCTGCCGCTGCTGCGCGAGGCGTTCGAAGCGATGGCGCAGGACGCCGTGGTGACGCCGGCGCCGCACAAGCAGCTGGCGATGGTGGTGGACGTCAACAAGTGCCAGCTCGATGCCGTGCGCCGAGCCGCCGTGGAGGCGTGCGACCGGGCGCACAACATCCCGCACATCCCGGACCCGAAGCACGAGGTCAAGTGGATCTGGAGCGCGGAGTACCAGCACGCCTTCCCGGACCAGGTGCATCTCCACACGCCGGAGTCGCAACTGCGCGAGCCGGTGCTGGTGATGTGCAACCACTGCTCCGACCCGCCGTGCGTGCGCGTGTGCCCCACCCAGGCGACGTTCAAGCGCAAGTCCGACGGCATCGTCGTGATCGACGAGCACCGCTGCATCGGCTGCCGCTACTGCATGGCGGCCTGCCCGTTCGGCGCGCGCAGCCTGAACTGGGTGGACCCGCGACCCTACATCCCAAGGAAGGAGGACGGCGAGTACTACTCGGACTTCCCCACGCGCACGCAGGGCGTGGTGGAGAAGTGCGACTTCTGCGTCGAGCGGTTGCGCGTCGGTCAGCTGCCGGCGTGCGTGGAGGCCGCGGCCGGCGTCGAGGGCGGGGCGGGAGCCCTGACCTTCGGCGACGTTCTGGACCCCGACTCGGATGTGAGCCGGCTGCTGCGCGAGCGGACGACGATCGTGCGGCGGCCCGAGCTCGGCACGGGGCCGAACATCTACTACGTCACGTGAGCGCGCTCCGGTGGGAGCCGGCGCTGCGTCGAGGTGAGCGACATGCTGGATGAGGCATTCCATGGTGGCCGGCGGTACTGGGCGCTGGTGGCGGTGTGGGCCGTCCTGATCCTGGTAGGCATCGCCGCCTACGGGCATCAGCTCAGCGTCGGCCTGGGCGTCACCGGCATGAGCCGGAACGTCTCCTGGGGTCTCTACATCGCGCAGTTCACCTTCATGGTGGGCGTGGCCGCGTCGGCCGTCATGGTGGCGCTCCCCTTCTATCTCCACGACTACCGGGCGTTCAGCAGGACCGTCGTTCTGGGTGAGATCCTCGCGGTGTCGTCCGTGATCGTGTGCATCACCTTCGTCACCGTCGACCTGGGGCGGCCGATGCGGGTGTTCAACCTGTTCCTGCATCCGGCGCCGCACTCGGTGCTGTTCTTCGACATCGTCGTGCTGTTCGGGTATCTGATCTTGAACGTGCTGATCGGCGGCGTCACCTTCGACGCCGAGCGCAAGGGCGCGCCGCCGCCCACCTGGATCAAGCCGGTCATCTACCTGTCGATCCCCTGGGCGGTGAGCATCCACACCGTCACGGCGTTCCTGTACGCCGGCCTGGTGGCGCGCCCGTACTGGATGACGGCGATCATGGCGCCCAGGTTCCTGGCCGGCGCCTTCGCGTCCGGCCCGGCGCTGGTGATCCTGCTGGCGCTGGTCCTGCGCCGCTTCACGAGCTACGACGTGGGCAAACGCGCCATCCAGACGCTCGCCGTGATCGTCACCTACGCCCTGGTGATCAACGAGTTCTTCGTCCTGTGCGAGCTGTTCACGGGGCTCTACAGCCACGTCCCGGAGCACGGCCTCACCCTGCAGTACCTCTACCTGGGGTTGCAGGGGCACGCCGGCATGGTGCCGTGGATGTGGGCGAACGTGGCGGTGAGCCTGGCGTGCATCGCGCTGCTGGTGAACCCGAGCGTGCGCAGGCGGCACGGCCTGCTCGCCGCGGTCTCGGCGGCCGTGATCTTCGCGATCTGGATCCAGAAGGGCGTCAGCCTGACCATCGCCGGCTTCGAGCCCTCACCGTTCGGGACGGTGACGAGCTACGTACCGACCCTCACGGAGCTGGGGGTCATCGTCGGCGTCTACGCTCTGGGGCTCATGGTGCTGACCGTGCTGGTCAGGATCGTGGTGAACGTGAGAGAGCAGCATCAGGCCCTGCCCGTCACGCGGGCGGGAGCCACGCCATCGCCTGTTGGGAAAGGAGACTAGGATGGCTGGTGACAACGGCAAAGCCACTCCTCTGCTGGACGAGCTGGAGAAGGGACCCTGGCCCAGCTTCGTCACGCAGATCAAGGAGATGGCCGACGAGAAGGAGCAGGCGCGGGAGCTTCTGCAGCTTCTCGAGCGCTCCTACGAGGAGCGGATCGGCCACTGGAAGCACGGCGGCATCGTCGGCGTGATGGGCTACGGGGGCGGCGTCATCGGACGCTACAACGACCTGCCGGAGGAGTTCCCGGCGATCGCGCACTTCCACACCTTGCGCGTCAACATGCCCACGGGCTGGTTCTACACCTCCGACGTCCTGCGCAAGATCTGCGACATCTGGGACGAGCACGGCTCGGGCCTGACCAACATGCACGGCTCGACGGGGGACATCATCCTGCTGGGGACGACCACCGACGAGCTCGAGCCGACCTTCAAGGCGCTCACCGAGAACGACTTCGACCTCGGCGGCTCCGGCTCGGACGTGCGCACGCCCAGCGCCTGCGTGGGCCCGGCGCGCTGCGAGTGGGCCTGCTACGACACCCTCGACCTCTGCAACGACCTGACGCAGACCTTCCAGGACGAGCTGCACCGGCCGGCGTTCCCGTACAAGTTCAAGTTCAAGTGCTCGGGCTGCCCGAACGACTGCGTGGCATCGATCGCGCGCTCGGACATGTCGATCATCGGCACCTGGCGTGACGAGATCCGCATCGACCAGGACGAAGTGCGAGCCTACGTCGAGAACGGGCTGAACATCGAGCGCGACGTGTGCGGCAACTGCCCCACCAAGTGCATGGAGTGGGACGGCACCACGCTGGAGATCGACGACAGCAACTGCGTCAAGTGCATGCACTGCATCAACGCCATGCCGAAGGCGCTGCGGCCGGGCACGGACACGGGCGCGACCGTCCTCCTGGGCGCCAAGGCGCCGATCGTGCAGGGCGCGCAGCTCTCCTCGGTGCTGATCCCGTTCATCAAGCTCGAGCCGCCCTACCAGGAGATCAAGGACCTGGCGGAACGCATCTGGGACTTCTGGAGCGAGAACGGCAAGAACCGCGAGCGCGTGGGCGAGCTGGTGCAGCGCGTCGGGCTGGGCAACTTCCTCGAGGCGATCGGGGTGGAGCCGGTACCCGAGATGATCGCGCACCCGCGTGAGAACCCCTACATCTTCTTCGAGGAGTACTTCGAGGTCGAGGAGGAGGAGGCGGAGGCGGACGGGGTCGCCGAGGACGCCCAGAGCCAGGGAGGTGCGTCATGACGATGGCCAGACCCGACCGGCGCACGGACATCGGCCCGCCGGACTTCCGCAGGTTCCTGCCTCCGGTCATCAAGGCGAACTACGGGGCATGGAAGTACCACGAGATCCTGAAGCCGGGCGTGATGGTGCACGTCGGGGAGTCCGGCGACAAGCTGTTCACCGTGCGCGCCGGCTCCCCGCGTCTGCTCGGCACCAAGCGGATCCGCAAGTACGCCGAGCTGGCCGACAAGTACTGCGACGGCTTCCTGCGCTTCACCAGCCGCCACAACGTCGAGTTCCTGCTCACGAAGGAGGCGAACATCGAGCCGCTGATCGCGGAGCTGGCCGAGCTCGGCCATCCCGTGGGCGGCATCGGGCCGGCGATCTCGGGCATCGTGCACACGCAGGGCTGGGTGCACTGCCACTCGGCCGCGACCGACGCCTCGGGCGTGGTCAAGGCGGTGATGGACGACCTCTCGGAGTACTTCGACGGCACCCGCAAGATCCCCGGCAAGCTGCGCATCGCGCTGGCCTGCTGCCTCAACATGTGCGGCGCCGTGCACTGCTCGGACATCGCCATCCTGGGCGTGCACCGCAGGCCGCCCCGGGTGCAGCACGACAGCCTCAAGAAGGTGTGCGAGATCCCCAACGTGATCGCGGCGTGCCCCACCGGCGCCATCCGGCCCACGCGCATTGACGGCGTGGAGTCGGTCGAGATCGACGAGGAGCTGTGCATGTACTGCGCCAACTGCTTCTCGGTGTGCCCGGCGCTGCCGATGGCGGACGCGCTCAACGACGGCATCTCGATCTGGGTGGGGGGCAAGGTCTCCAACGCCCGCCACGAGCCGACGTTCTCGAAGCTCGCCATCCCCTTCATCGAGAACGACCCGCCGCGTTGGACGGAGGTGGTCCAGAGCATCCACCGGATCGTCGAGGTGTGGGCCGACGGCGCACGGCCGCACGAGCGCATGGGCGAGTTCATCGAGCGCATCGGCTGGCCGCGCTTCTTCCGCGAGGCCGGCATCGAGTTCCGCAAGGAGCACATCGATGACTACCGCTACGCGGGCCTCACCTACAAGCGGTCCGCGCAGCTCAGGCATTAGGAGAAGGGATCATGGCAGCTACCAAGGAGCAGGTCGCCGAAGCCATGTTCGATCTGGTGAAGGAGTACCAGGGCAAGAAGAAGTTCAAGGCCATGGACCTCACCAAGGCGATGAAGCAGAAGTTCGGAGAGGAGTGCGACAAGGCGCTGTGCAAGGCCGCCATCCGCGACCTCATCGACTCCGGTCGCTGCGTCTACACCTACTTCGGAGGCAGCTACATCGAGGTCCCACACGAGGAGGGAGCGGCGAGCGGCAGCTGACCCTCAGGGGCGGGCGTCCTCTCGCCGCGCCGGCCCGCGGCCCGGCAGGAGCGGGGTGCGCGGGGACCACAGAAGGGTGTCGGGCGGGTATGCGAGGTGAGCCATGGTCGTGAAGAAGGTTGTCCGGAAGACCGTCGTGAAGAAGCGTTCGTTCTCGGCGGGCGGACACGGGCGGGAGCAGTCGCCGCTCAGGCCCCGGCACGTCGAGAGGAAGCCGCCGTGCACGGATCGGTGCCCCAGCGGGAACCGCATCCGCGAGTTCCTCACGACGATCTCGCAGGCCGAGCTGCTGGGCAAGACGACGGCGCAGGCCTTCACCGAAGCGTGGGAGGTCCTCACCGACACCAACCCGTTCCCCTCGGTCTGCGGCCGCGTGTGCCCCGCCCTGTGCGAGGAGGAGTGCAACCGGCGCGAGCTCGAGGGCGCCGTGGGCATCAACAAGGTCGAGCGCGCCGTCGGTGACTTCGGCAGGGAGGGAGGCCTGAAGCTGCGCCGGCTCAGCGACGAGCGGAAGCCGCAACGGGTCGCCGTCGTCGGAGCGGGACCGGGCGGGCTCTCCTGTGCCTACCAGCTCGCCCGCAGGGGGTACGGCGTGAAGGTCTTCGAGGCGCAGGTGAAGCCCGGCGGCATGTTGCGCTACGGCATCCCCGGGTATCGCCTCCCCGAGGGCGTGCTGGACGAGGAGATCGGCCGGATCCTGGACCTCGGCGTGGAGCTGGAGTGCGGCGTCAAGGTGGGCGAGGACGTCACCCTGGACGAGCTCAAGGGGAGCTTCGCGGCGGTGTTCCTGGCCTTGGGCGCCCAGCAGGGCGTGAGCCTGGGGGTCGACGGGGAGGACGCGCCCAACGTGTTCTCGGGCGTCGACTTCCTCAACCGCTTCCACCACGGCGAGCAGCTCGGCCTGGGCAAGGACGTGGTCGTCATCGTGGTGGGCGGCGGCGACACCGCGATCGACGCGGCCCGCATCTCCAAGCGCCTGGGGGCCAACGTGACCGTCCTCTACCGCCGCACGCTCGCGGAGATGCCGGCGATCCACGAGGAGGTCCAGCAGGCCATCAACGAGGGCGTCGAGGTCGAGTTCCTGGCGGCCCCGGTGGGCTTCAAGAAGGGCGACGACGGGCGCGTGACCGCTCTGGAAGCGATACGCATGGAGCTGGGCGAGCCCGACGCGTCGGGCCGCCGTAGCCCCGTGCCCATCCCGGGCTCCGAGTTCGAGATCCCAGCGACCGCCGTGATCTCGGCGGTGAGCCAGAAGCCGGACTTCAGGGGACTCGAGGCGGTGGTGGGCGACGGCGGCTGGGTCGCGGCGGACGACGACGGTCGCACCGGGGTGGACGGCGTCTGGGCAGGCGGCGATGTGACGCAGCTCGCCCTCGTCACCGACGCGATCGGACAGGGCCGCCGGGCCGCCGAGGCGATCGACCGCGAGCTCCAGGGGACGACCGCCGTCCCGGACAGCCGCGAGGTGATCCGGGCCGAGAAGCTGCGGCTGGGGTACTACCCGCGTAAGGAGCGGCTCGAGCCCCCACTCGAGGACATCGAGCGGCGCCTGGCAGAGCCCGAGTCGGAGGTCAACCTCGGCTTCACGCTCGAGCAGGCGCAGACGGAGGCAGCGCGTTGCATGAGCTGCGGCCAGTGCTTCTACTGCGAGGAGTGCTGGCTCTTCTGCCAGGATCAGGCGATCGAGAAGCCGGCCGCGGCAGGCGAGCTCTACCCCTTCAAGCTGGTGAACTGCACGGGCTGCGACAAGTGCGCGGACATCTGCCCGTGCGGCTTCATCGAGATGGCGTGAGAGTGTGGGAGCGGCCAGGGTCCTGATCGCGGGGTTGCGCGGCGGCGACGGCAAGACGCTCGTCACCGTCGGGCTGCAGGCGGCATTGCACCAGCGCGGCCTGCGGGTCTCGGGGTTCAAGAAGGGACCCGACTACATCGACGCCGCCTGGTCGGCCGCGGCACTGGGACGGCCATGCCGCAACCTGGACCTCTTCCTCATGGGCGCCGAGGCCGTGCTGGGCTCGTTCCAGCGCGCGGCCGCCGGCGCGGACATCGCCGTCATCGAAGGCAACCGGGGTCTCTACGACGGCGTCGATGCCGACGGGGCCACCAGCACCGCGGAGCTGGCGAAGCTCCTCGAGGCTCCCGTCGTGCTGGTGCTGGACTGCACCAAGGCGACGCGCACGCTGGCGGCGAGCGTGTTGGGCTGCCAGCGCCTGGACGAGGACGTGCCGCTTGCCGGGGTGGTGTTGAACCGCGTGGCAGGCGCGCGGCACGAGTCGGTCGTGCGGGCGGCGGTGCGGGAAACGACCGGGCTTCCCGTCGTGGGCGTGCTTCCGCGCCTGGCCGGCGAGCTGTTGCCGGAACGCCACCTGGGCCTGGTGCCGCCGGCCGAGCACGAGAGCCGGACGGGCGCGATCCGCGAGGCGGGTCGCGCGGCGGCACGCCACCTCGACGTGGACGCCATCCTGGCGCTGGCGCGCCGCGCCCCGCCGCTGGTGGACGGCCCGCCGGCGGCCGCCGGCGCCGGGCAGGCGCTGCGGGCGTCCGGAGGAACCGTGCGCATCGGCGTGTTCCGCGACGAGGCGTTCGGCTTCTACTACCCGGAGAACCTCGAGGCGCTGGAACGCGCAGGCGCCCGCCTGATCACGATCTCGCCGCTTCGCGCCACCTCGCTGCCGGCTGTCGACGCGCTGTACCTGGGCGGAGGCTTCCCGGAGACCCTGGCGGCCGACCTGGCCCGGAACGCGCCCTTCAGGCGCGCCGTGGCCGAGGCGGCCAGGGCCGGCCTGCCCATGTACGCCGAGTGCGGTGGCGCGGTGTACCTGGGCGAGAGCCTGTCGTACCGCGGGGGAAGCTACCAGATGAGCGGCGTGCTCCCCTTGCGCTTCGGGTTCGCCGAGCGCCCGCAGGGCCACGGCTACACCGAGCTCGCGACCGTGGCCGAGAACCCCTTCTTCCCCGTGGGCTTCGAGCTCGCGGGCCACGAGTTCCATCACACCTTCGTCGAGACCGCGGTGGAGGAGCCGGCGTTCGCGTTCCAAGTGCGCCGCGGTCACGGCTTCGACGGCGCTCACGATGGCGTCTGCCGTCACAACGTGCTCGCGACCTACACCCATGTCCATGCGCTGGCAGTGGAGCGCTGGGCGCCGGCGCTGGTCGCTGCGGCGGCGCGCGTGCGCGCCGGAGCGTTGACCAACACGGCTGGCTGAGCGCGGCGACCGTGACGGTCGTCGGCAGCGACGACCGCTGAGACTGGGAGGACCCCGATGGGGATGGAAAAGGCGATGAAGCCTGAGATGGTCATGCAGCCCGTGAAGGAGAGGGCACCGGCGGTACCGAGGCGTGACGCCGCGACCTATCTCGTTCCGCTCTACCAGATCGTGCTGGCGCTCGGGATCGCGCTCATGCTCGCCGGGTCGGCGGTCGGGCTGATTCGCGATGGCAGCCTGCCGACACTGGTGACCGGGGTGTGGCAGACCTTCACAGGCGTGGCGCAGCTCGACGCCGCGGCCATCCTGTCGCTCGGCGTGCTGGTGTTCCTGGTCACGCCGGCAACGGCGATCGCGTTCATGGCGATCTCGTATGCCAGCGCGCGCGACCGGATCCACGCCCTCATCTCCGCGGGCGTCGTCGCGATCATCGTGCTCAGCATCGTGATCGCGTGGCTCTCCGGACCGAGCGCGGCGCCGGGAGCGCTGACCGCGGTATCCATTCCGACGGAGCTCGGGATCTTGCTGTTCACGGCGGTCGCAGGGATCCTGGGGTCGATGGTGGGGCTCGGTGGCGGCGTGTTCATCGTGCCGGTGCTGTCGATGTTCTTCGGCATCCCCTTGAAGACGGCGATCGCCACCAGCGCGGTGGCGGTCATCGTCAACTCGCTCGGCGGCAGCTCCATCTACCTCAAGCACCGGATGACCAACGTCCGGCTCGGCCTCTTCCTCGAGCTGACGACGGCCGCGGGCGCCATCGTCGGCGGGCTCCTCGTCGTGCTGGTCGCCCCGAGCGTGCTGCGCGTCGTCCTCGGCTTCGCGCTGCTGTGCATGGGTCTCGCGATGTTCAGGCAGCAACGGCAGGGCGAGCCGGTGCTGGGCGGGCCCGATCGGATGCAGCTGGCGAAGCGGTATCACGATCCGGCGACGGGTGGGGAGATCGACTACGTTCCCCAGCGCTTGCCCGTCGGCGTCGGCGCGGCCTCGTTCGCCGGCGTCATCTCGGGCATGCTCGGCATCGGATGCGGGGCCGTCAACGTTCCGATCATGAACGCCATCATGCGGGTGCCGGTGAAGGCGGCGGCGGCGACCAGCATGTTCATGGTCGGCATCACCATATCCGCGAGCGTGTTCATCTACTACGACCACCACATCATCGACCTCTCGGTCACGGTGCCGGCGGTGATCGGCGTGCTGCTCGGCTCGCGGGCCGGAGCGATGCTGTCGCGTCACACGCGCAGCGTGGTGCTGGTGCGGATCCTGGTGCTGATCCTGGCCTACCTGGCCGTGAGCATGCTGCTGAAGGGGTTCGGCGTGCCCATTCCGGGTACCGCCGGCTGATCGACCCATGGCGCTCGCCCCACCGGTTCCCCGCCCACGGGTACGGCGACGAGAGCGCCTGCAGCAGGGGCTGCAGGCGCCGGGAGGAGGCCTGAAGCATGTTGCCGGCAGCCAATCGCGTCCTGGTCAGAGTGCTCACCTGGGGTGTACGGGGCAGCCTCGTGCTGATGGCGGCCGGGACCGTCCTGGGGGTCGCGACCGGCTGCGACGCCGACCTGCGCATGCCCTCGCTGAGCAGCCTGCCGGACCTGGTCACGAGCTGCGATGCCGCGGGGATCGTGGCGCTGGGCGTCATCCTGCTGGCGCTGACGCCGGTGGCGGCCGTTGCCGGCGTCGGCATCGTGTGCTGGCGGCATCGCCAGGTCATGCCCGCGTTGACGGCCACGCTCGTGTTCGCCATCTTGCTGACCAGCCTGGTCATAGCCACTGGAGCCTGAGTCGGGGCGGGCCGCGTGAACCTTGTGGAGGCGCGCAGCGCCGGGGACGGCGTCAGCTGGGTGCCGGGGCAGGGAAGGTCTCGTGACGAGAATCCTGATCATCCTTCTACTGGCCGCCGTGCCGGTCTGTGTGAGAGGCTCGGGACCCCCATCGATCGCTTGCGCGGATCCGGGGTCGGTCGCCGGGCCGGCGGGAACGGCGGCATCGTCGCCGTCGCCGGCCGTGCTTCTCGCTGACCAGCGCGCGCCGGAGGCCGCGTCCCGGGCGTTCGTACCGGTGATCGACCCGATCGCCGGGCGCGTCTTCGATGCCGCGAGGGTCTCGCCCACGACGTGCCCCGCGGGCGTTGCCGCGCCGTCCCCCGGCTTCCGCCAGGCGTGCGGCATGAGCCCTCTGGACCCGGCGGCGCTGCAGATCGTCGTGGACCTGCACACCGACATGATCTCGAGGCTGGACGTCGCGTCCTGGCGCAAGAGCGCCTCAGGGCGGCTGAGCGAGTGGCTCTGCGGGGACGTCCTCTACCAGGTCGTGGTGCGCCAGAGCGGGCCCCCGACCTTGATCGAGGTCGTGTGGGGCATGGTGCGCTTCCCGTAGGGCGGGCGCCGGCCCACCGTCACGGTCAGCTTCCCGAGCCTGCGGCTGCCGGCCCCGAGCCCGCGGCGGTCGTGCGCGCGTGATTCGTGATCGCGTCCACCATGCCCTCCACTGTGGGCGGCACGGCCTCGACGTCGGGCTCGCGACCGAGCCGGCGCAGCGCTGCCGACGTCAGCGGGCTGACGCTGGCGATCCTCGCCGCCCCCAGGCGGTCGCCGTACAGCCGCACCAGCGCGCCCGCCGTCCTCGCGCTGGTGACGGCGATCCAGTCGACGTCGCCGTCGGCCAGCGCCCGCTCGACGTCCGGGTTCGGGGTGTCGACGCTCCGCACGGCGTAGACGGCGACGTCATCCACGACCGCCCCCAACGCTTCGAGCTCGACGGACAGCGAGGAGCGCTCGCCGGCCGCGCCGGCCACCAGCACCCGGCAGGGCGAGCGGTCCGCCACCAGCGCCCGCGCCACGCCCGCTGCGCCCGAGCCTGCCGGCACCGCGTCCGGGCGGATGTGGTAGTGCCAGAGCCGCTCGGCCGTTCCGGCGCCGAGCGCGGCGATGCGCACGCCGGCCAGCCCGCGCGCGTCGCCGCCGCTGTCGAACAGCCGGGCGAGGACGTGCTCTACCGCGTTGGGGCTCGGGAAGACCAGCCAGTCGTAGCTGTCCAGCCGCTGCAGCGCCGCCTCGAAGGGTGCCGCGTCGGGAACGTCCACGGTGTGGATGACGGGCTGCGCGATGACCTCGGCGCCGCGCTCGCGCAGCCGCGCTCGCAGCCGCGCGGCGGTGCGCGGCGACCCCGCCACCAGCACCGTGGTGCCGAACTGAGGGCGCGCCTCGAACCATGACAGCCGCGGCGTGCGCCGCACCACCTCGCCGACGACGAACAGCGCCGGCGGGCGCAACCCCTCGGCCACCTCCGCGACCTCGGCCAAGGTGCAGCGCACCGTCTGCTGGCCGGCGCGCCCGCACCAGCGCACGATGGCGACCGGCGTGTCCGGCGAGCGGCCGTTCGCGACGAGCGCGCGGCTCCAGCCTGCGGCGCTCGTCACGCCCATGTAGACGACGAGCGTTCCCGGGAAGCGTGCCAGCGCGCCGTAATCGAGGTGCGGGCCGCCCTTGTCGTCGCGCTCGCGCCCCGTCACCAGAGCGACGGCGGAGGCGTCGAGGTAGTGCGTCAGCGGGATCTCCGCCAGGGCGGCCACGGCCAGCCCCGAGGTGATCCCGGGAACGATCTCGAAGGGGATGCCGGCGGCACGCAGGGCGTCGGCCTCGTCGGCGCCGCGCGCGAAGATCGACGGGTCGCCGCCCTTGAGCCGTACGACCGTGCGTCCGCTCTGCGCCGCCTCGACCATGACGCGCGTGATCTCCGCCGGCGACAGGCTGCGGCCGTCCTGGTGGTGGCCGAGCCGGATCAGCTCGGCAGACTCCGGCGCGTGCTCCACCAGCGAGGGGTTCGCCAGGTAGTCGTAGAGCACCAGATCGGCACGTTGCAGGCACGCCAGGCCGCGCAAGGTGAGCAGCCCCGGATCGCCGGGACCCGCCCCGACGAGGTAGACCGTGCCCGGCCTCGCCGCGCGCGCCTGTGCGCCCCTCTCCGCGCCCTCCCGCACGCCGTCCTGCGCTCCCTCCCGAACCGCCCCTGACTGTCGTTCGCTCCGCTGGCTCATGGTCGGCCCTCTCTCGCGATCTCGACGAGCGCTCGCCGGAACAGCGCGTGCTCGCCGATCGGTGGCAGCAGCTCGAGCTCCGCGCCGGGGTGCGCGGCGCGCAGCGCTTCGATCGCCGGCCGGACATCGCGCTCGACGTGCCCGTGCGCCGTCATGAACAGCGGCAGCACGGCGATGCGGCGCGCGCCCGCAGCGATCGCCTGCGTGGCGACCTCGGCGAGCGTCGGCATGGCGAGCTGCACGTACGCCAGCCGCACCGCGCAGCCGGCATCCCGCTCGACGGACGCCGCGAGCCGCTCGAGCGGCACCCCCCAGTCGCCGTCGCGACTCCCGTGCGCGGCCAGGATCAGCAGGTCCCGCGCGGCGTCGG
>CAZBZU010000045.1:12917-18161 GCA_964496495.1 uncultured bacterium
CGGCTCGGCTGCCGGCTCGGCGCCGCCGGCCAGCAGCCTGCCGACCTCGTCGCGCGTGCGCCGCGCCGTGGCGGGATCGCGCCCGTCCGTGAACGCCGCCAGCACGACGCTGGCACGCTCCAGCAAGGCACCGAAGATGACCTGCGAGCCCTCCGCCGATGACGCGTCACAGGCGAGCACGCCGCGCTCCGCGGCGTCGCGCGCGGCGTCGGCGTTGAGCGCCGCGTCGTCAGTGGCCAGCACGGCCAGGAAGGCGCCGTCGAGCTGCGTGGGGGTGTAGCGCAGGCGGCGCCAGACGGCGCGGCCGGCGTCGACCTCGCGGCGCAACGCGTCGCTCACGTCCGGCGATACCACGGTCACGGCCGCTCCGGCCGAGAGCAGCGTGAGGACCTTCCGTGTCGCCACGCCGCCGCCGCCGACCACCACGCAGGCGCGGCCTCGCAGATCGATGCCCAGGGGTAGGAACCTCATCGGCGCCCCGCCTTCGGGGCCGCGGCCGAGCGGCGGACGTGGCCTGCTCCGGTTGCAGCCAGGTGTCGCTGCACGTTGAGACTCCAGTCCTCCGCCAGCCTCGCGATAGGCACCCCTGCCGACGGGCCCCCGGCGTCCGGACGCGGAGCTCACGAGCGGTGCGGCGAGCCGCGCGACCATGCCCATCGTCGGAACGCGGGCGCGGGCCGCAGCGCTCCTCGGCGCATCCGCTCCGTGCCGTGCCTGTGCACGATCATACCGCCCTTCGCGGGCGGCGCGGCTGGAGGCGCCAGATGCGGTCGCGGCCCAGGCGGATGGCGTCGATCTTCGCCGCGTCCACGCCGTTCACCGGCGTTCGGCGCAGGTGCGGCCGGACCAGCCGTTCGGCGGCGGCGATGTCCTCCGGCGAGATCATCGCGGCGCCCCGGGCCCGCCGGCTGGCCGCCACGGGCAGGTGACGCCGGCCGCGCCGGCGTAGCGCTCGACGATCTCCACCACCTCGGGTGCCAGGCTCACGCCCGAGCGCCGCGCCTCCCGCTCGCTGCGCGCCTCGAGCTCGCCCGGCAGCAGCACCTCGTCCACGCCCGAGGCGCGTGGCACGCCCTTGATGCGCTCGGCGGCGTCACGCACCCGCTCGGCGTAGCCCGGCCCGGCCAGCCGCCCGGGGTCGATGGCCGCGACGAGGTGGGTCACGTTCCCCACCTCCTGGGCGTGGCCTGGGTAGTGGACGTCGTCCAGCCAGCCGCCGCCGGCCAGCACGCCGGTGAGAAGGTCGACCGCCAGCGCCAGGGCGTAGCCCTTGTGCCCGGCCATGGGCAGCACCATGCCGGCCAGCGCCGCCGCCGGGTCGGTGGTGGGGCGCCCATCGGCGTCGACCGCCCAGCCCTCCGGGATGGGCCGCCCCTCCTGGCGGGCGCTGAGGATCTTGCCGCGCGCCGCCACCGTGCATGCCATGTCCACCACCACCGGGTCCCCGCCCGCGCGGGGCGCTGCCACCGACCAGGGGTTGGTGCCGAGCAGCCTGGCGGCGCCTCCGGCGGGCGGCATGGCCGGGCTGGCGTTGGTCAGCAGGATGCCGATGAAGCCCGCCTCGACCGCCTGCAGGGTGAACAGCTGCGCCACACCGATGTGGTTGCTGTGGCGCACCAGCAAGGCGCCGACGCCGCGTTCGCGTGCCGCCGCCACGGCGCGCTCCATGGCGCGCGCCGCCACCACCTGGCCGACGCCGTTGCCGGCCGTCAGCAGCGGCAGCGCCGCCGTGCCGCCGGCGGGCGTGAGGTGGGTGACGGGGCGCATGCTGCCGGCATCGAGCTTGGGGAGGTAGAAGCTCAGCCGCAGCAGGCCGTGGGAGTGGAGGCCGCGGGCGTCGGCGCGGACCAGGTGGCTGGCCACCAGGCGCGCGTCCTCGGGCGGCAGGTGGCGCGCCTCGAAGAGCGCCGCGGTGACGTCCTCCAATGGCTTCCAGGGGAGGCGTCGCGGCTCGGCCGAAGCGTCCTCGCCCCGCCGCTGCGCGCCGCTCGCCATCTCACCCGCCCCCGGCCGGCACGCTGAGGCGCTCGACGCGGATGCCGGCGTCATGCAAGACCTCGGCGTCGATCGCGGCGTGTGCCGCGAAGGTGACCGCCACGTGCACATACGCCTCGCAGGCGCCCGGGGAGACGTGGCCGCCGATGAGCCGCACGGCGTCCTCGCCGGCGCCCGGCTCGACATAGGACGCCGCGAAGTGCAGGTGCAGGTGGGGCTCGCCCGAAGCGAACGGCGCCAGCCAGCCTGTCAGCGACACGATCTCGCAGGGGCCGGGAACCGTGACGAAGGCGCGGTCGGCATCGGTGATGGGGAAGGCCTCCACCGGATGGCGCACGTTGCGGGCGGTCGTGCGCGCCAGCGCGCCGATGCCGGACACCACCGTGGCGCGGCGCACGCCGGCCTCACGGAGGCCCGCCAGGAGGTCGTCATGCAGGTCGGCGCCAGGCTCCAGCAGGATGGTGACGAGCTCGGCGATCGGCGCGCGGGTGACGCCGGCCACCGCGCCAGGTGCGGCGGACGCGTGGTGGAGTGGGTCGGGCATGTCGTCTCCTCGTCGGGCGGCATCGTCACCCGGGACGGCCGCCGGGCTGTCCGGCAATCTCCTACGGACACCGTGGCAAGTATCCCCTACCGCGGCGGCGCCAGGCGGGGCAGGATCGGCGCTGGACCTACAGCGGCGAGCGGGTGCCGCGTCCCGGGAGGGGGACGAGCATGAAGACGCTGGTTGTGTACGACTCGATGTTCGGCAACACGGCCATGGTGGCCGGCGCCATCGCCGACAGCCTGGTCGAGCAGGCCGAGGTGCGCCTGTTGCCGGTGGCCGAGGCGACTCCGGGCGCCCTCTCAGAGGCGGAGCTGCTGTTCGTCGGCTCCCCCACGCAGCGCTTCCGCCCGCTGCCCGCCATCACTGCCCTGCTCGCGAAGCTGCCGGCAGGCAGCCTCGAGCGGACCGCGGTGGCCGCCTTCGACACCCGCATCGTCGTCGCCGACGCTCACAACGCCTTGCTCGGCTTCTTGGTGCGGCTGCAAGGGCCGTCCGCCTACGCCGCGGCCCGCATCGAGCGCGCGCTGAAGCGTGCCGGTGGCCGCCCCGTGGCTCCCGGTGCGGGCTTCTTCGTCGACGGGACCGAGGGACCGCTGAAGGCCGGCGAGCTGGAGCGCGCAGCGAAGTGGGCGCAGGCCGGGCTGGTGAAGGCGCGGGAGCCCGTGCGGGTGGCCGCCGCCTCCGGCAAGCGGTCGCGCCGGCCCGAGAACGGTGCGCCGCGGCACCCGGCCGCCGGCTGAGGCGGTGCGACGCATGGCCGCAACCCGGCGAGACCCCCGCCGCTGCCGGAAGCGTAGGCCGGCGGGCCCGACCAGGGCCGTGAGGGTGGTGCTGGCGAGCGCGGCCCTCCTCGTGCTGCTGGCAGCCTGCACCGCGACGCAGCCGCCGGTGCCGCCCGGCCAGCAGCTGCCCGGCTTCTGGCTGGGCCTGTGGCAGGGGTTCATCGCGCCGATCACGTTCATCGTCGGCCTCTTCGTGCAGGGGCTGAGGATCTACGCCTTCCCCAACGCCGGAGCGTGGTACGACTTCGGCTTCATGCTCGGCGTCGGCGGCTTCACCGGCGGCGTGTTCAGCGGCTTCCGGCGGCGCCGGCACTGAGGCGTCCGGCCCCGTCGGCGGGGACCGGCCGAGCCGCTGCGCCCCGGGCAGGGGCCGGCCGAGCCGCCGTCCCAGCGGCTGCCGGCGTCCCCCGCTGACCCGCCGTCCCAGCGGCCGCCGGCGTCCCCCGCTGACCCGCTCGGGACCTTCCCCGGACGATTCACGCAGCGTTCACAGAGCGCGCGGGCGCGCTTCACGGCGCCGGCTCTACCGTCGTGGCGTCGGGACGGACGCGCCGCGCCCGCCCCGGGGAAGGAGTCAAACGATGGCGTATGCCTACGGCTGGGGAGCCGGCTGCGGCTTCGGCCTCGGGTTCCTCAACTTCATCGGCACCATCCTCTTCATCATCGCGCTGTTCTGGGTGCTCCGCTTCTTCATGCGCGGAGGCTTCGGCGGCAACGGCCGCTGGGGCGGCTGGCGCGGGAGCTACCGCGGCCGCCACGCCTGGCGGCACCGCCACCACCTCTTCAGCGACGATGCGCTCGAGGAGGCCCGCGGCCGGTTGGCGCGCGGCGAGATCGACGCGCAGGAGTACGAGCGACTCCGCTCCGCGCTCGAGGGCGACGACCCCGGCGGGACGGTCGGCGACACCCCCTTCGACCGCTGGGTCTCCGCCCGGACCGACGCCATGGAGCTGCTCCGGCAGCGCCTCGCGCGCGGCGAGATCGACGTCGAGGAGTTCGAGCGACTGCGCGCGGCGCTGCAGCACTGAGCTGCGGCCGGGGGCGGCGTCTTCGCACGCCGCCCCGCTCCGCTCCTCCGGGGTGCCGCACGCCCCCGGGGGAGCGGCTATCCTCGTCAGGGGAGCCGGGCTCGGCGCCGGCGGGACGGGAGACGCGTGGCCGGAACCATTCTCATCGTCGAAGACGAGCCGAAGCTGGCCGGCGTGCTGGCCGACTACCTGCGGCGCGAGGGCTTCGCCACCGAGGTCGCGAGGGACGGCAAGCGGGCGCTCGAGCTGTGGCGCTCGGCCGCGCCCGACATGATCCTGCTCGATCTGATGCTGCCGGAGATCGACGGCCTGGAGGTGGCGCGCCGCGTCCGGGCGGCCTCCGCCGTTCCCATCATCATGCTCACCGCCCGCGACGAGGAGATCGACAAGCTCGTCGGTCTCGGGCTCGGCGCCGACGACTACGTGGTCAAGCCGTACAGCCCGCGCGAGGTGGTGGCGCGCGTGCGCGCCGTGCTGCGCCGGGCCGCTGGCGGGCTGGCGCCGCCGTCGGCCTTCCGGAGCGGCGCGCTGGAGGTCGACCTGGCCCGCTACCGGGTGACCTGCGCGGGACGCGGCGTGCCGGCCACCGCCAGCGAGGTGCGGCTGCTGGCCGAGCTCGCCCGCCAGCCCGGTGTCGTCCGCACCCGCGAGGAGCTGCTCGACGTGGTCGGCGAGCCCGGCCACGTCGCCGAGGCGCGCACGGTCGACGCCCACGTCAAGAACCTCCGCCACAAGCTCGGCCCCTGCGCCGGAGCACTCGAGACGGTGCGCGGGGTCGGCTACCGGCTACGGGAGACGTGAGTGCCGCGGCGCCCCGACCGCCCCCCGCAGGACGGGCCCCCGCAGGACGGGCCCCCGCAGGACGGGCCCCCGCAGGACGGGCCCCCGCAGG
>CAZBZU010000045.1:18261-29146 GCA_964496495.1 uncultured bacterium
CCCCCGCAGGACGGGCCCCCGCAGGACGGGCCCCCGCAGGACGGGCCCCCGCAGGACGGGCCCCCGAACGGCGAGCCCAGGGACCGGCGGGGCGCGCGCGGCGACGGCCCGGAGCGGCAGGACCGTCCGTGGGAGGAGGCCGCGCGTTCGTGGAAGGAAGCGAGGGGGTCATGGAAGGAGGCGCGGCGGGCGTGGCGCGAGGAGCTTCGGGCACGGCGGCACGCCGACCACCGCCAGGATTGGCGGGGTCATGATCGGTGGCGCCATGATCGCTGGCGCCATGATCGCTGGCGCCACGGCGGCTGGCGCCGTGGCCGCCGGCACCGCGGCCGGGCCCACTGGGGGCTGAGGCGCCGGCTCACCTTCGCCTTCGCCTTCGTTGCCCTGGCGGCGGTCATGCTCACCACCTGGCTGTCGCTGGGCGCCGCCTTCCGGGCGAGCCACGCCGCTCCCGGGCGCGCGGCGCCGCTGGCGCCGGCGCACGAGGCCTTCCTGGCGGCGCTGCTGTCGTTCGTGCTGGCCTCGTTCGCGGCCGGAGTGCTCACCCGCTTCCTCACGCGACCGCTGGTGGCGCTGACCGCCGGCGCGCGGCGCCTGGCGGCGGGCGAGCGCGGCTTGCGGCTGCATCTCCCACCCGCCGACGACGAGCTGCGCGTGCTCACCGAGGCGTTCAACCAGCTCACCGAGGGGCTCGAGCGCGAGGAGGCGTGGCGCCGCGACATGGTCGCCGACGTGGCGCACGACCTGCGTACGCCCATCGCGGTGCTCCGCAGCGAGATCGAGGCGATGCAGGACGGCGTGCGTCACCCCGACGCCGCCGGACTAGCGCGGCTCCACGGCGAGGTGATGATGCTTTCGCGGTTGGTGGACGACCTGCGCACGCTGTCGCTGGTGGAGGCGGGCGGCGCCCCCCTGCGGCGCGTCGAGACCCCGCTGCGTCCATTGCTGGAGCGCACCCGTGACGCGTTCGGCACGCGTGCCGCGGACGCCGGTGTGGCGTTGACGCTGGAGGACGTCGACCCCGGGCTCAGCGCGGTGATCGACCCCGACCGGGTTCAGCAGGTGCTGGGCAACCTGGTCGACAACGCCCTGCGCCACGGAGCGGGCGCGCCGGTGGAGCTGGCGGCCCGCGCCACGGACGGTGGCGTCCTCATCAGCGTGCGGGATCACGGCCCGGGCCTCCCTCCTGGCGACCCGCGGCGCGTGTTCGAGCGCTACTACCGCGGCGACCCAGCACGGGTGCGCCGGGCGGACGGCCCGGCGGCCGGGGCTGGCGGGCCAGGTGGTGCCGCGCCCCCCGACGGCACCCACGCCGGCGGTACGCCCCCCGGCGGCCGCACTGCAGGCGCGTCCGGCGCCGGCTCGGGGCTCGGGCTGGCCATCGTCAAGGCGCTGGTGGAGGCGCACGGCGGCCGGGCGGAGGCCCACACCCACGCCGACGGGGGAGCGCTCTTCACGGTGTGGCTGCCGGCGGCGCCGCCCGGTGGCGGGGAGCCGCCGTGAGGAGCCGGGGCGGCGGCAGGGGGGCCGCACTGCCGGCCGGAGGCGCGAGGCGAGGCGCGCGGCGAGGCGACCCGCGGATCGGCCAGGTTCCGGGTATCCTGGGACGCGAGGCCGGGAGGCCGGGATGCCGGGATTCGAGGACCTGCTCAATTTCGTACTGAAGGCCGCCAACGTGGCGCCAGAGTACAGCGCGGACAACTGCATTGCCGTGAGGCAGTCAGGGACCGCCTGCCACGCATGTGTGGACGTCTGCCCGCACGAGGCCATCGCGATGCGTCAGACGATCGAGATCGACACGGTGGACTGCAGCGGCTGCGGGCTGTGCGTGCAGGTGTGCCCCTCCCAGGCGCTGGCGCCCAAGCTCAGCTACGAGCCGGGGCTCTCGGTCCGCTGCTCCGAGGTGGCCGGCAGCGCCCAGAGCGTGGTGTGCCTCGGGCGGCTGCAAGCCAGCGACATCGTCAGGCTCGCCGCCAGATCGGGGCAGGTGACGTTGGCGCACGCCGACTGCAGCGACTGCCCGATCGGCACGCCCCAGATCCTCGAGGGTCTCGACGCGGCGGTGAAGGACGCGCAGGACCTGCTTCGGGCGCACGGCCGCGAGATCGAGGTCCACGTGTCGGAGCGGGAGGAGCTCGAGCAGGACGGCGCACCTCACGGCATGAGCCGCCGCGACCTGCTGAGTGGCGGCATCCGCAACATCCGCCGCTCGGCGGCGGGCGCGCTGGCGCCGCTCGAGGCGCTTCTCAGCGTGCCGAGCGGGCAGCAGGGGCCGAGCGCGCTGCCGCGCGAGACGATGCGCCGCTACCACATCCTGGAGCTCGCCGAGCTCGGGCCCGAAGACACCGTGCAGTGGCGCCTGCCGCGCGTCGACGACGGCTGCATCATGTGTCCGGTGTGCACCCGGGTGTGCCCCACGGACGCCTTCTCCCGCGACTTCGAGCCGGCCGAGGGCAGCGGCCCGGTGCTGCGGCTCGAGCCCGAGCGCTGCCTGGGGTGCGACGCCTGTGTCGAGGCGTGCCCCGTGAAGGTCATCCAGATGGACGAGGAGGTCGCCTGGGGCGAGCTGTCCGGCGGCACCATCGAGGCCTTCC
Organism: uncultured bacterium; assembly: GCA_964496495.1. Lineage (GTDB taxonomy): Bacteria > Deinococcota > Deinococci > Deinococcales > Trueperaceae > JASBRS01. The sequence continues at coordinate 20,856 of CAZBZU010000045.1, forward strand.
GCAGCCCGGAGGGCCACGGCCCGCAGGGCATCCTCCAGTTCTGAGGCGCCGCCCAGCCTGACGCGGCCCGGCGCCATTGCGGCGCAAGGCGGCCGCGCTGGACGGGAACTCACCGCTACGGGCGCTGGCGCGCCCGCCCGGATCGCGCTGCGACGCCCCGCGAACGCGCAGGGTAGAGTGGCGCATATGGCGTCGACGCACTTCAGAGATGGCCACCCCGTCATGGTGGACGTGGGAGATAAGCCGCCCACCGTCAGGCGCGCGGTCGCCGAGGCCGTGGTGGTGCTGCCGGACGAGGCCGGCGCGTTGCTCCGGGCCGGAGCGCCCAAGGGCGACCCGGTCCAGGTGGCGGAGCTGGCGGGCATCATGGGCGCGAAACGCACGCCCGAGCTGATCCCGCTGGCGCACCCCTTGCCGCTGTCCTCGGTGGCCGTGACCGGCACGACCGACGGGAACCGGGTCCGCTTCGAGGCGAGCTGCAGCACCGCCGCGGCGACCGGCGTCGAGATGGAAGCGCTCACTGCGGCCGCCGTGGCGGCCCTCACCCTCTACGACATGCTCAAGGGCGCGACCAAGGGGATCGTCATCGAGGGCGTGCGCCTGCTTCGCAAGGAGGGCGGCCGCTCGGGCACGTGGACGCGCAGCGAGGACGGCTGACGGCGCCACCCCGTGGGCGTGATGCGCCTCGCGGGCGTGCGGCCGCTTGCCACCGGCAGGCGCCCCTCGCCGTCCAGGGTCGCGCGCCCTTGCGACCATGACCGCGGCCGGCTCCGGCGGCGAGGCCAGCCCCACCCCGGCGCTCGAGGAGCTCACGGCCGCCGTGGTCTGCGGCGGCCGCTCGTCGCGCTACGGCTCCGACAAGGCGACGGTGCAGGTGGGGGGCCTGACGCTGCTGGAGCGTGCCCTGGACAGCCTGGCAGGTGCCCGCGAGCGGCTGCTGGTGGGCCGGGACTACGACGTCGAGGGCGCGCGCTTCGTGCCCGACCGGCGGCCCGGGCTGGGCCCGCTGGCAGGCCTGGAGGCCGCGCTGGAGGTGGCCGCGGGAAGCTGGGTGGCGCTCGTCGCCTGTGACATGCCGTGCCTCAGCACGGCGTACTGGCGGCTGCTGTGCGCGCACGCGGCGGCGTGCCGGGTGGTGATCGTGCGCGACCCCCGCGGCCGGCTCGAGCCGCTGGCCGCGCTCTACCACCGCTCGCTGCTGGACCTGGTCGCCGCGCGCCTGGATGCCGGTTCGTTCAGCATGCGCGAGCTGGTGGCGGCCGCGCCCTCCCGCGAGATCGCCGCCGCCGAGGTGGTGGCGGCGTGCGGCGCCGGCGTGCTCCGCAACGTCAACCGCCCGGAGGACCTGGCAGCGCTCGAGCGGGACGGCTGCGGCTGAGTGGCCGCCGCGCCCACCAGCTGGGGGAGGCGCGGCGGCCGCGAGGAACGGAGCGGGGCTCAGGCGCCCGCAGGCGGGGTGAACGCGCTCACCGCCGGGACCTCGGCCCCGACCTTGGCGATGCGTACCAGCACGGTGTTGGCGACGTTGCCCTGAGCGAGCTGCGACGTCCCCTTGTCCATGGTGGCGGTGTTGATGTTGCCGTGCTTGTCCACGGCGCCAGGCTCGGGGGTCTCGGGGTCGGGCCAGGCGCCCTCATGGCACAGCACCACCTTCCGGCCCACGCGGTCGGTGAGCACCGCGCCGGCCAGGAAGGCCCCGCGCTTGCTCTCCACCCGGACCACGTCGCCGCTGGCCACGCCGAGGTCCGCGGCGTCGGCGGGGTTGATCCAGATCGGCTCGTGGCCGCTGACCTCGTCCCAGTGCCGGATCCAGGCGTTGTCCATCTGCGAGTGCAGCCGGTTCTTGGGGTGCGCCGAGAGCAGGTGGTAGGGGTAGCTGGCGGCGTCCGCACCTCCGAGCCACTCCGCGGGCTCGAGCCAGGTCGCGTGCGGCGGGCAGTCGTCGTAGTGGAAGCCCTCGATGGTCTTCGAGTACAGCTCGAAGCGGCCCGAGGGCGTGCCGAGGGCGTTCAGCGCCGGGTTCTGGCGGAAGTCGCCAAAGCGCACCCACTGCTCGGCGTCCTTGGGCACGTCGAAGGTCAGGTAGCCCGCCTTCCAGAAGGTGTCGAAGTCAGGCATGGCGATCGACTTGGCCTGGGCCGCCTGGGCCGCCTTGCCGTAGATCTGCTTGATCCAGCCCATCTCGTCCAGGCCGCCGGTGTAGGCGTCCTTGAAGCCTAGCCGGTCGGCGATGTCGCTGTAGATGTCGAAGTCGCTGCGCGCCTCGAAGAGCGGGTCGATCAGCTTCTGCATCGCCACGATGCCGAGCCCGCTGTACTCGCCGAGGACGTCGATGTCGTTGCGCTCGAAGGTGGTCGTCACGGGCAGCACGATGTCGGCGAACTTAGCCGTGAGCGTCCAGAAGGGCTCGTGCACCACGACCGTGTCCGGCTTGCGCCAGGCCTGGATGAGGCGGTTGCGGTCGGGCTGGTGGCTGAAGGGGTTGCCGCCCGACCAGTAGACCATGTGGACGTCCGGGAAGGTCACCGTCTCGCCGTTGAAGGGCACCGTCTTGCCGGGCCCGAGCAGCAGGTCGCTCACGCAGCGCTCGTACGGCAGCGTGACCACGTCGCCGGCGGAGCCGGCGTCGATGCCGCCGAGGCTGGGGGCGGTGGCGGCCGGCGAGCCGCCGCTGGCGTAGTGGTAGCTGAAGCCGAAGCCGCCGCCGGGCAGGCCGATCTGCCCCAGCATGGCGGCCAGCGTCACGACCATCCAGGCGGCCTGCTCGCCGTGATCCTGCCGCTGGATGGCCCAGCCGGACATGATCATGGTGCGGGCCTTGGCCATGTCGCGCGCGAGCTGGCGGATCCGGTCCGCCGGCACGCCGCAGATGGCCGCCGCCCACTCGGGCGTCTTCTCCTGGCCGTCCTGCGTGCCGCCCAAGTAGTCGGAGACCTGCTGGAAGCCGAAGGTGTAGGTCTTCAGGAAGTCCTGATCGTGGAGGCCCTCGGCGAGCAGGGTGTGGGCGATGCCGAGCATCAGGGCCACGTCGGTGTTGGGGCGGGGAGCGATCCAGTCGGCGTTCAGGTACTCGGCGGTGTCGGTGCGTACCGGATCGACCGCGATCACCCGGGTGCCTCGCTGCTTCAGCTGCCGGATGGCGCCGTAGGCATAGTGGTCCGCCGGCGTCCAGCCGATCTGGTTGTTCTTGAGCAGGTCGGCGCCCCACAGCACCACCAGCGTGCTGTTGTCGAGCACGCTCGGCCACGCCGTCATCTGGTCGTAGACCTCGATACTGCCGGTGACGTGCGGCAGCACCGTCATGGCCGCCTGCACGCTGAAGTCGCCGCTCGAGTCGACGAAGCCGCCGTGCAGGTTGAGCAGCCGGCGCAGCAGCACGGGGGCGTTGTGGACCTTGCCTGCGCCGTGCCAGTCGACGGTGCCGGCGAAGACGGCGTGGTTGCCGTAGCTCGCCTTGACACGCTCGAGCTCCTTGGCGACGAGGTCCAGGGCCCGATCCCAGGAGACCCGCACGAAGGGGTCCTTGCCGCGATTGGCCGCGCTGGCGATGCCGCCGGAGAGGTAGGAAGCGCGGACCATCGGGGCCTTCACCCGCATGGGGCTGTAGACGCGGCTGGGGAAGCCCTGCAGGACGGGCGACGGGAAGGGATCCTCGGAGAAGCCCGTCATCCCGACGAAGCGGCCGCCTTCCACCGTGCCGGTGCCGGCGCCCCAGTGCGTGGCGGCGAACGCCTGGGACGTCACCAGGCTGGGGCCGCCGACGCTCTGCGCGCGCGCCAGCCGGGCCACGGCCGGGCCCGCGAGCGCGACGGCGCCCGCGCCTTTCAAGAAGAGTCGACGTGAGATCCTCGACATGCCTGCCTCCCTGATGGGTGTTCGGCGAGGACACACGTCGTGCGCTTCCCTTTGCCCTGGGCACGTCAGCCGGTTGCCCGGCTGGCGCCGGAGAGGACATCCTCTCGGCTGCGCCCCCTCGCGCTTCACAGGCGCAGCTCGGGACCCCGGAGCCCCCGGCCACCCGCAATCGCTCCCGGGACGCACGCATCGCCGGCCCGGCGGCCGTCGCCCCGGGAATGCGCCGGGAGGTGCCCGGCTCAGGGCGGCCGCGCCGCGCCGGCCATCACGCACGCCAGTTTCGCCTGTGCCGTGCAGAGCCTGCCATGACGTAGGTCAAGGTGCGGCGCGGCCGGCTCGCGGTCGCCGGCGCGCGCGTGTGACGCGTCGCCTACCAGGCCGGCGCCGGCGCGCGCGCTAGAGTCAGGTGTCCTCGCGTTCGCTCGCACGGCATCGGCTGCGGTCCATCGGCCCGGATCGATCGCGCAGGACACCGCCGTCGTGGGCGGGACATTCGTCCCCGACGCACCTGAGGCGACATTTGTCCCTTAGCGGTGCGTAGGGCGACGACATAGGCTTCGACCGTTGGGCCGCCGGTCGAGCGCGGCACGGCGAGCGTGCGAGTAGCGTCGACTGGGAGGGTGGAACGAATATGCAGCATGGTATCGGGATTCGTGCTCCGCACAGGGGTGTTCCAATGCGCTGGCTGGTGGTGCTGGTGGCGGCCGCCTCGCTGGCGGCGGCTTCGGCGCAGTCCGCGACCACGGTCTACGCCGACACCACGACGCCGTTGCAGGCCACGGCGAAGAGCGCCCCCGTGGTGGGGTCGGTGATGCCAGGCACGCCTCTCGCGGTCCAGGGCACGTCGGGCGGCGCCTCGCACGTGCAGCTGAGCGGCTGGGTCATCAAGGGCAGCGAGACCGTGCTGTTCGAGGACGTGGGGCTCCACGCCGTGCTGGCGATCTTCGACGCGAGCGCCAAGCTGCCCATGAAGATCGTCAAGACCCAGAAGGACAGCTACGGCACGGTGTGGGAGCAGGTCCACGTCGGCGGCTGGGTGGCGACGAAGGCCACCACGGCCAAGATCGCGACCGTCTGGACGAAGGCCGAGACCCTCTTCCAGTCGCGCTGCAGCTCCTGCCACGCCCTCCACGAGCCGAACGAGTTCACGGCCAACCAGTGGCCCGGCGTGCTCAAGACGATGGGACAGAACGCAGCCCTCGACAAGCAGGAGCTCAACCTGGTCACCGCCTACCTCCAGGCCCACGCCAAGCCGCAGTAGCGCGGGGCCTAACGCCAGTACCGGGGCGGTGCGAGGGAGGGCGCGCACCGCCCCCCGACACTTGGCACTACCCGCCTGAGCCGCCTAGCGGCCACAGGTAGTGCGGCTCGAGCCGCACCGCCAACTCCTGCCCGGCTTGCAGCTGGTAGCGCCGGTAGATGCGCTCGGAGAGGAGCATCTCCAGCGCGGTGCCCTTCGCGGTCGTCAGCGTGATGCGCAGCGACAACCCCTCCTGGAGGGTGCGGGTGATGCGGGCGTGGACGAGACCGACCTCGGAGCTGCCCAGCGGCGGCAGCAGCACGTTCTCCGGGCGGATGCCCAGCGTCACCCGCGTGCCGCTGGCGTGCCCGGCGGCGGGGGCACGCAGCTCGTGCCCCTCCCACGCGACGGTCATGCTGTCACCCTCCACCGCCGTCACCGTGCCGCTCAGGCAGTTGCTCATGCCCACCAGCTCCGCCACCTCGGCGTCGGCGGGCCTCAGCAGCAGCTCCTCGCCGCCGCCCACCTGCACCACGCGGCCCCGGCGCATCACCACCAGCGTGTCGGCGAGCATCGTCGCCTCCACCAGGTCGTGGGTCACCAGCACCGTAGGGGTGCCGATGCGCTCCAGCGTCTCGGCCAGGTAGTGGCGGAGCTGGGCGCGCACCACCTCGTCCAGGGCCGAGAACGGCTCGTCGAGCAGCAGCAGGTGCGGGTCCCCCGCCAGCGCCCGAGCGAACGCCACGCGCTGCTGCTGGCCGCCCGACAGCTCCCGCGGGTAGCGAGATGCCAGGCCGGCGAGGTCCACGACCTCGAGCAGCTCGCCGACGCGCGCCGCGGCGTCGCGCCCGGCGTCGCGGAGGCCGTAACGCACGTTCTCCGAGGCGGTCATGTGAGGGAACAGGTGGAACTGCTGCGGCACGTAGCCCAGCCGGCGCCGCTGCGGCGACAGGTTGCGCCCCGAGCCGGAGTCGAAGAGGGTCGTGCCCAGCACCTTCACCGCGCCGCTGTCGGGCCGCGCCAGGCCCGTGATCACTTCGAGGGTGAGGCTCTTGCCGGAGCCGGAGGGCCCGAACAGCGCCACCCGGCGGCTGTGGCTGGTCAGCTCGGGCTCCAGCGTGAAGGAGCCGAGGTCGAGCCGGAAGGCGAGATCGAGCGTGGGCACGGCGTGGCTCATCGCTGGCCGCTCATTCGGAGGCGTCCCGCACGCTGAGAACGAAGCGGAAGGCCAGCAGCAGGGCGAAGGCGGTCACCGCCAGAACCGCCGACAGCGCCAGCGCGCTCCCCAGATCCCGCTCCAGCGCGGTGTAGATCGCCAGCGGCATGGTCCTGGTCCGGCCCTGCAGGCTGCCGGCGAAGACGATGGTCGCGCCGAACTCGCCCAGCGCGCGCGCCCATGCCAGCACCAGGCCCTCGATCAGGTAGGGCATCACCAGCGGCAGGGTGACGCGCCAGAAGGTGAGCGCCTCGCTCTTGCCGAGCGTCCACGAGACCGCCTCGAGGCGGCGCGGAACCGCTCCGAAGCCGCCCTTGACGGTGCGGATGTAGTAGGGGCTGGCGACGAACAGCTGCGCCATCACCACCGCCGCGGTGGTGAACGGCAGATGGATGCCGACGTGGTCGAGCGCGCCGCCCAGCAGGCCGCGCCTGCCGAAGACCAGCAGCAGGCTCACGCCGGCGACGACGGGCGGGAGCACGATGGGGAGGTCCAGGAGGGCGTCCAGCCAGCGCATCCCGGGAAAGCGGTGTCGCGCCAGGAGGTAGGCGACCGGGGTTCCCAGCAGCAACGTGAGCGCCATGCTGATGAGCGTGGTCACGATGCTGAGCCGCAGCGCGTCCACCGCGGCCGGATGCAGCAGGTTGGACAGCAGCGCCGGCGAGGCGGCCCGCGCCAGCAGCGTGAGGATCGGCAACACCAGCAGGACCAGCATCACCGCCATGGCGGCGAGCTGAACGTAGGGCGTGCCGCGGCGGTGGAGCAGCCGCGGTCGGAGCCGCGCCGGCATCAGCCGGGCGGTGGCGTGAACCCGTGCTGCGCGAGGATGTCCTGGCCCTGCTTGGACTGGATGAAGGCGACGAAGGCCCGGGCGAGCGCCAGCTGTCCCGAGGACCTCAGGGGTGCAATCTGGTAGACGGCGGCGACGTTCTCCTTCGCCGGGATGGCAATGACCTTGACGCCGTGCAGGACGGCCGCGTCCGTGGAGTAGACGATGGCCGCGTCGGCTTCACCGAGCTCCACCTTGGCCGCGACCTCGCGCACGTTGAGCTCCTCAGAGACCACGTTGGCCATGACGCGCTCGGAGAAGTCGGGGCCGTAGACGGCGTCCAGCTTGGCCAGCGCCTTGCGGCTGTAGGCGCCGACCGGCACCGACGGCCCTGCCAGGACGACGCTCACGCCCTTGGCGGCCAGGTCCTCGGGCGAGCTGAGCGTCGTGCCCGCCGCCGCCACCACCACCAGAGCGTTCCCGGCGAAGTCGACGGGATCGCCGTCGAGCAGGCCGGCGTCGGCGACGACCTTCATCTGGGCCAGGTTGGCGCTGGCGAAGACGTCCGCGGGCGCGCCCTGCGTGATCTGCGTGGAGAGCGTCGACGAGCCCGCGAAGTTCAACAGCACGTGGACGCCCGGATGAGCGCTGTCGAAGGCGCTGGCCTCCTGCTGGAACGCCTCCGTGAGGCTCGACGCGGCATAGACGACCAGGTCCTCGGCGTGGGCCGCCGTGACGAGGGCCATCAGGGCTACCAGACCCAGACCCAGGATGTGGGACCAAAGAGACTTCACAAACGACCTCCGTGCGGGAGCTGGAGTGCGGCGCCCAGCGCGGCTCCGGCGGCGGCCACCAACGGCGAACGCGCCGGGGCCATCGTATAACCGTCGGCGCCGCCGGGGCGCATGACGCATGTCCGGGCGATGACCGCCCGGAGGGACAAAGCTCCCTACCCCGGCGCGGGCACAGCCGGTACCGTCGCCCTGCACCCGAGCGCAGGCGGCCGCATGCCGCCTCCGCCGAGAGGCCGAGCGCCTCTCCGGGGCCGCCTGGGAACCCGGGCGACCTGCCGTTATCGCAAAGGGACTGCTCCAGGGCAGTCCCTTCTTTCGTTGGAACGCGGCGAGGCGGGTGACGCGAGCGTGGCGGGGGTGGTGGAAGCCGGCAATCGATTCGTGAGGACGAAGCGGTCCGCAAGGCGGCCTGCAGCT
>CAZBZU010000046.1:0-20532 GCA_964496495.1 uncultured bacterium
CTTCGTCAACATCTTCGGCGGCATCATGAAGTGCGACACCATCGCCAACGGCGTGATCGCGGCGGTGAAGCAGGTGGGGCTCGAGGTCCCGCTGGTGGTCCGGCTGGAAGGCACCAACGTGGACCTCGGCAAGAGGATCCTGTCCGCGTCCGGCCTGAATCTCATCGCCGCGGACGACATGAAGGACGGCGCCCGCAAGATCGTGGAGCTGGCACGATGAGCATCCTCGTCGACGACACCACCAAGGTCCTGGTGCAAGGGCTCGGCAGCGCCGGCCGCTTCCACACCGACAAGGCCATCGCCTACGGCACCAACGTGGTGGCTGCCGTCCACCCCAAACGGGGTGGCGAGAGCGAGCGCTTCGAGGGTGCCACCGATCACAGCGGCGTGCCGGGACGCGACGACCGCTACGCCCTCGACCTGCCGATCTTCCGGACGGTGCGCGAGGCCGTCCGGGCCACGGGCGCCAACGCCAGCGTGATCTTCGTGCCGCCCCCCGGCGCGGCCGACGCCATCTTGGAGGCGGCGGACGCCGGCCTCGAGCTGGTGGTCGCCATCACCGAGGGCATCCCCATCATGGACATGGTGACGGTCAAGCGCGTGCTCCAGGGCTCCCCCACCCGGCTGGTGGGCCCCAACTGCCCCGGGGTCATCACCCCGCACGCCTGCAAGATCGGCATCATGCCGGGGTACATCCACGAGGGCGGACGCATCGGCGTGGTCAGCCGCTCGGGCACCCTCACCTATGAGGCCGTCAAGCAGCTCACGGACAACGGGCTCGGTCAGACCAGCGCCGTGGGCATCGGCGGCGATCCGGTCAACGGCACCAACTTCGTGGACGTCCTCGAGCTCTACAACGACGACCCCGCCACCGAGGGCGTGATCATGATCGGCGAGATCGGCGGCTCTGCCGAGGAGGAAGCCGCCGCCTGGATCGAGGCCAACATGAGCAAGCCCGTGGCGGCGTTCATCGCCGGCACCACGGCGCCTCCCGGCAAGCGCATGGGCCACGCCGGGGCCATCATCTCGGGTGGCCGCGGCACCGCCAAGGACAAGATCGCCGCCCTGGAGGCGGCCGGCGTGGTCGTGGCCCAGACGCCCAGCGACATGGGCGCGGCCATGTTGAGTGCCATGGCTCGGGCCGGCAACCGCTGAGCCCGCCACGCTCGCCGCGCCGGCCCGCCCGCGATTCGGGCCGGCGCGACCCCTTCCTCGCCATGACGGACGCCCCGACCGGCTACCGCGGCCGCTACGCGCCTTCCCCCAGCGGCTGGCTCCACCTGGGCAACGCCCGGGCCGCGCTCCTCGCCTGGCTGCGGGCGCGCAGTCAGGGCGGCAGGCTGATCCTGCGCGTGGACGACCTCGACGGCCCTCGCACGGTGGAAGCAGCGGTGCTGGGCAACCTGGAGGAGCTGCGCTGGCTCGGCCTCGATTGGCACGAGGGCCCCGACGTCGGCGGGCCGGCCGGACCCTACCGCCAGAGCCAGCGCGGCCCGCGCTACCGGGAGGCGCTCGAGCGCCTGGGCAGCGCGGGGCTGCTGTTCGAGTGCTACCTGTCGCGCAAGGACCTCCAGCAGGTCGCCAGCGCTCCGCATGGGCGCCCGGCGGTCTACGCGGAGGCCGAGCGCCGGGCCAACGCCGCGCTGGCGGGCCGCAGGCGCGCCGAGGGTCGCACGCCCAGCTTGCGGCTGCGAGTCGAGCCCCGGGAGATTCGCTTCGACGACGTTCTGGCCGGCCCACAGACCTTCATGGCGGGCAGCGACTTCGGGGACGTGGTGGTGCGTCGTGCCGACGGGCTGTGGGCCTACCAGCTAGCAACGGTCGTGGACGATGCCGCCATGGGCGTGACGGAGGTGGTGCGGGGCGACGACCTGCTGCCATCGACGGCGATCCAGCTGGCGCTGTACCGGGCGCTGGACGTAGTGCCGCCCGCGTTCCTGCACCTGCCCCTGCTGCTCGACGAGAGGGGCAACCGCCTGGCCAAACGCAGCGGCGCGGGGACCCTCCACGCGCTGCGCCTGGCGGGCGTCCCGCCGGCGAGGGTCGTAGGGCTGCTCGCTCACGGCCTCGGCCTGCTCCCGCGGTTGCGCCCGGTCACGCCCGCAGAGTTGCTTCCCGACTTCGAGCTCGGCGCCGTCGCCCGTGGGCAGGCACGCGTGAGCGCCGAGGCGCTCGCCTGGCTGGGCGCCTGAGCCTCCTCGCCGGGGCCATGGACCGCTCGCGCGGCCCTGCGGGCGACAGCCGCCTTGTCAGCCCGGCGAGGCGAGCATAGACTGACGCATGCGGCCGCGAGCGCGGGTACGCACCCCACGCAGCTTCAAGTGGCACCACCAGCGTTGGTGGTGGCGGCCTACGAACGCCTGAGCCCGCCCACCGCACGTCCCTCCCACAACCCAGGAGGCAGCATGTTCCCCCTCCCCGATGCACGCGGGCGTTTCGGCGCCTACGGCGGCCGCTACGTTCCGGAAACGCTCATCCCGGCCCTCGACGAGCTGACCGAGGCCTACGCCGCCGCTCGCCTCGACGCCGCCTTCCAGGCCGAGCTGGCGACCTACCTGCGCGACTACGTCGGCAGGCCCAGCCGGCTCTACCGGGCCGACCGCCTGGCGGGCGCGGTGGGCGGCCGCGCCCGCGTCTACCTCAAACGCGAGGACCTCAACCACACCGGCGCCCACAAGATCAACAACACCATCGGGCAGGCCCTGCTCGCTCGGCGCATGGGCAAGCGACGCGTGATCGCCGAGACCGGCGCCGGCCAGCACGGCGTGGCCGCCGCCACGGCAGCCGCCCTGTTCGGCATGGAGTGCGTGGTCTACATGGGCGAGGAGGACGTCAGGCGCCAGGAGATCAACGTCTTCCGGATGCGCCTCCTGGGCGCCGAGGTGCGGCCGGTCGCCAGCGGCACGCGCACGCTCAAGGACGCCACCAACGAGGCCATCCGCGACTGGGTGACCAACGTGCGGGACACCTTCTACATCCTCGGCTCGGTGGTCGGCCCCCACCCCTACCCGATGCTGGTGCGCGACCTGCAGAGCGTCATCGGCGCCGAGACGATGGAGCAGCTGCAGGCGCTCGAGGGGCGCCGCGCACCGGATGTCCTGCTCGCCTGCGTCGGAGGTGGCAGCAACGCCATCGGCCTGTTCGCCCCCTACGCCTACCTTCCCGCCGCCGAGCGCCCGCGGATGATCGGCGTCGAAGCGGCCGGTCGCGGCCTGAGCAGCGGCCGGCACGCCGCCAGCATCTCAGGTCACAAGCGCGGCGTGCTGCACGGCTCGCTGATGTACCTGCTGTCGGATCGGGACGGCCAGATCACGCCAGCCCACTCGGTCTCGGCGGGACTCGACTACCCCGGGGTCGGTCCCGAGCACAGCTACTACGCCGATCAGGGCATCGCGGAGTACGTCGCCGTGGAGGACGGTGATGCGCTGGCCGCCTTCGAGCTGCTGGCCCGCAGCGAGGGCATCGTGCCGGCACTCGAGAGCGCCCACGCCATCGCCTATCTGCGCGAGCTGGCGCCCCGGTTGCCGGTAGGGACGGTGGTGGTGGTCAACCTCTCGGGCCGCGGCGACAAGGATGTCGCCGAGGTGATGCGGCTGAAGCACCAAGCGCCGGAAGGGGGCCGGTGAGCATGGGCCGCATCGGCACTGCCTTCGCGCGCGCCCGCGACCAGCAACGGGCCGCCTTCATCCCCTTCATCACCGCGGGCTTCCCCGACCGTGAGCGCTTCGCCGGCTACGCCGAGGCGCTGCTTCGCCACGCCGACGTCCTCGAGGTCGGGCTACCGTTCTCCGACCCGCTCGGGGACGGCCCTACCATTCAACGGGCCAGCGAGACCGCGCTCGCCGGCGGCGTCGACACCGAGCGCACGCTGGCGATGGTGGCCGACCTGCGCCGGCGCAGCGACGTCGCCATCGCGCTCATGACCTACTACAACCCGGTCTACTGCTACGCCGACGGCGGCGAGCGAGGCTTCGTGCGGGCGCTGAAACACGCCGGAGCCGACGGCATCATCCTCCCGGACCTGCCGCCCGACGAGGCCGGCGAGCTCCTGCCCGCGGCGCGCGACGCCGACCTGGACACCGTATTCCTGGTGGCCCCCACCTCGACCGAGCAGCGCATCAGGGCCGTGACCACGGCCTGCCGCGGCTTCGTCTACGCGGTGTCGGTCACCGGGGTCACCGGCGCGCGAGCGTCGCTGCCCGACGATGTGGCCGAGCTGGTCGCCGGGGCCAGGGCGTCCTCGGGGCTGCCCGTGGCGGTCGGCTTCGGGGTCGGCACGCGAGCCAGCGCGGCGCGCGTGGCTGCCGTCGCGGACGGCGTGGTGGTGGGCTCTGCCCTCATTCAAGCCATCCAGAACGAGGCCGACGCCGGCAACCCGGCAGGAGCCGAAGCGCGGGTCGCCGCGTTGAGCGCGGAGCTGGCGGCAGGGTGCCGGCGCTAGCCGCGGGCGGGCGCCGCCCTAGCGATCCTGAACGTGAGCCTGGCCGCCGATGAGATCGAACAGCCGGCTGGCCACCAGCACGTCCGCCCCCGTCTCGGGAGGGACGTCCGTGCCCACCACGCGCACGACCACGGCGTCGGCACCGTTCCGCTTGGAGAGCAGCAGCAGCTGCCCCACGCGGTGGAAGCGGGACAGTACCTCATAGCCGTGCAGGCTGGAGTCCGCCGCCAGCCGCACGACGCCGTCGGGTAGGGACAGGGGCTCGAGCCGAACGCGCGCGACGCCCATGCTGATCATGCCGATCGCCTCCGCGGCCCCGCGCGAGAGGTCGATGATGCGGTTCGGCTTGAACGGGCCGCGGTCGTTGATGCGCACGACCACGCTGCGGCCGTTCACCAGGTTGGTGACCTTCACCAGGGTGCCGAACGGGAGCGTGCGATGCGCGGCCGTGAGCTTGCTGGGGTCGAACACCTCGCCGTCGGATGTGAGCCGCCCGGCGAACTTGGGACCGTACCACGAGGCGAGCCCCTCCTCGACCGCGGCGCTCAAGCCGCCGCTGGGTGCCCCGGGCGGGTCGGCAGCCGCGGCCGGATCGGCGAGGCTGCTCGACGACGTGTCGACAGGCGCCGGCGTGGAGCTGACGGCCGCGGCGCTCGCGAGGCCGGATGGAGCCGCGTCCGCGGCGTCAGCGGTCGACGTCGCGCCACCGCCGCTCACCTGGACCGGGGCGGACGGGTCCGAGGGTGCACCGGCCGCGGGCGAGGCGCTCAGGGCCGGCGCGCAGGCGGCCAGCACCAACGCCAGCACCGCCAGCGGCGCCGCCCCGCAGAGTGGGCGCAGCCGCGCCATCCTCCGCAGGCGTAGCTGCAGCCGCCGTAGAGCGGCCATGACATGACGCGTCGCGCGTGAAAGCACGGTCCATGCTATGCACGCGCGACGGCGGACGGTTGTGAAAGGCTTCCGGTGAGCCGGCCGCGGGCTCACGCCCAGGTGCGGCGGGCAAGCTCCTTCTGGCAAAGCACGAACGCTTCGAAGTCTTCGATCTCGGCGCTGCCGTCCGCGATGGCACTCTCGCATCGTGCGATGATATCGGACAGCTCCTCGTTGCTGAGTGCGCGCAGGCTCTGCGAGTTCGCTCCCTGTACTTGGACCACCTTGACTCCTCGCTCTCTTGGCATGTTCCGGTCCTTCAAGATGGCTGGAGTCTAGCAGCGGCCCTCTTACAATATTCTCACACTTTCTCCGCGCGGTTCCCGTCCAGGCCGCGGTCCGGCGGGCTCCGGTATGGTGAGCGCATGATCGACAGCCACTGCCACCTGGATGCCCTCCAGGATCCGGCCGGCGCCGTGGACCCCGAGCTGCGCGCCATCGTCACGGTCGGCACCACCCTAGACAGCGATCGTGCCGCGGTGCACTTGGCGGAGGCGCACCCCAACGTCTGGGCGGTGGTCGGCATCCACCCCAACAACGCCTCCGACGCCGACGCGCCGGCCGTGCGGCAGGAGGTCGCGCGCCTGGCCGAGCACCCCCGAGTGGTGGGTATCGGCGAGACGGGCTTCGACACGTACTGGGAGGACGAAACGCTCGAGAGCCAGCGGCGCGCATTCGACTGGCAGGCCGAGCTCGCCAGCCGCCTCGACAAAGCGCTGGTGCTGCACGTGCGGGACCGGCAGGGAGGCGAGGACGCCTCGCTGGCGGCCGCGCGGGCCGTCCGCGAGGCCGGGCACCGACGCGGCATCCTCCACTGCTTCAACGGCCACGCCGAGCTGCGCGCGGCCGGGCTGGCATGGGGGTGGATGGTGTCGTTCGCCGGCAACCTCACTTTCAAGAACGCCCAGGCGTTGCGCGATGCGGCCCTGGAGGTCCCCGAGGGCAGCCTGCTGGTCGAGACCGACAGCCCCTACCTCACGCCGGAGCCGCACCGCGGCAAACGCAACGCGCCGGCCAACGTGCGCCATACCGCCGCCGTGCTGGCACAGGTCCGGGGCGTGACGCTCACGGAGCTGGAGCCGGTGCTCGACGCCAATGCGGCCCGCGTCTACCGGCTGCCGTCGCCGCCTGGCCCCACGAGACGGCTCCTGGGCTCGTCCCGGTCGTAACGCAACGCCTCCGCCAGTCGGGCGCGCGAGGGCACCCGATGGGGGTCCTGAGGGATGAACGCGGTGACGACGTCGACCCAACGGTGGGTGCGGTACTCCAGCACCACGTGCAACGGGATCTTCACGCTCGCGCTCACGGGGAGGTAGCCGAGCACCAGCAGCCGCTCGTCCTCCCAGTAGCGCATCAGCTCCCGGCCGTAGAGCACCGTCTGCACGATGTCGGTCTCGGTGAACCCCTCGCAAGTGGCGTGCTTGGCCGCGTGGCGGCCGATACGGTAGCGCCCCTGCTTCACCCACGGACGCAGCTCGGACAGCGTCCGCCGTCTCGGGGGCCGAGCCCGCGGCTGCGCTCGCGCGGCCGTGTGGGCGTGGCGGGGTCCGAAACCTTGCTCGTCCATGACGCCACCTCCGGGAGGGTCTGGCGGTACCAGACGGGCAGCAAAGCGACGCGGCCCGGACCTGCAGGTCCGGGCCGAGCTCTCAGCCTTGCATGCGCCATGCTAGCACGCACCCCCCGGGCCGCCGCTGGGAGGGTCGCCACATTCGGACCCCTCCGGCGGAGCCGGCGCTGGCGCGCGGCGTCCGGAGCCGCTCAGGCGCCCGGCCACGGCGGGCCGGCATCCACCGGGCGCCGCTCCGTCCCCTACACTGAGGGAATGGATGTCCACCCGGCAGAGCGTCCGCGGCTACGGCCAAGCCCTCGCGCCGCGACCGTCCTCGGAGCGGCGGCCGGCGGCCGGCGCGCGTCGCCTCGATGAGCCGGCCGGCCGACTATCTCGACAGGCCGCTCAACGTCGAGCGCACGGACGCGGACCTCTACGTCGAGCAGGTCGGCCCCAGGAACGCGCCGGTCGTCTACTTCCTGCACGGCGGCCCGGGCTACAGCAGCTTCTCCTTCAGGGATCTGCTCGGCGACGAGCTGGATGCCTTCCAACTGCTCTACGCCGACCAGCGCGGCGCCGGCCGCAGTTACAGCGCCGTGCCGGCGCAGCCCGAGCTGCTGGCGGACGACGTGCGAGCGGTGCTGGACGCCCTCGAGATCGACCGGGCCAGCCTACTCGCCCACGGCTTCGGGGTGCAGGTCGCGGTGCGCGCGGCGCTGGCGGCACCGGGTCGCTTCGAGCGTCTGGTGATGGTCAACCCCTGGCTGTCGATGCCCATGCTCGCTCGCGAGCTGCAGCGGCGGGCCGCCATGGAGGCGGGCCGGCCAGAAGAGGCGCTGCCGCCCGAGAGCGCGCTGGCGGACCCCGACAGCCTCGACCCCGAGGCGCTTGTCGACCAGGCGTTCAGCCTTACGAGCGGCAAGGCGCTGCTCGACCTGATGCAGTTCCCCGACCCCTCCAGCCGCCTGCGTCTCGAGCACAGCGACGCCACCGCCCTCTTCGGTCCGCAGGAGGCGGCGGAGCCGGAAGGCATCTGGCAGCTGGACGTGTTGCCGGAGCTCGCCGGCCTGACGCTGCCGGTGGTGCTGCTGGTCGGCGCGCACGACGCCACGGCCTACCCTGCGCAGGCGGAAGCCGCGCTGGGGAGGTTGCCGAACGCCCTGGTGAGCCTGCTCGACGCGGGCCACTACCCCTGGATCGACGATCCCGAGACCTTCGTTCCGCTGCTCCACGACAGCCTGAGGGTGAGCACGACGTAGCTGCGGGCGCCGTTCCGGCCGCGACCGCGCGCCGGCCGTCACGTAAGAACCTCGTAAGGTCGCCCGTCGTAGACTCCTTCGCGATGCGGTCTCCACCCATGCGTGCCGACCGCGCCCGACCCCTCCCGGCCGCCCGGCAGATGCCCGGAAACCTCGGCTCCAACGTGAATACTTCCGCCAGCGGGGCGCGAACGGCATGCTACACTTCGCTAATGCTGCGACCTCACCTCATGGTGGATTCGCTCCACCAGGTGAGCGCCGAGATCCTGCGGGAGCTGGGCGTGCGAGGCGTTCTGGTCGACCTCGACGACACCCTGTTGGCGTCGGGCGCGGACGCCGTCGACCCTGCCAATGCCAGCTGGCTGGCGAGCCTGACGCCGGCGGGCTTCCCGGTGGTGATCCTCTCGAACGGCGAGCCGGCGCGGGTGGCGGCGCTGGCCGAGCGTTTCGGCTGCCGCGCCTTGCCCCTCTCCGGCAAGCCCTTCGCGCCTGCCTTCCGGCGCGCGCTGCGCATGCTCGGCACGCGCCCGGCCGAAACCGCCATGATCGGCGACCAGCTGTTCACCGACGTTCTCGGCGCCAACCTGGCAGGCCTGACGTCGATCCTGGTGCGCCCGCTGTCTCCGGGTAAGCTTCCTCATACCCGTATGCTCCGCCACCTTGAGAGAATGATCCTGCGAGGAGGTGACCGTGGCGGTCCTGTCGATCGGTGACAAGCGCTTGGGCGCGGTGCTGCTCGAGCGCGGCTATGTCAACGACGAATCGCTGCAGCAGGCGATCAGCCGGCATGCAGAGGTAGGGGGCCGTCTGGCGGACATCCTCGTCAACATCGGTGTCATCTCCGAGCAGCGCATTGCCCGCGCCATCGAGGAGTCGATCGGCATCCCGCTGGTGGTGCTCCCGCGCGTGGACATGATGCCCGACGCGCTCAGCAAGATCCCCGCAGATGTCGCCTTCGAGGTAGGTGCCATGCCGTTCGCCATCGACGGCGACAGGCTGCGCGTCGCCTTCGAGGACCCTCTCGACGCCCTGGCCATCGAGGAGGTCGAGGACGCCTCGGGCTGCCTGGTGGAGCCCTACCAGGCGCTGCAGAAGGAGCTGCAGTGGGCGATCGCCACCTACTACCCCGAGCTGGGGCTGGAAGCGCCTCCCGACCTGGAGGTCGACATCAGCCAGCGGCTGGGCTCGATGGCCGTGGAGCGCGGGTTCATCAGCGAGGCTTCCCTCCAGGACGGGGTCGAGGAGCAGCATCGCACCGGTGGGCTGTTGGGACGCATCCTCATCCGCCAGGGCGCGTTGGGCGAGGACCAGCTGGCGCAGCTCCTGGCCGAGCAGATGGGCATCCCCTACGAGTCCAGTCTCGAGGCGGAGCCGGCGAACGAACGGCTAGCCTCCACCCTGCTCCGGCTCGACGCCGTGCAGTTCAGCGCCGTCCCCTACCGGCTGGACGAGGATCGACTGGTGGTGGCGATCTCCGATCCGCGGCGGATGCCCGACATCGAGGCCATCGTGCAGGGCCCCGTGAGCTTCGTGGCGGCCCCGGAGCGCGAGGTCATGCGCCGCATCGAGGCGATGTACGCCGACAACAAGGGGCGCCTCGGCGAGACGCTCCTGATGAACAAGAAGCTCAAGCGCGAGCAGCTGCGCAAGGCGCTCGAGGAGCAGGCCAAGCTCGGCCGCGTCAAGCCGCTCGGTGAGATCCTGGTGGACCTCGGCTACGTGACCCAGACGGACGTCGACGAGGCGCTCAACAAGCAGCGCGCGGGCGGCGGCCGCCTCGAGGATACGCTGGTGCAGTCGGGCAAGATCAGCCCGGAGATGCTGGCCCGCAGCCTCGCCATGCAGCTGGGCTACGAGTTCATCGACGACGGCGTCAAGGTGGACCCCTACGCGGTCAGCCTGGTGCCGGAGCAGACCGCCCGCCGCTACCAGGCGATGCCCATCCGCATCGAGGGCAACACGCTGGTGGTGGCGATGAAGGATCCGCGGCACGTCTTCGCCCTCGACGACATCCGGCTCATCACCGGCAAGGAGATCCAGCCGGCGGTGGCCACCGAGGACACCCTCGCGCGCACGATCAACCGCTTCTACCACGACGGCACCGACATGGACGAGCTCGCCAAGGCGCTGGTCGAGGAGGTCGGGACCGTCAGCGCCGAGGAGCAGGAAGACACCAGCGCCATCGACGACAACGCGCTGGTGAAGGTCGTCAACAACATCATCCGGGAGTCGATCCTCGACGACATCTCGGACATCCACATCGAACCCCGTCCGACCCACGTGGTGGTGCGAGTGCGCAAGGACGGCAGCCTGCGCGAGTACATGACCATGCCCAAGTCGACGGCGAGCGCCATGGCCGCACGCATCAAGATCATGGGCGGGCTCAACATCGCCGAGCGGCGCGTGCCGCAGGACGGGCGCGTGCGCTTCCGCGACAAGACGGCCGAGGTCGACCTGCGCCTCTCGACGCTGCCCACGGTGTACGGCGAGAAGGCCGTGATGCGCCTTCTGAAGCGCGCCACCGACATCCCGGAGATCGAGCAGCTGGGCTTCGCGGATTACAACTTCCAGGGCTTCAAGGACGTCATCGCCAAACCCTACGGCATGTTCCTCATCACCGGCCCGACCGGCTCGGGCAAGTCGTTCACCACCTTCAGCATCCTCAAGCGCATCGCTACGCCCGAGGTGAACGTCACCACCGTCGAGGACCCGGTGGAGTACGAGATCCCCGGTATCAACCAGACGCAGGTGAACATGAAGGCCGGCCTCGACTTCGCGCGAGCCCTGCGAGCATTCCTGCGGCAGGACCCGGACATCATCATGGTCGGCGAGATCCGGGACCACGAGACCGCCAAGATCTCCATGGAGGCCGCCCTCACCGGCCACCTGCTCATTGCCACGCTGCACACCAACGATGCCGCCGGGGCGGTCACGCGCCTCACCGAGATGGGGATCGAGCCGTTCAACGTGTCCGCCTCGCTCCTCGGCGTGCTGGCGCAGCGCCTGGTGCGCAAGGTGTGCAAGGACTGCAAGGTGGAGTACACGCCCGAGCCCGACGTCCTCAGGCGGCTGGGGATGACCGAGGCCGAGATCCAGGGCAAGAAGCTCTATCGCGGTGTGGGCTGCGAGAAGTGCGGCGGCAGCGGCTACAACGGCCGCTATGCCATCCACGAGCTGTTGGTGGTGGATGACGACGTCGAGAAGGCCATCGTCAAGGAGGCCTCCACCTTCGACATCCGCGACCTGGCGATCAAGAACGGAATGCACACGCTGCGGCAGGATGGCATCAACAAGGCCTTCCAAGGCATCACCACGCTGGAGGAAGTCCTGGCGCGCACCGCGGAGTAGCCGCGGGGCGGCAGGACCGGAAGGACGTCCATGGCTGACCAGATTCGCTCCACGCAGATCCAGGCCGACATCGTCGACCTCCTCAAGATGGCGATCGAACGACGCGCCTCGGACTTGTTGATCACCGTGGGGCTGCCGCCGATGCTCAAGATCGACGGCGACTGGGGCCCGACGGACTACGACCCGCTGACGCCGAACCTCGCGCGGCGGCTGATGTACGCGCTGATGGACGAGAAGAAGCAGCGCAACTTCGAGGAACGCAAGGACCTCGACTTCTCCTTCAGCCTCTCCGGCCACGGCCGCTTCCGCGTCAACGTGTTCCAGCAGCGCGGGTCGGTGGGCGGCGTGATGCGCACCATCGCCGAGGAGGTCATGACCTTCGCGGAGTTGGGGTTGCCGCAGGAGATCGCGGCCACCGCGCGGCTGCCTCGCGGTCTGGTGCTGGTGACGGGCCCCACCGGGTCGGGCAAGTCGACCACGCTGGCCACGATGATCGACCTGATCAACGACGAGTACGCCAAGCACATCGTCACCATCGAGGACCCCATCGAGTTCTTCCACCAGCACAAGACCTCGATCGTCAACCAGCGTGAGGTGGGTGAGGACACCCGCGACTTCCATGCCGCGCTGCGCAGCGTGCTGCGCCAGGCGCCGGACGTGATCCTGGTGGGCGAGATGCGGGACTTCGAGACCATCGGAGCGGCCGTCACCGCCGCCGAGACCGGGCACCTGGTGCTCGGCACACTCCACACCAACACCGCGGCCGAAGCCATCGATCGCATCATCGACGTGTTCCCCGACGCGCAGCAGGAGCAGGTTCGGGTGCAGCTGGCAAACAACCTGCAGGCGATCCTCACGCAGCAGCTCGTGCCCAAGCCCAACGGCGACGGCCGCGTGCTGGCCTACGAGTTCCTGGTGGCCACGCCCGCCATCCGGAACCTCATCCGCGAGGCGAAGACGCACCAGATCCCCGGCCAGATCCAGATGGGCGGCTCGCTCGGAATGATCACCATGGACGCCAATCTGGCGGAGCTGCATCTCAAGCGGCTGATCAGCTTCGAGATCGGGCTGGCTCGCGCGGTGGACCCCAAGGAGTTCGAGCGGCTCGTCAACACCGGCGGTCTGAGCGGTGAGGCGAGCGCGCCGGCTCGCGGAGCCGCTCAGCGCGGCGCCGCTTCGCAGACGCGCGGCGCCAACGGCTCCTCCACCGGTCGCGGCAGCGCTGCGGCCCCCGGGCGCGGCGGGCGCACCGGCCGCTGAGCGTCCACCCCGGCGTCACCGCGGGAGGGCACGCCGTTCGCTGCGCCACAGCACCGCCAATAGCGGCACCTCGAGCAGCAGCAGCAGGGCGACGCCCAGGTAGGTGGGCGTGAAGCCGACGCCGGTCACCAGCTCCACCCCGACGATCGGCCCCAGGCTGCCGCCGACGTCCCCGAAGAACTGGTAGTAGCCGACGACCTGGCCACGCCGCTCCTCCGGCGTCAGGTCGCCTAGCAGCGTCAGCAGCGGGGTCGAGGTACTGCCCATGCCAAGCCCCAGGAAGACCACCCCGACCACCGCCAGCCAGGGGCCGGTCGTGAGCGCCAGCAGAGCGAAGCCCGCCGCCCCTGCGACCACCCCCGGCAACGCCAGGCCGGTCCGCGACGGGATGCGGTCGAGGGCGCTGCCGATCACCAGCGTCACCCCCGCAGAGGCCAGCATCATCACCGCCAGCAGCGCCCCGGCCATGGGCTGCTCCGCGAGGCCCGCCACCGCGATGCCGCGAGCGTGCACCAGCAGCACCAGCGTGGCCAGCAGCGTGCCCTGCACCGAGAAGAACACCAGCATGTTGGCCAGCCACACCGCCTGCACCCGGCGGTCGGCTCGCGCCACGGTGGCGGCGGCGCGCCTCACGCGGAGGAGGAGCGGCGAGGCGTCGCGCTCGCCGGCTACGTCCTGACGGCCGCCGTGCACGTGCGGGACCCGCCACCACGCCAGGCCGCCGGCGAGGAGCGTCACCGCGGTGGCGAACAGGAAGGCCGCATCATCCGACACGAACCCCGCCACCAGGCCGCCGGCGAGCATGCCGGCCGGCATGCCCAGGCTCAGCGCCAGCCGAACCACCGCAGTGCTCCTGCCGCGGTTCTGCAGGCTGGAAGCGTTGAGCGCGATGGTCATGCCGCCCACGATGATGGCAGCAGATCCCAGGCCCCAGATGGCCCGGCCGACCAGTAGCAGCCACCCGGGGATGGTCGTCTGCAACGCGAGGCTGTAGGTCCCGGTGGCGAGCGCTTCGATGACCAGGCCGATGGTGAGCGGCCACTTGCCGCCGTAGCGGTCGATGAGCGCGCCGGCGGCGGGGTTCGCGACCAGCCGCGTGACCCGGTTGGCGGAGAGGATCCAGCCCACCAGCAGCGCGGGAAGACCCAGCTGCACGCCCAGGATGGGGATAATGGGGAACGCGATGCCGCCGCCGATGCCGCCGAGGAACACCACCGCCGCCACCGGCAGGCTCTCGGGAGCCATGCCCAGGCGGCCCAGGAGGCCGCGGGCCGCCCCGTTCGCCTCGCCGTCGGTGTCCCTGCTCGCCTGCATCCGCTCCTCCCGCCGTCGTACGTCGCCGTCCGAGCCGGTGCCGACCCCGGCGCCCGCACGGATCGCTCCTGGCCACGATAGGCCACCACCGCGACATGCCGGGATGTGTCCCGCAGGCGTGGAGCCCGCACCGTGACGCCGGCCGAGCGGCTCGCGCTGGTGAGCGCCGCGCTGCCCGACAGCGGCGTGGGGCGTCCCGCGCTCTGGCTCGATCTCGGAGCCGGCGACGGCGCCTTCACCCTCGCCCTCGCCGAGCGCCTGGGCAAGGGTTCCCGGGTGCTGGCCGTCGACCGCGACCCCCGGGCGCTCGCCAGGTTGCGAGCAAGGGGCGGTGTCACGGGCGTGGCCGTGGAGGCGTGGGAGGGAGACTTCACGCGAGAGCTGCCGCTCCCCCTATCCGGCGGCATGCTCATGGCCAACGCGCTGCACTTCGTGCCCCGGAAGCGCCAGGCGACGTTGCTGGCGCGGCTGGCGCGGCACCTCGAGCCGGGTGGGCGCCTGGTGGTGATCGAGTACGACCTCGATCGCGGCAACCCGTGGGTGCCGCACCCGATCGCCCGTAGCCGCTTCCCGAGCCTGGCCTCGGACTCGGGCCTGGTAGGCGCGGCCGTGGTGGCCGAGGCGACTTCACGCTACTGGGGGCGCGTCTACTGCGGGCTGGCCCGCAGGCCCGGCGGCCGGGACGCGGATGTGTAACGCGTGGGCCCTGACACCATAGGGCCGCCGGAGCTACCCTGAGGGTGGCCGAGGGAGCGCCAGCGGGTTGCCGGAGCTGGAGGTGCAGACATGCTGCAGTCCAAGCACCCCGGCGGGCACGTCCAATCACCTTCCGTCGTCTCGAGTGATGCCGGCCCAAGCCGGGAGCGGCGGCCGCAAAGCACGGTGAAGCCCAACCGGTGGATGGGCGAAGGCGACTGCCTCATCGGGCCCTTCACCTGTCGGCGGAGCGCGGCTGCGTTCGCCGGGCTGATGGTGGACTTCGGCCACTACGAGAACCTCGGCCGGCAGGTGGTGGTGGTCAAAGGCACCTACTACGTCGAGGTGTATCGCGTCGGCGAAGGCGGGGTGGTGAGCTCCTGAGAGCGGTGCCGGTCACCGGTGCCGACCAGCAGGTGCGTCGCCGCGGCCGAGCCGGCCCGTCCCCGGATCGGCCGCGAGCGCGTCGCGCGCCGCGCCCATCGTGGCTGCGCGGAGGACTCGGCGCATCGACGACGCGGTGGCCGTCGGCCACCGGGTTCGGCACCGTGGAGTGAGGCAGCCGCCAACCCGGGGCCCGGACCCTCCGCAGTCCTCGTCGCACGGTGGTGCGGTAGCGCGCCGGCTGGCGCACCCTTCCGCGGCGACCACCGGCGCAACCGCCGGATAATATGGGTGCGTCCTGGTGGGAAGCGTGCGGCCGATAGGGTCGGAGGTCTTGCGATGCCGTCGGAGTTCCTGCTGTACGGCGCGACAGGGTTCATCGGTGAGGAGATGGCCCGGGCCGCGGTCGCCCACGGACTGCGGCCGCTGCTAGCAGGTCGCGACGCTGTCCGCGTGGCGGCGCTGGCCGACGAGCTGGGCGTCGAGCACCGCGTCTTCCCCCTCGACGACGTCGCCGGCATCGACGAAGCCCTCCGGACGGTTCCTGCCGTCCTGCATTGCGCGGGGCCCTACCTCCATACGGCCGCGGCGATGGTGGATGGCTGCCTTCGCACGGGCACCCACTACCTGGACATCTCCGGCGAGCTGCCGGCCTACCAGGCCATGGCACGGCGCGACCGCGACGCTGTGGCCCGGGGCACGATGCTGCTACCGGGCGTGGGGTTCGACGTGGTGCCGACGGACTGCCTGGCGTTGCACCTGAAGGTGCGTTTGCCGACCGCGACGCACCTGACGCTCGCGTTCCACAACCGCGGGCCGGCGGCGATGCCGCCCGGGACGCTGAGGACCGGCATCGAGATGATGCCCTTCGGCGAGAGGGTGCGCAGGGACGGGCAGCTGGTCGCTCCGCCTCGGCAAGCCAGGACGAGGCAGATCGACTTCGGCGAGGGGCCCGTGACGGCGACTCGGCAGACGTGGGGCGACGTGGTCATGGCGTACCGGAGTACCGGCATCCCGAACATCGAGGACTACGCGGTGTGGGCCGACGCCATCCGTCGCCAGCTCGTGCTGGCGACCAGCCTGCGACCCATCTTCAGGTTCGCGGCTGTGCGCAGGCTCGTGCAGCGCACCTTCAAGGGGGGCTCGACGGCAGCGCAGCGCGCCCGAACGCGGGCCAGCGTGTGGGGCGAGGTGCGGGACGGCGCCGGTCACCGAGCCGTGTCGCGCCTGCACGGTCCCGAGGCCAGCGTCGAGTGGACGGTCCTGGCGGCCCTAGCGGCGGTGAAGCGCGTCGTCGGCGGTGACGTCAAACCCGGCTTCCAGACGCCCGCGACGGCCTACGGCGCCGATTTCGTGCTGCAGTGTCGGGGCGTCGTGCGTGAGGATGTCGACACGTCCATGCTCTAGTGGATGGTGGTGACGCTGCCCGGATTCGAACCGAGGTTACCGAGCTGAGAACCCGGCGTCCTAGCCGCTAGACGACAGCGCCAACGCGGATATGAATGTACCTCTCACGGGAGGTCGACGCGGGCGCCTGGGATACGGCCCTCGCACCTTGCGTCCCTCATGGCGAGGCACCGGCCAGGCTGTGCGGAGTTCGGCGGCTAGGGCCGCCATCGCGTGACCCGGAAAGGCTTCCTCACAGCGTCGCAATCGGCCTCCTCCGCAGCGGCTGCAACCCCTTGCGCCTGAAGCCGGCTGCGGGACACAGATGTTGGAGATGGCGCAATGCGCCGTCACTGTCAACGGGCAGGACACCGTCGACGCCCACCGTCGCCTCAATCCCGTCGTTGCAGCCAACAACGACGCGTCGAACTGGCAGCCTCTCCAGCCACACACGGTCGGCTCTAGTCCAGTGCCTGAATCGCTTGTCGCTCCAGGCTGTCACGCCTAGAGCGCCCTCGCCCGCCCCCGCGGCGCTGCCCTCGTCGACGCCAGACCCGTGAGGTACGTCGCCAGGAAGATGAGCCCGAAGGGAATCCACGTTCCCAGAGGGTTCGTGAACATGTCGAGGCTTCGCAAGATGACGACCGCCACCACCACGAAGTCCACCACCATCACGAACGCCACGAACGCGACCGCGGTCTGCCACGGCGACAGCGTGCGCGCCCTGCGGAAGTACGCCCATGACACCACCACGAAGAACAGAGGCGCCAGCACGGCATGGATGAGCATGGCCGTCTGCTCCGAGGTGGTGGCCATGCCGATACCCATGGTGGCGGCGCACAACACCCAGCCAACGAACGCGAAGGCCAGCAGGGTGCCAACTCCTCTGCCGTTCACGAGATCGCCTCCCCCCTCCCGCGGGTGGGTCGCTCGGACCGATCCGGGCGAACCCAGAAGGGGCGGTGCTCTGCGTCTGACGTCCGCAGGAAGTCCCCCAGAGACTAGCGGGAAGCCGGCGCCACGTCGTCGGTCGATCCCCGACAGGGGTAGTGGAAGAATCCGGAAGCCCCTTCGAGTTCAGCGCCTACGCGCCCTCCAGGTCACGCCCCCGCGCACGGGGGTTCGTGCACCCGGAGTCTCGGCTGTGGGAGGGCAGCGTCAACGCCCGCCGGGGGAACCTCTCGCGGCAACGCTCGGCGATCGCCCGACCATATCGGGCGTTCCCCCTGCCCGGGCCGCGCGCAGTAGCGCCCACCCGACCGCGACCAGCCATACCAGCAGCAGCACGCCGTAGACCGCGTAGGCGCTGCCGAGCACAGTACGGAGCGCTTCGCCCACCGCGCCGAGGGTCCCGGTGACGATGCCCAGGTAGGCCACGCCTCGTGGTACCCCGCCGCTCAGCATCGCCAGAGACACCACCAGGATGCTGATGGGCTCCAGAATGCCCGGCGCTGCCGGGGTGGCGTTGGTGGCGATAAGCGACTCGGCGGCCGCAACGAACGGACCCTGCTGCGCCGGGGTCGTGGCCGCCACGTACTGATCGCTGAGCACCACCAGCGCAGGGGCACCTTCACCCGTTGTCGGCCACGCCAGGCTGATGCCCCACGCCATGAGTCCGAGCACCACACTCAGCAGCGCCAGGCTGCGGTTGAAGCGCTCGAGCACAGGATAGAAAGCCAGAAACGTCACCGCCGTCAGACCCAACGGCGCGAGCCACAGCGCTTGCTTGACGATGTACAGGCTCCGATGCGCCGCGATGTACTCGAGCGTCGCCGCACCGCCCGAGGTCGGCGGCGTCGTCACGAAGACCAGGATGGTCGCCACGATCCACATGGCCGCCGCCACCAGCGCGGCCACGCCGCCGATCCGCACCAAAAGCTGCCAGGACGGGTCGATCGTCTCCGCAAGCGCCGCACGCGAACCCTCTCGTGTCACCGATGCCATGGGCCCCTCCAAACGTCGAGCAACGCTCCGCCCGGCGCATCAACAGCGCGGCGGCGCACTCCCTACCGCTGCGCCCGGGCAGCGGCGAATCCCACGCGCGCCATCCTAGGTAGGGCTGGCGGCGCCGTGCAGCGACAACCGTCCCCGAGCCGGCCTCCCTGGAGCGTCTGCCGCTCTCTGGGCCTAGCGGTCGGCGGCTACGTCGAGCGTTTCCGCCTCTGTCCGGGCGACCCGTATCCTGCGTCACCGACCTTCACTCCGATGATGAGAAGCCACAGCCCCAGTGCGACCTCGGCAACGAAGCTCACGGCAAGGCCGGGGTAGCTGATGGCCGGCTGTCCTGGGAGCAGAAGAGCCTGAAAGAACCAGATCAGGACGGCGACGCCGTCCAGCAGCAGAAGGACGCCCAGGAACCGCGGAAGCGTCGTCGACCTGTAGGCCAGGTAGCCGAGCGGGAACAGCCAGGTGCCGAAGAACAGCTGGGCCGTGACGAAGCCCGTCCTGTAGGTGTCGATGGACAGGTATGCGAGGCCCTCGATCTGTGCCGCCGAGTAGGCCTGCATGTGGCCGGCCCCATCTGCCAGCGACAACGCATGCACCAGGAACAGCATGCTTGCACCTTGGATGGCAACGCCGACCGCGTTGAGCAGCAGGAAGAGCAGGGCAAGATGCCTGTTCACCGGTCGCAGCAGGACGTACAGACCCCAGGCCGCGACGAGGAAGAGGAACGCCGAGATCAACGCGATCACGAGACCCAGACGAAACGACCCGGCATTCACGGCGATCGCCTGATAGAGCTGGTCGGCGTTACTGAGGCCGATGTGCGCCAGCCGATCGGCGAGCACGGATGCGAGGATGAAGCCAAGGTAGAACGCGCCCGTGACCCTGGCGTGCCTGCCCTGCGCCAACTGAGGAATGATCCCAGAAGACATTGCGGCCCCTCCTCGCACCGTTCTAGATAGAGGCACTATCCGGGTCGCTTGCCTTCGACGCCAGGGCGGATTGTCCTGGCAGGGGCCGGTCGGCGCCAAGGGCCGCCTGTCGGAGGGCCTCGACCGGACAGGAACCGACGGCGCCCACCAGGAGGCGCCGTCGAGGATGCGAATTCGCTCTGCGTGCGTCCTAGGGGAGCACGGTGGGCGGATCGAAGACCATCTGCGGCCAGTTGAAGTTGACGAAGCCGCTCAGCACCACGGACGGCGCCGGTTGACCCGTCGCGGCGAGGTCGGCGGCGTCGTACTTAAGAACGTAGTCGGTGCTGCCCCCGATGGTGGATACCCAGAGGTTGCCGCCGTTATCGAACTGGAGGGCCACTGGCTCGAGCAGCGTGTTGCTGCCGTCGTCGCTGATCGTGACGGTCGCCGTGGGCGAGCCCGACGAAGCGATCTGGGCGGGGGTGTACATCACGACCGCGTCAGCGTTGATGTTCGCCACCCAGAGGTTGCCGGAAGCATCGAAAGCGAGCCCCTCGGGGCCGCCGGAGTCCGTGATCGTGCGGGCGGGCGTCGGGGCGCCGCTGGACATGAGCTGTGCGGCCGAAAGCATCACGACACCGACTGCGTTGTCGGACCCGATCCAGAGGTTGCCTTGACCATCGAAGATCATCCCGGAGATGTCAGCCAGCCCCGTGAGCACGACGCTCGGCGTCGGCGTGCCCGAGGCCGCGAGCTGTGCCGGCGTGAACTCCTCCAGGTTGCCGTTCCCGTTTCCCACCCAGAGGTTCCCCGAACCGTCGAATGCCATGGCGTGTGGATACGACAGCGAGCTGCCATCGGAACCAAGGACCACCGGAGGGGTCGGGGACCCGGACCCCGCGAGCTGGGCGACGCTGTACTTCACCACCGTATCGTTGCCGTCCAGCCCCACCCACAAGTTGCCTGAGGCGTCGAGGGCCAGACCGTCAGGCCCGTTTCCGTTCGAGAGAGCAACGGAAGGCGTGGGGCTGCCCGTGCTGTTCAACTGCGCATCGCTGAAGCCATCGATGCCAGAGCCTTCGTCGGCGACCCACAGCTTCCCAC
>CAZBZU010000046.1:20632-29024 GCA_964496495.1 uncultured bacterium
GCATCGCTGAAGCCATCGATGCCAGAGCCTTCGTCGGCGACCCACAGCTTCCCACTGCCCGTGAGCATGCTGTAGGTGACGCTCGAGCTGGCGGTGGCGTTCGCGCTCACCGTGAGCGATCCGCCACCCGTCGCCGCGTAGGCGGTATCCACGGTCGTGCCCGACGCACGCGCGGCATTACCCGTGACCGTGTAGGCGCCCGGCGTGAGGCCCGACAGGGTCGTCGTGGCCGTCACCACGGTGGCGTAGCCACCGGGGCCCGTCACCGCCACGTTGCCGTTCACACCGCCCGGCAAACCGCTCAGCGTCACCTTAAGGCTTCCCGTCGTTGGCGACGGCGAGCAGGCGGCCAGCACCACCACCAGCACCAACGCAAGCATCGATAGCAGGACGACTCGAACTCGACGCATCACAAGCCCCCCTTCAGGCCCTTCCCACGCCAGACACCCTTGCTCAACGACCAGCGGGCCAATGCGACAGGCATCGTCGGCATTGGGCCGAGATCAAGGAGTATGGCGATAGTGTGATGGTGACACGCAATCGAGGGAGGTAGTCAAGGAATTCCCACTCCCCGACCAGCCTTGCGGTGCGTTGACGGGTACGTAGACAACGGGGGCATCTCAGTTCACCCTCCGTTGGCTGAGCGCGCTTCCGTCGACTTCGGTAGCACTCCGGAGCGGACGCTGGCCGCCCTGCAAGCTAGGTGGCTCCGGGACAGAATCGTCACGCGTTGGGGGCCTCCCCACCCGATCTGGCTTCAGTCGCTGGGCTCGTGCCTGGCCACTGAACAGGAGCATCGCCAGAGTCGAACGCGAACGCGTGGCTGAGCCCCTCGAATGGGCCAAGGCGTGGATCCGCTGACGGGACCTTCCGACCGAAGGACACTCCGCTCTTGCGCATCCGCAGGCACCCACCCATGCTCGCCGTGAGCAGCGGGCCAGACCGGGGCAATACCCGGAAGGACAGCCAACCGGCCCCCGAGGATTGAAGGGGCGTCGACGGGGGTTCGCAAGTGCGCGTTGCCCGCCTTCAAGGCCGCGACACGCGGAGGTTCGACGCCGGCGCCCGGTCGCGATTGGAGGGCGAAGTTCCTGAGCTGTGTGGCAATCGGTTTGCCGGCCGTCTGGTGATGGTTCGGAGGGCTGACGATGGATTCGACTCGGAGGATTGCGTTGGTCGCGGGCGTGTTGTTCATTCTGGCGACGGCTTCGTCCCTCGTAGCCGCGACGTTCGTTCCCGCGCTGGCCGGCACCGACTACCTCGCGGGTGTGTCGCTGCGAGCGAACGGCATGGGTGTAGCGGCACTGTTCTACGTGGCGGCAGCGTTCGGGAGCGTTGGCATCGCCATCTCGCTGTATCCGGTGTTGAGGAGGTTCGGTGCGGGGTTGGCTCTCGGATCGGTGGTGTTCCGAGCCCTCGAGGCTGCGTTCTACATGGTCTCCGTCGTTTGCTTGCTGTCCTTGCTGGAGGTGGCCAAGCAGTTCGCGACTTCCGCGGGCGCCGATCGTACGACGCTGCTGGCCGTCGGCGACACGCTGGTGGGCATCCGCGACCATGCGTCGGTGGTGGCCGTGCTGGCCTTCTGCCTGGGCGCGTTCCTGTACTACACCTTGTTCTTCCAGGCGAGGCTGGTTCCGCGGTGGCTTTCGGGCTCGGGTGTTGCCGCAGTCATCCTGATGTTCGTCGCGTGCGTGCTGGCCTTGTTCAGCAACAATCCCGTCTCAGGCTACCCACCGCTTGCGCTCCCCATCGCTGTGCAGGAGATGGTTCTCGCCGTCTGGCTGATCGTCGTGGGGTTCGGTCCTTCAGCGGCGCTGACGGACGCAGACCGTCCACAAGCTGGCGTGCGCGCGTCACCGCCGTGAGAGAACCCCGGTACGTGGGCACCGTCCGCACGGTAGAAGGTGGAGACAGGTCGTAGCGGCCCGCTCGCGAACACAGGCAAACAGGTGGAGGCGAGGTCTGGTTCACCCCTTCGATGTAGTGTCGCTCACGCACTGTTGTCATATCCGGTGATCTCGACGCTAGCTGGGCGAAGCGTGCCGGTCAGCGGCCGCGGCGGGCGGAGCACGCGGCTCTCGAAGCGCCGGTGGGAGTTCGTGCGTGAGCGGCCCGGGTAAGTCCATGAGCTCAGCGATGCGATGGACGTAGGGACTCGGTCGTTCCCTTCCGGAGCCGGCGGGGGTTCCCCGAACGGACCTCGGAAGGGGAACGTGGCGCGCATGGGAAGGGTCGGCTGTGGTTTCGTAGCCGATACACCGGTGCCACGTTGCCAAGATGGACCTCCCCGGCTCTACCTCCCTCTCGGAGCTCACGCACCGGGTTGTGGATCGAGGTCCTGCACCACCGACCAGATATGCCCGCCAGGGTCGGCGAAGCAGGCGGTGCGCGTTCCCCATGGCCGATCGATGGGACCATTGATCAGCGTCGCCCCGCGCTCCGCGAGTTCCGCGCACGCCGCATCGGCGTCATCCACCCAGATCGAGAACACGACACGCGAACCGGCCTCCCGGGAAGCCACTACCGCTGGGCCGATGCGGTCATGTCCCGCCGACTCAGTCTCCAAGTTGAGGATGATGTTGTCGAGGTGGAACACGGCTACGTCGGCATCGGTGAAGTCTGGCGGCTTGTCGAAGACCCTCGTGTAGAGCTCCTTGGCTTGCTCGAGGTCCTGCTGGAAGAGGGTGATCGATCCGACGCTACGATTGATTGCGCTCATGAGCTTCTCCTCCCGAATGTCGGCGTGGTGGGACCCGACCACGCCCGATCGGCGGCTTGCCCCAGCGGCGCTTACGACCCGGGTTCCTGGTCGAGAATCAGCCCGACCTCCCAGATGCGCCACCAGGGTCCGTGAAGCTCGCGGTTCGAAGGCCCCACGGCCAGTCCATCGGACCGTTCAACTGGCAGCAGAAGGTGAAACGGGCCTGGCGATGGCACGTCCCTCAGCCTTCCGTGAAGGGGCGCACTTCGATGGTGCCGAACGACGCAACCGGGTGCTTCGAGGCTATCTCGAGCGCTTCGTCCAGACCGGCGCACTCCAAGATGTCGAAGCCGGTGTTGAGCTCTTCGCCTGTGGTGACGGGCCCCTGGCCGATCACCACCTCACCGTCCCGCACACGAACGGCCCTCACGCCCGTGCTGCGCTCCAGCTGCCATCCCTCCCGACGCACCCCGCGGGCGTCCATCTCCTCGACCCACGCTTGCACCGCGGCTGGGATGCCAGTGCGCATCGCCGGGTCCAACACGACCTTCTCCTCATGGCAGACGAACAGCATGAACCGCATCGACAGCCTCCGTCCTGCTACCTTGTTCAGCACGTACGGCCAGATGATACGCGCAATCCGGCCGGCACGCCTGCGCTCGACGACCGCCGGGTCACACTCGAGCACGCGTCAGCCTGATCCTATCTCGGCCGCCACGCTTCACGGATGGCACAGGCGCGGCATGGACACCACGATCACCGGCACCTGCACCCACGCCACCAGCGTGGGCGCAAACAATCTCAGTTGCAGCCACACGTACGCCACGGGCGGCGGTACCCTCGTGAGGAACCTCGTCGGCCACACCTGGTCCGGGACGCTCACCGAAGGCTGCGACGCGGCCGCGTTCGTTCTCACCCGATAGCTCAGACCACGGCGGTCGGTGAGGCCCAACGTTGGCA
Organism: uncultured bacterium; assembly: GCA_964496495.1. GTDB lineage: Bacteria > Deinococcota > Deinococci > Deinococcales > Trueperaceae > JASBRS01. Next base: position 24,294 of record CAZBZU010000046.1, read on the forward strand.
GCTACTCCCACAGAGGTGAACTGGTTCTTGCATATGTCCAGATACCCTCGAGCGCGTTGACGGGCGTGGCGATGAGCGTCGAGATCGCTTCACGCCTCCCCGTGTCTCTCGGAAGCCGGCTGCTCGGTTGTTGCTGCGCACGCTGGCGGGCAGACGTGCCCGGCGCCCGCCGATGCTTGCGCGGACGCCGAACGAGCGCCCATGGACCAACCGCGCCTGGCTACGGCGTGTTGATTGGCGTGCTGGGCGGCGGCGGGCTGAAGGCGATCTCGTCGGCGTCACCATCGCTCAGTCCGGTGATGATGAGGTCCGGCGGAGGCGCGACGTTCCCGGTCAGGGAGGAAACGTTCGTGAACTGCCGCAGCTCGTTCGAGCCATAATCAGCGACCCATAGGCCCCCGCTGAAGTCGAAGGCCAACCCTTCGGGGCCACTCCCGGCCGACGATCCAGCGATGCTCGCAGCCGGCGTAGGGTTCCCAGATGTTGTGAGCTGGGACGCATCGAAGCGAACGATCGTCCCAGGACTCCCGTTGTTTGAAACCCAGAGGTTCCCGTTTGCGTCGAACGCCACGCCATACGGATCGCTCAGACTGTGTGTCGCGGTTGGGGCGAGGTCGACGTGCGGCGCGGGGTTACCGCCGGCAGCGAGCTGCGCCGGCGTGAACTCGACCAGATGGCTGTTGCCCTGATTGGAGACCCACAAGTTCCCCGAAGGATCAAACGCCATACCCAAGGGGGATTGGATACTGCCGCTATTCGAGGTGATGACCACGTGCGGCGTGGGCGTGCCGCCCGCTGCGAGCTGCGCCGGAGTGTATTCGAGAACCTGCGAGTTGGCATAGTCGCCGGCCCACAGGTTGCCGGAGGCATCGAAGGCCATCCCAACAATCGCGCCTGCCGTGGTGATCGTGACGGTAGGGGTGGGCACACCGGACGACGCTAGGGACGCGGCCGTGTACTCGAAGATATGGCTATCGAAGGAGGACACCCAAGCGTTACCCGCATGGTCGAACACGACCGCCTCGCCTTCAGCGTTGGCCAACCCAACACTGACGTCAGGGGCCGAGCCGGACGCCGCGAGCGTGCCGCTCTGGTATCCGATCATGACGGAACTACCCCATGTAGGCACCCACAACTGCCCCGACCCCGCTCGCGCCGCGTAGCTCACGGTCGTGGACACCGTCGTGTTCTGTCTCACCGTCACCGGGGAGGAAGACGCGCTGCCGTCGTACATCGTCGGCACGATGGCGTTGCCGTTCGACGCCGCCGCAGCCGCTACCGAGTACGTGCCCAGCGCGAGGTTGGCCAGCGTGGTCGTGGCCGTCACGGTCTTCGAGTAGCCGGCCGGCCCCGTCACGGTCACAGCACCTCTCACCCCGCCCGGCAGGCCCGTCACCGTCACCTTCAGACTGCCCGTCGCGGGTGAAGAACTGCAGGCGGTCAGCACCACCACCAGTGCCAAAGTCAGGACCGACATCACGACAACTCCACCACGACGCATGGCAACCCCCTTCAGGTGGTTCTCACCAACCGCACTATAGATCAACGACCCACGACGCGGGCTGTGGAGCGTCTTAGGCCCCCAAACGTGATGAGTGGATTCCGCTCAGAGTACGCCTGTGACAGGTGCCTCATCTCTCCGCACCTTCGTGCTGAGACAGCTATCGGCGGGGCGGTGCCACTACTTGCCCCTGCACGTGCGCTGACACGTAGGGGAGCACGACGCTCGCGAACCGTGCGGTCACCCTGTTGGTGTGATCGCCCTGATACGCGTCGTAGACGTGCGGGATACCGGCTTTCGTCAGAGCCTCGTCGTACGCACGGGCACCGGCGACCACGTCCGGGTCGTCGTTCACCCCCATGTCGATGGCGACGCCACGGTACAGCAGGAGGTTGATGCCGTAGTCGTGAACCATGCCCAGCGGCGTATGGGCCAGCCAGCGGTTCCAGACCGACTGGATTCGCTGTGGTGGCTTGGTCGGAGCCTTGAAGATGCTGGCCTGGTCGTCCTTGTATGGCAGGTCGACGTAGTAAGGGGGATTGGCGGGGTCCGGGGAGAACGCCGCCGCCATCGCGAGCTCCGTCACCTCCGAAAGCGACTCGGTCGTATCACCGAGCTTGAGGTAGGCCAGCGTCAGGTCGAACGCGGCCGGGGAGAGATTCTCGCTGCGCTCCAGGTGAACGAAGCCTGCGTAGTACGGGCTCATGGCGTAGACGACGGACTAGGTCTCGGGATGCTTCATGGCTAGCACGAGCGCTCCGTACCCTCCCATCGCGTGCCCCGCGATGGCGCGGCTGTCGGCTCGTGCGAGCGTCCGGTAGTGGGAGTCAACGTAGCTGACCAGCTCGCGCACGATGAAGTCTTCCCAGTTGCCTGAGGCGGACGAGTTCGTGTAGAAGCTGCCGCCGTACTTGTTGTAGGCGTCGGGCATGACGAGAATCATGGCTTGCATGCGACCACCAGCGATGAGCTGGTCGGCGATAGCGGGAGCGTTCAGGCCGGGAACGTACCCCTCACCAAGCCACATCGTGTGATTGGCTGTGAGACCGTGAAGCAGGTAGAGCACCGGATACCGTGTCTCAGCGTGGGAATCGTAGCCAGGCGGAAGGTAGATGCTGACCGCCCGATCCGGAGAGTCACCGAGAAGGTTGCCTTCCAGCGCGCGGCTGTGCACCGTGACCTGCTCCACACGCCCCTTCTGGGCGAGCGCTGGTGCCCCGAGCGAAAGCGCGAGAAGAAGGACGCCTCCGAAGACGCATCGTTGCCTCATCGGGTACCCCCCACCTACGTAGGCGACGTCAAAGCCGAGCGCAAGGTCAGGATCTTGGAAGGCAGCGCGGCAGAGCGCCTACGTCCATACCATGCCCCACCGGCACGCGCATTCGGGCCGGCGGTCCGTTTCACGCCGGCTCGTCAGTGGGATACCGAACTTTAGCATCCCCGTGCACGCGGCCGTGGCGCCAGCCACGCTCCACACGAACAAAGGACACGCAGCCACCCCGCTCGTCGCGTGGAGTTTGGCGGGTGGATTCAACTGGTCGTCGCAACACTCTGTGCTCGGAGGGATTCTAGGTCTTGCTGGACGGCTTCGGCGGGTGTCCTGGGCTCGATGGGCAGAGTCGGTAGCGCTCTGGACAACGCCATGGCCGAGAGCTTCTTCGCCGGCCTGCAGAGCGAGCTCCTCGACCGGCAGAGCTGGCCGACCCGGGACAGCCTCCGGCTCGCCATCTTCGACTACCTCGAGGTGTTCAACAACCGCCAGCGCCGCCACTCCAGCCTCGACTACCTCACCCCAGTCGATTACGAGAGAAGGGAGCCAACCCCAACCGCTCAAGCCTTAGTTGCCAAGCTCGTATCTATCCACTCAAGCAACCCAACTCCAACCAGTGCGCGGTTTGCATTGGTGCTCGTGACAGCGCGTATGGCCTTGCCCTGCGTTCATCGCGAAGCCCGTGCTGTGTACTCATTCTGCAGTCGCGCGCGATGTTGACAGGACCCCGGCGGTTGGTCCAGCTAGGTTGTGGGGTTTTCAGCGGCTAGGACGTCGGGTTGCTGGCCCAGCGCCTGGCTGGGCGTGCGGTAGTCGAGGGCTCCGTGCGGGCGTTCCTGGTTGTAATGCTGCCTCCATTTCTCGATCACGACTCGGGCTTCGAACAGGCTGGTGAATGGCTCGAGGTTCATGCATTCATCGCGCAGGCGGGCGTGGAAGCTCTCCGCGAAGCCGTTCTGCCACGGCGAGCCCGGCGCGATGAAGAGGGACTCAATCTGGTTCCGGGCCAGGTAGCCACGCACGGCTCGGGCGACGATTTCGGGGCCATTGTCGCTGCGAACATGCTTCGGAGCGCCATGCAACGTCATCAGGCGCTCCAGCTCCAACGAGACATCCCGACCCGTCAGGCGGCGGGAGACCTTCACGCTCAAGGCGTGGCGGCTGGCCTCGTCGACGACCGTCAGCAACTTCAACCGGCCGCCATCAGCGGTCGTGTCCATCACGAAGTCCACCGCCCACACATCATGCGGCGCTTCCGGTTTGAGGCGAGCGCAGCCCTGCTCCGCCGTGCCCAACCGCAGCCGCTTCCTGGTCCTGGGCGGGACCTTTGGGCCGTGCAGGCGCCACAGGCGCTGCACCCGCTTGCGGTTCACCAGCCAGCCCTCGCTCCGCAGCAGCGCGGTGATCCGGCGGTAGCCGTAGCGGGGATGCGCTTCGGAGAGCTGGTGCAACCTCCGAGCCAGAAGGCGATCGCGATCGGGGCGCTTCGGGCGGGAGCGATGCGTGCTCCTGGACACCGCCGGGACCTTGCAGGCCCGACGCTCGCTCACCCTGAGAGTAGAAAGCACGTGGGACACGGCCGCGCGTCTCCAAAGCGGCCGTCAGTAGTTACCCTCCAGCGCCTCCTTCAGGATGCTGTTATCCAGATCCTTCTCCGCCAGCAACCGCTTGAGGCGGGCGTTCTCCTTCTCCAGCTCCTTCAGGCGCTTGGCGTCGCTCATGTCCATGCCGGCGCACTTCTTACGCCAGCGATAGTAGGTCCACTCGGCGATCTCGAGCTGCTTCACGGCCTCGGCGACGCTCAAGCCGGAGGCCAGCAGTCTATCGGCCTCCCGCAACTTCATGACGATCTGCTCGGGCGTGTGGGACTTCCCCTTCATCGGGACTCCTTCGACCCACACCCTGCCTGGTTCAAATCCGCGGGGTCAGACCAATGTTCTATCGCGTGGTCTTGCGAGTG
>CAZBZU010000047.1:0-12651 GCA_964496495.1 uncultured bacterium
CCGGCAAGCCCCGCCCCGCCGCCAAGCGCAAGGAGCCGGCCTGAGCCTGCCCGGCGCTCGCCCCGGGACACCGCCCGGGACCCGCACCCGGCGCCTCGAGCGGCCGCCGCAGCGCCATGCGCATCGCCTTCTTCACCGAGACCTTCCTGCCCAAGATCGATGGTGTGGTGACGCGGCTGGTGCGTACGCTCGACCAGCTCAGTGCCTTGGGGCACGAGGCCCTGGTCTTCGCTCCGCACAACCCGCCCGAGAGCTACGCCGGCTTCCGGGTGGTCCGCGTGCCGGGGGTGCCGTTCAGGCCCTGGTATCCGGAGCTGTTCCTGGGCTTGCCGAGGCCGCGTCTGGGACGCGAGCTCGACCGCTTCCAGGCCGACATCGTGCACGTCATCAACCCGGTGGTGCTGGGGTTGTGGGGCACGGCCATCGCCAAGCAGCGCAACCTGCCGCTGCTGGCGAGCTACCATACCGACGTCACCCAGTACGCCGCGGCGCTGCGCCTTCGCTTCCTGTCGGAGCCGTCGCGCATCTTCCTCCGCGACGTGCACAACCAGGCCCACGTCAACCTGTGCACCAGCGCGCCCATGGTCAACTCCGCGCGCGGCCTCGGCATCCGCCGGGTGCGGTTGTGGCCCAAAGCGGTCGATACCGAGCTCTTTCATCCCGCCAAGCGCTCGAGGAAGATGCGCGATCGGCTGACGGGCGGGCACCCTGACGCACCGTTGATGGTGTACGTGGGCCGCCTGTCGTTCGAAAAGCGGCTGGACTGGCTCTATGCGCCGGTGACGCAGCTGCCCGGTGTTCGCCTGGCGCTGGTCGGCTCGGGCCCGGCCGAGGGCGCGTTGCGCGAGCGCTTCAAGGACACGCGCACGATCTTCACCGGCTACATGAGCGGCGAGGAGCTGGCCGCCGCCTACGCGAGCGCCGACGTCTTCGCCTTCCCGTCGGACACCGAGACGCTCGGGTTCGTGGCGATGGAGGCCATGGCCTCCGGCGTGCCACCCGTCGGGGCGCGCGCGGGCGGTATCCCCGACGTCATCGATGACGGCCGTACCGGCCTGATGTTCACGCCGGGCGACCTCGGCGAGCTCACCGAGAAGCTCGGCGTGCTGCTCTTCGACGCGTCCCTGCGCGCTCGACTGGGGACCGCCGCGCGGCGCGAGATGGAGCGCTTCGGCTGGCGGGCGGCAACGCTCGGGCTACTGGACGCCTACGACCTGGCCGTGCGTGTCCACGGGCGATTCGATCCGCCCAGCGCCAGCTGAGATATGGCGCGATCGTTGCGCATCGGTGTGCTCACGAGGGCAATCGGGGCACCACCAGCGGCCGCCCGGCGTTGGCGTGCACCTGCACGTCGGCGCCGTACACCTTCGACACCAGCGCCTCGGTGAGCACGTCGGCGGGAGCCCCGCTCGCCACCACCCTGCCGCCCTGCAGCACGGCCAGCCGGTGGCAGGCGGCGGCAGCCAGGTTGAGGTCGTGCAGCACGACCAGCACCCCCACCCCGCGGGAGGCCTCACGACGGATGAAAGCGAGCACCTCCAGCTGGTAGCGCAGGTCGAGGTGGTTGGTGGGCTCGTCGAGAAGCAGGTAGCGCGGGCGTTGGGCCAGAGCCCGCGCCAGCAGCACGCGCTGGCGCTCGCCGCCGGAGAGAGCGGCCGCCGTGCGGCCGGCGAGCGGCCGCGTGTCGGTGTCCAGCAGGGCCTCCTCCACCGCGCAGCGGTCGGCTCGCGAGGGCGCCCCGAGGAGACCGATGTGAGGGGTGCGGCCCATGGCCACCAGCTCCTCCACGCTGTACCCCGCCGGTAACGCGGCCGACTGCGGCACCACGGCCACCGCGCGTGCCAGCCTCCGACGTGAGAGGCGCGTCAGCGGCACGCCGTCGAGCGTCACCTCGCCCTCCAGCGCCGGCAGCAGCCGCGTGAGCACGCGCACCAGCGTCGACTTGCCGGCGCCGTTCGGTCCGACCACTCCCAGGACCTCGCCTGCGCGCAGCTCCAGGCTGAGCCCGCGGAGCACGTCCCGGCCGCCATAGCCGGCGCGCACGCCGCCGACGACCAGACTCATCGCGCACCGCCCCGACCAGACGGTGCCACCTCGGCCCGCGGCGCCCGGGCCGCTCGCCGGACCCGCGGCCGGACGCCTGCGGAGCGGCTCACGTGCGACCGCGTCTCAACAGCGCAAGGAAGAACGGGCCGCCCACCAGCGCAGTGACGATCCCGACGGGGACCTCCGCGGGCGCCACCACCGTGCGCGCGCACAGGTCCGCCAACACCATGAAGAGCGCGCCCCACACCGCAGCCAGCCCGAGCAGCCGCCCGTGTCGCGACCCGAAGGCCAGGCGCACGGCGTGTGGCACCACCAGGCCCACGAAGCCGATGACGCCGGCGACGCTCACGGCGCCGGCCGTGGCCAGCGTGGCCGAGGCGAGCAGCGCCAGCTTGACGGCCTCCACCGGCACGCCGAGCTGGGCGGCCGACTCCTCCCCCAGCTGCAGCACGTCGAGCGCACGGGCCGCGGCCAGCACCACCACTGCCGCCGGCAGCAGCAGGGCCGCCACCGGCAGCAACCGCTCCCAGCTGGCGAACGCGAAGCTGCCCAGCAACCAGCTCAGGATGCCGGCCGCACGGTCGCGGGACGCGAGCATCAGGAAGGAGGTGGCGGCCGTGAGGCTGGAGCCCACCACCACGCCGGCCAGGATGAGCGACACCGACGGCAGGCTGGCCCCGCGTCGCGCCAGCGCCGTCACCACCGCAACCGTGGCCAGGGCGCACACGAAGGCGGCGACCGGCACCCCCAGGCGGGCGAGCCACGGCAGCGACCCCGCGAACACCAGCACCGCCGCGGCTCCGAAGCCCGCGCCGCTGGCGGCGCCCAGCAGATAGGGATCCGCCAGGGGGTTGCGGAACACCCCCTGGTAGGCCGCTCCAGCCAGGGACAGCGCCGAGCCGACCAGCGCCGCCATCAGCACCCGCGGCAGGCGGAGCTGCCAGACGATGGTATCGACGGTGCCGTGGAGCTGCCCGCGAAGGCCGTCGCCGAGTGCGGCCAGGAGCGCCGTCAGCGAGATGCCGGAGCTGCCGACCGACACGGCCACCAGCATCACCGCTGCCAGCGCCGCCAGTGACAGCACCGTCGCGGCAGGGGCCGGGCGCCTGGCGGCGAGCGGGCGGACGTCGGCGCGCGCCACCTCAGCGACGCTCCGGGCGACACGGCCGCGTCGCCGGCAGGATGGTGAGAAACGCCGTGCGCCTGACCACGCGCTTGACCACCAGGGCCTCCGTTGCTCCTGCGATTGGAGAAAAAGAGATCCATCCCGGAAGGGATGGACGCCACTGGCCGCGCGTGCGGCTTCTGGGCAGCCCTTCCTCGTCCTCGCAAGGGGGTGCAACCGCCGGCTCGCGGTACTCGGACTCGGGCCGCCAGGCGGCGCCTCACCGTTGCGGGACAGTGCCGGAATCCCACCGGCTTCCCCGTGAACCGACACCGGTAGCCTACGTCGCCCCCCAGCCGCTGTCAAACGGGGTCCGGGAGGCGCTCCCGAGGGCGGGCGACGCCCGTGGTAGGCTCCCGTTCGTGCCGCTAGCATCGCTGGACACGCTACTCCCCGCCCCGGCACCCGCGGTCGATCAGCTCATCCCTCCACCGCGCTTCGCCCGGGCGACGTTCGCGAGCTTCCACCCCCAGCACCCCACACAAGCGCGCGCGGCAGCCCGCGTGCGCCGCTTCGTCGAGGACGCGCAGCGCGCGCTGGCAGCACGGCGTCGGCCTCGCCGGCCGTGGCGGCGGCGACCCGGCGGTCGCGGCCTGTACCTCGACGGCGGCTTCGGGGTCGGCAAGACCCACCTGCTGGCAGCGGCCTACCTCCACGCCGACGCGGCCGACAAGCTCTACCTGAGCTTCCAGGAGCTCGTCTACCTCATCGGCGTCCTGGGGAGTGAGCGCGCCGGCGCCCTGCTCGGTGGGGCCAGGTTGCTGTGCATCGACGAGTTCGAGCTGGACGACCCCGGGAACACGCTGATCGTGAAGACCTTCCTGCAGAGCGTGGCCGCCGCCGGCGGTCACGTGTTGACCACCTCCAACACGCCACCCGAGGCGCAGGGCCGTGGGCGCTTCAACGCCGAGGACTTCCGGCGGGAGATCCAGTCGCTGGCCGAGCGCTTCGAGACCGTGTCGCTGGACGGCCCCGACTACCGCCACCGCCACGGCCCGGCGGCATGGCCCAGCAACACGCGCTTCGCCACCATGTGCGCCGCCGAGGACGCGCCGCCACCCCGCGTCTTCGCCGAGTTCGGCGAGCTGCTGGTGCTGCTCCGGCAGCTGCATCCTTCCCGCTTCGGGGGCCTGCTCGAACAGATCGGAACCCTCTACCTCACGGGGGTTCACACGCTAGGCACGCAGAACGACGCCTTGCGCTTCGTCCACTTCGTCGACAAGCTCTACGACCTCGGCGTCGGGCTTCGTGCCAACGGTACGGTGCCGCTGGGCGCCTTGTTCGATCCCAGCTACGCCGACTCCGCCTATGCCACCAAGCACCTGCGCTGCCGCTCGCGCTTGAGCGAGCTGCTGCGCGAGGCGGAAGCCGTGGAGCTCGGGCCCGATGGCATGGCCGCGCGCAGCGGCGGGCCCCGGCACCCTCCGGACGCCGGCTAGACCGTCAGGGCGTCGCTGCGCCCGCCGGGCGGCCGGTTGCGGCCGGCAACAGGCCCGCCCGCCGCAGCAGGTCCTCGGCGATGCGCCGCGACCCGCCGGCGGCGCCCATCCTCGCGGCCCCGGCGCGCCCGCAGCGGGCGCGCAGCTCGGCGTCCTCGAGCAGACCCCTCACCGTGGAGGCGACCGCGCCGGCGCCCCCGGCGGTGACGATCAAGGCCTCGCCAAGCAGGCGCCGCTGATTGGCGAGGAACGCGGCGGTGTAGTGCGGCGGCAAGGCGAACGACACCACCGGGAGCGCCACCGCTGCGGCCTGCTCGTTGGCGGTGCCCGCGGTCCCGACGGCCAGCTGCGCACTGGCCAGCACGTCGGCGAAGCGCCCCTCCAGTAACCACAACCGGCTTTCGCCGCGGCGCAGCGCCCTCGTGAGCCCCGCCGGACGCGGCTCGACCACGTCCTCACGCCATCCCGCCAGGTCGGGGAGGCGCCCGCCCGACCACGCCACCAATCCGGTGACGCCCGACAGCCGCATCATCGCCTCCGCCATGCGGTCGAGTGCCAGCGTCGCGTAGCTGCGGGTGCCGGGCAGCAAGGCCACCGCCGGCCCCGGCGGCAGCTCCGTCAGGGGGGTGCCGTCCGCCCGGTCGACCATGGGGTTCCCGAGCGACAGCGCGCGCGTTACGCCCCTGGCGCGGAGCCAGCTCGCCGTGGCCTCGTCGCGGGCGTAGACCACGTCCGCCAGCCGGCGCATGAGGGCGCGCTCCGGGTAGCTGATCCGTTCCATGAAGAAGCGGTTGGGGCTCGGCGCGCCGCCCCCCGAGAGGTGATGGGCCGACACCAGCGGCTGGAGCACTGCCCGGACCCGTGCGTGCGACGGAGCGGCCAGCGCCTGCGCGTAGATGTCGCCAACGATCAGCAGCACGTCGCTGCGGAGGCGCGCCAGGCCCGCGATCTGGCGCACGGTCATGCTCGCGAACCCGGCGCGCAGGTCCGCCAGGAGGTAGGCCAGGGAGTGCATGGTGAAGCCGCCGCTGGGCATCACGCGGCATGGGCCCAGCCGCTCCACGCCGAGGGCGTGGTAGCTCGAGCCGTCGTCCACCAACGGGAAGGCGCGGATACCCAGGCCCGGCGCCAGCAGCGCCAGCTCCCGGGCCACGGCCGCTCCGATGACGTCTTCGCCATGCCCGTTGGAGACGATGGTCAGGCTGGGCGCGCCCGCACCTCCGGGGGCCGCGGCCGGCACCTCGTCAGCCTCGCCTCATGGTCGGCGGCGCGCCCCAGCTGAGCTTGGTACGCAGGATGTCGAAGAAGCTGTGCCGACCCGACGAGATGAGCATCAGGTCCGTGGGCGCGGCCGTGACGGTGATGCGATCGCCCTGCCTCAGGTCGATGCGCTCCTGTCCGTCCACCACTAGCGCCAGCTGATTCGCTTCGCTCTCCACTCGGAAACCCACCTGCACCGACGCCTCCACCACGATGGGCCGGTTGGTGAGCGAGTGGGGCGCCAGCGGCGTGACCACGAAGGCGCGCAGCGCCTGGCTCACGATCGGGCCCCCGAGGGAGAGGGCGTAGGCGGTGGAGCCGACCGGCGTGGACACCACCAGCCCGTCGGCCCGGTACTGGATGGCGTGGGCGTCATCTACGTCCATGCTGATATTGACCAGTCTGGCCACCACGCCCTGGGAGACCACCACGTCGTTCAGGGCATAGCTGGGCTTGCCGGAGCCGTTGAGACGAGCCTGCAGCATCACCCGCGGATTGATGCGCCAGTCCTCGGGCCCGCGCCCGTCGAGGTAGGCGCGCACCTCCTCGGCGCTGAACTCCGCCAGGAAGCCCAGCTTCCCGAGGTTGACGCCGATCACGGGCGCCGCCGATCCCACCAGCCGCCGGGCCGTGCCGAGCAGCGTGCCGTCGCCACCCACGGAGATGACGACGTCGTCGCCGCGGCCGGCCAGCTCCGCGGTCCCCTCTAGGTCGAGCAGGACGTCCGCGCCGAGCGCTTGCAGCCGCTCGCAAAGCTCGCGGGCGAGGTCGTGCGCTTCCGGCTTGAAACGGGTGCTGGTGACCGCTGCCCGGCGCAGCTCGGCCGCAGGACGGCTGAACGGCTGGCCGCCGGAGGTGGAGAGGCTGGCGCTCACGCCGCGCCCACCTCGGACAGGGTCCGCAGCACCAGGTCCACCACCTGCTGGAGCGTCAGAGGACCGGTGTCGATGTGGATGGCGTCGGAGGCCGGCATCAGCTGGCGCGCATCGGACCGGTCGCGGCGGCGGATGGCCTCGGCGACCGCCTCGAGATCGGCGTCCCGTTCGCCGACGCGGCGTCGTGCACGGACCTCCACGGGAGCCGTCAGGTAGAACTTGTGGCGGGCCTCGGGGAACACCGCGGTGCCCATGTCGCGCCCGTCGATCACGAACCGGCCCGGGATCTCGCGCAGGCGCTCGCGCACCCAGGCACGCACCCTCGGGTGGCTCGCGACGGTAGATACGACGGCGTCCACGCCGTCGGTATGGAGCTCGTCGGTGATCTCGCTGGCGTCGACCCACAAGCGATCCCCGTCGAGCGACGGCTCGAGCCGCACCCGACGCTCATGCAGCAGCGCCACGACCCCGGCCTCGTCGGTGGGATCGGCACCGCTGCTCGTCACCACCCAGGCGGCCGCGCGGTACAGCAGCCCGCTCGACACGAACGGCACCCCCAGGCGTTGCGCGACGCGCTCGGCGACGCTCGACTTTCCCGAGGCGGCCGGTCCGTCCAGGGTGATCACGGTGTCGCCGCCCATCACGCGGTTCATGATAGCCTCCCGGCAAGCAGCGCCAGGAAGTCATCGAAGAAGTCGGGGTAGGTCTTGGCCACGCAGCCAGGGTCGCTGATCACCACGCCGGGAAGCCGCGCGCCGACCACCGCCAGCGCCATCGCCATGCGGTGATCGCCGTAGGTCTCGACGACCACCGAGCGCACCGGCAGCTCTTCCAGGGGGTGTACCGTGAGGCTGCTCTCGCCCTCCTCGACGCGCGCCCCGAGGCGACGCAGCTCGGTGGCCAGCGCCGCCAGCCGATCGGTCTCCTTGATGCGCAGGTTCCAGACGTTGCGGATCACCACCGGTGAGCTGGCGAACAGCCCCACCGCGGCGAGCGTCTGGGCCTGATCGGGCATGTCGTTGAGGTCGAACTCGCCACCGGCGAGCCGCCCGCCCCGTGGGCCCTGCAGCTCGCAGAAGCCGTCGCCCCAGCGCACCTCGCAGCCCATGCTGCCCAGCACCGACGCCAGCCGGGCGTCGCCCTGACGCGTGCCGCGGCCGAGGTTGTCGACCCGCACGCGCCCGCCGGTGACGGCAGCCGCGGCCCAGAAGTAGCCGGCCGCCATGGCGTCCCCCTCGACCTGCAGGTCGCGGGCGCGATAGCGGCCGCGCGGCACCGAGAAGCGCCGGTGGTCGTCCCGCTCGACGCTGACGCCGAAGTCGCTCATGAGGGCGACGGTCATGTCCACGAACGGTTTGGACTGCAGCTGGCCGCCGACGCGCAGGGTCACCGGCTCGGCGGCGTAGGGGGCCACCATCAGCAGCGCGGAGAGGAACTGGGAGCTGCGGTCTCCCACCACCTCGACCTCTCCGCCGCTCAGCCCGGCTGCGCTGACCAGCACCGGCGGGCAGCCGTTCCCCGCCTCGCTGCGGGCGTCGGACCCGAGCGCGGTCAGCGCCGTCAGCAGGTCCTGGATGGGGCGCTCGCGCATGCGAGCGCTGCCGTCCAGCCGGTAGCGCCCCCGACCGAGCGCGACCAGCGCCGTGAGGAAGCGCATGCTGGTGCCGGAGAGCCGCACGTCGAGATCGGCGCCGCGCGCCGGCAGCCGGCCGCCGAGGCCGCCCACCTCCACCCGGGCGCCACGCGCCTCCAGCCGGAAGCCGAGCGAGCTGAGGGCCCGGATCAGTACCTCGGAGTCCTCCGCCACGAGCGTGCCGCTGAGGCGGCTGCTGCCGTCGGCGAGTGCTGCGATCACGAGCGCGCGGTTCGTCAGGCTCTTCGAGCCGGGCACCCGAACCGTGCCCTCGACAGCCCCCTGTGGGCCGACGGTGACGGTGGCTGGCAGCGTCGACATCGCCCCGCAGGATACCACCGGGCCGCAACCCCCAGGGGACGCCACCCGGGCGAAGCGCCAGCCGGGGCGGGCCGAGCCCAGGCGACGCGGGCGGGCGACGCGGGCCGAGGTGCGGGCGCGCTACCCTGTCTGGCGTCATGAGGCCCGAACGTCTCGAACGAATCGTGCAAGCCTTCCAGGACGCCCCCGCCAGCCTCCGCCTGCCGTTGCTGCTGGAGTACGCCGGCAAGGTGCCGCCGCTCCCCGAGGGGATGGAGGGCTCGCTGGAGCGTGTGCGCGAGTGCCAGACGCCGCTGTTCCTGCGGGCGGAGGTCACCGGAGATGGTCGCGCAGAGCTGCACTTCTCCGCCCCCGAAGAGGCGCCGACCACCCGCGGCTTCGCCGGCGTGGTCCATCAGGGCCTCTCGGGCGCCCCGGTGGAGGAGGTGCTGGCGGCCCCGGACGACTTCTACCAGGCGATGGGCCTGGCGGAGCTCATCTCGCCCTTGCGCCTGCGTGGCATGGGCGCCATCCTGGCTCGGGTCAAGCACCAGCTGCGCGCGGCAGGGGCCACGCCGCCCTCGCACCCCGTCGACGGAGCCCCCTAGCCTCGGGCCCGGCACGTCTGCTACAGTGACCGGGCTTCGACCGGACGCCAGACGCCGCCAGCGCGGCGTTGCCCCACGGAGGAAGGAACGATGAAGAAGGACATCCACCCGAAGATGGTGCCGTGCAAGGTCATTTGTGAAGGCCAGGTGGTGCTGGAGACCTACAGCACCAAGCCGGAGCTGCACGTCGACGTGTGGTCGGGCAACCACCCCTTCTACACCGGGCAGCAGCGCTTCATCGACACGGAGGGCCGGGTCGAGAAGTTCCAGAAGCGTTTCGGCGACAGCTACCGCCGCGGCAAGAAGAAGTGACCCCGCGGGCCGGCCGGCCCGCACGACCCCGGCTCATCGGCGCGGCTGTCGTTCACGGCAGCCGCGCGTCGTCGTCTCGGCGCTCGCGGAGGCTCACTGCGGCACCGACGCTTGCACGGTGGTGCCGAGCCCAAGCTGACTATCGATCACGAAGCTCCCGCCACGCGCCTCCACGCGCTCCCGCATCTGCTTGAGGCCCAGCCCGCCGGCGCTCGTCACCCGGTCGCCGACGCTCGCGGGGTCGAAGCCGCGGCCGTCATCCCGCACCAGGACGTAGACCATCCCGGCATCGCTGACGCCCACCCGGATGTCGACGGTGCGGGCCGCAGCGTGCTTGGCGACGTTGTTCATCGCCTCCTGGAAGATGCGGAACAGCACCGCCTCCGACTTCAGGTCCAGCTCCGGCAGCATGTCGAGCGCCAGCCGCACGTGAACGTCGTTCTGCTGGCCGAAGTCGACGGCGTAGCGCCGCACCGTCTCCAGCAGACCGTGGCGCTCCAGATCCACCGGCCTGAGCGCGAAGATGCTGCGCCGCACCTCCTTGATCGTCTCGCGCACGGTATCGCGGACGTTGTCCAGCTCGACCCGCGCCTGGCTGGCATCGCGCTGCAGCAGCCGCACGACGAGGTCGAGCTTGAGCGCTGCGAACGCCAGCGATTGCGCCACCCCGTCGTGGATCTCGCGGGCGATGCGGGCGCGCTCCTCGGCGATGGCGAGCTCCTCGGAGTGGAGGTAGGCGTTGGCGTTGCGCACGGCCAGGCTCACCTGACTGGCGAGGAGCCCCAGGAAGGGCAGGTTGGCGGCATCGAAGTGGTCGCTGTCCGGATGCGCCAGCACCACCAACCCCAGCAGGCCGTCCTCCGCGAACAGCGGGAGCGTCGCGGCGCTGCCGGCGGCCGCCAGCAGCGGCCCGCCCGAGAGGCGGTCGTTGTCGGCCAGGTGGCTCACGATGCGCGGCTCTCGCGACCGGGCGGCCTGGCCGATGAGGCCCTCCCCGAGGCGAAGGGGTAGCGTCGTTGAGGAGCGCGGCGATCCCACCTCCGCGTGCAACTGCAGCAGGTCCCCCTCGTCGAGCAGGTAGACGCCCGCCACGCGCGCGTTCACGCGCGACATCATCTGCGCCAGCAGGCTGTGCAACAGGCGCTCGAGGTTGCCCTCGGCCCGGATCGAGCGGTCGACGTCGAAGAGCGTCAGGAGGTCCCGCGTGCGGCTCCGGGTCGCCTCGGCGGAGGCGGAGAACTCGGATGCCAGGATGGAGAAGGCCTCCCGCTGGCGTCCGTCCGGGCTGCCCGCGTAGTAGGCATGCAGCGACCCCTCCAGGTTGCCACCCCAGGTGAGGGGCATCGTCAACACCCACTGGTTGACCCCCTCCAGCTGCGTTCGCTCGCTTCGGGACCGGTGCTCGCGCAGCGCCCTGTCGCGCTCGATGGCATCCTGCTGCTGCGCCTGGCTGAGCCCCACGCCGCTGGTGACGCCATAGCCGACCGGCCCCACCAGCACCGCCACGGCCGACGCGCCGGTGACCTCGCGGATCCCGCTCGACGCGGCCGACAACGCCGCCTCCAGGTCGGTCGCGGCGGCGAACTGCTCGGTGACGTTCTGGATGGCGGTGAGCAGCTCGTGGCTGCTACGCAGCTGGTCGAACAGGCGTGCCAGCTCGTCCTGCGCCTGCTCGCGAAGGCGCACCTCGGTGGCGATCCAGTTGAGGGTCACGAAGGTCGCCAGCGGTCCCAGGATGCTGTAGAACAGCAGCTGCGCCCAGAACTGGTAGCGCTCGCCGCCGAGGGGTACCACCACCAGCTGGTGCACCAGCACCACGCCCACGATGGTGAGCGGCAACCACAAGCGCGCGAAACGGACCTGGTCGTAGAGACTCCCCGGACGCTGCTCGGCGCGGGGGGCGTGACCGATGCCGCCGATCACGCCTCCTCCTCGGCCCCCTTCGCCTTCTTCTTGGGGCGGAACTCGCTCATGAGCACCGGGTACACCAGCAGGTACGCCACGAGCACCATGCCCATCTGCACCCAGAAGCTGCTGATGCCGGGCACGTGCAGCGCCTGCAGCACCATCACCAGGATGGTCAGCAGGATGGCGAAGCCCAACGACTTGAGGAGCAACCGCACCATCTTGCCGAACGTGATGCGGCGGGCCTCCTCGAGGCTGCGCCGTTCGGCCTTGCGCTGTTGGCTCTTCTTCGACATGCCCCATTGTAGGACGCCCGCCCGCCCCCTCCCACTTCCGCCTCTTGCCTCGGGCGCGTGCGCGGCGCGACACTGGCGCCGTGGCCCCTCCCTACCTTGCCGAGCTCCTGCTGGCATTCCACGCCGCCGGCGGCCGGCCGCTGGCCCAGGCCGCCACCGTCTCCCCCGCCGGTGCGCCGCAGGTGCGCACGGTGGTCCTTCGCGGGCTCGGCGCGAGCGGCGACGTCTGGTTCGCCAGCGACGCACGCAGCGAGAAGATGACGGCGCTGGCCCTCACGCCGCGCTTGGAGCTGTGCCTCTTCGACGCCAGCGCAGGCGTCCAGTGGCGTGTGGCGGGCAGCGCGGGCGTGCACCGGCACGACGGGCTGGCCGAGCGGGTGTGGGGCGAGCTGTCGGGCGACAGCCGCGCCCTGTTCTTCTCTCCCCCGCCCGGGCTGGCGCTCGGCCACACCGGCGGCTCGAGCCCGGCGGCTCCGGCAAGGGTCGCCCACGGGCAGGAGCGGGGCGGCCGCCCGCCCGCGAGCTTCGCCGTGGTGCGGCTGGCACCCGAGCGCTGCGAGCGCTTGCGGCTGGGTCCGCCGCTGGCGCGCCGCCGCTGGACGCGCGGCTGGAATGGCTGGCAGGCCGAGGACGTCGTTCCCTGACGGTGCGCCGCGGGCACGCTGCGCCTGCCATACTGGTCCCGTGGCCGCCACCTCGCGACGCGCTCCGGCTGCGCCCGGCCTCCCCCGACCGAGGCGACCCACGGCACCGTGTTGGAGGCAGGTGCCGTGGCGGAGGCAGGTGCCGGGCCCCTGTCCGGCGCGGAGCGG
>CAZBZU010000047.1:12751-28384 GCA_964496495.1 uncultured bacterium
GGAGGCAGGTGCCGTGGCGGAGGCAGGTGCCGGGCCCCTGTCCGGCGCGGAGCGGGCCGCCGTGAGACCGGCACCGAGCACCACGCCCGACCGCTGGCGGCACTTCCTCCAGCGCGTGCGCTACCCGATGGCAGTATTCGCCGTGGTGGTGGTGCTGGGGACCGTGGCATTCAAGGTCAGCTGGACCGCCTACGGGGCAAGCTGGATGGATGCCCTCTACATGACCTTCATCACCGTTACCACCGTGGGGTACCGGGAGCTCTACCCGCTCGACACCGCGGGCCGGGCGATCGCCATCGTGGTGTCGGTCGCGGGCATCGGCAGCCTCTTCTACCTGCTGGCCGCGGTGATGGAGTACCTGGTCGCACGGCAGGTGCGCGACCCGTTCGGAAGGAGGACCATGAGACAGCGCATCGCCGCCATGAGCGGTCACGTGGTGGTCGTCGGCTACGGCCGGATGGGCCGGCGCTCGGCCGAGGAGCTCACGCTCGAGCACGTGCCCTTCGTGGTGGTCGACAGCGATCCGGCGGTGGCGACCCCCCTGGAGGAAGCCGGCGTGCCCGTGATCGTGGGGGACGGCGAGGACGAGGAGGTGCTGTCGGAGGCGGGCGTGCCGCGAGCGCGGGGCATCGTGGTAGCCACCAGCAATGACGCCACCAACGCCTTCGTGGTGATGACGGCGAGGGCGCTCAACGCCGGCGCCATCATCGTGGCACGCGCCGACGATGCTTCCTCGGTGCGCAAGCTCGAGCGCGCCGGGGCGAGTCGCGCCATCGACCTCTACACGCTGGGCGGGCGCCGCCTCGCCGCGACGGTGGTGCGACCGGCGACGGTGGACTTCCTCCATGGCACGCTGCGCGAACGGAGGGGTGAGCTGGCGATCGAGGAGGAGCTCGTCGCCGAGGGAAGTGGCCTGACCGGGCGCACGCTGCTCGAGTGCGACCTGCGGCGCCGCACCGGCGCCAGCGTGCTCGCGGTGTTCCGCGAGGGGGACACCCATCCCAACCCGGAGTCCGACTTCGTCCTGAAGGCCGGGGACCGCTTGCTGGTCATGGCGACGGTCGAACAGATTGCAGCCGTGCGCGAGCTGACCCGGGCACGCTGACGTCATTCTGCCGCCCGGCGACGGCCGACCAGGCGGCGACCCGGCGACGGCACGGCCGGACGCCGTCGACCTCCGTGCCTCGTCCTCCGTACACCGCCATCCGCCGCAGGTTGGGTACACTCGCGCCATGACCCTTGACCCCGAAGGGGAGCCCGAGCCCGCAGCCGCGGCCAGCGGCGGCGACGCCCCGGACGACCCCGTCGCACCTCGCAGCGCCAGCTCCGACGGTGGTGCTCGCACCGGTACCCCGGGCGAGAGCGGCGCACCCGCGAAGGACGGCACCGCCGTGGGCGGGCCCCCGGCCGACGGCGCGCGCGACGAGCTGGACGAGCTCCTCGCCGACCAGCCCTACGCCGAGGTCGAGGCCCACGGTGTGACCTTCGGCCTGCTCGGCACCGCCCACGTCTCCAAGACCAGCGCCGAGACCGTCGAGAGGCTGGCGAGCAGCGGGCGCTACGACGCCGTCGCCATCGAGCTCGACCCCGGGCGATACGCGGCCCTCACCGACGAGGACAGCTGGGCCAAGATGGACCTGTTCCGGGTCTTCCGCGAGCGCAAGGCGGGCATGGTGGCCGCCAATCTGGCGCTCGGGGCGTTCCAGCAGCGCCTGGCCGACCAGCTGGGCATCGAGCCGGGGGCGGAGATGAAGGCCGCCATCCGCGCGGCCCAGGACGCCGGCCTGCCGCTGCTGCTGGTGGACCGCGACATCGGGGTGACGCTCCGGCGGGTCTACGCCAACGTGCCGTGGTGGCAACGGCTCACCATCCTCGCGGGCCTCGGCGCCAGCGTTCTGAGCCGCGAGAAGATCAGCGAAGAGGATATCGAGCGCCTCAAAGAAGGCGACATGCTGGAGGCGACCTTCACCGAGTTCGCCGAGCGGAGCGAACGCTTGTACGAGCCGCTGATCGCCGAGCGCGACCGCTTCATGGCAGCGCGGCTCGAGCAGGAAGCCGGCGTCCCGCGCCTGGCGCCGCTCAGGCGTGTGCTGGTGGTTCTCGGCGCCGGCCACCTGCAGGGGGTGGAGACGACGCTCCGGCAGCCACCGTCCGAGCCTGCCGAGCGGCGTATCGCGCTGCTCTCGGAGGTGCCGCGCGGCCGGCCGTGGGGCAAGATCGTCGGCTGGACCATCGTCGCCCTGGTGCTGCTGGGGTTCGCCATCGGTTTCGCCCGCAGCCCGGCGCTGGGGTTGTCGCTGCTCGGGGACTGGGTGATCATCAACGGCGGCCTGGCGGCCATCGGTGCCCTCATCGCCCTGGCGCATCCGCTCACCATCGTCGCGACCGCGCTGGCTGCGCCGCTCACCTCGCTCAACCCCCTCATCGGCGCTGGCTTCGTGGCCGCCGGGGTCGAGCTGTGGGTCCGCAAGCCTCACGTCGCCGACTTCACCACGCTGCGCCAGGACGTCACCAGCCTGCGGGGCTGGTGGCGCAACCGGGTGGCGCGCACCTTCCTGGTGTTCATCTTCGCCACCCTGGGCTCGGCGATCGGCACCTACCTGGCAGGATTCCGCATCTTCGGCCGGCTCTTCGGCTGACGGGACGGCCGCTCGCCGCCGCCGGGGCCGCCCCTAGCTGGCGGAGTCGGTCGACCCGGGCGCGGGCTTCAGCGGCGCCCCGTCGAGCACCCACTGCGCGTAGGCGTCGACGAAGGTGAAGCTGGTGTCGTGGGCGCCCGACGCCAGCAGGTAGCGGAGGAAGTCCTCCACGTCCTGAGACGTCGACCGCTCGAAGACCTGCGAGCCGGAGAGCCCCTTGAAGCGTCCGCTGCTCGCCTGCGGCAGCGCCTGCTCGGCCTCGCTGGCGGTGGCACGAAGCTCCTGCACCAGCACGCCACTGAGCGCATCGGGGTGCTGCAGATCGGTGGCATTGTAGAGCGCGGCGCCGGTGTCCAGCGAGGTCATGGCGATCCCGCGGCCGATCAGCTGTCGCAGCACCACCGGGCCGCCGGCGATCTCCACCGACGTCGTCGCATGCGCCTCGAGGCCGTCGCTGGCCGTCGCGTTGATGTCGACGGTGAACGCTCCGGGCGTGACGCTTGCCGGCAGCACCAAGGGCAGATCGTCTACCACGAAGCCGACCGCGTTCGACGGCACCGTGACTGTCTCCGAGGCCGACGCCAGCTCGCCGCCATCCCCGCCCAGCAGGCGGTAGCTCACCGTCACCTTGCGCGGAAGGGAGTCCCCTCGCGTGCTCAGCTCGAAGCTGGGGTAGACCGGGTCGAGGGGGTGGTAGGGCGTCGACTGAGGGCCGTGCCGGCCCAAGCTCAGCGTCACCGCACCGCGCACCGTCATGGGTGGCATCGGGGCGCTGAGCGCCTGCGCCCGCTGCTGCGCCTGGGCGCGCAGAGGCGCGCCCGCGGTGGTGGCTGCCAGGTAGGCGCGGTACGCCGCCAGGGCATCGCTGCGTCGACCGTCGGCCTCGTACAGCCTTCCCAGAGCGAAGTGGATGCCGGCGCGGTCGGGGAAGCGCGCGCGCGCCCGCTCCAGGTCCTTGACCGCCTCCGGGTCGACCTTCGGGTTGATGCGCAGGGCCGCCGTGTAGTAGTCCAGGCCCGCGGTCAGGTGCCCGGTGACCACCTGCGCCAGCCCCAGGTTGTAGTCCGCGATGGACTGCGACGGGTCGAGATCGAGCGCCTTCCTCGACGCCTGGATGCTGCGATCGAGGAAGCCCAGCAGGTAGTACGACCAGCCCAGGTTGGTCCAGTAGAGGGCATCGGTCGGCGCAAGATCGACGGCCACGCGCAAGGCCCGGGCGGCGGCGGCCGGCTGATTCTCGTCGAACGCGATGTAGGACAGCCGCTCGAAGCTGTAGGTCAGGAAGGGGTCGGCATGCCCGAGCGCCGCGAGCGCCTTCTTCTCGCGCGCCGTGTCCTTGGCCTGCTGGGCGGCCACGGAGGCCGCCAGCAGCGAGGCGGCGCCGCTGCCGCCGTCCGGCCAGCCGGCGATCACGGCATCGACGTCCTGGAGCGCCCCGGCGATGTGGCGGTCGTTGCGGAACGCCGCGCGTGCCGCGCGGCCGAACGGGTAGGCGGTGGCCGCCGCGTCATAGGCCGCGATCGCGCCCTCCTTGTCGTTGACGCTGCTGTCCAACGCACCGATCCACACCTGGGCCACCGGCAGCCCCGTGTCCGCCTGCATGGCCCGGAACAGCTTCACGCTGCGGGCTTCGTCGAGCTTGGGCAGGCTCAGCGATACCACCGCCATGGTGGTGCTGTCCTGCCCGTCGGCGCCTTGCAGCGCCGCCTGGAGGTCGCCCGCCAGCATCTTGGCGTGCGGCGTCAGGCCGCCATTGCGCTCCACCTGGGTCAGGAGGTTGAGCGCGTCCTGCGGCAGGCCCGAGGCCACCAGCGTCAGCGCCCGAACGTAGTCGCCGTAGCCGGCCGACAGGTCGATGGTGGCGTCCACCTTGGGGACCGGCACGCCCGCCACCCCGGCCACCGTCACCGCAGCCTCGGCGGCCAGCTGCCCGGGCGAGTCCTTGGGCGCCTGCAGGTTGCGTTGCACGAGGCCGTGCGGGCCGTCGACATCGAGCGACAGCCGGTAGCCCGCGTCGGTGATCGCGACAGCACCGGTGACGGCCACGTCCGTCCCGATCATGCCCCGCAGCAGGAGCGCCCCGGCCGGGCCCGTGAGGGTCTTGGTCCCCACCAGCGTGGTCAGGTTCACGAACCCGCCGGGCGCCACCAGCGGCGGCACCAGCCCCGGCGCCAGCTCCGGCGGCACGACCTCGGCGCTGCCCTGGAAGGCTTCCGCCAGGCGGTCCGCGACGGCTACTCCCAGCAGCGCGTCCTGGCTGTCAAACGGGTAGACGACGAGGCTCGACGCGAAGGCGCCGGACCCCACCACCAGCAGGAACAGGACGAGCAACGACCTTCGCATGGGGGCCTCCAGTTGGCGCTCAGGCTAGCACGGGCGCTTCCCGGCGCCGGCTCTCCAGGCGCCATGTGCGCGACCAGGCCGCCCTTCGCCGTGGCGGTTCCGCCCGGCGACTCGCGGCCGCGCCGCGCCGCCGGCAGCTACTCCAGCAACGACTCGAACTCGTCGAGAAGGGCATCTGCTCGCGCCGCATCGCGTGCCACCACCAGGATGGTGTTCTGGCCCGCGAGGGTGCCGACGATCTCCTCGCGATCGAGCTTGTCGATCACGAACGCGATGCCCGAGGCGTGCCCCTCGTCGGTGGTGATGACGATGATGTTCTCACCGCGGCCAAGGTCCCGCACGAACAGCCGGAAGCGCTGGCTCAGCTCGCCGACCACGTCCTCCTGGGCGGTCAGCGGGGTCGAGCGGTAGCGGTGCTGGCCGTTTCCCGCCGGCAACCTCACCAGGCGCAGCTCGTTGACGTCACGGCTGATGGTGGCCTGCGTCACCTTGATGCCGCGGCGCGCAAGATGCTCGGCGATCTCTGCCTGGGTCGAGATGAACTCGTTCTCCACCAGCTCGGCGATGAGGCGTTGGCGATACTCTTTACTCGGCATATTTATTCATTATACAGCCCCGCCCCTCGCCGTGCGTGGGTTATCGCACGCCGGCGGGCAGCAGCGGCTGGGCGACGTCGAGCAAGGCATGCGCGAGCGCCTGCTTGGACAGCCGCGGCCAGCGCTCCGAGGTGCCGTCGGGCCGCACCAGCGTCACCTCGCTGGCGTCGGCGCCGAACCCCACCGCCTGTCCCTCGGCGGACTCCCGGACGGGGTAGTTGAGCAGGATGAACGCCAGCCCCTTGTCGCGGGCCTTGGCCGCCGCTCGCTCGACGCCCTCGTGCGTCTCCATGGCGAAGCCCACCATCAGCTGCCGCGTACGTCTGCGGGCCAGCCGCGCCAGGATGTCGGGCGTCCGCACCAGCGTCACGGTGCGCTCGCCTTCCCCCTTCGGCTCCTTGCGCGTGGCGCGCTCGGCAGGCCGCCAGTCGGCGACGGCGGCGCTCATGATGAGCACGTCGCAGGCATCGAAGTGCGCCTCGAGCGCCGCCGCCATCGATTCGGCATCGACGACACGCTCCAAGCTCACCCCGTCTGGCGCCGGCCCCAGCGACGTCGGCCCGCTCACGAGCGTCACCCGCGCGCCACGAGCGCGCGCGGCGGCGGCGATGGCATAGCCCGTCTTCCCACTCGAAGGGTTGCCCAGGTAGCGCACCGGATCGAGGTACTCCTGGGTGGGTCCCGCCGACACGAGGACACGCACCCCGTCCAGGTCGCGCGGGTAACCAAGGCCAAGCGCCACCTCGACGATCGCCTCCGGCTCGGCCATGCGCCCCTCGCCCTCGCCCTCGTCGGCCCCGGCGAGGGCGCCCGTGACCGGCCCCACGACATCGTGGCCGAGCCCCTCGAGCGTCTCGAGATTGCGCTGAACGGGCAGGTGCCGCCACATGGCCGGGTTCATCGCAGGCGCCCACAGCACCCTCGGCACGCCGGCCACGATGAGCGCAGAGACGACGTCGTGCGCCAGGCCATGTGCGGCGCTCGCGAGCGCGTCCGCCGTAGCGGGCGCGACCACCAGCCCGTCGGCCCACGCCGCCCACTCCAGGTGGCGGACGCCGCCGTCGGCCGCGAACCAGCTCTCCCTGTCGAAGACCTCGGCGCCCGCCGCGACGGCCAACGACAGCCGCGTGACGAAGGCGTAGGCATCGGCCGTAGCTGCCACACGCACCTCGCAGCCGGCCTGCCTGAGCCGCCGCACCAGCGTGGGCGTCTTGAGGGCGGCCACCCCGCCGGTCGCGGCTACGATCAGCCGGGGGCTACGCCTCGTCGCTGGGCTCGGGCCGGGCGACACCGAAGCTGGGCTCCTCGGAGCGCCGCTCTACCAGCCGGCGAAGGTCCTCGGTGCTGGGGAGATCGTCGCCCCACACGATCTCCCTGTCGCCCTCGAGCTCCTTCATCGCCAGCGTGACGGTGTTGGAGGTGTGGGCCGCTTCCTCGGCGGCCAGGGTGGTTGGGATGCCTGCCTTGAGCTGAGCCGCACGGCGCGCCACGATCATCGAAAGGCGATAGCGCGAGTCGGTCAGAGCCATGAGGGTGTCGTAGCCTTCCTGGGCCACCGGATCCTCCTTCGAGCGGGCCGCGCCGGGCGCGGCCGGACGTGCGTCAGCTGGGCTGCGGGCCACCCGCAGCCAGGTGGGTGCGCCCGCAGCGACCCTCGAACGTTCGATTGTACCAGCCCGCCGTGGCTGCGGGGGTAGCCGGCCGCGCCCGAGCGGCGCGCTCACTCCTGCTCGCGCAGGAAGGCGGCGACGTCGTCGCCCGTCAGCCGGCAGGCGCGAGCCCGCTCGGCGCGCAGGATGCTCAGGAAGTCGGCCACGGCGTCCTCCAGAACGTCGTTGACCACCGCGTAGTCGAACTCGCGCACCGCGCGGATCTCCTCCCGCGCGCGCCGTAGCCGCTTCTGGATCTTCTCCTCGCTGTCGGTGCCGCGCCCCCGCAGGCGCCGCTCCAGCTCGTGCAGGCTCGGCGGCGCGATGAACAGCATGACCGCCTCCGGCTCCTTGCGCTTCACCTTGCGCGCGCCCACGAGCTCCAGCTCCAGCAGCACGTCTCGCCCTTCACCGAGCGCCTCGCGCACCGGTTCGGAAGGCGTGCCGTAGTAGTCGCCAACGTACTCGGCGTACTCCAGCAGCTCGTCGCGTTCGATCATCGAGCGGAACGCGGCGAGGTCGTAGAAGTAGTACTGCTCGCCGTGCGCCTCGCCCTCACGGCGCTCGCGGGTGGTGGCGGAGATGGAGTAGCTCAGGTTGGTGATGCGCGGCAGCGCCGCCCGGCGGATGGTGTCCTTGCCGACGCCGGATGCCCCGGTCATCACGAACAGGATGCCACGCCTTCGGGTGCTCTGGACCACGACCCCTCGCACTCCTTCGTGCACGCTGGGCGTGACTCTACCACGCACGCCGGTGCCGGTCAGTGGTCGCCTCCGGGCTCGCTGCCGGCGTGGTAGGCGTGCAGCGTGAGCCGCTCCAGCGTTGCCAGCCGGCCCCAGCGATCGAGCCGCGCCAGCTCCTGCGCGGCGAAGTGGCGCAGCCTGTCGGGCTCGTCGACCAGCTCCACCACCAACGGCTGCCGTTCGGGCCGGTAGAGCGAGATCGACAGCGGCACGTCGACGCCGTGCCTGCCGAAGCCGGCCAGGGCGGGCAGCACCGTGGCCCCGCGCAGGCCCAGGCGGCGCGCGGCGGCAACCAGCGCCTCCGCGAGGCTGACCCCCTCGACCCGGTCGCCGGCCAGGGTGTAGACCCTCAGAAGCGAGGCGCCCTCGATGCCGGCACGGTGGAGCACGTTCACGAGCCGCCTCCTAGGCCGGTCGCCTCGTCGCCGGCACGCAGGACCGTCACGCGCTCGAGGGTGACGAGCCCGCCACCTTCGAGGAGCCCCTCGAGCTCGGTCACGAAGCGCTCGATACGCTCGGGCTCGTCGACCACCTCCATCACCATGGGCAGGTCACCGGACAGCCGGAAGGGATGGGGCCGGTGCAGCACCGAGTCGGCGCCGAAGCCGAGGCTCCCGCGCATGAGCGTCGCCCCCGCCAGGCCCGAGCGCTGGGCGGCGTGCAGCAAGATCTCGTGCGCCGGGTGGCCGGAGATGCGGTCGCTCTCGCCGAAGAACACGCGCAGCAGCTCGGCCTCGCCCGCGAGCCTGCGCGACCCGACGCTCACGGCGCCGTCCCGGTCGCGCCTGCGTTCCCGGTCACGATGCGGCGATCAGGCGCAGCGCCACGGCGCGGCCCGCGAGGATGGCGACGTAGCCTACGATCACGTTCGCCAGCACGTACACGCCGGCGCTCAGCAGCTCCCCCTCGCGCACCAGCAGCCTGCTCTCCAGCTCGAAGGTGGAGAAGGTCGTCAACGCCCCGAGGAAGCCCGTGCCGATCGCGACCCGCGCCGACGGGGAGACGAGCCCGCGCAGGCCGAGCTCGGTGATGAACGCCAGCAGGAACGAGCCGATCACGTTCACGAGCAGCGTGGCGAGCGGGAAGCCGGCGTAGGCGCCCGCCTGCAGCGCTCCCTGCACCAGGTTGGTGGTGGCGTAACGCGCGAGGGCGCCCAGCGCGCCGCCCAGCATGACGCCGAGGATGAGCATGTCGGTCTCCCTGCGTTCCGGCGTGGTGGATGGGCGTCATCACCCGAAGGCGGCGTGCGGCCGGTCGCGACCGACCGCTGGCGAAGCGCCATCGCCTGCGGGAGTGTATCATCCGTCGCGGCGGCCGCCGGGCGCCGCGTGCCGGCCCCGGAGCGTGCCGGGAAGCCCGCCCTCGGGCCGGCGTGGCCGGATGGTAGCATGGAGCCCCGGGAAGGTGAGGCATGGAGCGCAAGTACATCTTCATCACCGGCGGGGTCGTGTCGAGCCTCGGGAAGGGTATCGCCGCGTCCAGCATCGGAGCCCTGCTGAGAGCCCGGGGATACGCGGTCACGGCCGTCAAGATCGACCCCTACATCAACGTGGACGCCGGCACCATGCGCCCCTACGAGCACGGCGAGGTGTTCGTGACGGGCGACGGCGCCGAGACCGACCTCGACATCGGCACCTACGAGCGTTTCCTCGACGTCGACCTCTCCCGCGGCAACAACATCACGACCGGCCAGGTCTACCAGAGCGTGATCGAGAAGGAGCGGCAGGGGGCCTACCTGTCGCAGACGGTGCAGGTCATCCCGCACGTTACCGATGAGATCAAGGAGCGCATCGTCTCCGCCGGCGAGCGCCTCGGCGCCGAGCTGGTGCTGGTCGAGGTAGGCGGCACCGTCGGCGACATCGAGTCGCTGCCGTTCCTGGAAGCCATCCGCCAGATCCGCTTCGAGATGGGGCGCGAGAACACCCTCTACCTCCACGTCACCCTGCTGCCGTACCTGGGCGCCACCGAGGAGTACAAGACCAAGCCCACCCAGCACTCCGTCGCCACCTTGCGGGGGGTGGGCATCCAGCCCGACGGAATCATCTTGCGCTCCAAGACGCCCGTTCCCGAGGAGGCGCGCCGCAAGATCGCGCTGTTCACCAACGTCGAGCGGGACGCCGTGTTCAACGCCTACGACGCCGACTTCGTGTATGCCGTGCCCGAGATGCTCGAGCAGCAGAACCTCGGCCGCTTCGTCGAGCGCATGCTGGGGCTCGAGCGCGTCACCCCGGAGCTGCGCGTGTGGCAGGACGCCGTTCGCGTGCTGCGCGACCCCTCGCGCGAGGTGACCATCGCGGTGGTGGGCAAGTACGTGGCCATGCCCGACGCCTACCTGAGCCTGATGGAGGCCCTCAAGCACGCCGGCATCGCCAACGACGCGCGCGTCACCATCGAGTGGGTCAATGCCGAGGCGCTGGTGGAGGCCGACCTGACGCCGCTCAAGGAGTTCGACGGCATCCTGGTGCCGGGCGGGTTCGGCGTGCGCGGCATCGAAGGCAAGGTGCGCGCCGCGCAGGTCGCGCGTGAGCATGCCGTGCCCTACCTCGGCATCTGTCTGGGCATGCAGGTGGCGGTGATCGAGTTCGCCCGCGACGTGGCGGGGCTCGAGGGAGCCAACTCGACGGAGTTCGACCCCTACACGCCCCACCCGGTCATCGACCTGATGCCCGAGCAGCTGGAGGTCGCCGACCTGGGGGGCACCATGCGGCTCGGGCGCTGGCCCATGCAGGTTGCGCCGGGCTCGCTGCTGGCGTCGCTCTACGGGCCGGCGCAGCAGGCCCCCTCGGGCCTGGTGTACGAGCGCCACCGCCACCGCTTCGAGGTCAACCCGGCCTACGTCGAGCGGTTGAAGTCGGCGGGCCTGACCGTCTCGGGCATCACGCCGGGCATGGCCGGGCGGGGCGAGGGGCTGGTGGAGGCGATCGAGATCGAGGGGCATCCCTTCTTCCTGGGCCTGCAGTCGCACCCCGAGTTCCGCTCGCGCCTGATGCGCCCCAGCCCCCCCTTCCGAGGGTTCATCCACGCCGCAGCCGTGCGTGCGCAGACCCGCGGCGCGGCGAACGAGCGGGAGCCGTCCCAGGTGCCGGGCGAGGCGTCGCTGTGAAGTCAGCCACGAGGTCGGCTTGGCCGCCGCGGTGAAGGCGGTCGATCCGCTGGTCGTGGGGCTGGCCGGCGGCACCGGCTCAGGCAAGACCACCGTCGCGGAGGCCATCGTCGACGCCGCCGGGGCGGCCAACGTGACCATCCTGCCTCAGGACGCCTACTACCGCGCGCAACCGGACCTCCCCTTCGAGGCCCGCGCGCTGACCAACTACGACGAGCCCAACGCCTTCGACAACGAGCTGCTGGTGGCGCACATCGACCGGCTGTTGCGCGGCGAGGCGATCGATCGACCCGTCTACGACTTCGTGCGCGACGATCGCTCGCCAGAGACGGTCGCCACCGACCCGGCCCCGGTGCTGGTGGTGGAGGGCATCCTGGTGCTGTTCGAGCCCAGCCTGCGCGAGCGCATGACGCTGAAGGTGTTCGTCGATGCGCCGCCGGACGAACGCTTCATCCGGCGGCTCGAGCGCGACGTGCGCGAGCGCGGCCGCGAAGCCCAGGCCGTCATCGCGCAGTACCGGCGCATCGTCAAGCCGATGCACGACCTGTACGTCGAGCCGACCAAGCAGCATGCCGACCTGATCATCCCCGAGGGCGGTCGCAACCGCGTCGCCCTGGAGGTGCTGGCGAGCTTCGTCAGCCGCAGCATCGAGAACCGGAACGGAGGCTGACGCCTTGCTCACTCCCGCGCTCAGGCGCATCTTGTGGCTGCTGGTCGCTCTCAGTCTCGTACCAGCCGGCATCCTGGTGGCCCGCCGGATCCGTGCCGAGGGCGTCAGCGAGCGCGTGGCGCTGGTCATGGACACCCAGGCCCTCACCACGCAGGCACACGAGGTCGGGCTCACGCCGATGGCGCTGGCAAAGCGCTACCAGAAGCTGGGGCTCACCGGGGTGGCCGTCTACGAGGACACGATCGCCAGCCTGGTGGCGAAGGGCCGGGCCGTCGCCATGCTTGGCAGCGAAGCCCGCAGCCTGGCGGTCGCGCGCGGCGACGCCCCGCCCGACGTTCCGGGAGATGCCACCCTGGTGCGAGCCACCGTGCCGGGCGCCCTCGATGCCCTGCTACGCGACAACGTGCCAGAACCGACCACGGTCGTGCTGGCCGGCCAGCGTTGGTACGTCTACCCTGGCGACGTTCGCAACAGCCTCCCCGCCGGCCCCGACAGCGCCGAGCTGAAGGCGTGGCGCGATGCCGGCTTCGAGGTCGCCTACCGGCCGCGCAACGCCCCCTACCAGCTGCGCCACCCTGGCGCCGACTTCCCGCCCGAAGCGCGCTACCTGATCTACGCGGGCACGCAGGTGCCG
This sequence comes from uncultured bacterium, assembly GCA_964496495.1. Taxonomy (GTDB): domain Bacteria; phylum Deinococcota; class Deinococci; order Deinococcales; family Trueperaceae; genus JASBRS01. Next base: position 25,129 of record CAZBZU010000047.1, read on the forward strand.
GGCTACCCCGGCGACCTGGCACCGCTGGTGAAGGCTTCGCAACCCTACCTGACGGCCCTCATCGAGGGCACGCCACAACAGGGGCTCGACCGGCTGCTGTCGAAGGTTCCCACCGTGCGGCTGCTGTCGTTCAATCAGGACTACGTCGACCGCCACCTCAGCCCCGCCGATCTCATCGACAAGTACATGCTGGCGGTCAACGAGCGCAACATCCGGCTGCTCTACCTGCGGCCCTACACCACCACCGACCAGGGCGACCTTCTCAAGAACTCCGATGCCCTGGTGGGGGGCTTGGCGAAGGCCCTGCGGCAGGCGGGCTACACCGTCGGCCCGCTGCAGGAACAGACCTTCCACTACCGCACCAGCGCGCTGCTCCGTGCGCTGGCCGGCGTCGGGGTGGTGGCGGCGGTGCTGCTGCTGGTGGGGCTCTACCCTGCCCCCTGGGGCAGCATCATGGCCGCGCTGGTCGTGCTCCTCGGCCTCGTCGCCGGCGGCCTCGGCTGGGACGCTCTGGCCTTGATGGCGGCGCTGTCGTTCCCGGTGCTCGGCTACGGCTATCTCAGGCGCAACGTCGGCAGCGTCATCCTCGCCACCGGCCTCAGCCTCTGCGGCGCGGCCTTGCTGGCGGCCGTGGGGAGCGAGCGGTCCACCATGCTGGCCATCCACCCCTTCCGCGGCGTGGGCGCGACGCTGGTGGTGCCGCCCGCGCTGTTCCTGCTCGCCGTGATGCTTCGGTACCGGCGGCCGGCGGGCTGGGTGCGGGAGTTCTGGGGCGCCGAGATTCGCGTCTCGCACGTGGTGCTGGCCCTGGTCGCCGTTGCCGCGCTGGGCTTCGCCTTCTTGCGTCGTGGCAACACGCCCGTCATCGGCGCGTCCCACCTGGAGCTGCAGATCCGCCAGTGGCTGTCGCAGGCGCTCACCGTCAGACCGCGCTTCAAGGAGCTCATCGGTCATCCCCTGGCGGTGCTGGCGTTCGCCTTCCCTCGCTGGCCCGCCTGGCTCCGGGGGCTGCTGCTCACCGGTGGCGTCCTGGCCCAGGCGAGCGTGCTCAACACCTTCAGTCACTACCACACCCCCCTGCTGATCTCCGCGGCGCGCACCGGCATCGCCCTCGGCATCGGCCTGGCCGTCGGCCTGATCCTGGTGCCCATCGCGCACCTGGTGGTGGCGCTGGGCCGCGCCTGGCTCGCCGACAGCGGTCGCCCCGAGCGGAGCTGAGCCGCCGACACGTGCGCGTCCTGGTGAGTGGCTACTACGGCTTTGGCAATGTCGGCGACGAGGCCGTGCTGGCGGGCCTGCTGGTGGGCCTGCGAGGTCGCGCCATCCTGCCGCTGGTGCTCTCCGGCGACCCGGCGGGAACCCGGGCGCTGCACGGCGTCCCCAGCGCGCACCGTTCCCGCGACCTGCTGTGGGCCATGCTGCGAAGCGACGCGCTGGTGTCGGGCGGCGGGGGCCTGCTCCAGGACGCCACCAGCCGCCGCAGCCTGAGCTACTACCTGGGCGTGGTGCGGCTGGCACGCGTGCTAGGCAAGCCGGTGGTGGTGTATGGCCAATCGGTCGGGCCGCTTACCCGCGCCGGCAGGCGGCGCGTGGCCGCAGCGCTCCGCGGGCTTCCGCTGGCGGTGCGTGATCGCCAGTCTCAGGGGCTGCTGGCCGAGCTGGGGTTGGCGTCGACGTTGGTCGCGGACCCGGCACTGCTGCTCCCCCGCCCGGCCGCCCGGAACGCGGCGCGACGGCCCGCGCAGGCCCGGCCCGTGCTGCTGATCCCTCGGGCCGGCCACGACGACCTCAACCAGGCGCTTCTCGACGCCGGACGCCGGATCCGGGCGGGCGGCCGCTCCCTGGCGGTGCTCGGCCTGCACGAGCATCAGGACGGGCCGGCGGTCGCACGGCTGGCCGGCGCGTTGGAGGTGGAGCCCTGGCGCGCGACCACCCCGCAGGAAGCCCTCGGCCAGGTCGCCGGAGCCGGCTACGTCGTCTCGGTCAGGCTCCATGGCCTGATCTTCGCAGCGGTTTGCGGCATCGGCTTTGCGGGCCTGGTTTACGATCCCAAGGTCGCCGGCTTCCTGGACGAGGCCCGCGCCCCGGCCTTCACCCGGCCGGTCGACGCCGCCCGGCTGGCCGCGGCGGCGCTCGCCGGCGCCGCGCCCGAGGCCGGCGAGGACGGCACGCGCCTGAGAGATCTCGCCCTCGAGGGGGTGGAGTGGCTCGCCGACCACCTGCCCGCGCCCCGCTAGTCAGTCAAGCAATCCTCATCCAGTCACGCTATCGTGAGCCCGTGCTCAGGTCCGTTCCACGCCCCCTCCTGCTGCTGCTACTCGCGCTCCTCGCGCTCGCGCCCACGGCGCTGGCCCAGGACGCCTTCAGCCAGATGCAGGATCTGCTGAACCGGGGGTACTACAACTCGGCGGCCCAGCTCAATGGCCCCGAGCTCGTCAAGAGCTACCCGAAGCGGCCGGACGCACACTATCTCTACGCCGAGGCGCTCTATCTCACGGGCAACGTGAGTGCCGCCCAGACGCAGCTCAACGCGGCCGACCAGCTCGCCGGCGGTCAGTCGGATCCGCGCTACCTGCACCTCGGCGGGTTGCTCGCGGCTGCTCAGGGAGACCCGACGTCCGCACTCGGGCTGCTGCACACGGCCTTCACCCAGACCAAGGACTACACCTACGCGATGGACTGGGGCCGGGTGGCCTGGCAAGCGGGCTCCTTCGACCAGGCGCTCAGCGCCTTCGATGCGGCGGCCGGAACCTCACAAGGGAAGAGCAGCATGTGGCCGCTGCTCGACCAGGGCCGCATCCTCATCTACCTGGGCCGGTACCAGGACGCGATCCAGAAGCTCAACGGCGCCATCGACGTCTTCGAGGCCACCGACCGGGGCGGCGCCCGCCCGGGCTCGCCGGCCTACGTCGAGGCCTTCTACCGGCTCGGCCAGGTGTACGAGAAGCTGGGGGACGTGAACCAGGCCGAGACGAACTACCGGTCCGCGCGGACCGCCGATCCCAATTACGCACCGGCGATCGACGCGCTTGACCGCCTGTCGCGCAGCTTCCCCTAGCGCGAGAGCCCAGATCGAGCCGGCCGGCGCGACCTCGCCGCTTGCGAGCCGTGCCGCCGGGAAGGGAGGCTATCCATGTCCGCCCTGAAGACCCAATCCGTTCATCCATCCGCCTGCGAGCCCGCCGCCCCCGTCCCAGACACGCTGGCGCTTCCGACGCGTACGTTGGAGCCGGGGCAGGTGTTGTTCGAGGCGGAT
>CAZBZU010000048.1:0-11937 GCA_964496495.1 uncultured bacterium
TCGATGAAGGCGGACTTGCCGCCGGCGTCCGTTCGCGCGTAGAACGGCAGCAGATCGTTGCTGAGCGTGCCGCCGCCGAGGTAGCCGAGCACCTGGCCCTGGGTGACGGTGTCGTAGAGGTTGACGACCGGCTTCCGCAAGTTGGTGTAGACGGTTGTGAGGCCGCCACCGTGCTGGACGGCGACCATGTAGCCGAAGTTGGCTCCCAGGTAGCTGATGGCGACCACCTTGCCGTCCTGCACCGAGCGAACCGCGGCGTTCGGGACCGCCGCCTTGATGGCGATGTAGGAGTTGTTCCCCTCCCCGAAGCGGCTCACGATCTTGCCCTGGTTGAGCGGCAGCACGAAACCGGTGGGCAGCGGTTTGGCGGGCGCGGTGAGGGCGTCGAGCCGGGCGCGCGCCTCGTCCGCCTGGTGCTGGTACTGCAGCTGCTTGTCGCGGTCGCGGGCGTAGCGGGCGGCGGCGGAGCGGGCCGCCGCCTCCTGCTGCTTCAGCCGAGCCACCTCGGCGGCGAGCTTCTGGTTGAGGTTGCTGAGGTCGGCCTCGATCTGGTTCTGTTCCTGGAGCAGCGCCTGCTTCTGCGCCAGCTGCCCCTTCTTGGTCTGCTCGAGATCGTTGATCACCGCCTGGAGCTGCTGGCGCTTCTGCGTCTGGTCGGCCTCGTTCTGCGCCAGCGCGTCCTGCTTGGCCTGCACCGCCGCCATCTGCTCGGCGAGCTGAGCTTGCGCCTGCCGGAGCTGACCGACGACCGTGTTGAGCTGGTCGATCAGGTCGACGTCCTGGTTGGCGAGCAGCGACAGGTAGTAGTTGTTGACTTGGAGCTCGTGGAGGCTGCGGCTGTGCGCCAGGGTGTTGGCCAGCCGCTGCATGCGCTGCTGGTAGAGGTTGAGCAGCATGGCGCTGATACGCTTCTTGAGGGCGGTCAGCTGGTCGTTGAGGCCGGCGATCTTCGCTTCGGTCTGGCTGCGCTGGTGCTTCAGGCCCGTCAGCTGCTGCTCGAGCTGGCCCTGCCTCGCCCGCAGGTCGCTCAGCTGCTTGTTGACGGCGTCCCGCTGACGGATCTTCGCCTGGAGCTGCGAGGCCGTCTCCCCGAGCTGCTTGGTGATCTCCTGGATCTGCTGCTGACGCGCGCTGAGCTGCTGGTGCGCCTGCTGGATGCCCTGCTCGAGCGCCTGCTTGCGGGAGGTGTCGACGGCCTGGGCCCGCGCGCCGCCAGGGATGGCCAGGGCGGCCGCCGTGAGCGCGCAGAGGAGCGCCAAGGCGAGGGGGCCGCGCCGCATCACGGCGGTAGTCTAGCAGCCGCTCCAGGCGGCTTGATGAAGCGTCATGAAGGGGTTGCCGGGATCGCTCGCCCGGCGGCCGCTAGCGCGGCTCACGCAGGTGTTGCGACACCGAGATGGCGCTGCCCACGAGCCCCACCAGCACCGACAAGGTGGCCAGCAGGCCGGCGATCTGGCCGATCGTGGCGGAGTCGCGCACGAACGGGATGAAGGCGAGCTGCGGCGACAGCCGGAGCACCACGAACTGGTAGCCGGGCACCGCCAGCGCCAGCGTCACCACCGCGCTGATGAGGCCGAGCAGGAAGCCCTCGATGAGGAACGGGGCGCGGATGAAGCTCCTCGTCGCCCCCACCAGGCGCATCACGTCGATCTCCTCGCGCCTGGCGGCGATGGCCGCGCGGATGGAGTTCACGATGGCGAACAGCGCCGCCGACAGCAGCACCACGATGAGGATGGAGCCGCCCACCCGCAGGGCATCGTTGATGGCGAGGAAGGTGTTGACCGCGTTGGAGCCATCCTCGATGTGGTTCACGCCGGGGAGCTGGGCCAGCCGGCTGCGGACGACCGGCGTCTGCGCCGGGTCGTGGAGTCGGATCTCCAGCGTGTCGGGCAGCGGGTTGTCGATGAGCGCCGCCGCCTGCTTGAGCGAAGGCAGCGTCGAGACCATGTTGGCCAGTGCCTGCTTCTTCGACACGTAGGTCACCGAGGAGACCTCGGACCAGCCTCGGATGGTGTCCACCAGCTGGGCGGCGGGCGCGCCGTCATCGAGGAAGGCGGAGATCTGCAGCTCGCTCTGCAGGTTCTGCAGCACGGCGTTGAGGTTGACGCTGATCAGGCTGAAGCCCGCCAGGATGGTGAGCGAGAGCGTCATGGTGGTGATGGTGGAGACGCTCGCCACCCAGTTCGCGCGGATGGCTCGCATGGCCTGGGTGAGGGCGTAGGTCACGGGAGGCGCCTCATGAGGAGCGGTGGGCCGTGCCGGGAGCCGGGGCCGTGACGGCCCGGCGGCCTCCGCCGGCCGCGCGGCGGCGCCAGGGTGCGAGCGGCGCCGAGTACGTCACGTCAGCACTTATACCAGGTAGGCGTGCCGGCCGGGATGAACCTCCGGGGGAGCCTCACAGGGAGGCGTAGGCGTCGATGACGGCGTCGGTGAACGTCTCGGTGGTGGCGTCGCCGCCCAGGTCGGCGGTCACGGGGCCGTGCTCCAGCACGGCATCGACGGCACGCTCGACGCGGGCCGCCGCCTCGCCTTCCCCGAGGTGCTCGAGCATCATCGCGGCGCTGAGCATGGTGGCGGTCGGGTTGGCGACCCCGCGGCCGGCGATGTCGGGCGCGCTGCCGTGGACCGGCTCGAAGATGACGCACCGCTCGCCGATGTTGGCGCTCGGCGCCACCCCGAGCCCGCCCACCAGGCCGGCCATCAGGTCCGAGAGGATGTCGCCGAAGAGGTTGGTGGAGACCAGCACGTCGAAGCTGCCGGGCTCGCGCACCAGGCGCATGGCGGCGGCATCCACGATGATGTCGCTGGTGTCGACGTCGGGGTAGCCCTTCGCCACCTCCAGCGCGGTCTCCAGGAACAGGCCGGAGGTGACCGGCAGGACGTTCGCCTTGTGCACCACCGCCACCTTGCCGCGGCGCCGGCGCGCCTGTTGCATGGCGGCGTGGGCGATCCGCTCGCACGCCTGGCGCGACACCTTCGCGTCGGCGATGGCCACGTCGCCGTAGCGGCGCTCGACGCCGACGTAGAGCCCCTCGGTGTTCTCGCGCACCATCAGCATGTCGATCCCGGCGATGCTTCCGGGGAGCGGCCGGGTCTTGGCCGGCCGCAGGTTGGCGAACAGGTCGAGGGCCTGGCGCATGGTGCGGATGGCGCTCACGTACCCTTCGACCTTCCGCTTGGGGCTGGTGAAGGCGCCGGCCAGGGCCGCGTCGCTCGCGGCCACCTTGCGCAGCGTGTCCTCAGGGACGCTGGTGCCGCGGGCCTCGAAGGTGGACCAGCCCGCCTCCGCCTCCACGAAAAGCAGCGGCGCGCCGGTTGCCTCGAGGAGGCGACGTGTGGCCGGGACGACCTCGGGCCCGATGCCGTCGCCGGGGATGAGACAGACGGTGTGCATGCGCAGGCTCCTTGAAGGCGCGGGAGCGCTCGCAGGTCGGCGGCCCTCGGCGCACACAAGCTACCACGCGACGCGCCGCAGCCGGGGACGCGGGGGTGAAGGGGGCGCCGGGCGGGCGCGGGTATGATGGCGGGGCTTGAAGATCGATCGTGCGCTCCACCCCCTCCAGTGATCCTCCAGGCGGGCCTCTGGCGATGCGAAAAAAACGCTATGGGGCCGAAACCATCGACCGTAGGGTAGGTGAGTCGACGCCGTGGGTGCGTTGTACGGAGACCTCGAGGAAGGGGTGCTGGCGAACCTGCTTCAGTACCTTGCGCTCAGCCAGGCCGACGGCCTGCTCAGCTTGCGGCATCCTACGCGGGTGAAGGGTGACGTCTATCTCGAGCGCGGGCGGGTGGTCCATGTGTGCGCCGGCGCCCGCACCGATCTGCCCGCACTCGCCGAGCTGATGACGTGGCGGCAGGGCCGCTTCAGCTTTCGCAGCGGGGTGAGCGCACCCCGCCGAACGCTGGGGGACTCGGTCGAGCGGCTCCTGTTGCAGGCGGCGCAGGCTCTCGACGACGGTGGCGGGGAGGTCGCCTGCGTGGACGAAGACGCGGTCCTGAACACCACCACCTCCCCCGACGACGGACGGGCGGCGGTGTCGCTGACGGCCTTGCACGTGTGGCGCCGGGTGGACGGGCACAGCAGCGTCCGTCAGCTGGCCGAGGCGAGTGGCCTGCCGCTGGGCGACGTCATCAGCGGTGCCAGCGAGCTGGTCAGATCGGGGCTGGCGGTGACCGATGACGTGCGGCTGGTCGACCCGACGTTCGTCGGCGCGATGACGCAGGAGGCGGTCGACATCCTCGGCCCGGTGGCGGAGGTGTTCGTCGAGGACGCCCTTTACGAGCTGGGCATCGATGACGGGCCGTTCGACGCCAAGGCGCTCGACGAGCTCGTCACCACCGTTGCCACGCAGTTCCGACGGAGCGAGTGGCAGACCGACTTCCTTCGCCGCGTGGAGCGGCTTCGCCGAGACTACGGGCTGAGCGCCTGAGCCTGCCCTGGGAGGTTCCATGAAGTACATCGTCGAGGTGGAAGCGCCGGTTCCCAGCAACCTGGACGAGATCGCGGGCAAGGTTGCGGCGTCGTTCAACATCTCCGACGCGAAGGCCATGGCGCTGTTGAGGCGCGCGCCAGGCGCCATGACGAAGGCGGTCAGCGAGCGCGAGGCGGAGGTCGTGGCGGGCATCTTCGAGCGGGCGGGCCTGCTGGTGGTGAAGCGCCAGGTCGCCGAGGACGGCGAGGTGCCGCCGCAGCCGCAAGCGCGCGAGGGCGGAGCGGCCGAGCCGGCGGCAGGCGCAGCAGGCAGCTCCGCGATGGATGCGGCTGCCGAGGAGGCACCCGCCATGGATGCCGATGCCATGGACGGTGCCGCGATGGATGCCGCACCCGGTGGCGCCGTCGACGCCCCGGCCTCGCCCGAGGCAGCGGGCGGCGGGGAGCGTTCGGGCGAGCCCGACGTGTGGAGTCAACCGGTCGACGCCGGCGCTCCCTCCGGGGGCGGGAACGAGGCGGTCGACGACTTCTCGCGTCGCGACGACTTCGAGCAGCAGGCGGACGTCGGTTGGGACAGCGGCTGGGGCGCCGGCGCGGCGGAGGACGGACCCGCCGGCGCGGGCGGCGGGAGAGTTGCGGGCGGGGCGGGGCTCGCCGACCGGGATGCCGTCGATGCGGCCGGCGATGGTGGCGCTGCCGCGGCAGTCGATGCGGGTGCCGTCGGGGCGGATGCCGTCGACGTCGACTTCGGGACGCCTCCGCGGGAGCGCGAGGCGCCCTACCCGGAATCCGAGGCGGATGGCGCTGGTTGGCCGGCAGGCGATGCTGGCGTTGCCGATGCTGGCGTTGCCGATGCCGAGGTCGCAGATGGTGCGGTTGCCGATGGTGCGGGCGGGGCCGTGGCGATGGAAGGCGCCGAGGCCGAGCCGGCCGCACCGCGCCGCCGCGGCCGACGCCAGCGCCCGGCGCAGGCCGCGGACGTGGCGGCCTGGCGGCCGGCCGGGGCCCGCGCGGCCGAGCGCGGTGTCGACGACACGCGCTTGAGGCGCGGTGGCGTCCGGCGCGGCATCGCCTGGGTGGGCGTGCTGCCTCCGCTGCTCTCGCTGCTGGCGATGGGCGCCGTCATGCTGGCGACGCTGGTGCCGTACGCTCGCGATCAGCGGGCGGCGCAGGCGGCGTCGGCGGCCGCCTCGCAGGCGGCGACCCTCGACGCGCTCACCGGCGGCCTGCCGCTCAACGCCCAGACGCTGCAGAGCGCCCTGGCGGACCTTTCCAGGCAGTCACAGGCGCTGCTGCGGCCCCAGGGCGTGCAGCTGATGGTGATCACCGACGCCAGCGGAGTTCCCCTGGCCGGGTGGTATCAGGCCGCCCGTACGCCGGTGGCCATGCCGCCAGCGACACGCCAGGCCGTGAGCGCCCGTGCGCAGGGCGCTGTGGCCGGACAGCCCGCGTCGCCACCTGCAACATTCGGGCAGCGCCTGCGGGACAGCTGGCACTCCGTCAGGGCGATGGTGGGGCTCGGGAGCGAGGCGACGGTGCTCAGGGCCACCCCGGTGACGAGCGGCGGCCAGGGCATCGGCGCCGTCGTAGTGGGCGTGCCGCCCGTGAGCGGCGACAGCGCCCTGGGCAGCGGCGTCGAGCTGGTGCTGCTGTTCGGGCTGATCCCGCTACTGATCGGCATCCTGATGGCGCTGGGCCTCACCGGCGGATTGCGCCGCAAGGTCCAGTACCTGCTCGAGGCCGCCGACCGGATCAGCCGCGGCGACCTCGACGAGCCGGTGTCGCTCGCCAGCCGCGACGAGCTGGGTCAGCTCGCACGCGCCATCGAGCGCATGCGGGTGAGCCTGGCCGCACTGCTGGAGCATCGCCGCCGCAACCGCTGACGGGGGCGCCGGCGGGCCGCCTCAGGGCATGGGGTGCGCCACGGACAGGCGCCTCACCTCGCCGGCCAGCGCGGCCGGGTCCTCGGCTCGAAGGGCGCGATCGATCAGATCGGCCACGGCCTCCATGTCGTCCGGGCCGAACCCGCGGGTCGCCAGCGCCGGCGTGCCGATGCGCACCCCCGACGTGACCCAGGGCTTCTCCGGGTCGAAGGGGATCATGCTCTTGGAGACGGTGATGCCTGCTGCTCCCAGGCGCTTGCTGGCGGTATTGCCCGTCATGCCCAGAGGCCTTAGGTCGATGACGAACATGTGGTTGTCCGTGCCGCCCGAGACCACCCGGTGCCCGCGGCTGGCCAGCGCCGCGGCGAGCGCCGCCGCGCTATCCACCACACGCTGGATGTAGTCGCGGAAGTGGGGCTGGGCCGCCTCGAAGAACGCCACGGCCTTCCCCGCGACGACGTGCTCCAGCGGCCCGCCCTGAGTGCCGGGGAAGACCATCCGGTCGATCTTCTTGCCGATCTCCTCGTCGTTGCCGAAGATGATGCCGCTGCGCGGCCCGCGCAGGGTCTTGTGGGTGGTGCTGGTGACCACGTGCGCGTGCGCAACCGGGCTGGGGTGGTGGCCGGTGGCGACCAGGCCGGCGATGTGCGCGATGTCGGCCATCAGGTAGGCGCCCACCTCGTCGGCGATGGCACGGAAACGCTCGAAATCGATCACCCTGCTGTAGGCGCTGGCGCCTGCGATGATCATTCGCGGCCGGTGCTCGCGAGCCAGCTCCAGCACGCGCTGGTAGTCGATGCGCTCGCGCTCCTCGTCCACCGGGTACCCCACCACCCGGTAGTTGCGCCCCGAGAAGTTGACAGGCGAGCCGTGGGTGAGGTGGCCGCCGTGAGCCAGATCCATGCCCAGCACGGTGTCCCCCGGCTCCAGCAGCGCGAAGTAGACGGCCAGGTTGGCCGAGGAGCCGCTGTGCGGCTGCACGTTCGCCCAGCTGCAGCCGAACAGCGCCTTGAGGCGTCGCAGGGCCAGCCTCTCGACCTCGTCGATCACCTCGCAGCCGCCGTAGTAGCGTTTGCCCGGGTACCCCTCCGCGTACTTGTTGGTGAGGACCGAGCCAACCGCCTCCATCACCTGCTGCGAGGTGAAGTTCTCCGAGGCGATGAGCTCGAGCCCGCCCTCTTGCCGCTCGAACTCGCGCTCGATGAGAGCGAAGAGCTCCTCATCGCGTGTCTGACTGCGTTCCGCGGCTTGCTTCGGGGTCATGGGCGGAGTATACCAACGACCGTCTCGGCGTCCTCGGCGGCGCCGGCCGGGCGGCTCGGGGCCCGGCTCCACACCAGCGGGCGCCACGCCGGACCGGGTGGCGGCGCTCCCGCGTGGCGCAGCGGCGCACCTGGGCGCGCCCTCAGCGAAGCGCCTGCTGGCGCCGCTGGTAGCGCGGTCTCGGCACCGCCTCGAGCAGCGCCGCGAAGGCCTCGGCGAAGCGCCGGACGTCGTTCCAGTCGGTGAACTCCCGGTCCGCGCCGAGCGGCCCGCCGAGCCCGCCCGGCACCAGGGTGCGGACCAGACGCGCCTTGATGAGGCCGTAGCGGCTGAACCGCGCCGCCCCGGCCACGGTGGCGGCGAGGTCCGGCTGCCAGCCGGTGCGCCCCAGGAAGTCGTGCAGGTAGCCGTCCGCTTGGGCGCGGTGGAGCGGGTCCGGGCAGGCCGCCGACAGGCAGACCGACAGGAAGGCGCTGGGAAGGTGCGCCAGAACGGTGCGGTGCGCGCGGATGGCGCGGGCGAGCGGCCGCGGGTGCCGGCCCAGGTGCACCGATGCGGCCACGATCACGCCGTCGTACCCTCCGACCCCCGGGAAGGGCTGGGACGGCGTCAGCCGGATCTCGTGGCCGTCGCCCCGGAGCGTGTCCGCCAGGTACTCGGCGATCCGCAACGTCTGCCCCTCACTGGAGGCGTGCACGATCAACACGCTGGCCATGGGCCCGCTCCTATTCGGTCGGTAGGTGCGCGGCGTGCGTTTCGGCGCCGACTGCTTCGTTAAGAGCGTGCGCTCGGGGGCCGGGCCGGGCCAGAGGCGCATGTCCCTCGGACGGCCGGCGGCGCCGGCGGAGGCGGCGGCGGGGTCGACGGCCACGCTGCGGGCAGCCCGTCGACCTTTCCCGCCGCCACCGTGGCCCGCGTCCGGACCCGTGGCGTGGCCCGGCGGGTGTCGCGTCGGATCGCCACGGGGGTGGCCGGAGGGCCCGACTCAGACCAGGATTCGCGCCAGGAACACGGCTGCCGCGGCGTCCCAGGCCTGCGGGCGGCAGGCGGTCGGGTAGGGCACCGGGGGGCCGTCGTCGCGCGGGTACCCCGCGATCAGCTCCGGTAGGCGTTCGTCCGGCTGGCTCTCGGCAAGGTCGAGGACGGCGCGCGCCACGCGACGGGCCTCGTCGTGGAAGCCGTAGCGCTGCAGGCCGGCGGCGATGAGGGCGGTATCGTGCGGCCACACCGAGCCGTTGTGGTAGCTCACGGGGTTGTAGCGCCGCTCGCCGGCGGCCAGGGTGCGGAACCCCCAGCCGCTGAAGCTGTCCTGCTCGAAGAGCGTCGCTACCAGTCGTGGCGCCGCGGCTTCCGGGACGATGCCCGTCCACAGCAGCTGACCCGCATCGGAGCTCTTGACCGCCAGCGGCCTCTTCTCCCCGTCGAGCGCCATGGCGTAGGTCCCCAAGGGCTCGAGCCAGAAGGCCGCGTGGAAGCGCTCCTTGAGCCGTGCCGCCCGCCGCTCCCAGCGGTCGGCCGCGGCCAGCTCGCCGGCGCGGCGTTCGAAGCCGGCCGCGGCGCGGAAGGCGGCGTAGGCGTAGCCCTGGACCTCGCACACGGCCAGCGGTCCGGAGGCCAGGCTGCCGTCGGCGTGCGCCATGGACTCGGCCGAGTCCTTCCACGACTGCACCTTGAGGCCGGCGCGGACGTCGCTCGCACCGGGGGCGAACTCCACGAAACCGTCACCGTCGGCATCGCCCGGGCCGGTCATCCACCCTAGCGCCGCTTGCCAGGCCCGCCGCAGCTCGCGGACCAGGTCGTCGGACCCCGTGGCCCGCGCGGTTGCGCCCAGGAGCATCACGAACAGCGCCGTGGCGTCGACGGTGCCGTAGTAGCGGGCGTGCGGCACCGCGCCGGTCCGGGCGAGCTCGCCGAACCGGACCTCGTGCGGGATCTTGCCGGGCTCCGCGGCACGGAAGGGATCGGTGTCGGTGGCCTGGAGGCCGGCCAGGTAGCGCAGCGTGCCTGCGGCGACGTCCGGCCGCTGCGGCAGGAGCAGGTGCGCGGCGATCAGCGCGTCGCGGCCGAAGGCGGCGGCGAACCAGGGGATGCCGGCGGCGGCGATGGGGCCGGCGTCGGTGAACAGCAGCAGGCCCCGGAGGTCGTCGATGGCCCGGCGCAGCGCCGGCCGCGAGCAGCGGCGGGTGAGGTCGCCGAAGGACGCGCGCCAGTCCTGATAGCCGGGGCCGGCGTGCAAGCTGACCAGGGGGTCGTGGAGCGCCACCGTCACCTGGAGCTGCCAGGTCTCGCCGGGAGCGAGGTCGAGGTCGAAGCAGGCGGCGCCGTCCCGGAAGGCCGCGAACGGCCGTGAGAAGCGCACCTCGACCCGTTGCTCGACACCGTCGGAGGCGCGGTAGCGGAAGCTCACGTCAGCGTCTCCGTGGTGGCGCGCGGCCGCCGGGCGGGGGCGGTCGACCCAGCCCCGCACCTCGAACAGGTCGACGAAGTCGGCGTCGAGCTCGAGGCGGAGGCCGACCTGACGAGGCGCCGCGCCGCTGTTCACGAGCGTGACGCGGTCGTCCAGCCCCGAGGCCGTGAGCCGCAGCTCGCGCCGAACGCCGAGTTGCTGGGCGTGCCCCTCGATCAGGCCATGGACCGAGGTGAGGAGATCCGGCCGAGGCGTGTCCGTCAGCAGCACCTGGAAGCCGTCCTCGAAGCGCCAGGCGTACCGCGACAGGAAGCGCGTGTCGCGGTTGTAGAGGCCCTTCTCGCCGCCGGCGACGGCGCCCTCGGCGTCGGCGACGAGGAAGGTGTAGTCCTCCTTGAGGGCGATGTTGTTCCGGAAGTCCATCGAGGCGCCTCCCTCCAGCGCGAGCGGCCCGCGCTCAGGCGCGCCGGCGCGGCAGAAGCTCGTCGAGCGCCGCCTCCAGGCTGCCGCGTTCGAAGACGAAGCCGCAGGCCTGAAGGTGCGCCGGCACCATGCGGGCGCTCTGCAGCAGCGCCCCGTCGGCCAGGCGGCCGAGTGCCAGCCGCAGCGCCCATGCGGGGACGTGAAGCCAGAAGGGGCGTCGCAGGCGCCGCGCGGCGGCCCGGCCCAGCTCTGCCTGCCGCACCTGCTCGGGCGTCACGGCGTTGAACGTCCCCTCGCAGTCGTCGTGCTCGATCAAGTACCGCACGGTCGCCACCAGATCGTCGATGTGGATCCAGGGAAACCATTGCCTGCCCGAGCCCAGCCGACCTCCGAGCCCCAGCCGCACGGGGAGGAGGAGCTTCTGCCAGGCCGCGGCGTCGCGCGCGAGCACGACGCCCATGCGCAGCACGCACAGGCGCGAGCGCGCCGCCGCCGGTGCCGCTGCCGCCTCCCAGGCCTCGGCGACCGGCGCCAGCACGAAGCTCCGGTCGCGGGCGGCGTCCTCCTCGAGCAGCGCCTCGCCACGCTGACCGTAGTAGCCGGAGGACGACGCTTGGATGAACGCCTCCGGCGGCAGCCGGCAGCGCTGGACGGCGGTCACCAGCGTGGTGGTGCCGTCCACCCTGCTCTCGAGCATGCGGTCGACGTGCGCGGGGCCGAGGCGTCCTTCGTCGAGCGGGCTGCCTGCCAGGTTCACCAGCGCGGCGGCGCCCTCCAGCGCCGAGGTGAGGCGCGAGAGGTCCTCCTGGCGGCCGGCTCGAGCCGCGTCCGGGTGCCAGGCGAGGCGCGCCACGCCCGCGGGGTGGCTGCCCTCGACATGGCGGGTGAGCACCGTCACCCGGTAGGCTCCACCGAGGCCGGAGACCAGATGGCGCCCGATGACGCCGGAGGCACCGGCGATGACGATGCTGCGCTCGGGCATGACCCACGCTAGCAGGCCGGACGCCGCCGCGGCGCCGCCACCTGCGCCGGTGCACCGGTCGCCGGCGTCTACTGGCCCAGCAGTACCGAGACAGTGGCGTCGAGATAGTTGGCGGTCACGAGGTCCAGCTTTCCGTCGCCGTCGACATCCCCCGCTGCCAACGCATCCGGGTAGCTGCCCACCGAGTAGCGGTGCGTGGGGCTCGCAGGGAACGTGCCATCGCCGTTGCCGAGCAGGACCGACACGTCGTTGGTGTGCTCGTTCGCCGTGGCCAGGTCGGGCACCCCGTCGCCGTTGAAGTCTCCCGCCGCAACGGCGGCCGGACCGGTTCCGCTACCCGTGCTGTAGGGCGAGCCGCTGGCGGGGGCGAAGGCGCCGGTGCCGTCGCCGAGGAGCACCGACACGGTGTCGTCGTCGCGGTTCCCAGTGGCGATATCCAGGTTCCCGTCGCCATTGAAGTCGGCGACCGCCACGGACTGCGAGCCGTTGCCGGTGCTGTAGGGCGAGCCGCTGGCGGGGGCGAAGGCGCCGGTGCCGTCGCCGAGGA
>CAZBZU010000048.1:12037-28129 GCA_964496495.1 uncultured bacterium
TGTAGGGCGAGCCGCTGGCGGGGGCGAAGGCGCCGGTGCCGTCGCCGAGGAGCACGGCCACGGTGCCGTACGTTGCCACGGCGAGGTCCGGGTTGCCGTCCCCGTTGAAGTCCGCCACCGCTATGGCGGCCGGGTTGCCGCCCACGCTATAGCTGTGGGAGGGGCTGCCGGGGAAGGAGCCGTCGCCGTTGCCCAGCAGGACCGACACGGCCCCCGGCGTCACATCGTCGGCGACGGCGAGGTCGAGCGTGCCGTTGCCGTCGAAGTCGCCGACCGCTTCCCCATACGGGCTGGGACCGGCGGCGTAGGGGGAGCCGCCGGCGGGGGCGAAGGCACCGGCACCGTCGCCGAGGAGCACCGACACGGTGTCGTCGCCGAAGTTGGCGGCCGCGACGTCCGGCTGGCCGTCGCCGTTGACGTCGCCTACGACCAGCGAGCCCGTGTAGCTGCCGGTGGTGACGGGCGAGCCGCTGGCGGGGGCGAAGGCGCCGGTGCCGTCGCCGAGGAGCACCGACACCGTGCCGGAGCTGGCGTCGTTGGCGGTGGCGAGGTCGGCGCTGCCATCGCCGTTGATGTCGGCCAGCGCCAGGGACTCGGCGTGGGTCCCGGCGGCGTAGGGAGAGCCGCCGGCGGGGGCGAAGGCACCGGTGCCCGTCCCCGTGAGGGTGAGGGTGAGGCCCTTGCCGTGCGTCACGCCGCCGCCCGAAGCGCGCAGGGTGAGGTGGTAGGTGCCCGCCGGGACGCTGCTCGCCGCGGCGATCCGCACCGGGGTGCTGGTTCCCGCCGGGAGCGCCACGCTGGTGGGCTGCATCGTCAAGCCGTAGGCGGGCTTGCCGGCGCTATCCAGGAGGCTCAGGGCCAGCGTGCCGTGGAAGCCGTCCACCGGCGCCAGCTGCAGGGTGGTGGTCGCAGATCCGCCCAGGCCCGCGTTGAGCGTTGCCGGTGACAGCGTGAGCGTGTAGTCCGGGCTCGTTGACGCGGCGCTGGACGTCCGCTGGCACCCGGCCAGCACGGTCGCGAGCGCGGTCAGGAGGCTGGCAACGACGGGCACCAGACGGTGTCGAGCACGGCGCGAGGGTGGGGCCGCACGCCGACGGTGGAGCAGCCGGCCAGATGAAGAAGGGCGAGCCACGCGGGTGGCGTTCGCTCCGTGTGCACGATCGGCGTCAGGTGTCATGGACGTCCTCTCACGGCATCGGTCTTTCCGAGCTGCGTCGGGCACATGCCTCGTCCCATCGCTTCCGACGCGCTCGGCGCGCCCTGGTGCGACCGCAGTCGGCGCCCGAGGACGGTCGTACCGCTGTCGGGCCATTAGACACGGGACGTGCGCGCCCGTGGTGGCCGATCACGTCACTGGAGGTGACACCTGGAGTGTCACCGCCGCCGTCGAGGCGGGCTGTGCGGCGGGGACCGGCGCCCTCCACACCTCCGAGACGGTCGAGGCGTTGGAATCGGAGGCCTCGGCGGAGGGCGCCGGACCCTGTTGCCAGGGCTGCCACCGCGGCTGGCACACGGGTGTAGACTCCACCGGTATCTGCCACCAGGTGAAACGGCTGTCGATGCTCAAAGGGGTGAGCATGGATGTGAGCACGTATTCACTGTTCGGCCTGTGGCTGCACAGACGCAGGCGGGTCATGGATCTGAGCCGGAAAGAGCTGGCGAGTCGCACCGGTTGCTCGGTGTCGATGCTGCGGAAGCTCGAGAGCGATCAGCGGCGCCCGTCGAAAGGTCTGGCGCGGGCGCTGGCGCGCGCTCTGGAGGTAGCTCCCGACGAACACGATGCATTCGTGGCCTTCGCGAGGTCGGGCTGGGCCGACGCGCCACCGGCGACGCCCGATCTCGATCTCGAGGCTCCCTGGCGCCGCATCCAGGGCCCGTCCGCGAACGGGAGACCCGGCGGCGGCAAGGTCCCGGGCTCGGCAGCCGCCGTCGCGCGCAACGGCGACGGGCAACCGCGCCTGCCGACCGCCCCACGGTTCCCCGAGGCTCTCCTGACGCCGCGTCTGGTGGGGCGCGGGCGCCTGCTCGAGCGCATGGAGCAGGCCTGGAGCGACGGCCTGACGATCATCTTGAAGGGTCCCGGAGGCATCGGGAAGTCGCGGCTGATGCAGGAGTTCGCGAGCGCGCACGGCCCCTGGATCGCCAACGAAGGTCATCCCGGCGACCGCATCCTGCCCTTGAGCACGGTCGCTCGCCTGTTCCGCAAGTTCGCCGCCGCCGAGCCCGAGGTCCTCGCGCGGCTGACACCATGGATCCGCCTGGAGCTGTCCCGGTTCCTGCCCGAGCTCGGTCCTGCGGCGGCGCCGCCCATCGAGAACGAGGCCGCGCGCATGCGGTTCTTCGAGGCCGCCTACCAAGCGACCGCGGCGCTGACCCGGCGATGCGCGACCGTAGTGATCGACGACCTGCAGTACTTCGACCCTCTGAGCTACGAGCTGGGAGCGTGGGGTACCGGCGAATCGGTCAGGCGCGGGGAGTCGCCTACTCGGACGATCGCGAGCTTCCGCCCGGCCGAGATCCCGGCTGCGTATGCGGCGGCCTTCGACCAGATGATCGACGGCGGCCTCGCGGTCATGTTCGATGTCGACCCGCTCGATGAGGCGGGTGTGGCCGAGCTCCTTCGCCAGCTTCGCGTACCCGCGGGGGCTCTCAGCCTCGACGAGGTACTGCGCGTGACGGGTGGCAGCCCGATCTACGTGATCGAAACGGTGAAGGGTTGGTGGGAGACGCGCGGCCTTCCGCCGGTGCAAGGCGAGCGCGGCAGCCTGTCGTCGCGTGCCGGCGCTGTCATCCACGAGAGGTTGATGCGACTGGAGGTCGGAGACCTGCGGGTCGCGCAGGCGATCGCGCTGCTCGATGACCACGCCAGCATCGACGTACTCTCGGCGATGACGCGCGAGGCCCCGGAGAGGGTGACCGAGCGCCTCTCGCGCCTGGAAGACGCGAAGCTGGTGCTCGATCTCAAGATCATCCATGACGTGGTCGCCGAGTGCATCGTGAGTACGCTGTCGCGGCCCGATCTGCGCTACCTGCACGCCCGTGCCGCCAATGCGCTCGCCGACGACAGCGGGGAACCCGCCCGCGTGGCCCATCACTTCGAGCTGGCGGGGCAGCCACGGGAGGCCCTGGAGTGGCGGCTCGAAGCCGCGGCCCGTGCACTGGCGAACGGAAGCCGCACGGAAGCGCGCGCCTGGCTGGAAGACCTGAACGATCGGGTGCCTCCCGGCACGCCCGCCGCCGCGCGCACCGGTGTGCTGCTGGGCCGGGCGCGTCTGCCGTCCGACCTCGCGGGCGCCACCCGGGCCTTCTCGACCGCCCTGCGATCGGCGCGGGAGCTGGCGCTGCCTGGCATGGAGGCGGCCTCGCTCGCGGGCCTGGCGCATGCCGCTGGGGTTCGTGGAGACCGGGCGCTCGCCCGGACGCACGAGGAAGCTGCGTTTCAGGTCGCGGAGGCGCTGCCGGACCTCGAGCGCGCGAGGGTCTTGCGTGAGCTCGGCGAGGTCCGCTGGGCGCTCGGCGATTACGGAGCCTCGGAGGATCGCTCCGTCCGCGCTGTCGACCTCGATCCGGACCGCAGCGAGTACCGGCTCTACCTGGCTCGAGCCCACTGGCAACACGGCCGCTTCCAGGAGAGCGTGCGGGAGCTGCTGACGGTCCTCCGGCGCGATCCGGAAAGCGCCCGCCTCACCGGGGTGCTCCACGATCTCGGACGCGCCTACTGGGCGATGGGTCGTCTGGAGCCCGCGCTGGGCTGGCTCCGTCGTGCGCTGAGCGTGTGGAGCGACTCCGGAGACCTGTTCATGGAGGGTCGCGTGCGGGAGATACTTGCCGCAGCCTGCGCCAGTCGGGGCTGGATCGGTCGGGCCGAGACGGAGCTCGTCCGCGCCGCCTCGTTGTTCCAGCGGTACGGGGCGCGTGGCAGGCTGGCGGTGGTGGCCTCGAGGCGCGCCCGCTTGCACATGCTGCTCGGACGGTTCGCGGAAGCCGAGCGGATCTGCGAAGAGGCGCTAGACGTGGAGGGGGCGGAGAGGAACCCCTACCAGGGAAGCATGGTGCTCGCGGTCACCGGGGTCGCCAGGGCGAAGGCGGGCCGAGAGGCCGAGGCGCGTGAGGTCGTCGAGAGGGCAGAAGCGCTCGCGGAGGCGAGCAGGCACCCGCTCCGTCGCACCGAGGCCCTACGCTGTGCTGCGGAGGTGCTGCGCAGCTCCGAACCCGTCGTCGGCTTGCGGAAGGCGGAGGCGGCGCTGCGGATCGCGGAGCGGCACCACATGCGTGAGGAGGTGGCGCTGGGTCACTACGTCCTGGCGCGCCAACCGCACGCCCTCGAGGCCACGCACCACGCCCGCCAGGCGTTGTCGATCGCGGACGACAACCAGCTCCTCGCCGTGCGGGCGATCGCTGCGCGACACCTCGCCGGGCTCGGCGAGGCAGGCATGGAGGGTCGTGCGCAGCGCGCCTGGCTGCGCCTCGAGACGGACTGGAACGAGCACGTCGGCGCGTGACGGTCGGCGTGCCGGCAGGCACGTCGCGAGCCGCGAGAACCCTCCTGGCGGAGCGCTGCCGCTGCCGGGCACGGTGCGGTCGTCGTGACGGACGGGCCGCGGGGGCGTGGTCGTCTCCCGAGAGATTGATGGACGGCGCGAAGGCGGCGGCGTGGGTGCCAGCCAAGGCGAGCGGACGGGGAGGCGGACAGTTGCGGCCGCACGCCCACACGGTCCCGTCGCTCGCCAGCGCCCAGGAGCCATGGCTCCCGGCCGCCAGTGTCACCTGCGGTGACAGGTTCTGCCACCACTCGGCAGCGAAGCGGACGTCTAATGGCGGGAGCCGTCTCACCCATGGGGCGTGCGCCGCGGAGGCCGCGTTTGCCTCGGTGCGGTCCGCGTCGGGGTGGCTGGCGCGCGCCTCGGCTCCGCGGGCAACGTCCGGATTCGGGGCCGGTGGTGGCCCCGGGGGCGGGGTGCAGAATGGCAGCCTCGATTCGATCCGCTCGCGGCGCGAGCTTCCCTGCGGCCGGTGTCGCTCGGTGTGAAGGAGGAGTTCATGAAGCGCGCTGTGTGCTGGGTCGTCTTGTGCTGGGTGGTCTTGGCAGGTCGCGTGCCGGGGTCCGGTCACGCGAGTGAGGGAGCGGAACGATGAAGGTAATGACCAAGAAGGGGCGCAGGCGGATGTGGTTGGCCACCGTCGTGGTCGTGCCCATCGCGCTGCTGCTTACCGCCTGCCCGAATCCATCGGCCCCCGCGAAGGTAACGATGCTTGCGTCGGGCGCCCATCACGCCCTGGCGTTGAAGAGCGACGGGACCGTGTGGTCCTGGGGGTACAACGTCTCCGGTGCGCTCGGTGACGGTAGCACGACCGACCGGACCTTGCCGGTGGAGGTCGTGGGGCCCGGCGGGAGCGGCGCCTTCTCCGGAGCAACCTCCATCGCCGCCGGCACCAACTTCTCGCTGGCGTTGAAGAGCGACGGCAGCGTGTGGGCCTGGGGCAACAACGATGGCGGGGAGCTGGGAGACGGCACCTCGACGCAGCGCCACACGCCCACGGAGGTCGTGGGGCCCGGAGGCACGGGCACCCTCACCGGCGTTACAGCGGTCGCTGCCGGCTACCATCACGCCCTGGCATTGAAGAGCGACGGGACGGTGTGGGCCTGGGGCGAGAACGGCTTCGGGCAGCTCGGTGACGGCACCACCACGGAGCGGATGACGCCCGTGCAAGTCGTGCAGCTCCAGGGCGTGATCGCCATCGCCGCCGGCAGCGACCATTCGCTGGCGCTCACGAGCGACGGCAGCGTGTGGGCCTGGGGCGCCAATGCCTCCGGCCAGCTGGGTGATGGCGCCACCGCCGATCGATCCGCGCCGGTGCGGGTGAGCGGCCTCTCGGGCGTCACCGCGATCGCTGCGGGCGCCGCTCACTCGCTCGCGCTGAGGAGCGACGGCACGGTGTGGGCCTGGGGCTCGAATGGCTTCGGGCAGCTGGGGGACGGCACGACGACGGATCGCCACGCTCCCGTTCGGGTTGCCGGCCTGAAGGACAGCATCGGCATCATCGCCGCAGGCGGCGATCACTCGTTCGCGATCGATCGATCGGTGCAGACGAACGAGCTCTGGGCTTGGGGGCTCAACAACGAGGGGCAGCTGGGGGACGGCAGCACCACGGACCGGCACACGCCCGTGGCGCGCCAGTTCCTCGGCGCCGGCGACGTCGAGGCTGCCAAGATCGCGGTTGCGGCGGGCGGCGAGTTCTCACTCGCGCTCGAGAATGACGGCACCGTGTGGTCCTGGGGGTACAACGGCGATGGGGAGCTCGGGGACGACAGCACCGCCAACAGGGACGCGCCGGGGATGGCGGGCTGAGGACAGCACTCCCGGCCGGCCGAACGCCACTCCCTGCTGCACAGCGTGAGAAGTCTGCCGATCGCCGCCGCGGCGGCGGGTGCGCTCGCGCAGGTGGGGAGGTCCCGGCTGCCGTACCGGCCTGCCGTCGCGGAGAAGTCCGGGAAGCTGTAGCTGGTCGTGGTTCCCAACCAGTCGCCGGCGACCGTCACGTCCCACGTGGCGGGATCGCGGCGGTCGTGGGACTGGAAGCTGTCACCGAAGGTGTCGCAGCCGGTGTCCCACCTCGCCCTGGGTTGCTGCCGATTCGTTATGCTGGCCCGGAAACGTCAACTGGTCTCCCAAGGGTTCATACGTGGAGGTGGATCGTGAGAGACGACGAACAGGCGACGGCCGAGGCGGCCGACGATGCGGGCGAATCGCCCTACCGGCCGTTGGGGGCTCTCGCGGTCACCGTCTTCCTGGCTGCGGTCATCATCGGTCTGTGGTTCCTGGTGTTCGCCATCACTCAGGTGAGGGGCTGAGCCCGTGGACCAACGGCAACATGAGGTCATCGAGCGTTGGGAGCGGCGCTGGGTCACCTTCGGCGGGGTGATGCTGCTGTGCTTCGTGGGCCTGATCGTGTTCGTGCTCGCGACCGAGGGGGCGCACATCGTCCACGGCGGCGGGCACATCACGCCCGCCGAGATCGCTCAGGTGCCGCTCTTCTCCAACCCCGGCGCGACGGAGCTCTCCACGGGAGAGTTCCAGGTCGGCATCGTGGCGCAGGCGTTCAGCTTCAACCCGCCCACCATCGACCTGCCGGTAGGGGCTCACGCGCGCTTCTACCTCACCAGCAAGGACGTGTTGCACGGGTTCATGATCGAGAGGACCACGGTCAACGTGGAGGTGATCCCGGGCCAGCTCGCCTACGCCGACTACCGCTTCACGCGGCCCGGCAGCTACCACGTGGTGTGCAACGAGTACTGCGGCATCAACCACCAGGACATGATCGGCACCATCAACGTGCTGCCCGCGGCGGAGTACCGCCAGAAGGTGGCGGCGGGCACCGCCGCCGGGCAGGCCAAGCCGCTTCCTGAGGTGGCCGGAGGCCAGGCGGGTACAGGCGCCGCCGGTGCCGCGCCCACGGCGAACGGCAGCCAGGTGTACGCCGCCAACTGCGCCTCCTGCCACGGCCCGGACGGCACGGGGCACCCCGGTGCCTTCCCGCCCCTCGCGGGCCACGCGCCGGCCCTCTACCGGGCCGATCGCGGCTACCCCATCGACGTCCTCCTCTACGGCCTGCAGGGCAAGATCACGGTGGGCGGCCAGGTCTACAACAACGTCATGCCCGCCTGGGGCCAGCTGTCGGACGCCGAGCTGGCGGCCGTGGCGAACACCATCATGCACGACTGGGGCAACGCCACCGCGCTGCCCTCGGACTACCAGGCCTACACTGCGCAGGAGGTCGCCTCGGCGCGAGGCAAGGGTCTCAGTGCCGCCGCCGTCCGGACACAGCGCGAGAAGCTGGGGCTGCCGTGAGGCACGTCACGCATTGGAGTCTGACGATGGCGAACAGGAATCGGACATGGCGGTAGGCAGCCTCACCCGCACGTCGCCCGCGGCCGTGGCGTGGCGCCCGGAGAAGCGTGTCACTGCCGCCTTCTTGATCACAGGCCTGGTCGCTCTGCTGATCGGTGCCCTGTTGGGCCCGTTCCAGGCGTTCAACTACGGCGACGTCAACCTCTACCGCTACCTTCCCTTCCTCAAGTCGTACTACCAGGGACTCACCCTTCACGGGGTGCTCAACGCCCTGGTCTTCACCACCTTCTTCAACTGCGGCGTGCTGATCTACTTCCCGGCGCGCGAGCTCGACATGCGCCCGTCGCTGGGGTGGCTGTGGGCCAGCTATCTGGTCATGGTGGGCGGCCTGGTGCTGGCGGGCATCGCTATCCTGTCCAACAACGCGACCGTGATGTATACCTTCTACCCGCCGCTGCAGGGGAGCTGGGACTTCTACACGGGCCTGGCGCTGGTGGTGGTCGGCAGCCTGATGGTCGCGTTCGAGGTGGTGCGCCTTCGCGCCCGCTGGCGCCGGGCCAACCCCGGGAAGGCGACGCCGATCGTCACCTTCATGTCCACGGCGACCATGCTGATGTGGGCGCTCGCCTCGGTGGGCATCGTCGTGGAGGTGGTGGTCTTCCTCATCCCCTGGTCGGCTGGCTGGATCGCCGGCGTCGACCCGGAGCTGGCGCGCACGCTCTTCTGGTTCACCGGACACCCCATCGTGTACTTCTGGCTGCTGCCGGCGTACGTGTCGTGGTACGCCTTCATCCCCAAGCAGGTGGGGGGCGAGCTCACCTCCGACACGCTGGCGCGCCTGGCCTTCGTGATGTTCATGGTGTTCAGCACCCCGGTCGGGTTCCACCACCAGTTCACCGACCCGGGCATCCCTCGCGGCTGGAAGCTGGTGCAGAACATCCTCACCTTCTTCGTGGTGATCCCCAGCCTGCTGACGGCGTTCACCGTCACCTCGTCGATGGAGGTCGCGGCGCGCAAACGTGGCGGACGCGGGGTGCTCGGCTGGATAGGGAAGCTGCCGTGGAACGACGCCAGCTTCGCTGCCCAGGTGCTGGCCATGATCTCGTTCATCTTCGGCGGAGCCGGCGGCATCGTGCTGGCCAGCTTCAACCTGAACGTGCTGGTGCACAACACCGCCTTCATCCCCGGACACTTCCACATCACCGTGGGCACCGCCGTCACGCTCACCTTCTTCGGCATGACCTTCTGGCTCATCCCGCACCTCACCGGCAAGAAGCTGTTCTCACCGCGGCTGGCGCTGTGGTCGGCCTGGACCTGGTTCGTGGGCATGATGCTGTTCGCGGTGGGCATGCACTGGCAGGGGCTGCTGGGGGTGCCGCGGCGGGCGTGGATCTCCAACATGCTTCCCAACCTGCAAGGCGTCTACGCCGACGCCCGGGTGCCCCAGACGATCACCCTGATCAGCGGGACCATCTTGTTCCTGGCGATCGTCTTCTACTTCACGGTGCTGTTCGGCACGCTGTTCTCGCGCCGCCGGGTCGAGGAGGACAGCGTCGCCATCCCCTTCCCGGAGTACCGCGGCAGCAGACCGGGCCGCGCCACGCGCGCGCTCGACCGCCTGGGATTGTGGTTCCTGCTGGCGGCGGCGGTGGTGTGCGTGGCCTACCTGCCGACGCTGATCCACCTGTTCACGGGCCAGGTGCCGCTCCCCGGGCTGCGGCTGTGGTGAGAACGCCGCGGGGCGGGACGCCGGCTCTCAGGCCGACGCCTCGTCCCGCAGCTGCCGGCGCAGGATCTTGCCGGTGGCGTTCATCGGCAGCTCGCTGCGGAACTCCACCTGGCGCGGGTACTTGTAGGCCGCCATCTGCTCCTTGCTCCAGGCGATGAGCGCGTCGGCGGTGAGGTCGGCGCCCTCGGCGAGCACCACGAACGCCTTGATCTCCTCGCCGTGCTCCTCGTGCGGCACGCCCACCACCGCCGCCAGCGAGACGGCGGGATGGGTCATCAGGACCTCCTCGACCTCGCGCGGGTAGACGTTGAAGCCGCCACGCAAGATCATGTCCTTGAGCCGGTCGACCACACTGAAGTAGCCGTCCTCGTCCACCACGCCGATGTCGCCGGAGTGGAACCAGCCTCCCCGCATCGCCTCGGCGGTGGCGTCGGGGCGTTTGTAGTAGCCCTTCATGACGTTGTGGCCGCGGAACACGATCTCGCCCGGCTGGCCGACCGGCGTGTCACGGTCGTTCTCGTCCACCACGCGCATCTCGCAACCCCAGATGGGCTGGCCGACGGTGCCGGGACGGCGCTCGCGGTCGGCGTGGTTGAAGCTGGCCACGGGGCTGGTCTCGGAGAGCCCGTAGCCCTCCATGATGCCGATGCCGTAGACGTCCTCGAAGCGCCGCAGGATCTCCACCGGCAGGGCGGCGCCGCCGCTCAGGGCGAAGCCGAGGTGGCTGCTGAGGGTGGCCTTCTCCTCGTCGCTGAGGTTGGCGGCGGCATTGAGGAGCGCCCAGTACATGGTGGGCACGCCGGCGAACACGGTGATGCGGTGCTCGAGCATGAGGCGCAGCGCCGTGGCCGGGTCGAAGCGCGCCAGCATGCTGATGCTGCCCCCGCCATAGAACATGCTGTTCATGCCCACCGTCTGACCGAAGGAGTGGAACAGCGGCAGCGCCATCAGGAAGGCGTGCTCCTCGGTCGGGGTGCCGGAGGAGTGCACCAGCCCGTTGCTCATGATGGCGTTCATCACCATGTTGAGCTGGCTCAGCTCGGCACCCTTGGGCTGGCCGGTGGTACCGGAGGTGTAGAGGATGACGGCGGTGTCGTCCGCCACGCTGGGGTGGATGTCGCGGAGCGGCTCCTGGCTCGCCAGGATGCCGCCCAGCGTGGTGGCCGTCGCGACCGGCCCGGCCGCCTTGGGATCGGCGGTCATGACCACCAGCTCGCGGCAACCCGGCGTGTCCTCGAACGCCTTGGCGCCTTCGGTGGCCATCGGCAGCTCCGGGGTGCCTTCGAACACGAAGTAGACCGACGCGTCGGAGTCCTTCAGGTGATAGGCGATCTCGCGCGCTTTCAGCAGCACGTTCAGCGGCACCACCACCGCGCCCGCCTTGAGGATGCCGTAGTAGACGATGGGGAAGAACGGCAGGTTGGGGCAGGAGAGCGCCACCTTCTCGCCCGGCTCCACCCCTTTGGCCCGCAGGAAGCCCGCCACCTTGTCGCTCAAGTGGTCTAGGGTGCCGTAGTCGAGCGCCTGGTCGCCCATGCGGACGGCCACCCGCTCGGGGTAGTGGAGGGCGTGTTCACGGACGAAGCGGCCGAGGTTCAGCATGAGCATCCCTTCCCGAGGCCGAGTTGTGGTTGCTTCCGATGGTAGCAGGCGGGTGGTCGGGCGACCCACGGGTCGCCCGACCACCAGGCAGTTTCGGAGGGCCGTTCACGGCCCCCCGAAACTGCAGGGGAGCGCCACGGAAGGCGTGTCGGCAACGAGAGGGTGTCGCCGACGAGCGGGTGTCAGCTAGCGCGCGAGCGTCACCAGCGGGCGAGCAGCAACAGGGCCTCGGCGCGCTCGAGCTTGCTCACGGGATTGACGGTGAGCCGCACCAGCCCGTCGACGGCGTCGGCGATCCGCTCCAGGTCGGCCCGGCTCACCCCGTCGGCGAGCGCCTCGACCTCCACCTCGTCGAACAGCGCGCTGCGCTCGGAACCGGGCGAGCGGGCGGTGACCGCATCGAAGCTGAGCGTCGCCAGGGGGGTGCCTCCGTCGCTGATGCGGAAGGGCACGCGCACGGTCTCGAGCTCGACGCGCGGCGACAGCGCGTCGGCATCCACCAGAGTGGCCAGGCGCCGCAGCACGACATCCGGCCAGGGCGCATCGGCGTCGGTCGACGGCAGCGGGGCCTCGATCTCCTCACGCTGGTGCAGCGCACCCGCGCGCGCACCCTGCGACTTGAGGCCCGCCCAGGCGCGGCCGCCGATGCGCCGGCGCCGCAGCGCCACGGCGGCGCCACGCAAGCTGCCGGCATCGTCGTCGAGGTAGACGTCGTGCACGGTGTGCTCGGGCAGCGCCTCCACTCGCAGAGGGGAGAGCGCCGCCACCAGCTCCTCCATCGAGGGGACGCGCGGGTCGAGCACCGAGTACTTCAGCTCGCGTTCGGTATGCGCACCGCCCTGCAGGTCCTCCCCGGTCGGCATGGGGGAAGTCTAGCAGCCCCTCACGCGAGCTGGCGCGCGGCTCCCGCGTTGCCATCACGAAGGCCGTCGCAGACGCGCCGGCCCGGGGGTCGACGGCGCTCCGGGAGCGGCACCTGGCGGTGGTATACTCGCCGAACCAAGGCAGCCGCGCCTGGCTTCATGGACCTCGTGCCCGTGTCACCGCGCGTACCCGCACGAAAGGAAGCCGATCTACTATGCCCAACATCCGCAACGTGGCCGTACTCTCGCACAGCGGAGCTGGCAAGACGTCGCTGGTGGAGGCGATGCTCTTCCGCGCCGGTGCGATCCCGTCGCTCGGCAGGGTCGAAGACGGGAGTACTGTCTCCGACAATACTCCCGAGGAGAAGCGGCGCAAGATCTCCATCTACACCTCCATCCACCCCTACACCTGGAAGGACGAGGCCTTCAACCTGCTCGATACGCCCGGCTACGCCGACTTCGCCGGCGAGATCCGGGGTGCCCAGGCGGCGGCGGACGCCGCGCTGGTAGTGGTCTCGGCCGTGTCCGGGGTGGCGGTGGGGACCGAGCGGGTGTGGTCCTCGAGCGTGGAGCGCGAGCTCTCAAGCCTCTTCGTGATCAACAAGATGGACCGCGAGAACGCGGACTTCTTCCGCACCATGGCCGACGTCGAGGCGACGTTGCCGGGCAACATCGCCGCCATCCAGATCCCCATCGGCCAGGCCGAGGACTTCCGTGGCATCGTCGACCTTCTGGAGATGAAGGCGTACACCTGGCCCAACGGCGACCCGGTGGCGGGCCCGATCCCGGACGAGGTGGCGGGCGTGGCGCAGGAGTACCGCGAGCGGCTGGTCGAGGCGATCGTCGAGACCGACGACGAGCTGATGATGCAGTACCTGGAGGACAACGCGCTCGACGACGACGCGCTCATGAGCGCCTTCGACGCCGCCGTGCGCGGCGGCGAGCTCACGCCGGTGCTGCTCACGTCCGCCACTCGCGTGATGGGCGTGAGCCTGCTGATGGACTTCATGAACCACGGGGTGCGGCATGTCGAGGACCACAAGCCGCTCGCCGTGGATCAGGGCGACCCACCCGAGCTTGGCGAGGGCCACCCCTTCGGTGCCCGCGTGTTCAAGACGGTGGTGGACCCCTACATGGGCAAGGTCTCCTTGATGCGGGTGCTGTCTGGCGCGATCAAGCCGGGTGACAGCGTCAAGGACCCCAACCAGGACGCCGACGTGCGGGTGTCGCACCTGTACGTCCCGGAGGGCAAGGACCTCAAGGAGGTCAAGTCGCTGAGCGCCGGCATGATCGGCGCGGTGACCAAGGCCGAGGAGATCCGCACCGGCGACACCCTGTGCGACCCCGCGCATGTGTTCCAGCTCTCGCCCATCCGCTTCCCCTCACCGGTGATGGCGCTGGCGCTCACGCCCAGGTCCCGCGGCGACGAGGACAAGATGTCCGACGGGCTGCACAAGCTGCTCGACGCCGACCCCACCCTGCTGCTCGAGCGCAACGCCGACACCCACGAGACCGTGCTGTGGGGCATGGGCCACGTGCACCTGGAGATCGCCGTCAACGCGCTCAAGGAGCGCTCCGGTGTCGAGGTGGACACGGCGCCACCGGCCGTCGCCTACCGCGAGACGATCCAGGGTAGCGGCGACGCGCGCTACCGCCACAAGAAGCAGACCGGCGGCGCAGGCCAGTTCGCCGAGGTGGCACTGCGGGTCGCCCCGCTGGCCCGCGGCGGCGGCTTCGAGTTCGCCTGGAAGGTCGTGGGCGGGTCCATCCCGAGCGGCTTCCAGCCGAGCTGCGAGAAGGGCGTGCGCAACGCCCTGGAGGCCGGGGTACTGGGCGGATTCCAGGTGCAGGACGTGAAGGTAGAGGTCTACGACGGCAAGGACCACCCCGTCGACTCCAAGGACATCGCCTTCCAGATCGCCGCGGCGCAAGCCTTCAAGGAGGCCATGAAGCAGGCCAAGCCGGTGCTGCTCGAGCCCGTGGCGCTGATCAAGGTGCGCGTCCCGGACCGCTTCACCGGTGACGTCATCTCCGATCTGAACACCCGTCGGGGACGCATCCTGGGGATGGACACCGAGGGCTCCGTGAGCGTCGTCAGCGCGCACGTGCCGATGGCGGAGATCCTCAGCTACTCGCCGGACCTGCGCTCCATGACCGGGGGCCGCGGGGTGTTCTCGCTCAAGTTCGACCGCTACGACGCGGTGCCCAGCCAGGTCGCCGACCGCGTGCTTGCCGAGCGCCAGGAGGAGAAGGCGGCGGGCTGATCCGCGCCCGGCGCGGGCGCCTGCTCGTTCGCTGGCCCGCCCGGCCGTGAGCGCCGCCGGTCGGGCGGCGGGAGGCCGCCGCGGTGGCGTCGCGGTGGCGTCGCGGTGGTGCAGGGACGCTCCGGCGGCGGCTCGTCAGCTGCGCGCGGGGCGGCCCAGCAGCGGCGACAGGTTCATGCCGCTCAGGTATGCCAGGAACGACGGCAGGATGGGCAACACGCAGGGGGAGAGGAACGACAGCGCCCCGGCCACGAAGGCGAGCGCCAGCGTGGGCGAGCCGAGCCCGCCGAGCCAGCTGGTCTCGGCGCTGCCGAAGCCGGCCAGGTAGGGCGAGAGGGAGTTGAGGGCACCGCTCACGAGCAACACCCCGACCGCGATCAGCAGCAGCGCGCCGACCTTCTCGACGGTCCCGGCGTGGCGCCTGAGCGCGCGCGTCAACGGCAGCAGCTGCGACAACGCCAGGAACGGCAGCGAGAAGCCCAGCGAGTAGAACAGCAGCAGCACGCCGCCCTGAGCGCCGCCGCCGCTGGTGGCGGCGATGCCCAGGATGCCGGCCAGGATCGGCCCGATGCAGGGCGTCCAGCCGGCGGCGAACGCCACCCCCACCACCAGCGAGCCGAGGTAGCCGCCCGGCTTGCGCATCAGGTGTACGCGCAGCTCCTGCTTGAACAGAGGCAGCGGCAGCAGGTCCAGCATGATCACGCCCATGAGGACGAGCAACACGCCCGCGACGACGCGCAGGGTGCTGCCGTAGGCGAGGAGGACGTAGCTCAGCAGGCCGGCGGAGAACCCCAGCGCCACGAACACGGCGGAGAGACCGGCGACGAAGGCGAGCGTGTGCAACGCCAGGTGGAGCCGCATGGGCACCTGCGACGTGCCTCGGTCCACCTCGGGGGTCATAGCGCCGCCAGCTGCTTGTGCATGTCGGCAGCGAGCTCGCGCCCGAGGTCCTCGGCCTCCTTGGCCTCGCCGCTGACGCTGGCCTGCAAGGTGGTGCCGTCCTTCACGACCGCCCCGAAGAGGGTGAGCTCGCCGTCGTCGGTGACGGTGGCCATGGCACCCACCGCGCACGCCTCGCAGCCGCCTGCGCCGCCGTCGCCGTGCGTCACGGCGCGGGCGAAGCTCAGCTCGGCACGCACGCGATCGAAACTGGGACGGTGCTGCAGCGAGTAGGCGACCTCGAAGGCGAGATCATCGTCGGCGCGCACCAGGAAGCCCAAGGCGCCCTGGCCCGGCGCGGGCGCGAAGGCCGCGGGCTCCAGCAGGACGTCCACCCGGTTGCGTTGGTCGAGCGCCATGAGGGTCGCGGCGGACACCAGCAACGCGTCGATCTCGCCGGCGGTGAGGAGCTTGAGATCGGGCTCGAGCTGGCCGCTCACCTCCACCACGCTCAGGCGCCCGTGCTGGCCCGTCAGGAAGGCGGTATCGCGGGCGCCGCGGGCGCCCACCCGACTGCCGTCGGGGAGCTCCGCCAGCCGCTTCGGTCCCTTCGTCACCAGCGCCGAGCGC
This sequence comes from uncultured bacterium, assembly GCA_964496495.1. Classification (GTDB taxonomy): domain Bacteria; phylum Deinococcota; class Deinococci; order Deinococcales; family Trueperaceae; genus JASBRS01. Next base: position 27,855 of record CAZBZU010000048.1, read on the forward strand.
GGCTCCGCGCGGCGCGCTACCGCCGCCAGGGTGATGCCTTCTGGAAGGGCGTAGGGGAGCGAGTCGAGACGGGCGATGGCGACCCCGATGTCGCCGCGCTCGAGCGCCTGAAGCAAGGCGTCGGGGCTGGCCGGCGCCAGGGCATCGCCGTTCTTGATGGTGCGGAGCGCGAAATTCACGTCCGGCCACTCGTCCGTCAGCTGCTCGAGCACGTCTCGAGCCTGGCGCAGCGCGAGTGCGCCGTCGCGGTTGCCCAGCACGATTCTTGCCATGGC
>CAZBZU010000049.1:0-28096 GCA_964496495.1 uncultured bacterium
CCTGGCGCAGCGCGAGTGCGCCGTCGCGGTTGCCCAGCACGATTCTTGCCATGGCTTGTTGTATCACACTCTCTCGCCGGGCCGGATGCCAGAAAGCCTCTGCAGCAGGGCATCGAAGGGCGTCCGGCCGGCACGGGCCGCGGCGCTCAGGCGACCTGCAGCGCCGCCTCCTTGAGCTCCTCCACCCGGTCGGTCCGCTCCCACGGGAAGCCATCGCGACCGAAGTGGCCGTAGGCGCTGGTGGCGGTGTAGATCGGGCGGCGCAGGTCGAGCTGGGCGATGATCGAGGCGGGCCGTGCGTCGAACGCGGTGGCGATGAGCGCGCTCAGGCGCTGGTCGCCGAGCTCCGAGGTGCCGAAGGTGTCGACGAACATGCCCACCGGGTGCGCCACGCCGATGGCGTAGGCGAGCTGCACCTGACAGCGGTGGGCGAGCCCGGCGGCCACCACGTTCTTGGCGATGTAGCGCGCGTAGTAGCTGGCGGAGCGGTCGACCTTGGTGGGGTCCTTGCCGCTGAAGGCGCCGCCGCCGTGGGGCACCGCCCCGCCGTAGGTGTCGACGATGATCTTGCGCCCTGTGAGGCCGGCGTCCGCCTGGGGCCCGCCGCGCACGAAGCGGCCGGTGGGGTTGACCAAGTAGCGGGTGCGCTCGTCGAGCAGCGCGTCGGGGACGACCGGGCGCACCACGTGCGCCTTCACCGCCTCGCGTAGCTCGTCGAGGGCGACGCCGGGGTCGTGCTGCGCGGACACCACCACCGTCTCCACGTGGGTGGCACGGCCGCCTTCGTAGCCGAGCGTGACCTGCGCCTTGCCGTCCGGGCGCAGGAAGGGCAGGATGCCCTGCTTGCGCGCCTCGCTCAGGCGGCGGGTCAGCGCGTGAGCCAGCATGATCGGCTGCGGCATCAGCTCCGGCGTCTCGTCGGTGGCGTAGCCGAACATCAACCCCTGGTCGCCGGCGCCGACCAGGTCGAAGTCGTCGCCGCTGCCGGACTCCTGGGCGCGGTCCACGCCCAGCGCGATGTCGGGAGACTGCTCGTTCACGGCGATGAGGACGGCGCTGTGGTCGGCGTCGATGCCGTAGCTGGCGTCGGTGTAGCCGACGTCGCGCACCGCCTGGCGGACGATCGCCTGGAAGTCCACGTAGCCGTGGCAGGTGATCTCGCCTGCGATGAGCGCCAGGCCGGTCGTGAGGATGGTCTCGGCGGCCACCCGGGCGTAGGGGTCCTCGGTGAGGATGGCGTCCAGAACGCTGTCACTGATGCGGTCGGCGAGCTTGTCGGGGTGTCCCTCGTTCACCGACTCGGCGGAGATGAGTGTACGCACGCGTGCGTCCTCCTGCGTGATGGGCGGCGGTGTCGTGCGCTGACTGGGCCCGTGCCCGCAGCGCGACCGATTCGCCATCCTAGCAGGGGGCGAGGGTCGGCAGCGTGCTCCGTGCGCCGCTAGCGCCTGGCGGGCCGCGCGCCGCCCCGCAAGCGGCGTGCGCGGGAGCGTTCGCCGGGTCGGCGGCGACGCCGGCCGCGGCGGCGGGTCCTGGCTATACTCGGCGCATGGTGGATGCCCAGGTGAGCCACGCGATCCGCCGCGCCAGGGCGGAGGACGCCGACGCGGTGGTGAGGCTCATGCGCGCGATCTACGCCGAAGGCCGCTATTTCGTGGGGGACGGCCCGCCCTACACGCAGTCGCTGGCGCGCCGCATCGCCGCCGACGATCCCGACTTCACGCTCTACCTGGTCGCGGACATGGAGCAGGACGGGCGCCGGCCGCTGGGGGGATGGCTCGAGCTGCATCGCATGCAGCCCCGCCGGCTGCAGCACGTGGCGGTCCTCACCGTGGCCGTCGCCCCGGCCTGGCGCAGGCATGGCGTGGGACGCGATCTGCTGCGGCGCGGCTACGGCTGGGCCGAGGCGCTGGGGCTTCGCAAGATCAGCCTCAACGTTCGCTCCGGGAATGCCGCCGCCATCGCCCTGTACCGGTCGGAAGGGTTCGAGGAGGAAGGGCGCGAGCGGGGCCAGGTGCGGCTGGACGACGGCAGCTACGAGGACAACGTGATCATGGCGCGCGACGTCGTGACGGGAGCCGGCTAGCCCGGCTGCCGGCGGCGCCCGCGTCGAGGGTGGCGCGGCGGCGTGTCGACTACACTCTAGCCATGACTGGCAGCGAGCTGGACGACGCTTCCGGGGACGCTCGCGCTGGGTCCGGGGGCGCTGGGAGCGCCGACCGGGAGGCGGTGGCCCTCTTCGTCGACACCCAGAACCTCTACTACGCGGCCCGCGACGGGTACGACGCCTCGGTCGACTACCGCAGGCTGCTCGAGCTGGCCTTGCGCGGCAGGCGGCTGCTCTCCGCCAGCGCCTACGTGGTGGAGCGGGAAGGCGACAGCACCGCCTTCGGATTCGTGACCAAGCTCTCGGCGCTCGGCTACCGGGTGCGGCGCCGGCACGTGCGGGTGCACCGCGCCGACGACAACGGCCGCGTGGTGATGGAGGGCGACTGGGACATGGGCATCGCCGCCGACATGGTGCGAGCCATGCCGCACGCGCACGTGCTGGTGCTCGGCTCGGGCGACGCGGACTTCGCGCCGATGGTGGAGCTGGCGCAGCAAGCGGGCAAGCGCGTCGAGGTGCTGGCCTTCCGCGAGGCCGCCGGGCAGGCGCTCATCGACCTCTGCGACCGCTTCACCCACCTGGCCGACGTGGAGGACATCTTCGTCCGGCGCGGGTGACGCTCCGCTCATGGGAGCGGGCCGGCGCAGGCGCTCGGCCGCGCCGGCCACGTCGCCGCGGCGGAGTCGCCGTCGGGGCCCCCAGCGGCAGGCGACAGGCTCCAGCTCCCGTCGACGACCTCCAGATAGTCGAAGACGGCCGACAGCAGCCCCAACCAGGCGCCGTACACGGCGTTCTCCCGCGCCAGCAGGGAACGGCAGGCGCCGGCGGTCGGTGTCGCGCCGGGGTCGCCGTCGGGGCCGCCCGTCGCGGTGGCCTCCACCCGCCGCGCTTCCAGCCGCCACGCCGCCAGCTCCGCGTCGAGCGCGGCGCGCGCGTCGCTGACCGCCGTGCGCGTCTCGGCCAGGCGCCCGGGGTAGTGGCGGTCCGCGGCGATCGCCTCGGCCTGCGCACGGCGCACGCGCTCGTCCGCGCGCGCCTGCACCAGCGACGCGGAGCTGTCGAGGCGGATATCGGCGCTCAGCCGCACGCGCCACTGGTCGTCCTGCTGCGGGCCCAGCTCGGCGGCGAGGGCGGCGCCGGGACGACCGCGGTTCAGGGAGAGCCTGCCGGTCAGCTGATAGCGGTCGGCCTTGGACTCGTAGGTGGCATCGAGGGTCACGTCGCGCAGCATGGCGAAGGTGGTGTCCTGCAAGAGCTCGGCGCGCATCTGCGCCAGCTTCAGCGCCAGGCGTCGGCGTTGCGGGGCGGCCGCCGGGGCGGCTGCCAGGACGAAGGCGCCGGGCTCGAGCCGGGCGTCGCCCGCGAAGCCGAGAGCGTCGGCGTCGGCCCGCAGCGCCTCGAGGGCGTGACGGCGCGCCGCCACCAGCGCCTCGGCGCGCTCCCGGGCGGCGCCGCCGGCCGCGGCTCGCGCGCGCGCCAGGTCGAGCTGCGCGCGTTCCAGCGCCAGCTCCGCGCGCAGGCTGCGGCCCAGCAGGCGCAGCGCGTCGCGGACGTCGACGCGTTGCCAATGGCGGAGGCGTTCGAGCGCGTAGAGCGCGTCGGCGCGAGCGCCGAGCACGGCCGCGCGGTCGTAGCGCCAGCCGAGCTCGAGCTCCAGGGCGAGCGCTCGCCCGAAGGCGGCGGGATCCTCGATGTCTGCGCCGTAGTCGAGCTCGGGCGCGAGTCTCAGTGAGGCCTCGGTCCCCGCCGTCACGCCCGCCAGGCTGGCCTCCGCCGCCGCGGCCGCCGCGCCCTGTCGCAGCGTGCGCTCGCTGGCGGGGGTGGCGGCCACCACGTCGGCCGGGGTGTACGCCAGCGCGGCGCCGCTCCAGAGCGGCGCGGCGAGCAACGCCAGCGGCAGCAGCGAGCGTACGGCGCGGCCGCGCGCGCTGCGCGCCCCGCCGCGCGTGCCGCCGCCGGCGCGTCCGGCGGCCGGAATCGTTCCCATGGTCGGCTCCCTCCCTCGGGCGCTGCCGCGAGCCTAGGGGAGGGGGGGTTGGATTCGGGTTGGCTAGTCGGCCGCTACGCCGAGCCGCTCCTGCAGCAGCCGGCGCACCGCGTCCGGCCGGGCCGTGCCGCGCGTCTGCTTCATCACCCGCCCGAGCAGTGCGTTGATGGCCTTCGGGTTCTGCGCGACGCTGGCCACCACCTCGGGGTTCTCGGCGATGACGCGCTCGACCACCTCGACGAGCGCGCTCTCGTCTCGCATCAGGCTCAACCCCCTGCGCTCGACGACGTCCGCCGGAGAGGCGCCGGCCACCACCTCGGGCAGGATCTCCTTGGCGATCTTGCCGGAGATGGTTCCCTCGTCGATGAGCCGCACCAACTCGGCCAGGGCCTCCGGCCGCAGGGCGCTCTCGGCCAGCGCGCGGCCCTCGGCGTTGAGGAGGCCGGTCACGTCTCCCAGCAGCCAGTTGGCGACCGGCTGGGCGGCGCCGCCGTAGGCCGCCACGGCGGCATCGAACAGCGCTGCGGCGTGCACGTCCGCGGCGATGAGCTCGGCGTCGGCAGGGCGCAACCCCAGGGCCAGGTAGCGGGCTCGCTTCTCGGCCGGGAGCTCCGGCATGGTCTCGCGGACTCCCTCCACCCAGGCGTGGTCGAGCACCAGCGGCGGCAGGTCCGGCTCGGGCATGTAGCGGTAGTCGGCGGACTCCTCCTTGCTGCGCAGCAGGTAGGTCCGTTGCCCGCCTTCGTTCCAGCCGCGCGTCTCCTGGGGCACCTCGCGCCCTTCCTCCAGCAGCACGGCCTGGCGCTTGATCTCGAAGGCCAGCGCCGCCGCCACGCTCTTGAACGAGTTGAGGTTCTTGACCTCCACCTTGGTGCCCAGACGGCCGTCCTCGCGGCGCAACGAGACGTTGACGTCGGCGCGCATCTTGCCCTGCTCGGGGCTGGCGTCCGACACTCCCAGCGCCCGCGCCACGGCCTGCACCTGCGTGAGGAAGGCGCGCGCCTCCTCGGGCGTGCGCAGGTCGGGCTCGGTGACCATCTCGATGAGCGGCGCGCCGGCGCGGTTGAGATCCACCAGGCTGTGCTCGGCGTAGGGGGGGTGGACCATGCGACCGGCGTCCTCCTCGACGTGACAGCGGGTCACGCCGATGCGTCGGCCGGCGTCCAGCTCCACCCAGCCGTGCTCGCCCACCGGCCGGTCGAACTGGCTGATCTGGTAGTTCTTGGGGGCGTCCGGGTAGAAGTAGTGCTTGCGGTGGAACTGCGTCCGCTCCGGAACCTGGCAGTGGAGCGCCAGGCTGAAGCGCACCGCCTTCATGATGGCGTCGCCGTTGGCGACCGGCAGGCTCCCGGGGAGCCCCAGGCACACCGGGCAGGTGTTGACGTTCGGCTGCAGGCCGAAGCTCTCCGCCGAGCAGGCGCAGAACATCTTGCTCTTCGTTCGGATGGCGAGGTGGATCTCCAGGCCGATCACGGGCTCGGGCACGGGCGCAGTCTACCAGGGGCGCTGGCGGCCCCCGGGACGGCGGACGCGCCCGGACGCGGGGGGCGACGTGCACCGCGCGGCCTGCCGGAAGCCCGATGGCCACGGGACGCCTGAACCTTTCGGGCACCGACCCCTACGGTAGAATGCCGCATGGTCGAGGTCGAGCTCGAGGACATCGCGGTGTCGGGCGACGAGAACCAGTTCCTCGTGCTCCTGCGCCGCAAGGACGGCAACGATATCCTGCCCATCCAGATCGACGCCATGCAGGCCATCTCCATCGCCAGCGGACGCGGCACGGAGCGCTTCGAGCGGCCCCTCACGCACGACCTCATGGTCTCGGTGCTGGAGATGCTCGGCGCCGAGATCGCTCGGATCGAGATCACCGATCTGGTCGAGGGGACCTACTACGCCATGCTCATCCTGGAGCGGTCCGGAGTGCGCTTCGAGGTGGACGCCCGTCCCAGCGACGCGCTGGCGCTGGCGGTGCGGGTGAAGGCCCCGGTGTTCATCGCCGAGCACGTGCTGGACCAGGGGGCCCTGAAGGACGACGACTACGAGGGGAGCGGCGGCGCCGAGGCGTGAGCCGCCTCGTGGCGGGGCGTTCACCCGCACCGGGAGCGGCGATGTCGCCGGCTGGGCTCAGCCGCCGGCGAGTGCCTGCCAGGCGGCGTTGAGCGCGGCGTCGAGGGCGGCGTCGGCCCCCTCCGGGCGCTCGCCTGCACCCTGAGCGCGCTCCGGCCGGCCGCCGCCGCGCCCGTCGACATGCGGCAGCGCCGCCTGCAGCAGTGGGCGCACGTCGAGGCGGGCGCCGGGGCCGCGGCCGAACGCCAACCGCACACGCTGTGGCTGGCCGGCGGCGAGCAGCGCCACCACCCGCTGGTGCCGGGTCAGCGCCTCCAACAGCGGCTCGAGCAGCGCGTCGTCCACCGTCGCGCGCACCACCCGCACCTGCGAACGCTCCTGCGCCCCGGCGAGCAACGCCGCCGCCGTGTCCTCGGCGCGCGTCCGCAACGCCTCCGCGGACGCGGCCCGCGCCGCGGTCAGCTCCGCTTCGAGCCTGGCGACGCGCGCCGGGAGCTCCGGCAGCGGCGAGCTGAAGCGCCGCACCAGCTCGGTGGCGAGCTCGTGCTTGGCGCGGTAGTCCTCCAGCGCGTCCCAGCCGGCCCGGAAGGTCACGCGCCGCAGGCCCCCGCGCACGCGCTCGCTGCCGAGCAGCTTCACGGGTAGCATCTCGGCCGTGTTGGCGAGGTGGGTGCCGCCGCAGGCGGCGACCTCCACGTCGCCCATGGCGACCAGGCGGATCGACCCTCGGACCTTGGGCGCGCGCCTGAGCGGGTAGTCGCCCACCTCCGCCTCGTCGACCTCGAAGCTGACGATCGGCAGGGCGGCGTAGGCGAAGGTGGCGACCAGGGTCTCGGCGCTCAGCAGGGCGTCCGCGTCCGGGTCGCCGGCGAGGTCGATGGTGCAATCGGCTCCGCGGAGGCTGACGCTGCGAGTCTCGAATGCCGGGGACACGCGCAGGAACGCCTGGGATAGCAGGTGCTGGGCGCTGTGGCGCTGCATGTGCCGGTAGCGCCGATCCCAATCGATCGCGCCCTCCACCTCCGCGCCGGTTTCCGGCGCCGGCCCCTCGAGGCGGTGCCACACCGCGCCGCCGCGCGTGACCACGTCGGTCACGGTGGCAGCGCCGAGGCGGCCGGTGTCGTGCGGCTGGCCGCCGGAGGTGGGGTAGAACGCGCTCGCCTCGAGCGCCACCCAGACGCCGTCCTCGCGCCGATCTACGGCGCTCACGCGCGAGACGAAGCGTTGCAGGTAGCTGTCGCGCTGCTCCGGGCGCATGCGCAGAAGTCTAGCTCGAGCCGGGCGCGGCGCCGGCAGCCGGCGCCGGACGATGGCGCGACCAGCGGAAGGGGGGTTGCGCGCTTTGTCCGGCGGCCCGGTCCGTGCCTGGGCGGCCGGTCGCCGGGCAGGGCGGCCGGGGTGCGTCGGGTCGCCGCCGAGCGCCCGGCCATCGCCCCGCTTCCCTACAATGGAACGTGCGCCTGGCGCGACCCAGGCACGGAGGTCATCGTGACGACGCCCTACCTCATCCATCCCGCCGGGCCCGAGTTCGACGAGGTCGGCGAGACGAAGCTCGACGGTCTCATCGCGGAGCTCCTCACCGCCCTGGGGGAGGACGTCAGCCGCGAGGGTCTGCTACGCACGCCGCAGCGCATCGAGCGCTCGCTGCGCTTCCTCATGAGCGGCTACGACGCCTCGGTGGAGGACGTCGTCAACGGTGCGCTGTTCACCTCCGAGGCGTCGGACATGGTGGTGGTGAAGGACATCGAGTTCTTCTCCTTGTGCGAGCACCACATGCTGCCGTTCTTCGGCAAGGCGCACGTCGCCTACATCCCGAACGGCTCCGTCCTCGGGCTGAGCAAGTTCGCGCGCGTGGTCGACGTGTTCGCGCGCCGCATGCAGATCCAGGAACGGATGACCGCGCAGATCGCCGACGCCCTGAGCGAGGTGCTCCGGCCCGAGGGGATCGCCGTGGTAGTCGAGGCCAGTCACCTGTGCATGATGATGCGCGGTGTGGAGAAGCAGGGTGCCACCACCCGGACGGCCGCCATGCGCGGCGTGTTCAAGAGCGACCCGCGGACCCGCCAGGAGTTCATCGAGTCGATTCGCTGAGGCGCCGAGCCGCGTTCGCCGCCGCCAGCGGTCCCCGGCGGGGCAGCGCGGGATCCGCCTCAGAACAGGATGTTGGCTTGTAGCCAGGCGGCGACGCCGTGCTCCTCGGGCGAGCCGATGCGCTCCGCGGCCGCGGCCAGCAGCTCGGGCGGGGGGGCCTCGCCGACCGCGACGCCATGACCCGCCCAGGAGACCATGCTGGTGTCGTTGAGGCCGTCGCCGAACGCCACCACCTCGTGTCGCGGGATCCCCAGCGTCGCGGCGATGAGCGCCAAGGCGGAGCCCTTGTCGGCCTCGGCCGGCAGCACCTCCAGGAAGCCGTCGCCCCACAGGTAGCGCAGCATGTCGGGGTGCCGGCGCGCCACCAGCCGATCGAGCTCGATGCTGCGCTCGCGAGAGTGGAACACCAGCTTGTCGGCATCGAGCGCCATGCCCGTGCGGAAGCGGTCGACCCGGCGGCTGCGGGTGTGGGCCCACTCCCAACGGCCGTCGTCGGGATCGCGAACCCATAGCACGTCGTCGACGATGCAGCTGAACTCCACCCCGTCGTCGTTCAGGCAGTCGCCCAGCAGGGCGTCGACGTACTGCGCAGGGATCTGCCGGCGGCGGATCTCGCAACCGTCCTCGCCCATCACGCGGCCGCCATGGTTGACGCTGAAGGGCCCGACGATCTCGAGTTGATCCAGGTACGGTTGCGCCGCGGCCAGCGGCCTGCCGGTCAGGATCGTGACCAGATGCCCCCTGTCGCGCGCCGAGCGGATGCTGCGCTCGATGCTGCCTGGCAGCTCGAACGCGTCGGTCACGAGCGTCCGGTCTAGGTCGAAGGCGAGCAGCACGCCGCGAGCTTACACCATGGAGACGCGGCCTTCGGTCGCCGCAGCACGGTCACGGGCCAGTTGGCGGGGCCTGCCAGAGCCCGGCGTCGAGGGTGAAGCGCTGCGTCCGGCCGTCCTCCTCGCCGGCGTACAACAGCAGCCGCGATCCTTGCCAGCGGGCGGCGAGGTTGCTGCTCAGCCGATCCGCGAGGGCGAGCGAGAGCCGGGGAGCACAGCCGCCCGTGCCGCATGCCACCAGCTGGACCCTCCGCAGGTCCGGCGTCGGGAGCGCCAGCACGTCCAGCCCGCCGGCGCTCCGGGGCGGCGGCAGCAGCACGCCCAGATCGAGGTTGCGCGAGCCGAGCACGTGGTTGGTGACGTCCAGCGCGTAGCGCGTCACCTCGAGCCCGTCGCCGGTGAGCAGGTAGCGCTCCAGCGGGCCCCCCAGGTGCGGCGTGCGCACCGCATAGGCGCGACGACCGACCGCGGCGAACAGGTTGAGCCAGCGCTCGCCGGCACCGATGGGCGGGGCGGCCGCCACGGCGACCAGCCCCTGGTCGGTCACCGCCAGGGCGACGACGGCCGCGCCCCGGCTGGGCGTCGAGCGGGTGATCAGCATGCCGTCGCGCCCCGCGGCCGCGAACGCCGTCACCCGGCGCTGCTCGATGACCGCGGGCGCCTCGACGGCGTAGCTGCCGACAGGAGAGAGATCGGCCTGCGACAGCAGGGTCACGGCGCCTGCCTCGACCTCGTCGCCGAGCACGCCATGGCGGTAGCGCTGGGTGGGCTGGGAGAGCACCGCGACGGCGTCGCCGACGGGTGTGGGGTCGGCATCGGGGAGCGCGTTCAGAGCCTGTCGCGCGATCACGCTGAGATCGGGGGCGAGCAGCATCACGCTGCGGGCGTCCGAGCTGATCGCCACCAGCCTGCCGTCGCCGAGGCAGGCGGGGCGGCTGTGAGGGCTCACCGACGGGCCCGCAAGCTGGCCCGTCAGCGAGCGCAGGTTGCCGTCTCCGTCGATGGCCAGCAGGACGCCGCCGCACCACTGCAGGCTGTCGCCGCGGGCGCCTCGCGCCAGGACGGCGGTGTCGCCGCCCTGCAGCCGGCTCACCGTGCCGTCCGTGGCGAGGGTCGCGGCCCCGCCGGGCAGCGGTGTCACCCACAGGATCGGGCTGGCCGCCAGCGCCGCCGATGCCAGGCACGCCGCCAGCGCCAACACTCCCGCCAGCAACGGCGCGAGTGGGGCGCGGCGGGCATCCATCGCCTGACCCTAACAGGCACGGACCGTGCCGACGGACGTGGGTGCGACGCCCGGCACGCGCCTCGGCGGGCCGCCGCTCGGCGCCACCAGTGTCGCCGGGGGCGCAGGCGGCAGGCGGAGGCGCTTCGTGCCGGTGATACAATCCCGACGACACGGTTCGGGGCGCCCGGCTGGCTCCCAGGAGGTTCTGTCATGTACCGAGGAAGAGAGGGCGAGTGGGCCTTCGTGCTCCACCGGATCACCGGGGTCGCGCTGGCGCTGTACCTGCTCCTGCACGTGTTCGACGTGGGTCTGGTGATGTATGGGCCGAAGGGCCCGTTCAACGCCTTCCTGGCCTTCTACCATCAGTGGCCGTTCCGCATCGGCCTGGTCCTGGTGATGGCCGCGGTGGTGTACCACGGCCTGAACGGCCTGCGCATCATCGTCATGGACTTCACCTCGTGGGGCGTCAAGTTCCAGCGGGGCATGTGGTACGGCGTGCTGGTGCTGACCACGGCGATCGGCATCCCCATCCTCATCAAGGTCGTGCCCGAGATTCTGGCGGGTAAGGCCTGATGGCGGCGCGCCCGAAGACCCTCAAGCAGGCGCGCGCCACCTACAACACCAACCGCGAGCTCGCCTGGTGGGTGTTCATGCGCATCAGCGGCTTCCTGTTGATCTTCCTGGTGTTCGCGCACATCTTCTTCAACAACATCCAGATCAACGTCGCCACCGTGAACTACGACTTCGTCGCCAGGGACCTGTCGAAGGCCTGGGTGAAGGTGTACGAGTCGTTCCTGCTTGGGCTCGCCATGCTCCACGGCAGCAACGGCCTGCGCTACTCCATCGAGGACTACTTCCGCAACCCGGCCACCAGGTTCTGGTTGAAGGCCGTGGTGTTCACCCTGGCCGCGGCGCTCTTCGTCATCGGCGTGATGGCGCTGTGGGCCTTCAGCTACCAGCAGATGGGCGCCGCCGTCAGCGCCGTGAGCCACGGCGGCTAGGAGGGCCGTAGAGCGACATGAAACGTGCACACAGGTACGACGTGATCGTCGTGGGAGCCGGCGGTGCCGGCCTCATGGCGGCACGCTATGCGGCCCAGAACCCTTCCGTGTCGGTGGCCGTGATCTCCAAGCTCTACCCCACGCGGTCGCACACCGGCGCCGCGCAGGGCGGCGTGGGCGCCGCGCTGGGCAACATCAGCGAGGACAACCCCGAGTGGCACGCCTACGACACGGTGAAGGGCGGCGACTACCTCACCGATCAGGACGTGGCGACGATGTTCGCCCACGAGGTCATCGAGGCCGTGTTCGACATGGAGCACATGGGCCTGCCGTTCAGCCGCACCCCCGACGGCAGGATCGCCCAGCGCAAGTTCGGCGGGCACACCCGCGAGCACGGCAAGGCTGCCGTCGAGCGGGCCTGCTACGCGGCCGACCGCACCGGGCACATGATCCTCCAGACGCTGTACCAGCAGTCGATCAAGGACAACGTCACCTTCTTCAACGAGTTCCACGTGCTCGACGTGCTCGTCGAGGAGGGTGAGGCGCGCGGGGTGGTCGCCTACGAGCTCGCCACCGGCGAGCTCCACACCTTCCACGCCAAGGCCACCGTCATCGCCACGGGCGGCTTCGGCCGGATGTTCCAGGTGACGTCCAACGCGCACGCGCTGACCGGCGACCTGACCAGCATCGTCTACCGCCGCGGCCTGCCGATCGAGGACCCGGAGTTCTTCCAGTTCCACCCCACCGGCCTGTACCGCATCGGCGTGCTGCTCACCGAGGGCGCGCGCGGCGAGGGCGGCGTCCTCCGGAACAGCGAGGGCGAACGCTTCATGGAGCGCTACGCCCCCACCATCAAGGACCTGGCGCCGCGGGACATGGTGAGCCGGGCGATGTATCTGGAGGTCCGGGAGGGGCGCGGGATGGGTGAGAACAAGGATCACCTGGTCCTCGACCTCACGCACATCGACGCGCACATCATCGAGGAGCGCCTACCGGACATCACCGAGTTCGCCCGCATCTATCTCGGCGTGGACCCGATTCGCGAGCCCGTGCCGGTGCAGCCCACGGCGCACTACGCCATGGGAGGCATCCCCACCACCATCGACACGAATGTCATCGTCGACGGGGCCAACACCGTGGTGGCGGGGCTCTACGCCGCAGGGGAGGTGGCGTGCGCCAGCCTCCACGGCGCCAATCGCCTGGGCACGAACTCCCTGGGCGACCTGTTGGTGTTCGGCCGGCGCGCAGGCCGCAACGCGGCCGCCTACGCCGCCTCGGCGGACCTCCCCGAGCTCCCGGCCGACGCCGAGGACCGTGCCCGCGAGCTTCTCGACGCAACCCGCAGCGCCTCAGGCCAGGAGAAGGCGGGAGCGCTGCGCAAGGAGCTGCAGCGCACCATGATGGACCAGGCATCGGTCTTCCGCACGGCCGACACCCTGCAGGCGCAGGTCGAGAAGGTGAAGGAGCTCAAGGCGCGCCAGCGCCAGGTCGGCGTCGAGGACGCCGGGAGCCGCTACAACACCGAGCTGATGGAGGCCGTGGAGCTGGGGTTCCTGCTCGACAACGCCGAGCAGCTCGTCAACGCGGCCGCCAACCGCACCGAGTCGCGCGGGGCGCACTCGCGCGAGGACTTCAGGGAGCGCGACGACGACAACTGGCTCAAGCACACGCTGATCTACAAGGACGGAGACGGCGTGCGCATCGACTACAAGCCCGTGACGCTCGGCACCTACGAGCCGAAGCCCCGGGTCTACTGAGGACGCTGCATGGACGTCACCTTCCGAATCAAGCGTTTCGACCCGGAGAAGGACAGCCGCCCGCACTGGCAGGAGTTCCACATCCAGGCCGGCCCGATGGACCGGGTGCTCGACGTGCTTAACGAACTCAAGTGGGGCCAGGACGGCAGCATCAGCTACCGTCGCAGCTGCGCGCACGGCATCTGCGGGTCGGACGCCATGGTCATCAACGGCGTCAACCGGCTGGCGTGCAAGGTGCTGGTGAAGGATCTGGGCGACGAGATCGCGGTGGAGCCGCTACGCGGCCTGCCGGTGCTCAAGGACCTGATCGTCGACATGGAGCCGTTCTTCGACGCCTACAAGTCGGTGCTCCCCTACTTCATCAACGACGACCCGCCGCCGCCGACCGAGCGCACCCAGAGCGTGGAGGACCGTGAGCGCTTCGACGCCACCACCAAGTGCATCCTCTGCGCAGCCTGCACCACCAGCTGCCCGGTGTTCTGGACCAACGGCCGCTACCTGGGGCCCGCCGCCATCGTGAACGCACACCGCTTCATCTTCGACTCGCGCGACCAGGGCGCGGACCAGCGCCTGCAGGCGCTCAACCAGGTCAACGGCCTGTGGCGCTGCCGCACCGCCTACAACTGCACCGAGGCGTGCCCGCGCGGCATCCCGGTGACGCAGGCGATCGAGGAGGTCAAGCGCGAGGTGCTGTGGCGCCGGAGCTGAGCCCGCGCTGACGCGCGCCCGCCATCCCGCACGGCCCGCTGCTGAGGCGGGCCGTGCCTGTCTCTCACCACGTCATGTCCGCCCAGAGGTGCCTGCATGAACGTCGCCATGGTCGTGCTCGGTGCGGTGCTGCTGTATCTGGGAGGCGAGCTGCTGGTGCGCTCCGCCACCGGCCTGGCCTCGCGACTGCGCGTGCGGCCGCTCATCATCGGTCTGACGGTGGTGGCGTTCGGTACCAGCGCGCCAGAGCTGGCCACCAGCTTGACGGCCTCGCTGTCGGGCACCTCGGAGATCGCGGTCGCCAACGTGGTGGGGTCGAACATCGCCAACGTCGGGCTGATCCTGGCGTTGACCGCCCTCATCTACCCGCTGATCACGAGCAGCCGCTTCGTGCGCCGCGAGGTGCCCTTGATGCTGCTGGTGACGGCGGCGCTGGCACCGATCCTGTGGGGCGGGCGCGTGACCCGCTGGGAGGGTGCGGTGCTGCTGGTGTTGCTCGCCGGCTTCCTGTGGATCATCACCCGCACCGGCTCGGGGCTGGCGGAGGAGGCGGAGTCCGTCGCCGGGCGGGGGCGCACGCCCGTGTGGCTGGGGCTCGTCGGCACCGCCGTGGGGGTAGCGATGCTGTGGCTGGGCGCCCGTGCGCTGGTGGGCGGGGCGGTGGCCATCGCCACCAACCTGGGCGTGCCCGAGCGCGTCATCGGGCTGACGCTGGTGGCGCTCGGCACCAGCCTCCCAGAGCTGGCGAGCAGCATGGTGGCCGCGCTGCGCAATGAGACCGACATCATCCTCGGCAACATCGTGGGCTCGAACGTCTTCAACCTGCTGGCGGTGCTCGGCGCCACCTCCGTGGTGCACCCCATCACCTTCGACGGCCGCGCGGCCACGCCCGACATCCTGGTGATGGGGCTGTTCAGCCTGGCGCTGCTGCCGCTGATGTGGCGCAGAGCGCGCCTGGGGCGCCTGGCCGGCGCGCTGTTGCTGGGCGGCTACCTGGCGTACATCCTGGTGCTGGTGGCCTAGACCGTTCCGGGCGCGATCGCGGCTGGCCGTTGGACCGGCTCGGGATGCCCGGGCGGCGGGATCGGGCTCGGACTACCCCGGTGGCCGCAGTCGCTCGTCGAACCACGCCAGCGTGCGGCGCCAGGCGTCCTCCGACGCCGCCGGGTCGTGACGCGCCGGGTTGCGATCGTTGAAGAACGAGTGCCTCGCGCCGGGGTAGACCTTGATCTCGTGCGGCACCCCGACGGTGTCGAGCGCCTCGTCGAGGCGGCGGCCCATGCCCGCGGTGAAGTCGTTCCCGGGGTAGGAGCCGACCACCGGGCAGAGGCGCTGCACCGCCTCGAAGGGGCGGGGGTTCTGGGCGTAGAAGGGGGCGACGGCCTTGAGCCGCTGGTCGCCGGCGGCCCAGGCGATGGCGAAGGAGCCGCCCAGGCAGAACCCGACCGCCCCCACGCGCTCGGCGATGACGTCCTGGCGCGCGGCCAGCCAATCGAGGCTGGCGCGCAGGTCGCGGATGCCCTGGTGGTGGAGCGAGTCGAACAGCATCCCGGTCATGAAGCGCGCCATGCACAGGGCGCGGTTGCGGCCGGCGAAGAGGTCGACCGCCAGCGCCAGGTAGCCCTGGCCCGCGAAGCGCTCGGCCACCTCGCGGATGTGGTCGTTGAGCCCGAAGATCTCGTGGATCACCACGACCGCGGGCCAGGGACCGTCGCCGGCCGGGTGGGCCAGGTGGGCGTGCAGCCGGGCTCCCGTGACGGGGATCTCGGCGCTCTCGGCATGGATGCCGCCGCCCTCGTCGGCCACGGTTCCGCGCGGCGGGTGCGTGCTCACCCTACCTCGGCGATGGCCTCGATCTCGATGGCCACGTCCCTGGGCAGGCGCGCCACCTGGATGGCGCTGCGGGCGGGGGGCTCGCTGGGGAAGTAGCTGCCGTAGACCTCGTTCATGGCTGCGAAGTCGTTCATGTCCGCCAGGTAGCAGGTGCACTTCACCACCCGCTCGAGCGACGAGCCGCCGGCGGCGAGCACCGCCTGCAGGTTATGCATCACCTGCCGGGTCTGCTCCCGCACGTCGCCGCCGACCAGGCTGCCGTCGGGGGTGAGGGGGATCTGGCCGGCGGTGAACAGGAGGTCGCCCACGCGCACGGCCTGCGAGTAGGGCCCCACCGCGGCGGGGGCCGCGTCCGTCTCTACGGTGCGTCTCATGCGCCAAGCCTAATGAATCTCGAGGCGCTCCGACGGCGTCTCAGCGACGGCGGGGCATGGATCGGCCGTCGCGAGCTGCCGGGCGCGGCGCCTGCCGTGGCCGTGTGGGCTCCCGATGCGCCGCGCAGCGCCCGCTAGCCGCGCCAGAGGCTGAACAGCAGGAACAGCAGCAGCAGGTAGAGCGAGCCGAGGATCCAGATGCGGTAGGGGTACCACGGGTGCTTGCGCAGCTTGCTGAGGGGTCCGCTGGCGGGGAACTCGTCCTCGATCTTGCGGATGCCGCTCATGGTGTCGCTGATGTCGACCGACTCCGGCCCCTCCGCGTCCGCGGGCAGCGCGTAGCGCTTCGGTCGTGCCTCTACCTCGGACACCTCCACGACCACAGCGGTGACGTTGTCGGGGGCGCCGCGGTCGTTGGCCTCGGACACCAGCCTGGCGGCGGCCTCGTCGGGCTGCGAGCCGCCCACGATGTCTCGCATCATGTCCTCCGACAACAGCATGCTGATCCCATCGCTACAGAGCAGCAGGCGGTCGCCGGGGCGGACCTCGAAGTGCAGCACGTCGAGCCGGAAGCTTGCCGTGGCGCCGAGGGCGTTGGTGATGACGTTGCGCCAGCGGTGGTGGCGGGCCTCGTCCGCGGTGAGCAGTCCCTGCCGCACGCGGTCCGCGACCCAGCTGTGATCCTTGGTGAGCTGGCGGATCTCGCCGTCGCGCACCAGGTAGGCGCGCGAGTCGCCAACGTGCCCCACCAGCCCGACCTGGTCGTCGAGGTAGACGGCGGTGAGGGTGGTGCCCATGCCGTGAACCTCAGGGTGCTCGACGGCGTAGTCGTAGACCTCGAAGTTGGCGACCTGGGCGGCCCGCGCCAGCGCCACGGGAGGCAGCAGACGGCTGCGCTCGAGCTCGCGGCGCATCACCTCCACGGCCTTGCGGCTGGCGATCTCACCGGCCCGGTGGCCCCCCATGCCGTCCGCGACCACCGCCAGGTAGCCGGCCCCGGAGATGCGTCCGACGTAGAAGCTGTCCTGGTTGACGGCTCGCACCCGCCCCTCCTCCGAGTGCCCGCCCCCAACGATTCGGGTGTGGGCTCCCGGGGCCGCGGAGTCACGTGCTGGCATGTCGTTCCATTCTAGCCGCCGCCGGCGGGGGAGGTCACGCCGGCCGCCACAGCGGAACGGTGGCCCCGGCGGCTCTCGGCTCCCGGCGGCTCGGGGCCCTCTGGTATGCTCGCCCGCATGACGACCGCCCGCGACATCGCCGCCGGCGTGCGCGAGCGCCGGCGAAGCGCCGTCACGGAGGTGCGCGAGGCGCTCGTGCGGGCCGAGGCGGCGTCGGAGCTCAACGCCCTGCTGACGATCGTGGAGGAGCGGGCGTTGGGGCGGGCCGCGGCCATCGACGAGGCGGTCGGGCGCGGCGAGGACCCAGGGCAGCTGGCGGGTGTTCCGGTAGTCGTGAAGGACAACCTGTGCCTCGAGGACGTGCCCGCCACCGCGGGCTCGCGGGCCCTGGAGAGCTTCGTTCCGCCGTACAGCGCGACCGCCGTGGCGCGTCTGGAAGCCGCGGGGGCGGTGGTGATCGCCAAGAGCAACCTGGACGAGTTCGGCATGGGCTCGACCAACGAGAACTCCGCCTTCGGGCCGGTCCTCAACCCGTGGGACCGGGAGCGCGTGCCGGGTGGTTCCTCGGGCGGGTCGGCTGCGGCGGTGGCGGCCGGGGTGGTGCCCCTGGCGCTGGGAAGCGACACCGGTGGCTCGGTGCGTTTGCCGGCGGCCTTCTGCGGCATCTTGGGCGTGAAGCCTACCTACGGCCGGGTGTCGCGCTACGGCCTCATCGCCTATGCCAGCTCGCTCGATCAGGTGGGGGTGCTGGCCCGCAGCAGCCGCGATGCCGCCTTGGCGCTCGGGATGATGGCCGGCGCCGATCCCCGCGACGCCACCAGCCTGGACGTCGAGGCCGGTGAGCTGCTGGCGCTCGGCCGCGACGGCGCGCCGGCGGCCGGCGGGCCGCCGCTGACGGGGTTGCGGGTGGCCGTCGTGCGCGACTTGAGCGGCGACGGCAACGATCCCGGCGTGCTGGCAGGGGTGGAGCGCACGGTCGCGGAGCTGGAGGCGCTGGGAGCGGACGTCCTGGAGGTCCGCGTGCCGAGCGTTCGGCACGCGGTGGCGGCCTACTACCTGGTCGCAACGGCGGAGGCCAGCAGCAACCTGGCGCGCTACGACGGCATGATCTACGGTGCCCGCGCGGGCGAGGACTCCGACGGTCAGGAGGTCGTGATGCGCCGCTCGCGCGGGCGCACGCTCGGCCGCGAGGCGCGCCGGCGGGTGTTGATGGGCAGCTTCGCGCTGTCGGCCGGCTACTACGACGCCTACTACGGCAAGGCGCTCAAGGTCCGGCGCGTCATCGCCGATGAGCTGGCCGCCGCCTTCGAGCACGCCGACCTGTTGCTCACGCCCACCGCGCCGAGCACCGCCTACCGGCTGGGGGAGAAGCTGGACGACCCACTGGCGATGTACCTCGGCGACGTCTGCACCTGCCTCGCCAACCTCTCCGGGCTGCCGGCGGTGAGCGTGCCCGCCGGCCGGACCGCGGAGGGCCTTCCGGTCGGCGTCCAGCTGCTGGCGCCCGCCCTGCAGGAAGCGCGCCTGCTCGCCGTTGCGGCCGAGCTCGAGGCGGCGGCCGGGGATGCCTTCGCGCCGTTGGCGCCCGGGCCCTGAGCCGCCGGCGCGCGTCCGCTCGCTCCAGGCCGCCGCCGGTCCGCCACGGGCAGGCTGCCGCTCAGGCCTCGAACAGCTCGCGTGGGAAGTCGGTGAGCCGCTCGCAGCCGCTGTCGGTGACACGTACCGTCTCGGTGCAGCCGACACCGCCCTTGCCCGGGATCTGGACCCACGGCAGCAAGTGGAAGGTCATGTTCTTGCGTAGCGGCCGCCCTTCGCCGGGCTTCATGCTGAGGATCTGCCCCTCGCCCCAGTCGGGTGGCACCGCGATACCGATGGAGTAGGCGGTGCGAGAGGCCTGGTTGTCGCCGAAGCCGGCGTCGGCGATGACGGCCCGGCTGACGCGGTCGACCTCGCCGGCGGGCACGCCCGGCCTGATGGCGGCCATGGCGGCGTCGAAGGCGCCCAGCACCACCTGGAAGGCCGTCTTCAGCTCGTCGTCGGCCTTGCCCACCACGACCGTGCGCATCATGGCGGCGTGGTAGCGGTTGCGGCAGCCGCCCACCTCCAGGAACACGCTGTCGCGGGGGTGTATGGTGCGCCCTTTCCAGGTGGCGTGCCCGATCGCCCCGCGCTCGCCCGAGGCGATGAAGGGCATGATCGACGGCCAGTGGCTGCCGCCGCGGATCAGGCCGGAGGTGAGCTCGGCCGCCACCTCGTCCTCGGTCCGGCCCGCGGCGACCGCGTCCACCCCGGCGCGCATGCCGGCGGCGGCCGCCGCGGCCGCCGTTCGCATGAGGTCCACCTCGAGATCGGACTTGAGCAGCCTGAGCTCCTCGACGAGACCGGACGCGTCGACGAGCGAGGCGCTCGGCAGGGAGTAGATGAGCCGCTCCTGCTGCGAGGCCGTGAAGAACCAGCAGTCCTTCTCGAAGCCGATGCGGGCTTCCTGCAGGCCGTGGTCGATCACGCGTGCGGCGAGCGAGGCCATGATGTCGTCGCTGTCGTGGTAGCCGTAGTTGAGCTCCACCCAGGTGTCGGCCTCGATGCCGCTCGTCTCCAGCAGTCGGGACAGGGTGAAGGGCTCACCCTGTGCGGGCACCACCATCGCCTGGAACCAGTAGTGGCCCGGGGAGTCGAAGCCGGTGAGGTAGCAGATGTTCTCCGGCGTGGTGGTGAGCATGGCATCGAGCTCATGCTCCACCAGGGCGCCGCGCAGGGCGTCCAGTCGACGGCGGTACTCCGTCATGGGGAAGACCAGGTCATCGCGCTGCCGCATCCACGGTCCCTTCCGCCCTCGGCTGCAAGGTTGACAACCTCTCGGCGGGGCGCGTACACTCTCGTTGTCTACAACTTGTATACAACCGTGTTGCCATCCGCATTCTAGGTCCCGAGTTCGCTGCCGGTCAAGCATCTTCGGCGTGGTCCGGGCGCGGGGCCGAAGCCTATCTGGAAGCAGGCGCTTGGAAGACTATGCAAGAACGTGTCACAGGCGGTCGATCGCGAGGCGTGGACGCCATCTACGGTGAGATCCGCGAGCGCATCTGCTTGCTGCGCTACCCGCCCGGCACGATGCTGAGCGAGAACGTCCTGGCCGAGGGGTTCGGCGTCAGCCGCACGCCCATCCGGCAGGCGCTGCAGCGGCTCGAGTTCGAAGGGCTGGTCGTCAGCCAGCGCGGCGTGGGCACCCTGGTCACGACCGTGGACCTGCAGTACCTCAAGCAGGTCTACGCCCTGCGCCTGAAGCTCATCGACTTGATCGGCGAGATGTCGCCATCGCGCGTCACCGATGAGGATCTGGAGCTGCTGGCGAGGCTGGCCGGCGAGGCGCGTGCCTTGCGTCAGGACCGCGACCCCGAGGCCCTGGCGCGTGTCTACATGCGCTTCAACGAGGAGCTGTCGCGCGCCATCGGGAACGAGCCGCTTCGGGAGATCGCCGACCGGCTGTTCTACCAGACCACCCGGGTGTGGCTCCAGCTGCTGCCCGAGATGACCTGGGTGGACGAGGTCGACTACGTCGTAGACGAGGTCGAGAGCGTGCTGCAGGCGCTCCGACGCGAGGACATGCAGGCCGTGGCGGGGGTGCGCCGCAAGCACATGGTGCTCTGCCTCGGCCGCCTCAACAGCTACCTGGAAGGACCGATCCTGGCCCTGCCGTGAGGCGCCGCCGGGACCGCGCGATCCACGAAAACGTTACTGGAGGTCGCACGATGACGAAGCGCGAAGACCCAGCCCTGGAGACGCTGGCGGTGTGGGCTGGCGAGGACAAGCCCACCATGCAGGGAGCAACGCAGGTGCCCGTGGTGCACAGCGTGTCGTTCGGGTACGACGACCTGGACGAGTGGAAGGACGTGGCGCTGGGCCGTCGCGAGGGGCACATCTACAGTCGCAACACCAACCCCACCGTGCAGGCCTTCGAGGAGAAGATCCGGCAGCTCGAGGGCGGCGCGGCCGCCACCAGCTTCGCCACCGGCATGGCGGCCATCAGCAACACGCTGTTCACGCTGCTGTCGCCGGGAGATCGGGTGGTGTCCGTCAAGGACACCTACGGCGGCACCAACAAGATCTTCACCGAGTTCCTGCCTCGCTTCGGCATCGAGGTGCAGCTGTGCGAGACCAACGACGCCGCGCAGATCGAGGCGGAGGTGGCCAGGGGATGCCGGTTGCTGTACCTCGAGAGCCCCACCAACCCCACCTGCAAGGTCATGGACATCGAGCGCCTGGCGGCCGCGGCCCACCGGGTCGGCGCGACCGTGGCGGTGGACAACACCTTCGCCACGCCCATGAATCAGAACCCGCTAACGCTGGGCGCGGACCTCGTCATCCACAGCGCCACCAAGTACCTGGGCGGCCACGCCGACGCGCTCGGCGGCGCCGTGGTGGGGGCGACCGGCACCGTGGAGCGCATCTATCACTTCCGTGAGATCAACGGCGCCACCCTCCACCCCGAGGCGGCCTACCTGCTGCTTCGGGGCATGAAGACGCTGGGGTTGCGCATCGCCCGGCAGAACGCCAGCGCCCTCGCCATCGCCCGGCACCTGGACGCCCACCCCTTCGTCAGCGGGGTGTTCTACCCGGGCCTGGCCGGCCATCCCAACCACGATGTCGCCGCGCGTCAGATGCGCGGCTTCGGCGGCATGCTCTCGTTCCAGCTGCAGGGTGGGTTCGACAGCGTGCGCAGCTTCCTGCCCCGCCTCCGCTTCGCCCACCGCGCCGCCAACCTCGGCGCGGTGGAGACCGTGGTGGCGCCTCCGGCGACCGGCAGCCACGTGGAGCTCACCGCCGAGGAGCGAGCGGCCATGGGCATCCCCGAGAGTCTGGTGCGCTACTCGGTGGGAATCGAAGACCCGGACGACCTGATCGCGGACCTGGACCAGGCGCTGGCCATCGCGGCGGAGCACGTCGCCGCACGGCACGGCGCGTCGGAGACGGCATGAGCGCTCAGGGCGACGGCACCGTCAAGCTCGCGCTCGTCGGCTTCGGCACCGTGGGCCAGGGCTTCGCGCAGATCCTGGCCGAACGCGGCGACACGCTGGCGCGGCGGCACGGCCTGTCGGTCGTGATCACCGCCGTCAGCGACGTCAACCGCGGCAGCGTCTTCCGCGAGAGCGGATTCGACCCAGTCGAGCTGCTGAACGCCGCCGACG
Source organism: uncultured bacterium (assembly GCA_964496495.1). Classification (GTDB taxonomy): domain Bacteria; phylum Deinococcota; class Deinococci; order Deinococcales; family Trueperaceae; genus JASBRS01. The sequence continues at coordinate 22,285 of CAZBZU010000049.1, forward strand.
GCCTGGAGGCGCTCGAGGCCGACGCCAGGGGCTGGGACGCCCTCACCACCATCCGGCGGTCGGGGGCCGACGCCATGGCCGAGCTGAGCTTCACCGACCTCACCACCGGCGAGCCTGCACTGACACACGTACGGGAGGCGCTGTCTCGCGGGATGGACGTGGTCACCACCAACAAGGGCCCGATCGCGCTGGCGTTCGCCGAGCTTCGGCAGCTGGCAGCGGCCCACGGCGCCGGCATCGGCGTCGAAGGCACCGTCATGAGCGGCACGCCCACCCTGGCCCTGGGAGCGGGCATGCTGGCGAGCGCCGGCGTGACGCGCATCCAGGGCATCCTGAACGGCACCACCAACTACATCCTGACGCGCATGGAGGCCGGGCTCGACTTCGACGCAGCGCTGGCCGAGGCGCAGCGGGAGGGGTACGCCGAGGCCGATCCCAGTGGCGACGTGGACGGCATCGACGCCGCCGGCAAGGTGGTCATCCTGGCGAACCTGGTGATGGGCGCGCCGCTCACCATGGCCGACGTGACACGCCAGGGAATCCGCGGGGTGAGCGCCGAGGACGTCGCCGCCGCCACCGAGGCAGGCGAGCGGTGGAAGTTGCTCGGCAGCGTGACGGCGGCCGGCGGCGGCGTGGTGGAGGCGTCGGTGGGGCCGGTGCGCTTGCCGCTTTCGCACCCGCTGGCCGGCGTCGGCGGCGCCGTCAACGCCTGCACCTTCACCACCGAGCTGCTCGGCGACGTGACCATCCAGGGTCCCGGGGCCGGCCGGCTGGCCACCGGCTACGCCCTGGTCGAGGATCTCATCGCGCTCCGCAGCCAGGAGAGACGGTAGCCGTGGAGATGCTGCTGGAGGGCGCCTGGGTCGAGCGCGACGCCGTCATCGAGGTGCGGGACCCGGACGACGACAGCCTCATCGATACCGTCCCGCAGGCCACCACCGACGACATGGAGCGCGCCCTGGCGGCGGCCGAGCGCGGCGCCCGCGGGGCCCGCCTAACGGCCGCCCACGAGCGCATGGCGGTGCTCAGGCGCGCCGCCGATCGGCTCGAGGCCGAGCAGGAGGACTTCGCGCGGCTCATCGCGCGGGAGGGCGTCAAGACCATCCGCGAGGCACGCAAGGAGGCGAACCGCGCCGCGGACACGCTGCGTCTCAGCGCCGAGGAGGCGCGCCGCATCCATGGCGAGACCCTCGCGTTCGACCAGCGGCCGGGGAGCGAGGCGCGCTTCGGCTACTACGTGCCCGAGCCGGTGGGCATCGTCGCGGCCATCACGCCCTTCAACGACCCCTTGAACCTCGTGGCGCACAAGGTCGGGCCCGCCCTCGCGGCCGGCAACGCCATCGTGCTGAAGCCGGACTCCAAGACCCCGCTCTCCGCGCTCAAGCTGGCCCGGCTGCTGATGGAGAGCGGCCTGGCGCCGGAGGTGCTGCAGGTCGTGACCGGTCGGGGGAGCGTGGTGGGCGACGCGCTGGTGCGCGACCCGCGGGTTCGGGTGGTCTCCTTCACGGGGGGCAAGGAGACCGGCGAGGCGATCGTCCGTGCGGGCGGCTTGAAGCGCTACAGCATGGAGCTCGGCAGCAACGCCCCCACCATCGTGTTGGACGACGCCGACGTGCGGTCGGCGATTCCCGCCATCCTCTCGGGAGCGTACTGGGCTGCCGGCCAGAACTGCCTGCACGTCCAGCGGCTGCTGGTGCAGGACGGCGTCTACCAGGCCGTCCGCGACGGCATGGTAGACGGCGCGGAGCACCTCGCGCAGGGACCCAAGCTGGACGAGGCCACGGACATGGGTCCGCTCATCGACGCGTCGAACGCCGAGCGGGTGGCGGATATGGTGGGAGAGGCGCGGACCGCTGGAGCTCACCTGCTGACGGGGGGTGGTTTCGAGGGCACCCGCTTCGAGCCGACGCTGCTCGAGAACGTGCCCGACACGAGCCGCCTCGCCCGCGAGGAGGTGTACGGGCCAGTCACCATCCTTCGGAGGGTGCGTGACCTGGACGAGGCCGTATCCATTGCCAACGATGTCGATTACGGCCTGCAGGCAGCCATCTTCACGCGCGACCTCGACACCGCCCACCGCGCGGTCTCCGCGCTCCACTACGGGGGCGTCATGGTCAACGACAGCACCGACTACCGCATCGACGCGATGCCCTTCGGGGGCGTCAAGGGATCTGGCCTCGGACGCGAAGGCGTGAGCTTCGCGGTCCAGGAGATGACCGAGCTCAAGCTGGCGAGCTTCCGCCTCGGCTGAGGCGAGCGGTTCTGGCAGTGAGGAGGGGCGCGTGGCAGTGACGACCGGCAGAGAGGCATCCCCGCACGACGAGGCCGCCAGGGCCGAGGCGCTAAAGAGTGCCGAGCCCATGGTCCGGTTCGAGAAGGTGCGCAAGGCCTTCGGATCGTTGACCGTCCTGCGCGACCTGGACTTCACCGTCAGGTCCGGCGAGAAGGTCGCGATCATCGGGCCGAGCGGCTCCGGCAAGACGACCATCTTGCGGGTGCTGATGACGCTGGTGAAGCCCGACGGCGGCAAGGTGTTCGTGGGCGGTGAGCCGCTGTGGCACCGCGAGGTGGACGGCAAGCAGCTGCCGGCGAGCGACGGCCAGCTGCGGCGGGTGCGCAACCGCATCGGGATGGTGTTCCAGCACTTCAACCTGTTCCCCAACATGAGCGTGCTGCGCAACGTCACGGAGGCCCCCATCCACGTCAAGGGCGTGAAGCGCGCCGACGCCGAGAAGCGTGGAACGGAGCTCCTCGCGATGGTTGGCCTGGCGGACAAGGCCAAGGCCTTCCCGTCGCAGCTCTCGGGCGGTCAGAAGCAGCGGGTAGCCATCGCCCGGGCCCTGGCCATGGACCCGGATCTGATGCTCTTCGACGAGGTCACCTCGGCTCTCGACCCCGAGCTGGTGGGGGAGGTGCTGGGGATCCTGCGCCAGCTCGCCGTCGACACCAACATGACGATGCTCATCGTCACCCACGAGATGGGCTTCGCACGAGACGTCTCCGATCGCGTGGTGTTCTTCGACGCCGGCCAGGTCGCGGAGGAAGGGCCGCCGTCGAAGATCTTCTCCGAACCGGAGAACCCCCGGACGCAGAGCTTCCTGCAGGCCGTCCTGCAGCACTGACGAACGACGCTTGGCGTGCCCGCGGCCGACGCGGGTGACGCGGACCACGAGGCTGGGCCGGGCCCGGCACGGAAGGGGAGTGAGGCATGTCGGACGAGTCGATGTTCATGGCTTGCGGGGCGCGTCGGCGCGCGACCCGGGGCCCACGGAGTGGCACCGGCCTGGCGCCACCCTGGCGCCTGCCGGAGTACGCCGCGCGGGCGTGTGGCGGCGAGCGCCGCTCGCCCGAAGACACGACGTTCACGAACGAGGAGGAACCATGGCCAACCGTACGCTGAAGACCTTGACGCTCGCCCTGCTGACCGTGGCGGTCGGGGCCCTGGCGTTCGCCCAGGGCGACCTGATGAGCAAGATCAAGCAGCGGGGCTACATCCGCATCGCGACCGCCAACGAGATCCCCTACGGCTACATGGACCAGAACGGGGACGCCAAGGGCATCGCGCCCGACGTCGCCACGGCCGTGCTGAAGTCGATGGGCATCACCGACATCCAGTGGACCGTCACCGAGTTCGGGTCGCTCATCCCGGGCCTCAAGGCCAACCGCTTCGACATGGCCGCCGCCAGCCAGGCCATCCTCCCGGCGCGCTGCCAGCAGGTGATCTACTCCAAGCCGAACTCCAGCTACGGTGAGGGGTTGATGGTGAAGGCGGGCAACCCGAAGAACATCCACGGGTACGGCGCGTTCGTCAACGACTCGAGCCTCAAGCTGGGCATCGTCTCCGGCGCCGACGAGCTCGACTTCGCGCACGCCATGGGCATCCCGGACAGCCAGATCGTCGCCATCCCGGCCAACACCGACGCGCTCTCGGCCGTGACCACCGGCCGCATCGACGCCTACGCCGGCACCGGCCTGACGGTCGACCGTCTGGCGAAGAAGTCCGACAAGGTCGAGCCGGTCGCGCCCTTCACCGACCCGGTCGTGAACGGCAAGCCGGTCCGCAGCTGGGGCGGCTTCACCTTCAACAAGGACAACACCGCCTTCCGCGACGCCTTCGACAAGGCGCTGGCGGCGTTCCAGCAGACGCCGCAGTACGAGCAGATCCTTACCGGCTACGGTCTGTCCAAGACCGACGTGCAGGAGGCTCTGAACAAGACCACCCAGGAGCTGTGCAACGGGCAGTGATTCCTGAGGCCGACGGTGAGGGCGCACGCGCCCTCACCGACGGCTCTATCTTCTGTGGCGACGCCGTGAGGCACGGCCGCCGGCCCCGACTCCGGCTCCGTTGGAGCCAGACCGCATCTCCGGACCGCACCTCTATCCTGCGGTCCAGGGTGGCGGGGCGAGGCTTCCGGCCCGGGCGCGGCCCCTGGGAGGGGGAGGACGGGCATGGACCTGAGCACGTTGTTGCCGCCGTTGCTTAGGGGCGCGAGGGTCACGGCCGAGCTGGCGCTGATATCGACCGGCGTCGGCGGGGTGCTGGCCTTCGCGTCCGGCATCGGCAAGCTGTCGCGCTTCTGGCCGGCGCGCATCCTGTCCAGCGTGTACGTGGAGATCTTCCGCGGCACCAGCCTGCTGGTGCAGATGTTCTGGCTCTACTACGCCCTGCCGCTCCTGGGCGTGAGCCTCGGTCCCACCCTGGCCGGCATCCTGGCGCTGGGGCTCAACATCGGTGCGTACGGCGCCGAGGTGGTGCGCGGCGCCATCCTGGCCGTGCCCACCGGGCAGTACGAGGCCTCGGTGGCGCTCAACTTCACCCGCCGGCACACCCTTTGGAACGTGGTGCTGCCGCAAGCGCTCGTCGAGATGATGCCGCCGTTCGGGAACCTCGTCGTGCAGAACCTGAAGGACACCGCGCTGGTCTCGCTCATCACCCTCAGCGACCTGACCTTCCGCGCGCAGAGCCTTCGCAACCTCACGCTCGAGACGGTCCCCATCTACACCGCCACGTTGCTGCTCTACTTCGCGATGGCGCTGGTGCTGATGGCGATCATGCGGTGGCTCGAACGGGCCATCGCCAACCGCGTGGGAGTGAGTGCTGCGAGGGCCCGCTCATGATGTTCGGCATCCACTGGAACCTCAGCTCCGACTGGGCGTTCGCGGCATCCATCATCCCCATCCTGCTGCGCGGAATGGTCGTCACCATCGAAGCGACCGCGCTCGGGTTCCTCATCGCGCTGGTGCTGGGCCTGGTCTTCGCCCTCATCCGGGCGGTACCGCTTAGAATCGTCGCCTGGCCGATGGCGTTCATCATCGAGTTCCTGCGCGACACGCCGCTGCTGGTGCAGCTCTACTTCCTCTACTTCGTGCTGCCCAACTACGGCATCGTGTTGCCGGCGTTCCTCACCGGCGCCATCGCCCTGGGCGTGCAGTACAGCGCCTATACCTCGGAGGTGTACCGCGCCGGCCTGGAGGCGGTGCCGCGCGGCCAGTGGGAGGCGTCGCTGGCGCTCAACATGCCCACCTGGCTGGTCTACCGCGACGTGGTCGTGCCGCAGGCGGTGCCGCGGGTGGTGCCTGCCATGGGCAACTACCTGGTGTCGATGATCAAGGACACCCCCATCCTGTCGGCGGTGACCGTGCTGGAGATGCTCAACCTGGCGACCATCATCGGCGATCGCACCTTCCGCTACCTGGTGCCGCTCTCGGAGGTCGGCGGCTTCTTCCTCATCCTCACCATCCTCAGCGCCTGGCTGGTGCGGGTGCTGGAGCGGCGCCTGCCCAACGACGGCATCCCCCTCAAGTAGCGCCG
>CAZBZU010000050.1:0-18839 GCA_964496495.1 uncultured bacterium
CAGCGTGATAACGTGATGCGCGTACTGGTGGTCAAGGACCGTCCCGAGTGGAAGACCCGCAAGCAACCGCGGGAGAAGAGCGAGGCGGAGGCCGGCGCCTAGCCGCCTCATCGTTCGCGCTTGCGCCGAACCCTAGGAGAGCTCCATGGCACGAGGCCTGAACAACGTGTACCTGGCAGGCACCCTCACGCAGCCCCCCGAGCTGCGCTACACTCCCGGGGGGTTGGCCATCCTGGAGCTCAACGTGGCCGGCAACGACCACGTCCTGGGCGACGACGACAAGATGCGCGAGCTGGCGTGGTACCACCGCGTCACGGTGTTCGGCGCTCAGGGCGAGTCGCTCGTCAACCAGCTCGACGCCGGCACGCCGGTGTTCGTCGAGGGGCGGTTGAACTATCGCAGCTGGGAATCGCAGGACGGCCAGCGCCGCGCGGCGCTCGACGTCGTGGCGCAGCGTGTCGAGCTCCTCACCGTCGGCTCCCGCGGCGACGACGCCACGGTCACCGACGCGCGCGGCCAGCACCGCTTGCGCAACGCGCTCAACGAGGTGCTGATCATCGGCAACCTGACGCGCGACGCGGAGCTGCGCTACACCCCTAGCGGCAGCGCCGTCACGCGCTTCTCGGTGGCGGTCAACGAGCGCTTCCGCGACCGTAGCGGCACCGACCAGGAGCGCACGCACTACGTCGACGTGAACGTCTGGCGCGAGCTGGCCGAGGCCACGGCGTCGCTCTCCAAGGGCGACCCGGTGTTCGTGACCGGCCGCCTCACCAACGACTCCTGGACGGACAAGGACGGTAATCGGCGGTTCACCACGCGCGTGGAAGGCTCGCGCGTGGAGTTCCTGACCCGCGGTCCCGGTAGTGGTGGAGCCGGGACCCGCCCCGAGAAGGTCTCTCAGGGCGCCCAGGCGAGTCGACTTGACATCGATGAAGAGTTTCCACCGGAAGAGGATCTGCCTTTCTAGATGCCACGAGACGGAAGACAGCGCCGCCGCGGCGGCGGACGCCGCGGCCGCAGGCCAAAGGTCTGTGCGTTCTGCACGGGCGAACTAGAGATCATGGACTACCACGACGGCAGGATGCTGCGCCGCTTCATCAGCGACACGGCCAAGATCCTGCCCCGCCGTCGTACGGGTACCTGTGCCAAGCACCAGCGTAGGCTCGCCACCACCATCAAGCGCGCGCGGTCGCTGGCCATCATCCCGATCACGGAGAAGCTGGTCCGGAAATGACCGTCATCCTGCTCGAACCTGTCGATGGGCTCGGCGAGGCCGGGGAGGTCGTGCGGGTCCGCGCCGGGTATGCCCGCAACTTCCTGGTGCCGCAGGGCCTGGCCCTGCCCGCCACGGAGGCCAACCGCGCCGAGCTCCAGGCGCGCCTGGCGCAGCGGGCCCGCGTGCTGGCCGAGCGCAAGGGCGACGCCGAGCGCCTGCAGGAGATGCTCGGCGAGGCCACCCTGGAGATCAGCGTGAAGGCCGGCGAGGAGCGCATCTACGGCTCGGTCGGCAACAAGGACATCGCGAAGGCGCTCAAGGACGCTTACGATGTCGACGTCGACCGCCGCAAGATCGTCCTGCAGGACCCTATCAAGACCCTGGGCGAGTACACCGTTCCGTACCGCCCCCACCCCGAGGTCACCATCGACCTCAAGGTCGTGGTGAGGGCCGAGGAGGGCTGAGCCCCCGCCCCACCTCGCACCCGCAGCCAGCGCGGCCGGCAGGATGTACCTGCCGGCCGCGTTCCTCGTGGCCCCTCGCCGGCGCGCCCACTCAGCCCTGCGGCCGGTAGCGCTCCACGCGGATCAGGTTGGTGGTGCCCCGCATGCCGAACGGCACCCCGGCGGTGATCACGAAGCGGCCGCCGGGCTGAGCCAGCCCCGCCACCGCGATGCTGCTGGTGGCGACCGCCACCATCTCGTCGGTGCTGTGGATGTCGTCGCTCATGAGCGGCACCACCCCCCAGGCCACCGCCAGCTGGCGGTAGGCGCGGGCGTTCGGTGTGATCGCCAGGATCGGCACCGACGGGCGGTTGCGCGACACCCGCTGCGCGGTGGTGCCGCTGGAGGTGAAGGTGACGATCAGCTCGGCGCCGAGTGTGAAGGCGATCTCGCAAGCTCCCAGCGACACGGCGTCGGCGGTGGTGTTCTCGGGCGTCGGGTAGTGCTCGCGCATGCCGCGCTGGTAGCTCTCGTCCGCCTCCACCGAGTGCGCGATACGGTCCATCATCACGACCGCGGCCACCGGGTAGTCGCCGACGGCGGTCTCGGCCGACAGCATGACGGCGTCGGTACCGTCGTAGATGGCGTTCGCCACGTCGGAGGCCTCGGCCCGGGTGGGCGTGGGGCTGTGCACCATCGACTCCAGCATCTGGGTGGCGGTGATGACCGGCTTGCCGGCGTCGAGGCAGCCGCGGATGAGGCGCTTCTGGATGAGCGGCACCTGCTCCGGCGGCATCTCGACGCCCAGATCCCCGCGCGCCACCATGACGCCGTCCACCTCGAAGAGGATCTCCTCGAAGCGCTCCACCGCGGTGGGCTTCTCGATCTTCGCCATCAGCTTCGCCTTCGAACCCGCGCGCGAGAGGTAGTGACGGGCCAGCAGCAGGTCGTCGCGGCTGCGCACGAAGCTCATCGCCACCCAGTCGACGTCCAGCTCGGCCCCGAAGAGCAGGTCCTCGACGTCCTTGTCGGTGAGGGCCGGGATGCTCAGGTCGGCGCCGGGGATGTTGATGCCTTTGTTGTTGGACAGCACCCCGCCGACCGCCACCCGGGTGTGGATGGTGGCGCCGTGGATGGCGGTGATCTCGAGTCGCAGGCGGCCGTCGTCGAGCAGCAGCGCGTCTCCGCCCTTGACGTCCTGGCAGAGGTTCTTGTAGGTCACGCCCACGCGCTCGCGGGTCCCCGGTGAGTCGTCGTCGCAGGTGAGCGCGAACTCGTCGCCCTCTTCCAGGGTGATCTCGTCGTCCTCGAAGCGCGAGATGCGGATCTTGGGACCTTGCAGGTCCTGCAGCACGCCCACGGCGCGCCCCGCACGCTTCGCCTGGGCGCGGATCAGCTCCACGTTGGCGCGGTGGACGTCCTTGCTTCCGTGGGAGAAGTTCAGCCGGAAGACGTCCACACCGGACTCGATCAGGCGGCCCAGGGTGTCCTCGTCGCTGCTCGCCGGTCCCAGGGTGGCGACGATCTTGGTGCGGCGCCTGGTGGTCATCGCGCCAGCGCGCCAACGCCCAGGTAGCGGGCGTCGGCGCCCAGCTCCGCCTCGATCGTCAGCAGCCGGTTGTACTTGGCGATGCGGTCGGAGCGGCTCGCCGAGCCGGTCTTGATCTGGCCGGCGTTGAGCGCCACCGCCAGGTCCGCGATGAAGGCGTCCTCGGTCTCGCCGCTGCGGTGGCTGATGACGTTCCGGAAGCCCCGCGACTTGGCGAGCTCGATGGCGTCGAGCGACTCGGTCAGGGTGCCGATCTGGTTCACCTTCACCAGGATGGCGTTGGCCACCCCCTCGTCGATGCCCCGCTGCAGGCGCTCGACGTTGGTGACGAAGATGTCGTCCCCGATGAGTTGCACCCGGTCGCCGAGGCGCTTGGTGAGCGACGCCCAGCCGCTCCAGTCGTCCTCGGCCAGGCCGTCCTCCAAGGACAGGATCGGATAGCGCGAGATCCACTCCTCGAGGTAGTCGATCATGCCCTCCGAGTCGAGCTTCTTGCCTTCGGACGCAAGGTTGTAGCTGCCGTCCTGGTAGAACTCGCTGGCCGCCGGGTCGAGCGCGATGAACACCTGCTCGCCCGGAGCGTAGCCAGCTTTCTCGATCGCCTCCACCAGCACCTCGAGCGCTTCCTGGTTGCTCTTGAGGTCCGGAGCGAAGCCGCCCTCGTCCCCGACGTTGGTGTTGTAGCCGCGTGTGGCGAGCACCTGCTTGAGGTGGTGGAAGGTCTCGACGCCGGCGCGCAGGCCGTCGGAGAAGCGCTCGAAGCCGGCCGGCACCAGCATGAACTCCTGCATGTCGACGTTGTTGTCGGCGTGCCTGCCTCCGTTCAGGACGTTCATCAGCGGCACCGGTAGGATGCGCCCGCCGACGCCACCCAGGTGCCGGTAGAGCGGCAGGTCGAGGGCGGCTGCCGCCGCGCGCGCGGCGGCCAGCGATACCGCGAGAATGGCGTTGGCGCCCAGCTTGCTCTTGTTGGGGGTGCCGTCCAGCTCGATGAGGGTGCGGTCCAGCGCCGCCTGATCGAGCGCGTCCATGCCCATCACGGCAGGCGCGATCTCGGCCTCGACGTTCGCCACCGCCTTCTGAACGCCCTTGCCCATGAAGCGGCTGCCGCCGTCGCGCAGCTCGACCGCTTCGTGCACGCCGGTGGAGGCGCCCGACGGCACCACCGCGGATCCCTGCACACCGCTGGAGAGGCTGACGGTAGCGCTCACCGTGGGATTGCCGCGCGAGTCCAGAAGCTCGAGCGCACGAACGTCTTCGATGATGGTCATGATGGGTCCTCCCTAGTTGATGCGCTGGGCCGCCGCCGCGAAGGTTCGTGCGCGGCCGCTCACGGGACCCAGGCACTCCGCCATGAGCCGCCGTGCGGCGCACGCCGTCTCGGTCAGCCGGTCCGGAGCGGTACGATCATCGCCAGGTAGCTGGGATCGCCGAGGTCGGCCATCACACTCGGCGAGGTCGACGGCCCGCCGCCGGAGAACGACAGGCGCACGTCGCCTGCCACCGGCCCCAGGGCATCGACCAGATACTTGGCGTTGTAGGCAAGGGCGATCTCGGGATCGGCCCCTTCCTGGAGCACGTCCAGGGACTCCTGTGACCGGCCGTAGGAGCCCTCTGCGGTGATCTGCAGGGTTCCTTCCTTGGCGAACAGGTCCACCCGGTTGTTGGCGGTCTTGTCCGCCATCAACGCCACTCGCGACACCGCCTCGGCGAGCTTCGGTGCGTCCACGGTGACGCTGACCGGGAAGCTGGTCGGGATGATGCGCTCGTAGTCCGGGAAGCTGCCGTCCATGAGCTTGAGGTTGAGGCTGAAGCCGCCGCTGCGAACGCTCAGCTGCCCCTCGAAGAGCCCGATCTGGACCTCGCCTTCGCCGAAGACCCGCGTCACCTCGTCGACGCTGCGTGCCGGCACCACCACCTCGCCTTCGAGCCCGCTGCCGGACTCCAGGTGGTAGTAGGCGAGACGGAAGCCGTCGGTGGCGACCGCGCGCGTGGTCTCGGGGCCGAGCTCCATCTTCACGCCCCGGAACACCGCTTGGTAGTCGGCTACGGCAGCCGCGTAGCGGACGCTGCCCAGGGCCTTGACCAGTGCCGCGGCGTCGAGCGCGCCGGGGAGATCGTCGGGAAAACTCAGCTCGGGAGCGGACGACGGCGCCATCAGCTGAAGCTTGGTAGCGAAGGTGCCCGACGAGATCTCCAGCTCCTTGTCGCCGAACTCCAGCTCCACGATGTCGCCCGCCAGCGCGCGCACGATCTGGCTGAAGACATGCGCCGGCAAGGCGTAGCTGCCTGTGCCCTGCGCGTCGGCCGCGAATCGTGAGCGGATGTCGATGTCCATGTTGCTGCCGCTCAGCTCGATGCCCTCACTGCTGGTGTCGATGCGAAGCAGGCTGAGACCGGGATTGCTGCTCCGCGTGGGGATGATGCGCTCGACATGGGCGAGGGTATCGGCCAGTGTCTTCTTGGGAACGTGAACCTTCATGCGTGTCTCCCCTGCGGCATTGACTATGAGCATACCTGATGTGTGCGTCTGACGGGGCTCGCTCTTGGCGATGAACGTGGTGGGACACTCCCGAGGGGTGGGTGAACATCATGAATAGGAAGAGACACTAGATAACCGTAGGGCCTGGGGAAAGTGTGGAAAAGCACGCGAACTGGCGGCCATCACGATGATGAGGATGTGTATGCAGGTGTGGAGAACCCGGGGAACGCTGTGGAAAAGCGTAACGGTCATCCACAGCTGTCCACATGTGCGTCGGGGGCGACACTTCTGCACAAGGGCATCCACAAGCTGTCCACATGTTTTCCACAGGCTTGTCCACAGACGGCTCGCGCTCGGGCCTGCCGAGGCGGCGGCGGGCGCGGAGGGCGTGGCCTCGCGGGGTCCGGACGTGGCGGGAGGGGGTGGCGCCGCGGCGGCCGATGCGCGCGCCTTGGCATGCGCGCGCCGGTGTCGGGCCGGGGCTAGACCAGGCTGGCCTTGAGGTCGCGGACGAGATGCGCCAGCTCCTGATCCTTGCCCAACTGGTCGGTCACCTTCTGCACGGCGTACATCACGGTGGAGTGGTCGCGCCCGGAGAAGAACTGGCCGATCTCGGGGTAGGAGTGCGGGGTCAGCTCGCGGATGAGGTACATGGCGATCTGGCGGGGTACCACCAGCTCCTGACGCCTGCCCTTGCCCTTGACGTCGTTCGCCTCGACCTCGAAGCGCATGGACGTCAGCTTGAGGATGTCGGCCATGGTGAGGTTGAGCTCGCTGGGCGCGAACACGTCGGAGAGGGCCTTGGCCACGGTCTGGCGGTCGAGCGTGGCCTGGTTCATGGAGGCGAAGACGATGGCCCGCACCAGGGCCCCCTCGAGCTCCCGGATGTTGGAGGTGACGTGGCGCGCGATGTAGTCGATCACGTCGGCCGGGACCTTCACGCCGCGATACTCGGCGTTCATCTTCAGGATGGCGATGCGCGTTTCTAGCTCCGGCGCCTGGATGTCGGTGATCAGCCCCCATTCGAAGCGGCTGCGAAGGCGCTTCTCGAGCGTGGGGATGTCCTTCGGCGGCCGGTCCGAGGAGAGGATGATCTGCTTGCCCGACTCGTAGAGCGCGTTGAACGTGTGGAAGAACTCCTCCTGGGTGCGCTCCTTGCCGGCGATGAACTGGATGTCGTCGATGAGCAGCAGGTCGATGGAGCGGTAGCGGTCGCGGAAGGAGACCATTCGGTCCTCCCGGATGGCGTTGATCATCTCGTTGGTGAAGGCCTCGGTGGTCGCATACTCGACCACCAGGTTGGGGTAACGCTCGGCCACCGCGTGCCCGACGGCGTGCATCAGGTGCGTCTTGCCCAGGCCGGCGTCGCCGTAAAGGAACAGCGGGTTGTAGGCGCGGCCCGGCGACTCGGCCACTGCCAGCGCGGCGGCGTGGGCCAGGTTGTTGTTGGGCCCTACCACGAAGTTGCTGAACACGTACTTGGGGTTGAGGTGCGGCTGCGGCGCCGTCGCGACCGGGGCGCTCTCCTGGTGCGCGCTGAAGAGGTCCTGCTGTTCGATGGTCTGGAAGGGCACCACCTGGAAGGCCACCCGGGGCGTGTCCGCGCCGAGGTCCTGGAGGGCCCGCTCGATCAGCTCGGCGTAGTGGCCCCGCAGCCAGTCGCGCGCGAAGGAATGTGGCACGCCCACCAGGAAGGCGCCGTCCTCGAAGCCGAGAGGCTTCACCTGACGGAACCAGGTGCGGAACTCGACCTCCGGGATCTCCTCCCGGAGCGCTTCGAGGATGTCCTCCCAGATAGCCTCATCGCGGCTCAGCATGCCTGCAGTGTCCCCTCGCCCGCGCGCCGCAGGATCGTCTGCGGCACGCGGCCCGGCCGCCCGCTATGACCCGGGTCGCCCCGCGCGCGGGGCGCGACGCCGGGTTGGCTTGTGGCGCCGGGAGCGGGCCCCGGACGATGCTCCGCCGCCCGGGTTGGCGCCCGCTCGCGGTGCGGAGTGTCAGGGCCGCAGTCTACCAGACGGCGGCCGACCTTCCGGCGGGTCGGCGGCGGTCGCCGCGACAGCGGCGTCGTGGGGGTGGGGCCCAGGCGACGGCTCCGCGGGACGGTGCCTGGGCGTCATGGGCGGTGGGACAACGGTGGGCCTGGCGGGGTAGGCTGCCCTGAGGCGACCGTGGGGTGCGAGCGCGTTCCTCACGGCCTTGATGGAAGGTGGCGACTAGCACATGCGGTTCGACGTGATCGTTGTGGGCGGCGGTCACGCTGGCATCGAAGCGAGCGTGGCGGCGGCGCGCTTGGGCGCGCGCACCGCGCTGGTGCTGCCCAACCCGGACAGGATCGGGGTCATGCCCTGCAACCCCGCCATCGGCGGGCCCGGCAAGTCGCAGCTCGTCTTCGAGCTGGTGGCGCTCGGGGGCGTGATGGGCCGGCTGGCGGACGAGACCGCCATCCACGCGCGCACTCTGAACGCCAGCAAGGGGCCCGCGGTGCACTCGCTGCGCGTGCAGAACGAGCGAGACGGTTATGCCGCCGCGGCGCGGTCGCTGGTGGAGTCGACGGCTGGGGTGACGATCGTTCGCGCCGAGGTGGCGTCCTTGGCGGTCGAGCGGGGACGGGCTGTGGGCGTGGCGACCTCGGACGGCCGCGAGCTGATGGCCCCCAGCGTGGTGCTGTGCACCGGCACCTTCCTCGCCGGGGTGGTGTGGTACGGCAAGCAGCAGCGGCCCGCTGGGCGCCAGGGGGAAGCGCCTGCGCGCCAGCTGTCGCGTAGCCTGCGGGCCGGCGGGCATGAGCTGATGCGCTTCAAGACCGGGACGCCGCCGCGCATCCGCTCTGACTCCGTCGACTTCTCGGCTCTGACGGAGGTGCCGCCGGATAGACCGCCGAAGAGCTTCACCGGCGTGCCGGGGAAGCGCGTCAGCGAGATGCCTACCTGGCTCACGCGGACGACGCCGGAGACGCACCGATTGATCGAGGCGAACCTGGCGCAGTCTGCCATGTACGGCGGTGAGATCGAGGGCCGCGGACCGCGCTACTGCCCGTCGATCGAGGACAAGGTGGTCCGCTTCGCCGATCGCGATCATCACCTGCTGTTCGTCGAGCCGGACGGCGTCGAGACCAGCGAGGTCTACCTGCAGGGGTTCTCGAGCTCGATGCCACCAATCCTCCAGGACGACATGATCCGAACGTTGCCAGGCTTCGGGCGGGCGGTGATCCAGCGCTACGCTTACGCGGTGGAGTACGACGTCCTGCAGCCGACCCAGCTCGCGGTCACGATGATGTCGAAGCGCCTTCCCGGCCTCTTCAGCGCGGGGCAGATCAACGGGACCAGCGGCTACGAGGAGGCGGCGGCCCAAGGGTTGGTGGCAGGCGTCAACGCTGCGCGCTACGCCGCCGGGGCGGAGCTGGTGACGGTGCCGCGCGACGGGGGGTACGTCGGCGTGCTGCTCGACGACCTGGTGAGGTGGGGCGTGGACGAGCCCTACCGCATGCTCACCTCGCGGAACGAGTACCGCTTGCTCCACCGGCAGGACAACGCCGGCGAGCGGCTCACCCGGGTTGGGCATCGCTGGGGGCTGGTGGACGACGCCGAGCTGGCGCGCGTGCGGGCAAGTGCAGAGCGCGTCCACGCCGAGGTCGCGCGGCTGGCCGCCGCTCGCCACGCGGGCGACAGCGGCAGCAAGCTGCTGTGCCGCCCCGGGATGGACTACCGGGCGGTCATCGAGCGCGTGGGTGGGCCGGAGGTCGCGCTGGAGAGCGGCGAGGTCGAGCGGGTGGAGACGCTGGTGCGCTACGCGCCCTACATCGAGCGGGCGGAGCGGCAGCTGAGGGATCGCGGGGAGTACGAGGGGATGAGCCTGTCGGGTGTGGCATTCGGTCGGGTGGCCAGCCTATCGACCGAGGGGCGAGAGGTGCTGGCGAAGCATGCGCCTGCCACGCTGGGCGCGGCACAACGTCTTCGCGGCGTGCGCGACAGCGATCTCGCGGCGCTGGTGGTGCACCTCAGGACGCAGCATGGACGGCGGAGCGGCGACCCTCGCGGATGAGCTGCGTCGGCGCGCCGCCGGCGCGGCCGCAGCCGGGCGCCGGACCGGGGCTGGAGGTGCGGGGGAACCCGTCGCGGCGGCCGTCTGCGGGGTGGCGGAGGGAGTTGGCGTAGCGGGCGGGCGGCGTTTCACGTGAAACAGGCCGGGCCCGACGAGGCAGTGGCTCGCTACTGCGAGCTGCTCGAGCGCTACCACCGCACGCTGGATCTGCTCTCCGACCGCGGCCTCGCCGAGCTGGATCGGCACCTGGCCGAGGCCGAGCGCTATGCCTCGCTGGTGAGCCGGCTCGAGCCGGTGGCAGGAACGCTCGTCGATGTCGGGTCGGGCGCCGGCCTGCCCGGCGTGGTGCTGGCGGTGAGATTGCCGGCCTGGCGGGTGGTGCTGACCGAGCGGCGGCGGAAGCGGGCGAGCTTCCTGTCGCTCGTTAGCGGACAGCTGGGGCTGAGGAATGTCGAGGTCGTGGCGGGAGACGCCGGTACGCTCACGGGCGTGTCGGCATCGGTGGTGGTCGCTCAGGGGGTCGGAACGTTCGTCGAGGTCTTCCGGGCGACGAGGACGGTACAGGCCGACCCGGTGCTGCTGGTGAGTCGCAGAGGCCCGCAATGGCGTCCTGAGCGGGAGGCGCTGGCCGCCGAGAGCGGCGCGGCAGTGACCGTGCTGGCCGAGGAAACGCTGGGGCACCGTGGTAGGCTGGTCGCACTCCGCCTCGGGGGAGGACCTGCTTGCCGATCATCGGCGTGATCAACCAGAAGGGCGGTGTGGGAAAGACCACCACCGCGGTCAATCTGGCGTCGGCATTGGCGGAGCGGCGGCGGATCCTGGTGGTGGATCTGGACCCACAGGCGAACGCGAGCAGCGGGCTGGGCATCAACGCGCCGGTGCGAACGGTATACGACGTGGTGGTGGGGCGGGCGTCGGCGCGGCAGGCGCTGGTGCGCACGCTGCAGCCGAACCTCGCAGTGCTACCGGCGTCGGCCGATCTCGCCGGCGCGGCGGTGGAGCTCGACGCCACCGCCGACAACATGTTGCTGCTGTCACGGGCGCTCATCGGGGTGCGGCCGAACTTCGACTTCATCGTGGTGGACGCGCCGCCGTCGATGGGGGCGTTGACGTTGAACGCGCTGGCCGCCGCCGACCGCCTCATCATCCCCCTGCAGTGCGAGTACTATGCGCTGGAGGGGATCGCCGGCATGATGGATACCGTGGAGCGCGTGCGGGGCTCGCTCAACCGGGAGCTGCGCATCCTCGGCATCTTGCTCACGATGTTTGACAGCCGCACGAAGCTCTCGCAACAGGTCGAGGAGAACGTGCGCCGGCACTTCAAGCAGCAGGTGTTCCGGACCGTGATCCCGCGCAGCGTGCGGCTGGCAGAGGCGCCGTCGTACGGGCAGGCGGTCATGGAGTATGCGCCGATGTCGGCCGGGGCGCTGGCCTACCAGAGCCTGGCAGAGGAGGTCATCGATCGTGTCAGCCAAGGCTAGAGGGCTCGGACGGGGGCTCGACGCGCTGCTGCCGAAGGCTCAGGGGGGCATCCAACAGGTGGCACTTGACCGGTTGACACCGTCGCCAACGCAACCCCGTAGGCACGTGGACGACGTGGCCATCGCCGAGCTGGCGGCGTCCATCGCGGAGAAGGGGATGCTCCAGCCCATCCTGGTGCGACCGCGGGGCGAGGGGTTCGAGATCGTCGCCGGGGAGCGGCGCTTCCGGGCCGCCAGTCGCGCGGGCCTCGCCAGCGTGCCGGTCGTGGTTCGGGACCTGGACGATCGCGAGACCCTCGAGGTGGCGATCGTGGAGAACCTGCAGCGGGAGGATCTGAACCCGGTCGAGGAGGCTCGGGCCTTCAAGCAGTTGATGGACTTCGGCTCGAGCCAGGAGGAGGTGGGTCGCGCGGTTGGCCGGTCGCGCAGCGCCGTCGCCAACAGCCTGCGCCTGCTGACGTTGCCCGACGAGGCGTTGGCGGCTCTGGAAGCTGGTGAGATCAGCGCGGGTCACGGCCGAGCCATCCTCGCCCAGGCGGCTGGCGACCGCCTGTGGGCACTGGAGCGGATCGTGGGTCGCGGCCTGTCGGTTCGCGAGGCCGAGGCGTTGCGGCGGCCTGCACGGCCGGCGAGACCCGCGGGCGCGACCACGTCGGGGCGCTACGCGCAGCTGGAGGAGGATCTGAGCCGACACGCCGGCACGCGCGTGCGCATCCGGGGCGAGAAGCGAGGGCGCATCGAGCTCCAGTTCCACTCCGAGGACGAGCTGACCCGCTTGCTGGAGCTTCTCGGGTACCAGGCCTGAGGCGGCCGAAGCGGCTGCGGGTTTCACGTGAAACACTCAGCTCGTGTTGTCGCGCAGTCGTGCTGGGCGGCGCTTAGGCTGGCTCGGCCGGTGGTACGATGCCGAGTGGAGCCCGCGGGGCCCACCCCGCGGGCCGTGAGTGCCCTGGCTCGGATGCCACTTCGGCGCCGGCCGATCATGCCTGATCCAGGCGGGACGGCGGCCGTTCGGTGGCCCTCGTGATGGTAGTCCAAGGAGACCTAAATGAAAGACCCAGTTCGCGTAGCGGTGACAGGCGCGGCGGGACAGATCGGCTACGCGCTGCTCTTCCGCATCGCTTCCGGTGACATGTTGGGCTCCGACCAGCCGGTCATCCTGCAGTTGCTCGAGATCCCGCCGGCGATGAAGGCGCTGGAAGGCGTCGTGATGGAGCTCAACGACTGCGCCTTCCCGTTGCTTCACGGGGTGGAGACCTCGGACGACCCCAACGTGGCCTTCCGGAACGCCGACTACGCGCTCCTCGTCGGCTCGCGTCCCCGCGGGCCCGGCATGGAGCGGAAGGACCTGCTGGCAACCAATGGAGCGATCTTCACCGTGCAGGGCAAGGCGCTGAGCGACAACGCCGCGCCCAACGTGAAGGTCTTGGTGGTCGGAAACCCTGCCAACAGCAACTGTTTGATCGCCCTCAACAATGCGCCCAACCTGAAGCCCGAGCAGTTCGCGGCCATGACGCGGTTGGACCACAATCGCGCCATCAGTCAGGTCGCCTCCAAGACGGGCGCGAAGGTGGCCGACGTGCGACGCATGATCATCTGGGGGAACCACTCGAGCACGCAGGTTCCCGACGTGACGCACGCCACTGTGAAGGGCACGCCCGTCAAGGACCTGGTCGACGACGCCTGGGTGACGGGCGAGTTCATTCCCACGGTGCAGAAGCGTGGCGCTGCCATCATCCAGGCCCGCGGGGCCTCGAGCGCCGCATCGGCGGCGAACGCCGCGGTGGATCACATGCGCAGCTGGGCGCTCGGCACGCCCGATGGCGATTGGGTGAGCATGGGCATCCCCAGCCGCGGTGACTACGGCGTCGCCGAGGGTGTGGTGTTCTCCTTCCCAGTCCGGGTGGCGAACGGCAAGATCGAGGTGGTGCAAGGGCTGGACATCCCGGCGGCCGTGCGCGAGCGCATCACCGCGACGGAGGCCGAGCTCAAGGAGGAGCGCGCCGCGGTCGAAACGCTGCTCTGACCACGGTTACGGGCCGGGCGGGACCGGACGGTTCCGGGCGCCGCCCCGCGACTGGCGCCGTGATACGGTCCCGCGGGACCGTATCACGGCGCCGTGCTGTCCCTGGCCGCCCCAGCGCGTGCCCAGGTTGCCGCGCGCGGCGCGCTCCTTCCGCGGCCGGCCTGCGGCGCCGTAGGGCCGGTAAATCGGAAGCGTTCCGATTATGCTATGCTTGTTGCGTGGGACACGGCATGTCACAGCCAGGCACGGTCGCTGGGCGGCAACGCGCGTGAGCGAGCACGACCGCACTAGCGTCCCATCGGTGGCGGCGGAGCCGGTGGGGGAGCCGGCAGCGGAGCGGGTCGCGGCGGAGCCGGTTGCCGGTGCCGGCGGCGCCCATGCGCCGGCCGACCCGCGTGTCGTGCTCAAGGAGCACGGGCTGCGCTTCAGCCGTCCGCGAGAGCTCATCCTCGGCCATCTGCTCGCCGAGAACCAGCACGTCAGCGCCGAGGGCCTCTACCTGGCGCTGAAGCAGCGGGGCGAGAATCTCAGCCTGTCGACCGTGTACCTGAACCTCGGCGTGCTCGCCGAGGCAGGGCTGGTACGCGAGTTCAAGGGCTCGGCCGGGCAGTCGCTCTACGACAGCAACGTGTCGGACCACTTCCACGTGGTCTGCCGCGAGACCGGGAGCATCCTCGATGTGCCGACGCCGATGGTCGACGGCAAGCCGCTGGGCCGCTACCTCAAAGAGGCCATCGAAGCCGCCACCGGTTGGCAGGTCGACGAGCCGCAGCTGAGCCTCACCGGGCTGAGCCCGCAGGCGCGCGAGGACACGGGCAGCTGATCCTGTAGCGACGGCGTCCGGCGGACGCCGAGCCGGTAGACTGACCACGACATGCGAACGCCACGGCAGGCCGCGGCCGGCGTCACGGTTCGCGAGCCGCGAGGGATCGAGGAGATGCGCGCGCTCGAGGCGCTGCAGCTCGAGGTGTGGGGGTTCGAGCCGCTCGAGGCCGTGCCCGCCGCCCATTTCCGGGCCGTGCAGCATACGGGCGGCCTGGTCCTCGGCGCCTTCGCGGGCGAGCGCGTGGTGGGCTTCGCGTACGGGTTCGCCGCCCGCCCGCACGGTCCGTGGGAGCGGGGTACCGGCATCCACTCCCACATGGTGGCGGTGCGGCCGGCCTACCAGGGCGCCGGCGTCGGCCGGCAGCTGAAGTGGGCACAGCGGCGTTGGTGCCTGGAGCGCGGCCTCGACTGGATGACCTGGACCTTCGATCCCATGCAGGCCCGGAACGCGCGCCTCAACTTCCACCATCTCGGGGTGAGGAGCCGGGAGTACCTGCCGGACTTCTACGGGACGATGTCCGGGGCGCTCGGCGGCAACCAGGCCAGCGACCGGCTGCTGGCGTTTTGGGACCTGCGGGCGATCGAGGTGAGCCAGCGAGCAGAGCGCCACGGCATCGGGCTCGGCGCCGAGCCGGCGCCGCTACCGCGCTCGGCCTGGGCGCTCATGCGCGGCGACGCTGGCGAGCCCGTGCCGCAGGCGTTGCCGGAAGGCGCCGCTGCCGTGCGGGTCGCCGTCCCCGAGGATGCTACCCGGCTGCTGGCCCACGACCCCGAGGCTGCGGCGAGCTGGCGCCGTGCCGTACGGGAGGCGCTGGCGCCACGGGTGGGGCAGGGGTTCCAGGTGACGGCGTTCGAGGGCGGCGCCTACCTGTTGGAGCCTGAGGAGCGGGCGCATTCGCCAGCCTAGAAACCGCCAGCTTACATACTGGCAACTCCAACTTGACATTCTGATAACCCTGGCCTATGATTCGTGGCGAGGAGGCGATGACCGTGACCGGCATGAGCTACGAACGCGCAACGCGTGCCCGCCTCGCCGAGCTTCAGCGGCAGGCATACCTCACGGCACAACGCCGACAGGCGACGCGGCGACCACTGGCGCGCCTGGCCGCCGGCCTGCGGTGGCTCGCGGGCTGCCTCGAGCGGCCGCGTGTGGAGCCGACCGGGCCCTGGCGAGACGACTTCTGGCCGAGGGCGCAGGGCGCCTGACGGCCGGCGCGACCGCTTGGACGGGAGAACGTGAGCATGGACGAAACCGAACGCATCCGCAAGATGGTGGCCGCGGGGACGATCACCGACGAGGAGGCCGAGCGCCTTCTGAGCGTCCTGCGCGACATCGACAGCGCCGAGGCGGAGCTCGCGGCCAGCGCCGAGGCGATGGAGGTCGAGGCGCGGGCAGCTGCTGGCGAGCCGGTTGCCGGTGACGCGGCTGCTGGCGAGCCGGCCGCGGCCGTTCCTGGGGCCGCCGCGCCTCCTGGGGCCGCGGCCGAGAGTGCTGCGCCACAGGTCGCGGCGGCCGAGACGGCGTCAACCGCAGCGGCTGCCGCGCCGACCGGGCCGAAGGCCGCGGCCGAGGGCACGCGCTGGCTCCACCTCTCCCTGCTGGCCGGTGACATCGACGTTCGCAGCGACCCCGACGTCAGCGAGGTAACGCTATCTGGCGACGCCGAGTCGTTGCGGCTCGAGCCCGCCAGCGACGGTGCCACCCTGCGCTACCAGGGCGCCGGCGGGAGCGACTCCTGGGTCGACCGCTTCGTCAACCGGCTGCGCTCGACCCATGTGCGGGTCCGGCTGCCGGCGGACTACGGGGTGGACCTCAACGTCACCGCGGGCGACGTGAAGCTGTCCGGCGTCCCCTACCTGCGCGGCCGGCTCACCTCCGGCGACCTCGAAGCGCGCGGCCTCAAGGGCGTCGACCTGGTCACCTCGGCCGGCGACATCGACCTGGAGATGACCCTGACCGAGGGCCGGAACAGCCTCCGGGCCACGGCCGGCGATGTCGACATCCGACTTGGCGCCGACTCCAACGTGGCGATGAGCGGCTCCGTCTCCATCGGCAATGCCTCGGTGAGCGGGCACGGCTTCGAGGTGAGCCGGCACGGCGTCGGCCAGCGTTTCGAGGGGCGCCTCGGAGACGGCGCCGCCAGCCTCGACGTGCACGTCACCACCGGGAACCTCCATGTGAAGGTGGACGATGACAGCTAACGACGAGCGCCGCCGCATCCTGGACATGCTGGCCGCCGGGCAGATCTCCGCCGATCAGGCGGCCGAGCTGCTCGAAGCGATCGGTCCCGCCGGCCAGAAGCCGGCCGCGGCGCCGGCGCCGAAGGGCAAGGCGCAACTGCTCAGGATCACGGTGGACGCCACCCGCCCGGACGGCAGCAAGGAGGCGACCGTTCGGGTGAACGTGCCGATCGGCCTGGCGAAGTTCGCCGGCCGCTTCCTGCCGCCCGAAGCGCGCAAGCAGCTCGAGGAGCAGGGGATCGACATCGCCGGCATCCTGGACTCGCTGGGCAGCGACGTGCCCGGCGGACGCCTGGTCGACATCGACGCGAGCGACGACGACAAGGGCACGACCGCCAAGATCATCATCGAGGTGGCGTGATGCTGACGCCGCGCGAGCCCACCAGGGAGGGGCTGCGCGCCTACCTGGACGAGCTTCGGCCGCGCGTGCTGGTGCTGCGAGTGCGCGCCGGGCGCGTGCGCTTCGCCTGGGCGGCGCCGCTGTGGCCGTTCGGGGAGGTGCTCTCCTTCGCGGCCGGCGTGGTCCTGCTGGCGCGGGCGCTGCTGGCGGCCTGGGCCCGGCGCGGCGGACGCCTGCCGCAGTCCCTCGCCGAAGCGACCGCCTTCGCCGGGACGGGCGCCGTGGGGGACGCAACGCCCTCGCCCCTGGCCGCGCTCGACGCGCTCGCGGGGGCACGCTTCGGGGACCGGCTGCGGCTACCTCCAGGCGAGCCCTACCTGCGCGTGCGCACGCCGGAGGCGAGCGTGGAGCTGACCACCTACTGACGTCGATGGCGCCCGCGCCGGGCGCGCGGCGCCCGGCGGCCCACAGGGAGTGACCTGATGCCCAACCACCCGATGCCCACCGCCTGCCCCGTCACCGGCGAAGCTCTCACCGTCACGCGCCTGGAGTGCGAGGCCTCCGGCATCGTCATCGAGGGGCGGTTCGCGCCGAACGAGTTCGCCTTGCTACCGGAGGAGCAGCTCGAGTTCCTGCGCATCTTCGTCAGAGTGCGAGGCAACCTCAAGGAGGCCGAGCGCGTCCTCGGCCTCAGCTACCCGACGGTGCGGCTGCGCTTCGACACGTTGCTGCGCGCGCTTGGCTACGAGGCCGCGCCCGACACCGGCGAAGAACGCGCGGACGTGCTCGACCGCCTGGAGAAGGGCGACATCAGCGCCGAGGAAGCGGCCAAGCAGCTGCAATCCCTGCGACGCAGGGGGTGAGGCCGCGGGCGCCCGCGGGCGCCCTACCTCACTCCCGAGGCGGCGGCGCCCTTCGCCCGGCGGCGGCCCTGAGCCGGCGCCGGCGAGGAGCTCCAGGACCTTCCGCCGTCGCCGATGGGAACGTGCAATCCAGGCCACGGGGGCCGCTTCGCCCTTCGGTATACTGACCACCTGATGGCGGATTACTACGAGCTGCTGGGCGTGGACCGCGAGGCGGACGCGTCTCAGGTCAAGGCGGCCTACCGCCGGCTCGCGCTGCAGTATCACCCCGACCGCAACCCGGGCGACCACGAGGCGGAGGAACAGTTCAAGCGCATCAACGAGGCCTACGCGGTGCTCTCCGACCCGCAGAAGCGCGATCGCTACGATCGCTTCGGCTCGGCCGACGAGGGCGCGACCTTCACCGGCGACATCTTCGACATCTTCGCGTCGGTCTTCGGCGGCAACATGGCGGGCGCGCGCCCGCGGCAGCGCGGTCAGCCGGGCGAGGACCTGGAGGCGCAACTCACCGTGACGTTGGAGCAGGCGCGCCAGGGTGAGACGCTGACGGTCGACGTCAACCGCTACACCACCTGCGACCGCTGCCATGGCGACCGGGCCGATCCCGACGGCGAGGGCAAGAAGACCTGCCCGACCTGCCGGGGCGTGGGACAGGTCCGGGCCCAGGCGCAGTCCTTCTTCGGCACCGTCGTCACCACCCGCACCTGCCCGCAGTGCCAGGGGCTCGGACAAGTGGTCAACGACCCGTGCAAGAAGTGCGCCGGCCTCGGCCGGATGGAGAGCCGCGACGCGGTCGAGGTCAAGCTGCCGCGCGGCATCGATGGCGGCTACCGCTTGCGGGTCGCCGGAGCGGGCAATGCCGGCGTGGACGGCGGCCCACCCGGTGATCTCTACCTGTTCATCGACATGACGCCCCACGACGACTTCGTTCGGGAGGGCGACGACCTGCGCTACGACCTCCACCTGGGGATGGCGCAGGCGGCGCTGGGCTCGAGCTTCGAGGTGCCCACCATGGACGGACCCGAGGTCATCGACGTCGGGCCCGGCACCCAGTCCGGCAGCGAGGTGCGGCTGCGAGGCAAGGGCATGCCGCGGCTGCGCAGCGTGGGCCATGGCGACCAGGTGGTGCGCATCGTGGTGGATACGCCCGAGCGGCTGTCGCCCAGAGCCCGTGAGCTGCTGCTCGCCTACGCCGAGGAGGCGGGCGAGGCGATCCACGAACGCGAGACGCTGCTGGAGCGGGTGAAGAGCCTGTTCGGGGCGCGCCGCAAGGAGCGCGCGGCCTCCGATGGGTCCGGGCCAGCCGGGTCCGGGCCAGCCGGGTCCGGG
>CAZBZU010000050.1:18939-27313 GCA_964496495.1 uncultured bacterium
GGGTCCGGGGCCGAGGCGTCGGGCGGCGGCAACGGCGGCGGCAACGGCGATGGCGCCCGCGACCAGGCTGGCGACCCCGAGCCTGGGGGCGGCGAGCCTGGGGGCGGCGAGCACGGGAACGGCGAGCACGGGGGCGGCGAGGCCGGCGCCCGGCGTGGCGGCAAGCGTGCCGTGGGGGCCGAGGGGCGCTGACGACGGCGCCCGCCGGCGTGGCCGCATGGCGGCCCAACCCGCCTAGCTGGCGGGCACCGCCTTGCGCCTCCACTGCAACCACACCCGCAGCTCGCCTTCCGCCCGCTCGGCCGGCAGCGGGATGCGGCGCGCCTCGGGCTCCTTGCGGAACCAGGTGCGTTGCCGGCGGGCGTACTGCAGCGTGGCGATGGTGACTGCCAGCTGCGCCTCCTCCAGGCTGCTGCGACCCGCGAGATGGGTGGCAACCTCCTTGTAGCCGATCGCCTGCAACGCCGTGGGGGCCTCGGGGTAGGCCTTCAGCAGCGCCTCGACCTCGGCCACCAGGCCCGCGTCGAACATGGCCCGGGTGCGCTCCCGGACGCGCGGCCGCAGCACCTCCAGCGTGGGGAGCAGCACCACCTTGTCGTAGCGGTAGGCGGGGGTGGTGCGGGGGAAGGCGCTCGGGGGGCGGCCGGTTCGGCGAAGCACCTCCAGCGCGCGGATCACGCGGCGCGGGTTGCGCTGCGCACGGGCGGCGTCGGTGGGGCTCAGACGCTTCAGCTCGGCCACCATGGGCTCGATCCCGGTCTCCGCGAGGGCTCGCCACAGCGGCGCTTGCGCCTCCGGGTCGGCCGCCGGGGCGGTCGGCAGCCCCTCGGTCAGCGAGCGGATGTAGAAGCCCGTGCCCCCCACGACCAGCGGCAGGCGACCGCGCGCCAGCACCTCGGCGACGGCCGCTTCGGCACGGGTGACGTAGTCCGCCACCGAGAAGCTCTCGGCAGGCGTGACCACGTCGATGAGATGGTGGGGCACGCGGCGGCGTTCCTCGGCGGTGGGCTTGGCCGTGCCCACGTCCATGCCACGGTAGACCTGCATGGCGTCCGCCGCGACGATCTCGAGGTCGAGCTCGGACGCCAGGGACAGCGCCACGGTGCTCTTCCCGGAGGCTGTCGGCCCGCCGAGAACAGGGATGAGCACGGCCGTGGAGGCCACGTGCCTACGCTAACAGACCCCCTCATGGCGGGTGCTAAACTCGCGCCATGGAGATCGAGAAGTTCGGCACGGCGGGCGATATCGAGGAGCTTCTGGCGGTCCGCGACCGCATCGAAGCGCTCGCCAATGCCGGGGCGTCGGGCGACGGCGTGCTGCCTCGCGTCGACCTGCTGGACGTTGGCGACGCCTACCAGCTTCTGGTGGAGGTCCCCGGGGTGCCGCAGTCCAGCCTGGAGATCGCGCTCCAGGGCCAGGATGTGGTGGTCGCCGGCATCCGCGAGAACCTTCCCGACGATACCGGCATCGTGTTCAGCGAGCGCCCCAACGGCCCCTTCCAGCGCACCGTGAAGCTGCCCGGCGCGGTAGAGCGCGAGAGTGCCACCGCGCACCTCGAGTCCGGGCTGCTCGTCGTCAACCTCCCCAAGGCCTGACCGCCCCGGAGGCGCCGGCGCGTCCGCCGTGGAGCCGCCCGTGATCCTGCCCGGCGAGCGCGTGCCGTTCCCGGTGACGCCGGTGTTCCGGGTCCGGCCCGACCTGCGCCGCTGGCCACGGGACGACCGCGGCCACCTGCGTCTCGACGCGCGCTACCCCAGCTACCTCGAGGCCAAGCTGGCGCTGCTCAGCAGCGATCCGGCAGGCTGCCGGGTGCCGGCTCCGGACGTGCGGCCCGCCGAGCTCCGCGGGGTGCTGCTGCGTGTGGCTAACGGGCTCAGCGAGGACGCCGCGGCAGCGGTGCCCCCGCAGCGGGGTGCCGCCCCTGGGCCGGTCGCTCCTCGGCCCGTTGCCGTGACCGCGCAGGAGGTGCGCTTCCCGCTGCTGGGGCTGGCGCTGCGACGGGACGACCTGGCCCTCGCTTCCCTGGCCGGCCCCGAGCTGCTACCGCCGCGGCTGGTGGCGCGCGTGCTGGCGCGCCTGGAGGGGCTCCCGCCCGTGGAGCGGCTGGCCGATGCGCTGGCGCTGGCGGTGCAGGAGGACCTGGTGATCATGCAGTCCGGAGCCGACGACGCCGGACGCGCGGAGCTACTGCAGGTGTGCTTCCCCAGCGGCTGGGATCCGGCCGCCCGAGCCGGCGCCGACTTCGCCGCCCTGCACGCCCCGGTGCCGCACGGCGAGATCCTCAGGCGGGCGGCGCCGCCGCTTGTGCGCGCGATGGTGGCCAGGGGGCCGTTCGTGCGTTACGTCTGGAGCCTCGCACCGGACGGCCGCCTCGACCGCAACCCGCGCCGAGTGCCTGCCAGTCCGGCGGTGCCGCCGGCGGCGCTGTGGTTCCGGGTCGAGCGGCAGACGGTCATGCCGATGCCCGAGCTTCGGCGGGCGCTCTTCACCATCCGCGTCTACGTAGCGCCGCTGGCGGCGGTGCTCGGCAGCCGCGAGCGGCGGACCCGCCTCGCGGCCGCCGTCGCCTCGATGGACGAGGCGACGCTCGTCTACAAGGGCATCGGCTCGACGCGCGCCGAGCTGCTGCGCTGGCTGGGCGCGGCGCCGGCCGCCGGCTGAGCGGCACGCCGGCCAGCCGTGAGCCGGCGGCGCGGCTACGGCGACTCTATCTGGATGTCGCCCTTGACGCCGCCCAGCACCACCACGTCGTTGCTGTTGAGGTAGTAGCGCAGGGTGCTGCCCTGCAGCACGTCCTGCCCCTTGACGCTCTTGGCCGGCGAGCCGGTCAGCACGGCCAGGCCGGCCGCTTCGTCCAGCTGCAGCGTGCTGGCGGTCGTCACCCGGCCGGCCGAGGTGACGCGCACGTTGCCCGTCAGGGTGGTGTGGCGCGTCTGGGTGTCGAACGTCATTCTGTCGGCCGTGGCGTCGAGCGAGGGGGAGTCGCCCTTGGCCGCGCGCGTGAGCTCGATGGGTCCGTCCATGGTGCCGGTGTCGCTGCCCTGATCGAGGAAGAAGCGCGTGCCCTTGACCGTCGTCCGTCCCTGCACCAGCGTGACGCTCGGCTTGGTGGCGCGATCCGCGGTGGCGATGCAGCCCGCGCGGGAGATGGTGACGCTGCCGTCGAAGAGCTCGAGCGTCTGCTGCTCGGCGGGGTTGGTGCCGGCGGGGTTGGTGCCGGGGGCACCGCTGCCGGCCGGGCCGCTGCTGGCGGGCGCCGTGCCCGCCGGGGTGCTCGGCTGGCCGGGTGCCGTCTGGCTTGAGCCGGGCTGAGTCGCCGCGCCCTGGCCGCTGCTGGTGGCCTGGCCGCTTGGCTGGCTGGCCGCCGTGTGGCTCGAGCCGGCCTGGGAGCCGCTCGCCGCCGTGCCCCCCTCCGGGCTGCGCACGACCGCGACGTTGGAGCGCAGCTCCGTGTCACTTCCGACCTTGGTGTCGACGAAGCCGGGGTCCGGACCGTAGAGCAGCGTCTGGCGCATGCCGTCGGCGCAATTGGGGTTGTTGCCGATGAAGCGCGCGCCGTTGGCGTACTGCGCCTTCAGCGTCACCACGATGGTGGTGTCCTTGCGTGTGAGGGTCACCTGCGACTCGGTCTGCCCCAGCGCCGCCGGGGCCAGCGTCAGGCAGGCGAGCGCGACGCCCGCTCGCCAGGCGTCACCGGCGCGGCGCAGGGCGGCCACGCTCAGCCACCCGCCGCCTGCCCGTTGCTCACGAGCCGCCCGCGGGCGTCATGGCGAACGCCGACCGGTCGAACTGGCTGGGCGCGGAGGCGTCGATGGCCTCGAAGTAGTCGTACTTGACGTCCTGCCGGATGCGGTCGGCACGCAGCGAGGAGCCGTTCTTGCTGTCCACGGCCGTCGCCGGGTGGCCGGGGCTGCCGAGGATCTCGGCCAGCGACTGGCTGTCGTCGAAGAACACGCTGGCGCCCTTGCTGGTGATGCTGCCGTCGATCACCGTGACGTTGCCCGTGGCGTAGAGCTTGTTCACGTCCGTGAGGACGCGGATCTCGTCGGCGGTGATGGTGAGCTTCTTGCCCTCGGCGCTCAGCCGGGTGATGGTCACCTGCTTCGCGGGGTCGGTGAGCTGGCCGAGGTTGCGCTTCTCCTCGTAGACGAGCTTGCCCGCCTTGGCCGACTGGTTGCCGTTCACCAGCGACACGTCGCCGGTGCTGGTGGAGCGATCTGTGTCGACCTCGAACGCCACCTGCGTGGCGGCGATCTTCACCGGCGCCTGCCCCGCCTTCGCCGGCTGCACCACGATGGCGACCCCGCCTTGCAGCGTGCCCAGGCCGGTCGCCTCGCTGTACTCGAGGCTGGGTCCGGTGGCCGTGAGCCGGTCGCGCACGACCTTCACCCCATCCGTGAAGGTGGCGGTCCGCTCCCCGCCCTTGAAGATGGAGGTGTTGGCGGGCGCCTTCAGCACGGCGTCGTGACCGTAGATGGTGAGCGTCGAGACGGTGGCCTTGATGCCGTAGGGGTCCGGGTTCCGGTACTCGATGGGGCCGAAGCGCAGGTTGCCGGACTGCGTCCCGCCGTTGTCGTCGATGGTGATGACCCGCTTCTGGTTCGTCTGGCTCGGGCCGCTCTGCTGCTTGGAGGCGTCGCCCGCCGTGGCCGGCTGCGAGGCGGGCTGATCCTGGGCCGAGCCGACCGCGGTCGCGGCCGCCACCAGCACGCCGGCCAGAAGCGCGAGCAGCACCCGTCGTAGGCTCAAGGGGACTCCTTCCCGGGCGGCGACACCACGAACGTCCCGTAGCCGACGGTGCCGGGACCGCCCGCCTGGAACGTGGTGAAGTCGAAGCCGATGCGCATGTCCTCGAACACGATGGTGTTGTTCTCGGGGTCCGTCACGGTGACGTGCGGCACGTCGAACTGCCCCTTCTGCTGGTCGATGAGCACCTCACGGCCGCCCTTGGCGACCATGTTGAGCGTCACGTCCTGCGACAGCAGGTGGGCGGTGATGTGCCGGCCGCGCAGGTTGTCGTTGCTGCCGATGACGACCTTGTCGGAGGCCAGGGTGAAGTCCGTCTTGCCATTCACCTCGCGCTTGCCGTTGGTGATGTCGAGCAGCGTGGTCTCCCGGAGCTGGGGGTCGAACGTCACGGTCGGCGCCTGGAAGGCCCACACCGCGTGGGGGTCGGCCTGCGGGTAGAGCGCGACATCGGCCTGGTGGAGGGTGATGATCGAGCTCGGCACCGTCCTGCGGTGCTGCGGCAGCAGGGCAACGATCGCGAGCACGGCGACCACGGCCAGGAACGCGATGAGGGCCAAGCGTGCCACACCAGAATCTACCAATCGTCACCGCTGAGAAGGGTGACGCCCGATGAACGCGGCCTTCAGGCCGGCTCGGCCGCAGCAGCCGCCGACGCCTGGGCGGGTGCCGCCGCAGGGCTACTCGAAGAAGACGGAGACCACCCGGTAGTTGACCTTGTGGGCGCCCAGCGGCAGCTCGATCTCGTCGCCGGCGCGTTTCCCCAGCAGGTTCTGCCCCAACGGCGACTCGTCGGAGATCTTGTTGTCCAGCACGTCGGCCTCGTGCGTCCCGACGAGGTGGAAGGTGATGCGCGTGCCGTCGTGGTCCTCCAGCTCCAGGCTGGCTCCCAGGCGGGCGGCCACGTCGTCGCCCTCGGCCGTATCCACGGTCACGGCCCGGTCGAGGATCTCCTCGAGGTCGGCGATGCGCGTCTCGTTGGCGCTCTGCAGCATGCGCGCCTCGTCGTAGGCCGCGCTCTCCCGCAGGTCGCCATCGGCAAGCGCCGCGCCCATGTAGTTGGAGAGCTCCTCGCGCTTCTCCTCCTTGAGGTAGCGCAGCTCCTCCTTGATCTTCTCTAGCCCCTTGGGCGTCAGATAGATGGGTTCCTTGGCCACCGTTCGCCTCACCTCACTGCTTCCTGGCCTGGCCCGGGCCATCACGCCCGGGCCGCGCCCGGCCGCCGCCGGCGCCGGGCCCAGGTACGGATTATACGACCGGCCCGCTGTCATCCGGGCGAGCCGGCTACCCGGCGCGGGTGACGGCTGGGCTGATGCCGGGCCGGAGGGGCCGCTGCCGGGCGCGGGCGGCCGCGGCCGCCCGCGCGCTCGGTTCGCGCCCGCCGCGCCCGCCGCGCCCGGCTCACCCCAGTTGCGCCCGCAACCACGCCACCAGCGGCTCGGCGTCTCCCAGCGCCTGCACGACGCGGTCGCCGGCCTCCGGGGTGAACAGCCACGGCTCGAGCCCCCAGACGCGCACCGACGCGATCCCCTTGCGGCGCAGCAGGTCGGCGCGCGGGTGGTCCGGCGAGGTGCCGTGCGGGGTGCGCTTGAGCTGCTCGCCGTGGATGGCGTAGCCCATGCTCGCCAGGCTGTCCACCACGGCGCGGAGCGCCTCGCCGGAGCGCTGCCGGTCCACGGCGCGGCGGTAGGCGGCGAGCGTCTCCCCCTCGAGACGGTACGCGCCCGCGGCCACGAACAGCCCGTCGGACCCGAGCTGGACGTGCCGCCCCGCCACCGCCCCGGGCCCGCGGCCGCCGAAGGAGACGGCGGCGTGCTCCTTGTAAGGCCGCTTGTCCTTGGTGAAGCGCAGGTCCCGGTAGGGGCGGTACAGGTGCGCGTGGCCGAAGAGCCCCTCGAGCGCGCGCGCGAGCTGCTCCATGGGGCCGTGCACATGCTCCTGGTAGACGTCACGATGCGCCTGCCAGAAGGCCTTGCTGTTGTCCTTCGCGAGATCCCGGTAGAAGTCGATGGCCTCGCGGTGGAAGCCGGAGAAGCCGCCCGCGTCACCCATGCCGCCAGCCTAGCCGAGACGGGCCCCGCCGAGGGCCGGGGGACGAGCCGACCCCTGGCACTCATGCCGGCGAGGAGTCGGCTGCGCGGCTCGCGGCAGGCGCGCGGGTGGCAGGCGCGCGGGTGGCAGGCGAGCGCATGCCAAGCGACCACGTGGTAAGCCTGGGCCGTGGAGGCCCGCCGCGCGCTCCTGCTGCGAGCCTCCAGGAGACCCCATGCCCGACCCCACCAGCGTCATCCTGCTCGACTTCCCGGAGGCGTTCGAGACCGAGCGCCTGGTGGTGCGCGCGCCGCGCTGGGGTGACGGCGCCGCCATGCACGAGGCGATCGCCGAGAGCATCGACGAGCTCAGGCCGTGGATGCCGTGGGCCCAGCAGGTGCCCACGCTCGAGGGCAGCGAGGCCAACTGCCGCCACGCCAGGCTCCGCTTCCTCGCCCGCAGCGACCTGCGGTTCCACCTGGTGCTCGCGGCAACGGACGAGCTGATCGGCAGCAGCGGGCTCCACCGCATCGACTGGGACGTCCGCAGGTTCGAGATCGGCTACTGGGTCCGCACCGGCTTCGGCGGCCGCGGCTACGTCACCGAGGCGGTGAACGGCCTGACGCGCTTCGCGCTCGAGCGCCTGGGCGCGCGCCGCCTTGAGATCCGCTGCGACGCCCGCAACCTTCGCAGCAGCCGCGTGGCCGAGCGCGCGGGCTTCACGCTCGAGGGCGTGCTGCGCTCCGAGCGGCTGGCCGTCGACGGGCGCCCGTCGGACACCATGGTGTACGCCAAGGTCCGGGGGCAAGAGCTCTGAGGCCGCGCCGCAGCGCCCGGTGCCGAGGCCGTGGCAGGCGCCAGCGCTGCGCTCCAGACGCCCGACACGGCGCGGTACAATCGACGTCGCACGGGCCCTTAGCTCAGGTGGTCAGAGCAGTCGACTCATAATCGATCGGTCGCTGGTTCAAGTCCAGCAGGGCCCACCAGTATCGTTCTCCACGGGGAAGCCGCGGCCTTCAGTTGGGCGCGGCTTCGCTTATGAGGGCCGTCGCGCGCTAGTCCGCATGGAGTTCGATGGTCCCCGCGCTCCCGTCGACCGTCACGATCATGCCGTCCCGGAGACGGCTCGTCGCGCCCTCGGCGGCGACCACGGCAGGGAGGCCGTACTCTCGGGCGACGAGCGAGGCGTGGGCCGCCACGGAGCCGCCGTCCGTCACCACGGCCAGCGCCCGTGCGAACAGCGGCGTCCAGGCGGGCGAGGTCATGGGCGCAACGAGGATCTCGCCGGCACGCAGCCGGTCGAACTCATCGGGCCCACGGATGATCCGCACCGGTCCTTTGGCGCGGCCCGGGCTCGCCGGCATGCCCACGATGTGCGCCTCCTCGACTGGATGGCTGCGCATCGCAAGAATCGCCGCGCTCTGGGTAGCCTCGAGGAGCTTGCTCGGCTTGCCGATCACCAGGGGGGGCGCGAGACGGCGTTGGCGCTCCCGTGTGCGGATGCGCTCGGTCACGTTGACCGGCACAGCGTGGCCGGACAGGGCGCGGTCGATCTCGGCGCGCTCGAGGTAGTAGACGTGCTCGGGCTCTTCGAGCA
>CAZBZU010000051.1:0-6399 GCA_964496495.1 uncultured bacterium
GGCGAGGCGATCATGCCGCCTCGGGAGCAGATCCACGGCGAGCGCTACATGGTGGGGATGCGCGTGAAGGTCTACGTGGAGAAGGTGGAGCTCTCCACGCGCGGGCCGAGCATCCTGGTGTCGCGCGCGGCGCCGCAGCTTCTGGAGTACCTGATGCGCCAGGAGATTCCCGAGGTGGCCGACGGCACGGTGGAGATCAAGGCGGTCGCCCGCGAAGCCGGGCAGCGCTCGAAGGTGGCGGTGGCGAGCACCAACCCCAACGTCGACCCGATCGGCGCCTGCATCGGCCACCGCGGCAGCCGTATCCAGGCGGTGACCGCGGAGCTTCAGCGGGAGCGCGTCGACATCATCATGTGGGACCCCAACCCGCGCGAGTTCATCCGCAACGCGCTCTCCCCCGCCAAGGTGGGCACCATCGAGCTCGATACCGAGGAGGGGCAGGCGCGGGTGACCGTCGGCAGCGACCAGCTATCGCTCGCCATCGGCAAGGGCGGGCAGAACGTGCGCCTCGCCGCCAAGCTCACCGGCTTCAAGATCGACCTCATCTCCTCGGAGGCGATCAGCGACCTCGACGCGGCCATGCAGGCCGCCGCCTCCCGCCTCGAGGACGCGGGCGCCAGCGAGGGCGGTCGGGCTGCCTTCGACGCGCTCTTCAGCGCCTCGCCCGAGCCCGAGGCGCCAGCAGCCGAGCCGGCCGAGGGAGCCGGCGGCGACGCCGCGGCGGCGGACGGCGAGACGGCCGCTGCCGAGGACCAGCCACCGGCGGCCGCCGACGAGAGCGGCGAGCCGACCGAGGAAGAGCGGATCTCCTGACGATGTCGAGCTCGACGCCCCGACACGTGCCCTTGCGGCGCTGCGTCCTCTGCCGCGCCTCGCTCCCCAAGGCGGAGCTCATCCGCCTGATACGCGATGGCGAGGGCCAGTTCGAGCTCGATCCTGCCGGGCGCGCAGGCGGCCGCGGCACCTGGGTGTGCCGCGCCTGCGCGCAAGACCCCACGGAGAAGCGACTGCGGCAGGCCTTCCGGGGCCAGGCGGAGCGCGTGCGGAGCCTGCTGGCACGTGCCCGCCCGTCACGCCCGCCCGCGGGCGACGACGGCGGTCCACCCAGAAGGCATCGAGACGGAGGCACCCATGCCCGATAAGGTACGGATCTATCAACTCGCGAAGGACCTCGGCATCGAGACCAAGCAGATGCTGAGCATCCTCGACGACATGGGGGTGGCGTACAAGTCCCACTCGAGCACCCTCGACGAGGACGTGGCGGACACGGTGCGCCAGCTGGTCGAGTCCGAGCGCGGCGGTGCGGCAGCCGGGAAGCGAGCGGCTCCCGAGCCGGCGCCCAAAGCGGCCGCCAGGCCGGCATCCGAAGCCGCCGGCAGCGCCACGGCGACCGCTACCAGGGCTTCGTCGCCAGCCCCGGCGGCCACGGCGGCTCCCGCGACCCGCAAGGCGGACGCGGTGGCGACCGCCGAGGTGCCGCTGCGCGCCCCCGTCGTGACGGTCATGGGTCACGTGGACCATGGCAAGACCACCCTGCTCGACTACGTGCGCCACACCAAGGTGGCCGAGGGCGAGGCCGGCGGCATCACCCAGCACATCGGCGCCTACCAGGCCGAGACCGAGGGCGGCATCGTCACCTTCCTCGACACCCCCGGGCACGAGGCGTTCACCAGCATCCGCCAGCGCGGGACCAACGCCACCGATATCGCCGTGATCGTGGTGGCCGCGGACGACAGCATCATGCCGCAGACCCGCGAGGCGATCGCCCATGCCAAGGCGGCAGGAGTGCCGATCATCGTGGCGATCAACAAGTGCGACCTCGCCCAGGCCAACCCGGAGAAGGTCAAGCGGGACCTGATGCAGGTCGAGCTGGTCGCCGAGGACTTCGGGGGCGACACCATCGTGGTCGAGATCAGCGCCAAGACCGGCCAGGGGGTGGACGACCTGCTGGAGATGATCTCCCTCGTGGCCGAGGTCGAGGAGCTGCGCGCCTCTCCCGACGGTCCCGCCAAGGCCGTCGTCATCGAGTCCGTGCTCGACAAGCGCGCCGGCGTCCTCGCCACGGTGCTCGTCCAGGAGGGAACACTGCACGTGGCCGACTACATCGTGTCGGGCGAAGCCTGGGCCAAGGTGCGCCGGCTCACCGACTACACGGGCGCCTCGATCGACGCCGCCGGGCCCTCCGTCCCGGCACAGGTGCTCGGGTTCTCGTCGCAGCCCACCGCGGGCGATCCGGTCACCGCGGTAGCCGACGAGCAGACGGCCAAGCGCATCGCCAGCCAGCGCCGCGCCGCCAGAGAGGAACGCGAGCGCGAGGCCATCGGCCGCAAGGGCCTCACCCTGGCCGACCTCTACGGCAAGCCCACGACCAAGACCATCAACCTGATCCTGCGGGCCGACGCGCAAGGCTCGCTCGAGGCCATCAAGGGCGTCCTGGCGCGCGAGGCCGAGGCCACCGACGAGGTCGAGCTGGAGATCATGCTGGCGGAGGTCGGCGCGCCGACCGAGTCCGATCTGCTGCTGGCCGGAACCGCCGACGCCACCGTCATCGCCTTCGGGGTGAACCCGCCGGGCAGCGTCAAGAAGGCGGCCGAGCGGCAGGGCGTGTCGATCAAGAGCTACCGCATCATCTACGACCTTATCGAGGACGTGCAGCGCATGATCCGCGGCCAGATCGAGCCGGAGTACGAGGAGCGCGTCATCGGCCATGCCGAGGTGCGCGCGGTGATCCACGTTCCTCGCAGCGGCAACATCGCAGGCTCCTACGTCACCGACGGGGTCATCCGGCGCGGCTCGAAGGCCCGCGTGACACGCGGCGGCAGGGAGGTCTACAAGGGGTCGGTGGCGCAGCTTAGACGCTTCAAGGACGACGTGCGCGAGGTCGCCTCCGGGTTCGAGTGCGGCATCAACCTGCAGAACTACGACAACGTCCAGGAAGGCGACGTCATCGAGGCGTACGAGATGGTCGAGGTGGTGTCGGCCTGACCCGCGCCCAGGCGCGCTGAGATCGAGCCCGGCGCGCCTCTGGCGCCGCCGAGCAGCGGGGAGAGCGGCTCGCCGTTCACGCCGGGCCGGTGGCGCGAGACGCACGCACGAGAGGGGTAAGATGGCGGCCGTGGAAGCTCACGGACCTCATCGGCGCGGGCGGCCCGCCGGCTGGCGGACGCTGGCGTTGGCGCTGCTGCTGGCCGCCGTGCCGCTTCCGCGGCTCGCGGCCGCCGCCCACGACCCGGTGGGGGCCGGCGCCGGCATGGGCACCCGCGTGCCGTTGATGCTGGAGACGGGCGTGCGGGTCGCCACCCCCGGCACCGCGGCCGGGACGGTGCGCCAGGCCGCCCTGCCGTCGCGCCCGCCGCACCTGGGCTCGGCCTGTCCAGCGGCCAGCGCCCGCGCGGCCGAGATCGCGACCCGGCACTTCGCGGGCGTTCGCCTGGTGAGCGTCGGTCGGCTCCAGCTCGAAGGTGGCTGAGGAGCAGACGTGCCGCGTCAGCGCTGGCGCCGGTCGCTGCTGTGCCAGCCGCACCTCCGAGCCCCTCGTCACTAGGAGACCGCCTTGAACCGAAGGACCTTCACCGGCGCCATCGTGCTGGCCGCCATCATCGCCTCCGTCCTCTACCTGTGGCAGCCGTGGAGCGCCGCGCCTCCCCTGAAGCTGGGCCTCGACTTGCAGGGCGGGCTGCGCGTGGTGTTGCAGTCGAACACCCCCAACCCCTCGAGCCAGGACCTCGCCACGGCTCGCAATGTCATCGAGAACCGCGTCAACCAGTTCGGCGTGTCCGAGCCCCTCATCACCACGTCGGGCAAGAACCGCATCGTGGTGGAGCTTCCCGGCCTCACCGCCAAGGACCAGAAGCGGGCGCTCGATCTGATCGGCCAGCAGGCCAAGCTCTACTTCCAGCTGGTCAAGCCCGAGGCGAACAACAAGACCGTCAGTCAGATGACGCTGAACGACCTCGAGAAGCCGGCCTTCACCGGCGAGATCATCAGCAACGCCAAGGCCGGCTTCCAGCAGCTCGGCGGCGGCGCTACGGGCGGCCCCGCGGTGTTCTTCAACATCAAGGGATCCGATGCCGGCAAGTTCGGCGACTTCACCGGCGGCAACATCCAGCGGCGCATGGCGATCGTGCTTGACGGCAAGATCATCACGGCACCGACGCTGCAGTCTCGTATCAGCGACTCCGGCCAGATCACCGGCATCCAGTCGGTCGACGAGGCGAGCAACATCGCGCTGGTGCTCCGCTCGGGCAGCCTCCCCATCAGCCTGCACGTGGAGGAGATCCGCTCCATCGGGCCGACACTCGGCCAGGACAGCATCAACGCCGGCAAGGTCGCCGGCTTCATCGGCGGCGCGGCCGTGGTCATCGCCGTGATCTCCTACTACGGGCTGGTGTTCGGCGGGATCCTCACCTTCGGCCTCGGCCTGGCGATGCTGTTCATCTTCGGAGCCCTTGCCGGGCTGCACGCGGCGCTCACGCTCCCGGGCCTGGCGGGGCTGGTGCTCACGATCGGCGCGGCCGTCGACGGCAACGTCATCAGCTTCGAGCGCATCCGTGAGGAGC
Organism: uncultured bacterium; assembly: GCA_964496495.1. Taxonomy (GTDB): domain Bacteria; phylum Deinococcota; class Deinococci; order Deinococcales; family Trueperaceae; genus JASBRS01. Next base: position 4,560 of record CAZBZU010000051.1, read on the forward strand.
TGCGCGCCGGCAAGTCGCTAAGGCTGTCGATGAAGACCGGCTTCGGCAACTCCCTCTCGGCCATCATCGATGCCAACGTCACCACCCTGCTGGCCGCCGCGGCGCTCTACCAGTACACCTCGGGGCCGGTGCGCGGCTTCGCCATCACGCTGGCCATCGGCATCATCGCGTCCGTGTTCGTCAACGTGGTGGTGGTACCGTTCATCCTCGACCTGGTCACCGCCGGCAGCAAGCGCACCTTCCTGTGGAAGGGGTTCTTCGTCGAGAACGTGCGCTTCGTCAGCAAGGCGCCCGTCATCATGAGCATCTCGGGACTGCTTGCGATCGCCTCCATCGTGGTCGTGAGCACGATGGGCTTGAAGCTGTCGACCGACTTCACCGGGGGCACCAACGTTCTCGTCGATACCCCCGCCGGCACCACCGTGGCCGACGTGCGCTCCGCCATCACCGAGCTCGGCTACTCGGGCATCACCGGCAACAACGCCACCGTGGTCAAGGTGATCGACAACACCCTCCAGGGAAACCCCATGTCCGTACGGGTGGGCTTGCAGCAGTCCAGCCAGGGCAGCGCCGACCAGTTCGCCAACGACCTTGCCGCAAAGCTGCACGGCAGCCTGCTGCAGGCCAACTACGTGGGTCCGGCCGTCGGCGCCGACCTTCGCCAGGCCGCCCTGATGGCGGTGCTGGTGGCGCTGGGGCTGATCCTGCTGTATGTGGCGTGGCGCTTCTGGCCCAACTGGATCGTGGCCGTAGCCGCCATCATCGCCACCATCCACGACGCCGGCATCGTGCTCGGCGCGCTCGACCTGTTCAACGTGACCTTCAGCATCCCGGTGCTGGCGGGCGTGCTGTTCGTCGTCGGCTACTCCCTCAACGACTCCATCATCATCGCCGACCGCATCCGTGAGGACCTGCGAAAGGTCCGCGACCGGAGCTACGCCGAGGTGGTCGATCTGGCGGTGAACCAGACGCTGTCGCGAACCGTGGCCACCTCCGGCACCACGCTGCTGCCCGTCATCGCCCTGCTGCTGTTCGGCGGCAGCGTCCTGCGCGGCTTCAGCATCGCCTTGCTGGTCGGCATCGGCTTCGGCACCTACTCGAGCATCTTCATCCTCTCGCCGATGGTGGTGTGGTTCAAGACGCAGCAGCAGAAGCGCGCCAGCCGCACCCGGCGGCGCACGGCCTGACGCGTTTGCCGGGGCGAGCGGCGGGCTCGCCCCGGCTAACGCCCCCAGCCCGGCCGTCCGGCGCCGCTGGGCGCCGGCGAGCCGCCTCGGCCCGGCGCGGTCCCGGCCTACGGCGAGCCGCTTGGTGTTGGCCCGGCGCCGACCTCCAAGCGGAACTGCCGCAATACCTGGCCGCGAAGTGACGTGACCGCGCGCCACTCGCCCGCCGACAGCGCCACCCGCGGCGGAAGCGTCAGCGTACGCCCCTGTCCCACCTCGGCCGGCGCGACCCAGACGCTGTCGTCGGCGGCCTGGCTGCCGTTCGGCGCGAACCACTGCACGTCCAACCAGCCCGCCCGGGGGATCTCCGCCAGCACCACATGAAGGACCAGGCGACCACCGTCCAGCCGCAGGGCGCTGGCGTCGCCCAGACGCGCCACAGCCGGCGTGGGCTCTCTCGCCGGCACCGGCGGCAGGTAGAGCGGCCGGCACCCCGCCAGGGCGACCGCCGTCAGGCCCGCGACCAGCGCCGCCGCGAGCGGGCGGCGACGCCGCCGGGCGACCGCCATGCATCGTGATACAGACTGGTCTAGCCAGCCCATGCCGATGCCCGCTTCACGCCGATGCCCGCTTCACGCCGACGCCTGCCGAGCGGGGCACGCCACCTCGAGGAA
>CAZBZU010000051.1:6499-27248 GCA_964496495.1 uncultured bacterium
GCCGATGCCCGCTTCACGCCGACGCCTGCCGAGCGGGGCACGCCACCTCGAGGAACGACCACTCCCCCTCGCGCCGGACCTTGCAGGGCGAGGTCGCGGGTAGAGCCTCACGCACGCTCGGCTCGAGACGCGTCAGGATGCCGCTCAGCAGCAGTTTGCCGCCGGCTCCGAGCTTGACCAGGTACGCCTCCATCAGGGCAATGTGCAGCTCGGCGTAGAGATTCGCCACGATCACGTCGACGCGCCGAGGCAGCTCGGGATGGTCGACGCTGCCGGCCAGGAAGCGCGCCCGCGAGCGGTTGAGGCGGGCGTTGGCCCGCGCCACCGGCACGGTGGCCGGGTCTCTGTCCACGCCGATCGCGCTGCCGGCACCCAGCCGGTCCGCGGCGATCGCCAGGATGCCCGAGCCGGCGCCGACGTCGAGCACGCTCAGGCCCACCAGGTCCAGCTGCCACAGCGCGGCCAGCGCCAGTCGGGTGCTCTCGTGGTGGCCGGTCCCGAAAACGCTTCCCGGGTCGAGCCACACGACCTGCTCGCCCACGCTCAGCTCCACCGTCCGGTGGCTCGGCGCGACCACCAGGCCGCCCGCACGCACCGGCAGCAGTCGCCTGCGGTAGTCGGCGAGGTAGTCGACGTCGGCCACGTCCTCCCAGCGTCCGTCGAGCTGGAGGTCGATCGCCTCGGGGAAGTAGGCGAGCAGCTGCGGTCCGTCGGCTCCGGCCACCTCCGCGACGCCCACGCAACCGAGCTCGAACAGGCGGGCGAGCCGAGGGCTCTCGGTCTCGAGCGCGCCGCCGAGCCTGAACGCCTTCACCGGCGCAGCCTCACGTGGTCGCCTCCACCTCGGCAACGCTGTCGTCGCGCGTGACGATCTCGAACCCCAGCCGCGCCCCTTCCGTCAGGTAGAACTCGATGTCCGCGCTGCGCGTGGCGCCACCCAGGCTGCGCCGGTCGAAGGCGTGCGAAGCGGTCATGATCATGGTCTCCGCCAGGCATGCAGGGACGAAGCCTTCGCCGAAGCGCATGTCGATCTCCGAGCGCATCGCGCCCGGCGGCCGCACCACGCCTCCGGGCACCAGCTGGACCCCCGGCACCTGGCGGACGCTGGGGTGGACGTCGGCGGGCCGCCCGAGGTCGAAGACCCAGGCCCCGGGTCGGATGTGCTGGGGGTAGAGCACGGGCGCCGGGTCGGAGGTGGCGGTGAACACCAGATCGGCACCCGCCACGGCCGCCAGGTCGGTGGTTGCGACCACCCTGGTGGCCGGGAACTTGCGCTGAAGGGTGCGCGCGCTGCGCCCCAGCCGTTCGGCGTCGCGCCCCACCAGCACGACCTCGCCGACCTCGGGGGCGAGCATGCGCGCGACACCGAACGCCACCACGCCGTTGGCGCCTACCACGGCCGCGCTCGCCTGGCGCAGCGAGCCGCCCTCGCGAGCGAAGCGAGCCAGCAGGCCGGGCACGGCCGCGCGCACGCTGGCTGCCGTGTAGGCGCCCCCGTTCGTCACGGCGATCTCCGGAACGGCACGCTGCACCTCGGCCCCCTTGTCGCCCACCGTCGACCAGAACGCACCCAGTCCGACCGCCTCCGCCCCCAGCTCGTATGCCAGCCGAGCGCCCTGGGTGGCCATGCGCAACGCCACCTCCGGATGCTCCGCGAACTGGTCGGGGAGCATGGGGCCGCCGATCAGCAGCACGCGCAGGCGCCGGCCGTCCGGAAGTCGGATGCCCTCGATGACGCCCTGACTCTGCGGCCGCATGTGCAGCATCACCCGGCGCAGCCACGCCTCGGACAGCAGACCGCGGGCGGCCAGGTGCCGCAGCCAGCGCTGGCTCGGCGGCTGCCACAGGTCGTCGATGGTCATGGGGTGGAGCAGGAAGGCACAGAGCAGCGCCTCGCGGTCCAGGCCGCGAACGGCAGGCGGTGCCCCCAGTCGCGGCTCGGTACCGTCCTGCACGCGCGCCAGGGCGGCCTTGTGGCGCCATGCCGCCGCGGCCGACAGGGCCAGCACGACGGCGACCGTCACCAGCCCCACCGGCCCCCACAGCCACGCCACCGCGGCCGCGGCCGCCAGCGCCGCCAGGGCCGACACGGACGCCAGCGCCACGTAGCGGCGGGCGCCGAGGATGGCGGCGTAGACCCACACCGGCACCGCCAGAACGGCCCACGGCAGGGCGCCCGCCGCCACCAGGCCCCCCATCGCGCCCAGGATCACCCCGTTGCCGCGCCCGCGTGGCGGGCGCCAGCGCCCCGGCCACGGCACCGGGTAGAGGTGACCGAGCACCACCCCAACGGCGGCGAGCGGTGCGAACGGCAGCGCGGCGACCGCCGCCGCGCCCTTGACGATGTCCAACAGGAAGGCCGCCATGGCGACGGCTGGGCCCACCATGCGGTAGACGTTCTCGACCCCGATGAGGTGCGGGTTCACCTCACCCGGGTCGGCGCCGGACGCCCAGCGCACCAGCCACGACCCCAGGGGCAGCGAGCCGATGAGCCACGCCGCCACCAGCGAGGCAACCAGGGTGGCCAAGCCGCTCATGCGCTGCCCATTCTAGGCCGATGCCGGACGCCGCGCTCGTCGCTGGCGTCGCGCGCGAGCACGGACGGAAGGGGCCGGCCGGCAACGCGCCCGACCCGGGCCCGGCTGCCACGCGCCGCACCGTACAATGGCGGGCGTGGAGAGCCGGACCCCACCCCACAGCATCGAAGCCGAGCAGAGCGTCCTGGGAAGCATCCTGCTGGACAACGAGACCTACGCCTCGCTCGAGGGGATGCTCGTCGCCGACCACTTCTACAAGGAGGCGCATCGCAAGATCTTCCGGGCGATCGAGCGCCTGTTCAAGCGCGGCGATCCCATGGACCTCGTGACCCTCACCGAGGACCTGCGCCAGTCGGGCGAGCTCGAAAGCGTCGGCAGCGTCCCCTACCTCATCGGTCTGGCAGACAGCGTGCCCACCGCGGCCTACGCCGACAGCTACGCCCGCATCGTTCTGGAGAAGGCCACCCTCCGGGACCTGATCGGAGCCAGCGGGCGCATCATGCAGCTCGCCTACGACCAGGCCGGGCCGCTCGACGAGGTGCTCGACACGGCCGAGCAGCAGATCTTCGACCTGGCGACGAAGAAGCGGCGCACGCACTTCGAGGGGATGACCTCGCTCGTCACCGAGACGTTCGCGCATATCAACGAGCTCTTCGCCAACCCCGACCCGGTGTCGGGGCTCCGCACCGGCTTCAAAGAGCTCGACGTGATGTCCGCTGGCCTGCAGCCCTCGACGCTCAACGTCCTGGCCGCCAGGCCCTCCATGGGCAAGACGGCGCTGGCGCTCAGCATCGGCCTCAACGCGGCCCTGCGAGAGGAGGTAGCCGTCGGCATCTTCTCGCTGGAGATGTCGGCGGTCCAGCTGGTCACGCGGATGCTCTGCTCGGAAGCGCGCGTGGACATGAGCCGCGTGCGCAACGGACAGCTGTCCGACCGCGACTTCCAGCGCCTCGCCGACACCGCCGGGCGCATGTCCGAGGCCGGCATCTTCATCGATGACAATCCCGACCTGACCGTCATGGAGCTGCGCTCGCGGGCGCGGCGCCTCACGGCCGAGCACGACCTGGGCCTGCTGATCGTGGACTACCTGCAGCTCATGTCCGCCGGCGCCCGCAGCGCCAGCGAGAACCGGCAGCAGGAGATCTCCGCCATCTCTCGCGGACTCAAGGCCCTGGCGCGCGAGCTGGACATCCCGATCCTGGTGTTGTCGCAGCTGTCGCGTGCCGTCGAGGGGCGGCCGAACAAGCGGCCGATGCTGTCCGACCTGAGGGAGTCGGGCGCGATCGAGCAGGACGCGGATCTCGTCGTGTTCATCTACCGCGACGAGTACTACGATCCACAGTCGGAGAAGCACGGCATCGCCGAGGTGATCATCGGCAAGCAGCGCAACGGCCCCACCGGCACCCTCGAGCTGCAGTTCCACAACGCTCACGTGCGCTTCAACGACCTGGCCCGCAGCACCGGCTGACAGCGCGTGCGCCGCCGCGGCGCCGGGCGCGCTGCGGACCCCGGTGCTCGCGACGTGTCGATGAAGGCGCGGCGGCGTAATCCCCTACGTGTCCCTCATGCCGCCGGAGGTAGACTCAGGCATGGGGCGATTCCCACTCCGGGGCTTCCTGGTTGCCGTCGGGGTGATCGCGTTGGTGGTGTTCATCGCCACGCAGTCCGCCAACCGTGGTCACACCGAGGTCAAGAGCTACTCTGCCTTCCAACAGCAGCTCGACGGCGGTCAGATCCGGAGCATCCGCATCCACAACACCGAGCTCCAGGTGACGCCCAAGAGCGGCGCCAGCTACGTCACCTACCTATCGTCTCCGCCTTCCGACCTCAGCCGCTTCAGCAGCCACGGCGTCGATGTGGAGGCGGTCCCGCCCGGCACCAACTGGGGCAACGTGCTGTTCTACGCGCTGCCGGTCCTGCTGATGGTCGGACTGCTGCTCTACCTCATGCGCGGCGCTCGCGGGGGCGGGGACGGCGCCATGTCCTTCGGCAAGAGCCGTGCCAGGCTGGTCAGCGAGGAGAACACCAACGTCCTGTTCCGTGATGTGGCCGGCGTCGAGGAGGCAAAGAACGACCTCACCGAGGTGGTCGAGTTCTTGCGAAATCCGGCGAAGTTCCATGCCCTGGGAGCGCGTATCCCGCACGGTGTGCTGATGGTTGGCCCGCCGGGCTCGGGCAAGACGCACCTCGCCAAGGCGGTGGCCGGCGAGGCGAAGGTGCCGTTCTTCTCGATCAGCGGCTCGGACTTCGTGGAGATGTTCGTCGGGGTGGGTGCCGCCCGCGTCCGCGACCTCTTCGAGACCGCCAAGAAGAACGCGCCCTGCATCGTCTTCATCGACGAGATCGACGCCGTCGGGAGGCGGCGCGGGCTGTCGGTGAACGGCGGCAACGACGAGCGCGAGCAGACCCTGAACGCGCTGCTGGTGGAGATGGATGGCTTCGAGACACAGCACGACATCATCATGATGGCGGCCACCAATCGCCCCGACGTGCTCGATCCGGCCTTGCTGCGGCCGGGGCGCTTCGACCGGCAAGTGGTCGTCGACGCGCCCGACGTTCGCGGCCGCGAGGCCATCCTGGGCATCCACGCACGCGGCAAGCCGTTGGCGCGGGAGGTCGATCTGCACCGGGTAGCGGTCCGCACGCCCGGCTTCGTGGGCGCGGACCTGGAGAATCTCCTCAACGAGGCGGCGCTCGTCGCCGCCCGCAACGACCGGCGCGAGATCGGCATGAGCGATATCGACGAGGCCGCGGATCGGGTTGTCATGGGCCCCGAGCGACGCAGCCGCGTCATCAACGAGCGAGAGAAGCGCGTCACCGCCTTCCACGAGGCGGGACACGCGCTGGCGGCGTACCTGCTGGAGCATGCCGACCCGGTCCACAAGATCACCATCGTGCCGCGCGGCAGGGCCATGGGCTACGTCATGCAGTTCCCCGAGGAGGACCGCATGTCCGCCAGCCGCAACATGCTCCTCGACCGGGTGGCGGTGGCGCTCGCGGGTCGGGCCACGGAGCAACTGGTCTTCGAGGACGTGACCACGGGCGCGCAGAACGACTTCGAGCAGGCCACCCAGATCGCTCGCCGCATGGTCACCCGCTGGGGCATGAGCAGCCTCGTGGGGCACGTGTCGCTCTCCAGCACGGCGGAGTCCTACCTGGGCGACAACGAGGGTGCGCGCAGCTACAGCGAGGACACCGCACGCGTCATCGACGGCGAGGTGAAGGGCATCCTCGACGAGCAGTACCGGCGCGTCAGCGAGATGATCAACGCCCACCGAACCGAGCTCGAGCGCGTGGTCGGCGTCCTGCTGGAGCGTGAGACGCTCCACGCCGACGAGTTCGCCATGCTCTTGCGCGGCGAGGCGTTGCCGCAGGTGCCGGCGCCCGTGCCGGCCGAGCCGGCACGCGCCCACGAGCCCCAGTCGCAGGGCAAGGGCTCCGAGGGCGGCTCGCAGGAGCCCAGGCTGCCTCCGGGCATGTTGCCCAAGCCCGGCTGAACGCCGTCCCACAGCGGGCAAGGAACCCGCTCTCGTTGCGAAAATTTCACTCGGGGCCGAGAGGGTACCTGATACACTCCGCTTGATTTACGAGGAGGAGACGTCTATGCCCTCAATGCGCGAGCGCCTGGCGCGCATGCTCAGCCCCAGGATCGAGGCGGTCGGTCTTGAGGTTGGCACCAGCGCGCTGAAGGTGGTGGAGTTGCGACCAGGCAATCCGCCAAATCTGGTCGCGATGGCCGTCCGCCCCATGCCGCCCGGCCTGATCCAGGAAGACCAGGTGGTCGATGCGCATGGCTTGGCCGAGGAGCTCAAGGCCTTGCTTGACGAGGCCGGGATCCGCAAGCGCTTCACGGTGGTGGCCGTGAGCAACCGGCAGGCCATCACCCGCAACATCCACGTCCCCAAGATGACGATGCAGGAGCTGGACGAGGCCATCAAGTGGGAGGCGGAGCGCTACATCCCCTTCCCCATCGACGAGGTGGTGCTCGACTACTACGTGCTGGACAACCCCGAGGACATCGAGGAGGGCGGCCAGCTCGAGGTGGTGATCGCAGCGGCCCGCCTCGACCAGGTGACGCAGCAGGTGGAGTATCTGAAGCAGGCGGGCCTCGAACCCCTGGTGGTGGACGTCAAGCCGTTCACCCTGCTGCGCTCCCTCAAGGGCTCGCTCCTCGGCGAACACCTCACCAAGACCACCCTCTCCGGCACCAGCTACACAGAGGCGAACGAGATCGGGGTGGTGCTGGAGATCGCCGCCTCCAACACCACCATCACGCTGGTCCGCGGCGAGCGCGTGCTCATGAACCGCAACATCGGGGTGAGCGGCGACGACTTCACCGCCGCCATCCAGCGCTCCTTCGGCCTCGACTTCGACAGCGCCGAGGATGTCAAGCTCGATTACGGCACGGCCACCATCCCCACCGAGGACGAGGAGGAGCTGCTGAACTTCGATGCCAAGCGTGAGCAGTTCAGCCCCAGCCGCGTCTACGAGTCGCTGCGGCCGGTCCTCGTGGATCTCACGACCGAGATCCGGCGGAGCCTGGAGTTCTTCCGGGTGCAGACCGGCGACGCCAACATCAGCCGCATGGTGGTCACCGGCGGCGGCGCCAAGCTCCGCGGGCTCCCCGAGGCCATCGGCGATGCCCTCGGCTTCAGGGTGGAGCTCGGCGATCCCTGGCTCACGATCCACTTCGACGAGAGCCGCTTCGATGCGCAGTTCCTCCAGAAGGTCGGTCCCGAGTTCGCGGTGCCACTGGGTCTCGCGCTGAGGGGGGTGGCGGGCATTGATTAACATCAACCTGCTTCCCAAGAATCTCAGGCGCGTCCGTGAGCCGGGCTACTGGCGGCTGCTCGCGATCGTCTTCCCGCTGCTGGTGCTCGGCCTCGCGGTCGTCCTCCAGATGTTCGCCTACCAGAGCGCCCAGAACCTGCAGGCTGAGAAGCAGCAGCGGCAGGACGAGCTGGCGTTGCTGCAGCCGTACCTCAAGGAGCAGCAGGCGCTGCTCCAGCGCCAGCGCGACCTCAACCAGCTCATCGCGGTGGAGCACGCCGTCCACCAGAACCGCATCCTGTGGACCGGCGAGATCTCCGGGCTGCTGGAAACCCTCCCTCCCCGGGGCACCGCCGTCCAGCCGAGCGTCGACTTCAAGACGCTCACCATGAGCGCCGTCAACCCGCCGCGCACCAACCCCAACAAGTACGAGGGCAAGAGCGTGATCGCCGAGATGAACGTGAGCGGTGAGGTCGCCTCGCCACAGGTGCTGGCGCAGTTCATCCGCGCGCTCGAGAACTCCAGCTCCTACGGGGTCTCCTTCCAGAGCGCCAGCCGTCAGGCGAACAACGACCTCTACAGCTACTCGCTGACCGTCGGCGCGCTGGCGCCGGCCTCCGGGGGTTCGCAATGAACCTCGGTAACTTCAGCCTCCGCAACCTGAAGCAACGCGATGTGGCGATCCTGGCCATCGTGCTCACGCTGGTGGTGGTGCTGCTCTGGTACCTGTACATGTACCGGCCGACGCAGAACCGCATCAGTTCGCTGCAGGACGACATCAGCCAGTTGCAGACGCAGATCCAGCGAGGCGAGCGGGCCAAGGCCAACCTGCCCGACCTGCGCGCGGCGGTCGCCCAGCTCGAGCAGGATCGCCGGGACTTCCTGGCGCAACTCCCCAAGCAGAGCGACATCTCCGACCTGATCGATCAGCTGCGCACCTCCGCTTCCGATAGCGGCGTGTCGGTCATGAGCTTCTCGCAGGGAGCGGGTCAGGGATCGGTGCAGGACGTGCGGCCGATCGGCTTCAACATCGCGACGACCGGCGATTTCGTCCACACCATGGCCTTCCTCGGCAAGCTCGAGGCCCTCAAGCGCTTCACCAAGATCCATCAGGTGCGGCTCAGCGCGCAGGACAACGCATCCAGCAATCCCGACCTGGGTGCCAACTTCGCCTTCACCATCTACGTCTATACGGGCAAGGACCCGGGACCGGTGGCGAGCCGATGACGCTCTCCCGCACGGCCCGCATCCTCATCGGCATCCTGTTGCTGGCCGCGGCGGCCTTCTTCTGGGTCAACTTCTTCTCGCGCGAGCAGACGGCGCCGGTGCCGGCCGTCACCGCAACCGCGCCCGCGACGAAGGCGCCCGCTGCCACCAAGGCACCCGCTACGTCCAAGACGACCGGGACGTCCGGCAAGCAGGCCACGACGCCATCCGTGGCCAGCGGCGGCGCGCCCGCCAAGCAGGCGCCCGCGCCCTCCACCACCGCCTCCAAGGGGACGCAGCCGGCGCTTGTGGCACCGGGTAAGCCGGCCGTCGCCACCCACGATCTGCAGGTCGCTGAGCTGCCGTTCCTGGTGACGCAGCCGCCACAGCCGAACGCCCAGAGCAGCACCACCGCGACCAGCGGCAGCAGCGGCACGTCCGCCGGCGGCTCCACCCAGACGGCTGCCTCCGCCCGGCGGATGACCGTCAACCCGTTCTCTCCCATCGTGGTGCAGGCTCCGCCGCCGGCCGCCGCGCCGGTGGCGAAGGCCCCGACGCCGCCGCCGACCCAGAAGGTCACGAGCCAGCCCGCGCCGAAGCAGCCGGTCCTGGCCGAGGCCCCGACGCCGCAGCCGGTGGCGCCGCCGCCTCCACAGGCCAACGGGCTGCCGGGCGCGTTGCCGAGCGGCATGCTGCCCGCCACCCCGAGCGTGCTCACGTCCACCCGGGCGCAAGCCACCTCGTCGGCGCCGAAGGACCTCGGCAGCGTTGCCGCCCTGCGTGAGCCCAGCCCCGGCAGCGCCGGCGACCTCGGCAGCGTCACCGCCCCTGGCGTGCTGGGCGCCGCACCCAGCGTGCCGGGCCTGCTCGGCCCGACCCAGCCCAAGCCCGAGCCCAAGCAACCGCCGGCCACGACCGCGGTCGCCAACGCCAGCACCACGCCTCCGATACAGGCCGGCACCACCACGCTGAGCCGATACCTCCGCGACCACAACGTCCGCTTCACCGGCACGGTGCTGGGACCCATCAGCGTGGGCGTGTTCAGGTCCGACCAGTACACGCAACCGGTCGTGGTGTCGCTCGGGCAGGACCTTCCCCAGACCAAGATCACGTTGACGGACCTTCGCGGTCATGAGGCTGTCTTCAGCTACCAGGACTCCACGCAGAGCCTCTCCTTGGATCTCAGGCGGTGATCATGAAACGGACCCTGATCCTCCTCACGTTCCTTGCCCTGGCGGGGCTCTCGCTGGCCCAGAGCCAGATCGCTCCCCTCCCGAGCGGTTCACGCTTCGACCAGACGGTCCAGCTCACCACCGGCGTGGGAGGCGAGTCGCTCAGGGCCATCGTGTCGGCGCTGGCGAAGTCCGTCAACCTGACGGCGATCGTCAACGACGTCCCTGACAAGACCATCTCCTACGACATCGGATCGCCGAAACCCTTCCGCCTGGTCTGGAAGATCGTCCTCACCGACAACGACCTCGACTACGCCCTGCTTCCCAATGACGTGGTGGTCGTCGGTCCGGCCTCGACGATCGCCAAGTTCGTGCAGCCCAAGCCGGCGTCCACCACGCCTACGCCGGCACCGCCCCCCGCGCCCAACACGGTGCAGCGCTTCTACAAGGTCAACAACGACCCCGCCACCGTGGTGCAGATCCTCCAGCGATCGATTCCCAACCTCGACGTGCAATCGCTGCCCGGCGTCAAGAGCATCGTGGTCGTCGCCACCCAAGCCACGCAGGACAAGGTGCAGAACCTGCTGCAGCAGTTCGATACCGTCTCCCAGACCGAGCCCCTGGAGCAGCGCACCTACCAGCTCTCCAACGCCAACGCGGTGGACCTTGCCAAGACGCTGCAGGAGAGCGGCGTCGTGACCCAGCCCAGCGGCCAGGGCGGGCAGTCGGGTCAGGGCGCCCAGCAGGCCGGGACCAGCACGCAGGCCTTCAAGGTGGTGGCCGACAAGCGCACCAACAGCCTCATCGTCACCGCCACGGCGCCGGTCCAGGCCCGCCTGGCCGAGCTCATTCCGAAGCTCGACGTGCCCCAGAAGCAGGTGAACATACAGGTCCGCATCCAGGAGGTCACCAACTCCACGGAGTACGACCTGGGGCTCAACCTCAACAGCGCTACCTTCGGCAATCTCGCGGCGTCGATCATCGACACCGGGCTCAAGTTCGTGTTCGACATGGGGACGGTCTCCCCTCTCAACATCAGCGCCGAGCTGGACGCGTTGGAGAAGCAAGGGCTGTCGCGGCTGGTGGATGACAGCAACGTCACCGTGCTCGACAATGAGACCGGCAGCATCCAATCCGGCGGGACGATCTACATCAGCATCCCCGGTTCCAATCAGAACATCGAGCGCACCATTCCCTACGGCGTGCAGGTCGACGTGACCCCCCGCATCGCCAACGACGGCCGCGTCACCCTGGTCATCTCCGCCAAGGTGCAGGACGTGCTCTCCAAGACCAACGACCCCAGCTTCCTGAACCTCTCGACGCGCTCGGTCACCTCCACGGTGACGCTGGCGCCCGGCCAGACGGCCCTTCTCGGCGGGCTCCTGCAGAACAGCCTCACGGTCAACAAGAACAAGCTGCCGATCATCGGGGCCATCCCGGTTCTGGGCGATCTGCTGGGCAACAGCACGACCAAGAGCCAGGGCGCCGACCTGATGCTGGTGGTGAACGCACAGACCATCGACTGAGAGCCAAGCTCCGCGTGAGATCCCGTCGCCGCCCGGCCCTGCAGGCCGGGCGGCGATGTCGTGGCGGCCGGCGCGGACGCCGCCTCTGACGTCCACGAGCGGCACGGCGGGCGCGTGATACATTACCGGAATGTTGAGGTACCTGTCGGCCGGCGAGTCGCACGGTCCCTGTCTGAGCGTCATCCTCGAGGGTCTGCCCGCGGGCCTCGCCCTGACCGCCGAGGCCGACATCGACCCCTGGCTGCGACGCCGCCAGGGTGGCTACGGGCGCGGCCGGCGCCAGCTCATCGAGAGCGACCATGCCGACCTCCTCGGCGGCGTGCGGGCCGGGCTCACCACCGGGGCCCCGCTGGCGCTGCGCATCGCCAACCGCGACTGGGAGAACTGGCGCGAGGTGATGGACCCCGCGCCTGGCGGTGAGCCGCGCAAGCGGGCGGTCACCGAGCCGCGGCCCGGCCACGCCGACCTGGCAGGCGGGATCAAGTACGGTCACAAGGACTTACGTGACGTGCTCGAGCGGGCCTCGGCGCGGGAGACGGCCAGTCGCGTGGGGGCCGGCTCCGTGGCCCTCAAGCTGCTCGCAGAGCTGGGGATCGACGCCAGCGCCCGGGTGGTGAGCCTGGCCGGGATCGCCTGCGACGGCGGCATGGACTGGAGCCGTCTGGCGGCACTCGACGAGAGCCCGTTGCGCTGCTTCGACCGCAAGGCGGAAGAGCGCATCATCGACCGCATCGACCAGGCGAAGGAGACCGGAGACACTCTCGGCGGCGTCGTCGAGACCCGCTTCCGCAACGTTCCCCCGGGCCTGGGTAGCCACGTCCAGTGGGACCGCAAGCTCGACGGCCGGCTGGCCCAGACGGTCATGAGCGTCCCCGCCATCAAGGCCGTCGAGATCGGCGACGGCTGGCAGGCGTCCGCGCTTCCGGGAAGCCAGGTCCACGACGCCATCTTCCGCGACGACCAGCGGCCGTACTACCGCGACAGCAACCGCTCGGGCGGGCTCGAAGGCGGTATCACCACCGGCGAGGAGCTCGTGGTACGAGCCGCCATGAAGCCCATCGCCACGCTGATGCGGCCTCTCCCCACCGTCGACGTGGTGAGCCACCAGACGGCGGATGCGTCCCGCGAGCGATCGGACCACACGGCGGTTCCCGCGGCGTCGATCGTGGTGCTCGCCATGAGCGCCCTCACGCTCGCAGACGCCCTGCTGGAGAAGCTCGGCGGCGACACCATGCGCGAGCTGCGCGAGCGGCTCGAGGCGCATCGCGCGTACGCGGCCGGCTTCTGACGGCGAGCCATGCCCGCGCGCTATCACCCTCCCGAGCGGCCGGTCACCTGGGTGGCCCTGGCGGGGTTCATGGGAACGGGCAAGAGCCGCATCGGCTGGGAGCTATCGCGTCGCCTCAGCCTCACGTTCATCGATACCGACAGGGTGATCGAGCGTGTGAGCAACATGCGCATCACGGATATCTTCGAGCTCTACGGCGAGGCCGTGTTCCGCGACTACGAGACCGAGGTCGTGCGGCGCTGCGTGCGCCTGGACGAGGTGGTGGTGTCGACCGGCGGCGGCACCGTGGCGCGGGCCGAGAACCGGGAGCTGTTGCAGGCACGCGGGCCGGTGGTGGTGCTCACGGCCAGCGCCGAGACCATCTACCGCCGCACGCGCCGCAACCGGCGCCCACTCCTCGAGCTGGGCGATCCGGAACAGCGCATCCGCGAGCTGATGGCGGCGCGTGAGGAGTGGTACCGAGCGGTCGCCACGATCACAGTGTCCAGCAACGACCGTCAGTCACACGAGGTGGTGGACGAGATCGTCGAGAGGCTGACCACATGGTCGAGCAGCCAACCCCGCACCTGATCCGGGTACGCGTCATGCCGGAGTACACCGTCACGGTCGGCGCCGGCGTGCTCGCCAGCGTGCCGCAGAGCGTTGGCGAGCGGCACCTGGCGCTGGTCAGCGACCAGACGGTGGCCGACCTCTACGAAGCGCAGGTCGCCGGTGCCCTTCGCGGGGCCGGCGCCGAGGTCGCCAGCTTCCATGTGCCGCCCGGAGAGGACAGCAAGTCGCACGAGCGCTGGCTCGGGCTGCTGCGCGGCTTCGTCCGGGCCGGGCTCGACCGCGACGCCGCGGTGGTCGCGTTGGGCGGCGGCGTCGTCGGTGACCTGGCGGGGTTCGCGGCCGCCAGCTACCTGCGAGGGCTGGCATGGTACCTGCTCCCCACCTCCCTGCTGGCCATGGTCGATGCCAGCGTCGGCGGCAAGACGGCCATCGACCTCCCGGAGGGGAAGAATCTCGTCGGCGCGTTCTGGCAGCCGCGAGCGGTGATCTCCGACGTGCGCACGCTCCGCAGCCTGCCCTCGCGGGCGTTCCGCCAGGGCGGCGTCGAGCTCTTCAAGACCGGGATGCTGGCAGACCCGGCGTTGCTCGACCGATTCGACGCCGGCTTCGGGCCGGACGCGCCGGAGGAGGAGCTGGCAGAGATGATCGCGCGCTCGGTCGCCGTCAAGGCGCGGGTGGTCAGCGCCGATGAGCGGGAGGCCGGCGTGCGCGCGCACCTCAACCTGGGCCACTCGCTGGCGCACGCCCTCGAGGCCGTCACCGCGCACACCCTGCCCCATGGCGAGGCGGTGGCATACGGGCTGCACTACGCCGCCATCATCGGCAGGCGGCGAGGGCTGGCCGACGTGAGCGACCGGACGGCAGCGCTGCTCGCCTGGGCACGGCCGGCACCGCTCCCGCGCGTGACGTTCGACGACCTCGCGCCCTATCTGGCCCGCGACAAGAAGAACCGGGGCGGTCGCCAGCGCTTCGTTCTGCTCGAGGCGCTGGCACGACCCGTGATCGTTGACGACGTCGACAGGCGCGAGCAGGAACGCGCCTGGGAGCTGCTCGAGGAGGAGGTCGGGAGATGATCCTGGTGCTGAACGGTCCCAACCTGAACCTGCTGGGCCGGCGCGAGCCCGAGGTGTACGGGCAGACCACGCTGGCGGAGCTGGACGACCTGTGCCGGCATGCCGGCCGTGACGCGGGCGTGGAGGTCACCTGCCGCCAGAGCAACCACGAGGGCGTGCTCATCGACTGGCTCCAAGGCGCCGTCGAGGACGGCGCCAGCGGCGTGGTGTTCAACCCCGGGGGGCTTGCTCACACCTCGGTGGCCTTGCGGGACGCCATCGCCTCGATCCCGGTGCCGGTGGTGGAGGTCCATCTGTCGAACGTGCACGCCCGCGAGCGCTTCCGGCACCACAGCCTCACGGCGGCCGCTTGCGCGGGCGTGGTGGCCGGCTTCGGACCTGCGGGCTACCGCCTGGCTATCGGTTATCTCGCCACGGCCACCTGAGCGGGTTGGGCGGCAGGTAGCATCACCGCCGGGCGGCCAGCCGGCCGAGCCGAGCCCGGCGCTCCGGTACGCGGCTCAGCCGCGAAGGAAGCTGTCCGGCCGCCCGTCGAGCGGCGGCAGGTCCTGAAGGGACCGCAGCCCGAACTCGAGCAGGAAGCGCTCGGTGGTGGCATAGAGCAGGGGTCGGCCGACCACCTCCTTGTGCCCCACCGTCTTGATCAGCTCGCGCTCCTGCAGCGTCTCCAGCGTCGAGGTGCAGGAGGCGCCGCGCGCGGTCTCCAGCTCGCCGCGCGTCACAGGCTGGTGGTAGGCCACGAGCGCCAGCGTCTCCAGCGCCGCGTTGCTGAGGCTGGGCAGCGGCTGGGGCGCAAGCAACTCGGCCAGCCACGGGACCAGCTCGGGCGCCACCACCAGCCGGTAGCCGCCGGCTACCTCCTCGACCACCAGGCCCAGACCGGCCTCCAGCAGGATCTGGCGGAGATCGTCAGCGATGCGGGCCACGCCGTCCGGCGACACCCCCAGAAGGCGCTCGAGGTCCGCCGACGCGACCGGTCGATCGGCCGCCAGGAGGGCTGCGCAGAGCAGCGCACGGGTCTCCATCAAGACGCATCCTTGCAGGCGCCCGGCAGCGCGTCAAGCCGCCGCTGGCGTGCCCGCGAGCGCGGACGGTGGGCTCACTCGCGTGCCTGCACGCGGAGCCCTCCCCCGTCGAGCCGGAGCGTCAGCGCCGCCTGGGCCGAGGCGCGGCCGACGGCGGCGGTGGCCGCGATGCGCACGCCGCCGGACGTCACGGGCTCGACGTCGACCACGGGGTCCCATCCCAGCCGTGCCCACAGCGCCGCCAGCGACGGGGCACCGCCGCTCGACGGTGCCGCGGCAGCCCAGGCGCCCGCCGCCACCGCTCCTTGCGCTCGGCCTTCCGCCAGGGCCGCTTGCTGAGCGTTTCGCGCCGCCAGCGTGTCCAACGTGAGCAGGAAGGCGCCGGCCATGCCTGCCAGGGTCAGACACGCGGCCACCAGCAGTACCAGCACCAGGGCGGCCCCGGTCTCCGCCGCCCGCCGCCGCGCGGTGGGAGGCCCGCTGCGCCCGGGCGCGCACGCCGCGGCGGGCGGCTGCGCCCTCACGGTGTCGTCACTACCTGCGTGAGGGGGCGCCCCGGCAACGTCACGACCACGCGCCTGGTGTCAGCGTCGGTCCCCAACTGCAACTCCAGAGCCCACGGGCGCAGCCCTCCCCCGACGAGATCGCCGCGACGGTGCAAGCCCGCGGCGTCGGACCACGCCACCAGCCGCAGCTCGTCGATACCGTGCACCAGTGGCTGGCGCGTACCGGCGCCCGCCCGTCGATAGAGCTGCCACTCGCCCCGGGCATCGACGCCGACCGTGAAGCTGACGTCCCGCAACCGCGGACCGCTGGCGAGGCGATCGTCGATGTAGCGCACGGCCAGCTCGTCGCTGCGGCCGACGCCGGCGAGATGCAACACCAGCGTCGGCGACGCCCCCAGCGTCATGCCGGCGGGCAGCGGGAAGGGCCGGTAGCCGGCGCGACGGAGGGTGCCCGACAGCAGCCCGGAGGCGACATCGAGCGTCTGAGCGTGATCGGCAGCGATACCCGCCGTCGTCCGCGGCCGCTGCGATGCCTGCAGTAGACGCGCAGCCGCGAGACCCACCACCGCCGCCAGGGCCAGCGCCACCAGCACCTCGGCGAGCGTGAGCCCCGCGGCGCGGCCAGCCGGCGGCGCCGCCGTGGCCGGGCAACCGCCGCTCACCGGCCCAGCCCCACGGGCGCACGCTCCAGCGGCCACCACACCGCCGTCGAGCCGACGAGGGCGCGGCCGCGCGGCGGCGCGATGCGGACCGTGACGCTCTCGAGCTCACAGGGCACGGTGCCGTCGAGACAGCGTCGGGCGACCGAACAGCTCCAGCCGTCGGGAGCAGCCTGCGACACGCATGTGGCGGCCCGCACGCTGCGTTGCAGGCGTAGCTCGTTGCGCATCCAGCTCGCCAGCACGCGTCGTGTCGCCTGGTCGCGCCGGACGCGCGCCATGCTCCCCTCCAAGCGTGCCCAGGCGATCAGCGCCACGGCCACCACCGCCATGGCGAGCAGCACCTCGATCAGCGTGAGGCCGGCGGCGCGGCGCCTCCGTGCACTCATGGCAACCGCTCGATCCGCACGCGACCGAGGCTGGACATCACCACGGCGACCTCCCGAGACCCGCCGGCCACGACCAGACGCCCGCTGACGACGCCCCCGCCGCGGCAGCTGCGGGCGCCGCCCGTGGGCAGCCACACCACGCCCCGCCACGTCGGCGCCGACAGCGTCACACGGCCGTATCGCCGCAGCTCCAGCCGTCGCAGCTCGCGCCCCGAGCAACCGGGACCGCTTCGCGCCGCCAGAGTGTCGCCCGAGGCCGCTACCACTGCCACCGGATCCCCCGTCCAGACGGCCTCCAGCCGCGACCACAGGAGCAGCGCCCGCGCGCCCCCCGCGGCGCTCTCGACGGCGCCGGCCGGACGCGCCAGCCGCCATGCCACCCCGGCCGCCAGGCCCAGCACCGCGAGCACGACGACCAGCTCCACGACGGTGGCGCCGAGCCGGCCGCCAGCTGGAGCGCCCCCACCACGGGCCCGTCCCCACGCGCCCCCCGGGGCGACGTGGCGTTTGCGGGGGCGGACACGCGGAGCCATGTGCTCACGCTAGCCGAGGCGCCTCCAGCTGCAGCGGCCGGGTCCGGCAGCAGCCCGGCAGCCCTCGGCACACGACCTTGCCGCGCACGCGCCTCACAGCCCCATGCGAGGGGTCGGCCTACACCAGCCCGAGCTCCTCGGCGCGCCTCACGGCCGACACCCTGTCCCGCACGTCGAGCTTGCGATAGACGTTCTGCAGGTGATCCTTGGCCGTCTCGGGACTGATCCCCAGCTGGCCGGCGATAGCCGGCGTGGTCAACCCCGCGGCCATCAGCACCAGCACCTCGCTCTCGCGTTGCGTGAGCTCTGGGAGCCTCACCCGGGGCATCCAGTCACGGTCCGGTTGCCCGAGGATCTGCCGCAACAGCCGTGCCAGCTCCTTGGGCGTGGTCTCTTTGGAGAGGTAGGCGGTGGCACCGGCCTCCCTGGCGGCAGCGATCATGGCGGGCTCGTCGAAGGTCGTCAGGATCACCACCGTCGGGGCGCCCGGGCGCGCCACGATGCGCCGACACGCCTCGATACCGTCGAGCTCGGGCATGCGCACGTCGAGCAGAGCGATGTCGATGTCACCGGCGGCGCACCGCTCCACCGCCGTGCGCCCGTTCTCCACGTCGCCCACCACGGTGAAGCCCTCGGCCTGCAGCCCGAGCGTGAGCCCCAGCCGGAACAAGGGATGATCGTCCGCCACGAGCACCCGCACCGGTCAACCGCCCTCCCCAACGTAGGCCAGCAACACCGTGCCGCCGGCCCCGGTCGCCTCGGTCACCAGGCGTCCGCCGTGCGCCTCCAGGATGCGCCGCGCGATGAACAGGCCCAGCCCGCCGCTGCCCGCCGTGTAGGGCCGGCCGGCGATCTCCAGCGCCTTCCCCTTGAACGGCTGCGCCAACTCCTCGAGCGGAGCGGGCAAGCCCGGCCCATCGTCGGCGATGCGCACCATGCCCGGGAAGATCTCCATGTCGAGGGTCGACCGCGCGTAGCGGATGGCATTGGCCATCAGGTTGGATAGCGCACGTTCGAGCTCCTTGCCGTCGACGAAGCCCTCGCCGCCTCCCCGCACCCGCACCGCCACGCCGCGCTCCGCCGCCGCCGGCCGGAGCCGCTCGATGGCGCGTGCCACGATCTCCTCGAGCGGCACGCGCTCGCGCGCCAGCGGGATCTCCCCTTCCTCGAGGCGGTAGGCGTCGACCATCTTCTGGACCAGCTCGATCAGCGCCTCGTTCTCCGTCGAGAGCCGGCTCACCACCTCGATGCGCTGCTCCCGGGACAGGTCGCCGACGTCGCGCACCACGCCCAGCAGGTGACCGATGGCCACCAGCGGCGTCTTCAGATCGTGGGTGAGCGCCGCCAGGAAGGCGTTTCGCCGCGACTGCTCGCGCTGGATCTCCTCCAGCAGCTGGTTGAACGCCCGGCGCACGGCGACGATCTCCGGCGGGTCGCGCTCGTCGCTGGCGAGCCGCGCCGACGCCAGCCGCGACGCGGTGCGAGGCAACGCCTCCAGATCACGCCGCACGCTCGAGAGCGGCGCCAGCAGCTGGCGCGACATCATGTAGCCGATGAACGCAGATACCAGCGCCACACCGACCAGCCACAGCAACGCCGTGACGACGGCGCCACTGGCCATGCCGCCGGCGCGTTGGTAGGCAGGAAGCACCACCAGGCCCGCCAGCAGCAGGCTCGGCAGGCTGGAGAGCACGGCGATCACCCAGGCCACCTGGGCCCGGAGGCTCAGGTTGCCCCTGTCACGGTCGCGGCGGCTCATTCCTCCGCGCCGAGAACCGCCAGGAACGCCTCCTGCGGCACCTCGACCGTGCCGAGCTGCTTCATGCGGGCCTTCCCCTTCTTCTGCTTCTCCAGAAGCTTCTTCTTGCGGGTGATGTCGCCGCCGTAGCACTTGGCGGTGACATCCTTGCGGAACGCGCGGACGGTCGCGCGCGCCAGGATCTTGCCGCCGACCGCCGCCTGCACCGGCACGGCGAACATCTGGCGCGGGATGACCGCGGCCATGCGATCGACGATGCGCCGGCCGACCTCGTAGGCCTTGTCCCGGTGGGCGATGATCGAGAGCGCATCGACGCGCTCCTCGTTCACCAGCACGTCGACCTTGACCAGGTCGCCTTCGCGGTAGCCGATGAAGTCGTAGTCCATGCTGGCGTAGCCACGCGTGAGGCTCTTGAGCCGATCGTGGAAGTCGTAGAGGATCTCCCCGAACGGGACCTCGTAGCGCAGCTCCACGCGCCGGCCGTGGTAGACCATATCGCGCATCTCACCACGCTTCTCCTGCAGCAGACCCATGGCGGAGCCGACATACGCCTCGGGCAGGTATACGCTGAGCCGCACGAAGGGCTCGCGGATCGCCTCGACGCGATCGGGGTCGGGAAGCGCGGCCGGGTTCTGGATGAGCTCGGTGACGCCGAGCGTGGTCGTCACCTGGTAGACGACGGCCGGGGCCGTGGCGATGAGTGCGAGGTCGTACTCGCGCTCCAGCCGCGCCTGGACGATGTCGGCATGCAACAGCCCGAGGAAGCCGCAGCGGAAGCCGAACCCCAGCGCCTCGCTGGTCTCGGGCTCGAAGGTGAAGGCCGCGTCGTTGAGGCTGAGCTTCTCCAGCGCTTCGCGCAAGCGGCCGTAGTCCTCGCTGTCGGTGGGATAGAGCCCGGAGAACACCACCGGCTGTGCCGGCATGAAGCCGGGTTCCGGGTGGTCGGTGGGGCGCTCCGCGGTGGTGATGGTGTCGCCGATCTGGGTGTCCGAGATGTCCTTGATGCTGGCGGTGAGCCAGCCGACCTCCCCGGGACCGAGCTCGTCGGTCACCGCGAGGCCCGGCTCGAAGAAGCCCACGTTGTCGACCTCGAACTCCTTGCCAGTGCTGAAGATGCGGATCCGGTCGCCCGCTCGGAGTCGCCCGTCGAGTACCCGAAGGAAGGGGATCACGCCCTGGTAGCTGTCGTAGAAGGCATCGAAGATGAGCGCTCGGAGAGGGGCGTGCGGCTCGAAGCGAGGCGGCGGCAGGAACTCGACGATCGCCTC
Source organism: uncultured bacterium (assembly GCA_964496495.1). Taxonomy (GTDB): domain Bacteria; phylum Deinococcota; class Deinococci; order Deinococcales; family Trueperaceae; genus JASBRS01. The sequence continues at coordinate 26,763 of CAZBZU010000051.1, forward strand.
CAACACGGCCTCGACGTTCTCTCCCGTCTTCGCCGAGACCTTCACGGCGTGATCGGCAGGGATCCCCACGACCTCCTCGAGCTCCACCAGCGCACCGTCGGGATCGGCGTTTGGCAGGTCGATCTTGTTGACCACGGGCAGGACCTCCAGCCCGTTGTCGACAGCCAGCAGGGCGTTCTGGATGGTCTGCGCCTCCACCCCCTGACTGGCGTCGATCACCAGCAGCACCCCCTCGCAGGCGCGCAGCGCGCGAGACACCTCGTAGCCGAAGTCGACATGGCCGGGGGTGTCGATCAGGTTCAGCATGTAGCTCCGGCCGTCGTGCGCCCGGTAGTAGACCCGCACCGGGCTCGCCTTGATGGTGATGCCGCGCTCGCGCTCCAGATCGAGCGTGTCCAGCATCTGGTCGCGGCGGTTGCGCTCCGCCACGCTCTGGGTCAGCTCGAGGATGCGGTCGGCCAGCGTCGACTTGCCGTGGTCGACGTG
>CAZBZU010000052.1:0-4777 GCA_964496495.1 uncultured bacterium
CTGACTACGGATCAGAAGGTCCAGGGTTCGAATCCTTGCAGGCGCACCACAAGAAAGGCCGTCCGAGACGGTGAAGACCAGGGAGCGGCTCCGAGCCTCGGGGCCGCTCCCGCGCACTATCACGCAGCTCGTCGCCTCGAGGGACGCCGCGTCATCAGCGAGATGATGGCCAACGGGACCTTCGCCATCATCAACCTGGCCCGCGGGGCCCGGCTGGAACTTGCCAGGCACGGTACGCCCGCGCACGTTCCAGCACTCATGCATACGCTAGATGCCGGTCCCGGCGAGAACGAGCGCTCGTGATGGCGAGGGTCGTCGAGGCCGCCGCCCGGCGTCCGCCGGTGTCGCTACCGGCCCGAAGATGAAGGTTCAATGAAGATTCCTCGTGGGGACTTCTCATCGAACGCACAGAGATGCTGTGGGCGCCAGAGCGGGCGCGCCCTTTGGCGAAGGAGGACATCATGCCAGATGGAAACCCGCTTGCCACCGGCTGGGACCTCGCCGAGCCGGGAGCCGCCCTCTCCTCGTTCCTGGCGGCCCTGCCCGCCCCACCTCGGCTTCTCGCGCTCGGGGAACCGACGCACGGCGTGTACGCCTTCCCGGCGTGGCGCAACCGCATCTTCCAGACGCTGGTGACGGAGCACGGCTTCCGCTCCATCGCCATCGAAAGCGACGTCATCGCCGGCATGCGCGTGAATGCCCATGTCGCCACGGGCGAAGGAACCCTGGACGAGGTCCTTCACCAGGGCTTCAGCCATGAGTTCGGCAGGTTCACGGCCAACCGTGAGCTGGTCGCCTGGATGCGCCGGTTCAACGCAGAGCGCGACGAGGCCGATCGGGCGCGCTTCTACGGCTTCGACCCGCCCACCGAGACCATGTGGGCCCCCAGCCCCCGGGCCTCGCTGACGGCGCTGCGTGCCTTCCTGGTCGACCACGGTGTGGACCCGCGCGTCGACACGCCCATCATCGAGCGCCTGTGCGGTGAGGACGCGCCCTGGACCGACGAGGCGGCGGCGATGGACCCAGCCCGCTCCATCGGCCGGGCCGCCGCCGCCCGGGACCTGCGGGTGCTTGCCGATGACCTGGACGCTCTCCTCGAGACGCAGGCGCCCGGCCTGGACGGACCGGACGGGCTCTGGGAGGCGCGGTTGCACGCCCGCACGGCGCTCGGGCTGCTGCGCTACCACGCCATCATGGCGGACGGCTCGGAGGACCGGATCGCCCGGCTGATGGCGCAGCGCTCGGCGATGATGGCCGCCAACCTCGAGGCGATCGCCGAGCGGGAGGCGTGGCGCGGCCCCACCCTGGTCTTCGCCCACAACTCGCACCTGCAACGCGACCTCGCGCAGATGAGGTTCGGGCAGGAACTGGCGCGCTGGTGGCCGGTGGGAGCGCACGTCTGCGCGCACCCGGACCCGGGCTACGCCGTCATCGTCACCGGCGCCGGCCAGGGCGCAGGCCTGCCCCTCCCCGCGGCCGACACCCTCGAAGGCTGGCTGCGCAGGCAGTCGGAGGGGCCGCGCCTCTACGCCACCCAGCGGTTGCTGGGCACGCTCCCTGCGTCGCTGAAGCGGCGGAGCGACGCTCCTGCCAACCGTTTCTTCCCGCTCGAGCCCGACCGGATCGCGCGGACCGACGGCCTGCTCTTCCTTCCCGAGGTGACGCCGGACGCGTGACGCCGCCTTGGACGGCGGGGTCTGGGGCCGGGCAGAGCTTCAGACTGACTGACCGGACGGCGGGGCCGGCGGTGGATCGTCCACCTTCCGGCTCCGCCTCAGGCGCCGACGTACGCCGCCAGGTGCTCGGCGGTGAGGGTGGAGCGCGCCGCCACCAGATCGGCCGGGGTGCCTTCGAACACCACCCGGCCGCCATCGTGGCCGGCGCCGGGGCCCAGGTCGATGATCCAGTCGGCGTGCGCCATGACGGCCAGGTGGTGCTCGACGACGATGACCGAGGTGCCGGCGTCGACGAGGCGGTCGAGCAGGCCCAGGAGGGCCTCGACGTCGGCGAGGTGCAGGCCGCTGGTCGGCTCGTCGAGGACGTAGACGCCGCCTTTCTCGGCCATGTGCGTGGCCAGCTTGAGCCGCTGGCGCTCGCCGCCCGACAGCGTGGAGAGCGCCTGCCCGATGGTGAGGTACCCCAGGCCGACGTCCGCGAGCCGGGCCAGGATCCGGTGCGCCGCAGGGTTCTTCGCCGGGCCGGAGCCGAAGAAGGCCTCGGCCTCGGCCACCGGCATGGCGAGCACCTCGCTGATGTCGCGGCCCGCCAGCCGGTACTCGAGCACGGACGGCTGGAAGCGCTTGCCGCCGCACTCCTCGCAGGTGGTGACCACGGTGTCCATGAAGCCGAGCTCGGTGGTGATGGTGCCGGCGCCGTTGCAGGCGGGGCAGGCGCCCTCCGAGTTGAAGCTGAAGAGTGCCGCCTTGACGCCGTGCGCCTTGGCGAAGGCCTTGCGGATGGGGTCGAGCAGTCCGGTATAGGTCGCCGGGTTGCTGCGGCTCGAGCCGTGAACCTGACCCTGGTCGATCGAGATCACGTCCGCACCGGCCGGGATCGAGCCGTGGACCAGGGAGCTCTTGCCGGAACCGGCGACGCCGGTCACGACCACGAGCGTCCCAAGGGGGATGTCCACGTCCACGTCCTGAAGGTTGTTGGTCGTCGCGCCCCGTATCTCCAGCCGGCCGTTCGGCGAGCGCAGCGTCGCCTTGAGGGCGGCGCGGTCGTCCAGGTGCCGGCCGGTCAGCGTGCCGGAGGCCCGCAGGGCGTCGACGCCACCCTCGAAGCAGACCGTTCCCCCGGCGGTGCCGGCGCCCGGGCCGAGGTCGACCACGTGGTCGGCGATCCGGATCGTCTCCGGCTCGTGCTCCACCACCAGCACGGTGTTGCCCTTGTCGCGCAGGCGCCGCAGCATCTCGTTGATGCGTCCGATGTCGTGCGGGTGCAGGCCGGCCGTGGGCTCGTCGAACACGTAGGTGACGTCGGTGAGGGACGACCCGAGATGACGGATCATCTTGACGCGCTGCGCCTCGCCGCCGGAGAGCGTGCCCGACGGCCGGTCGAGCGCGAGGTAGCCCAGGCCGATCTCGGCGAAGGCGTCGAGCGTCTCCTGCAGCGCGGTGACGAGCGGCGCCACCGACGGCGCGTCCAGCTTCCGGAGCCACTCGGCCAGGTCGCTGACCTGCATGGCGCAGGCGTCGGCGATGCTGACGCCCTCGATCTTCGACGACCTGGCCGCCTCGTTGAGCCGGGTGCCGCCGCAGGCCGGGCACGCCTTGAAGGTGACCGCCCGCTCCACGAAGGCGCGCACGTGCGGTTGCATGCCTTCCTTGTCCTTCGACAGCATCGACCGTTGGATGCGCAGGAGCAGCCCTTCGTAGGTCATGTTGATGCCCGCGATCTTCTTGCGCACAGGTTCGTGGTGGAGGAAGTCGTGCAGCTCCTGGTCGCTGTACTCGCCGATGGGCTTGTGCGGGTCGACGAAGCCCGACTCGATGTAGAGCCGGTAATTCCAGCCGCCGGCCTTGTAGCCGGGGATGGTGAGCGCCCCCTCGGCGAGCGACTTGCGGGCGTCGTACAGCTGGGCCAGGTCGATGTCCGAGACGGTTCCGCGGCCCTCGCAGTCGGGACACATGCCGCCGGTGATGGTGAAGGTTCGCGTTTCGGTCTTGCCTGCGCCCTGCTGGCTGGTGACGTCGTCGCCGTCGTGCTTGCGTTCGGACGGTGCCGGGGTGCCCGTGGCCCTCTTGCCGCCGCGCTCGATGGTGATGGTCCCGCTCGCACGCACCGACGGCACGTTGAACGCGAACGCTCGCGGCGACCCGACGTGCGGCTCGCCCAGCCGGCTGAAGAGGATGCGCAGCATGGCGTTGGCGTCCGTGGCCGTGCCCACCGTGGAGCGCGGGTCGGCGCCGAGGCGCCGCTGATCGACCAGGATGGCGGTAGTGAGCCCGTCGAGGACGTCGACGTCGGGTCGCGCCAGCGACGGCATGAAGCCCTGGACGAAGGCGCTGTAGGTCTCGTTGATGAGCCGCTGCGACTCCGCGGCGATGGTGTCGAACACCAGCGAGCTCTTGCCCGACCCGGAGACGCCCGTGAACACCGTCAGCCGCCGCTTCGGGATCTCCAGGGACACGTCCTTGAGGTTGTTGACGCGCGCTCCGTGCACGCGGATGAGCTCGTGGCTGTCCGCGGGGCGCCGGTCGGGCGCCGCGCCGTCCGGCAGCCGGTCCCCGCTCACCGCCCCGCCTCCGTCACGAGCCCGGCTCAGCCCGCTTCCTGGATGCGGAGCAGGTTGCCCGCGGGGTCGCGGAAGGCGCAGTCGCGGATGCCATAGGGCTGCTTCGTGGGCTCCTGCACGACCTCGGCGTCGCTGGCCTGGAGCCGCTCGAAGACGCCGTCGAGATCGGGGGTCGCCAGGTTGATGCTGGCGAAGGTGCCCTTGGCCATCATCTCGCTGATGGTGCGGCGCTCGTCGTCGGTGAGGCCGGGGGTGGCTTGCGGCGGGTAGAGGACGATGGAGGTGGCGGGCTGGCCGGGCGGGCCGACCGTGATCCAGTGCATGCCGCCGTACTCGACGTCGGCCCGGACCTCGAAGCCGAGCGCGTCCCGGTAGAAGCTCAGGGTGGCGTCCGGATCGTTGTGCGGCAGCATGGTCGCGTGGATGGTGATGTCCATGGCCGCCATTCTAGGGTGGGTCCGCGGCCGGCGCTTCTCGATTCCTGATCGGTTCGGGCTTGGCCTGCGCGGGCCTGACGGAGCCGGCCGCTACCGCGTTGCC
>CAZBZU010000052.1:4877-15758 GCA_964496495.1 uncultured bacterium
CTCGGCTTCCACCGTGTCACCCTGCGCCGCATCGGCCTCCACCGCGTCGCCCTCCGCCGCGCCGGCCGTCCCCGCCCTGTTCCTGACCGGCCGCGTGACCTGCTTCGCCAGGCACGGCGGCATCCCCGCCGTGGCGCCGGCCTCGCGCTCGCGGTAGTCGCTCGGCGACATCCCGACCAGCTCCTTGAAGCGCGTGCTGAAGGTCCCCAGCGAGGAACAGCCGACCTCGAAGCAGACCTCGGTGACATTGAGGTCGCCGCGGCGCAGCAGCGCCATGGCCCGCTCGATACGGCGCGTCATCAGGTAGCTGTACGGCGACTCCCCGAAGGCGCGCCGGAACTGGCGGCTCAGGTGCCCGGCCGACATGTGGACGCCGCGCGCGAGCGCCTCGACGTCGAGCGGCTGGGCGTACTCGCGGTCGATGCGGTCGCGAACGCGGCGCAACCGGAGGAGGTCGCGGAGCGCCTGCCCATCCTTGGGGCTGCCGGTCACGGACACGATCATGCCACAGCCCGCCGGCGGTCCGGAGGTGGGGGGCGACGCTCGCCGCCTGGCGGAGGCGCTACCGCCAGCGCTCGTCGGCGAGCACCACCGACTCCTCCATCTGCCGCTCCGGAACCGTCCAGTAGGTCTCCAGCAGGCGCCGGGTGGCGTCGCGGTCGAGCTTCCGGAAGCCGTGGGCGCGGTAGAAGCTCACGGCCCACGCAGCAGCGCGCCAGGTGCCCACCAGGACCGGCCGGTCCGTCAGCGCACGGACCTGGTCGAGCAGCCTGGCGCCGAGGCCGCGTCGCTGCCAGCCGCGGCGCACGTAGGCGTGCCGGACCAGCGTGACGTCCGCCACGTCTTGCAGGCCCATGGCGGCCACCACCTCGCCGTCGCCCGCCTCGATCACCCAGAAGCGCACGCCGGCAGCGACCTCGGCGTCTAGCTCGCCAGGGCTCATGTAGGGCTCGTGCCAGCAGTCGTCGGCGATGACGCCGCGGTAGGCCTCGGCGGCCTCGTTCACAACCGCCAGGATCGCCGGCAGGTCGGCCGCCGCGGCGGGTCGGAGGCTGGGAGCCTCAGGCATGGCCGTCGCCGGTCGGGTGGGTCCGGTGCGGTAAGGATGGCATCGCCATCGATGGTAGCGCGGCCGCGAGCGCCGGTCAGCCGGGGCTGTGCGCCAGCACGTCGGCGACCGTCTGCTCGACGGCCACGGCCGACACCTGGTAGGCGCGGGGCACGCGCGCGCGGATGCGGCCCCGCGGACCGACGATGACGATCTCGCCGTTGCCCACGACGGTCGGCGCCGCGTCCGACGCGAGCGGGTTCCAGGCGGTGGCGTAGAAGAAGTCGCCTGCCGCCTTGCGCTGGGCGGCGTAGCTGGCGAACCCCTGCGGCGTCAGGCGCTGGAAGGGGACGCCGAAGCCCTGCCGCACCACAGGCGCGACGGTGGCCCAGGGAGCGCTCAGGAAGGGCCAGTCGGCCGGCGCGGCCGGTGCCTTGCCGTAGCCCACCACGCGCTTCATGAACGCGGCGGTGGGCTCGGGGCCGTCCGGGCGGGGGTTGACGTCGATCGACACGAAGACGACCTTGTGGCCGAACTGGCCGGTCGCCTGCAGATCGCTCTCGAGCGCCATCAGCACGTTGACCGCGATGACCGGGCTCACCCTCGTGCCGCGCGGGTCGAGGAAGCTCACCACCGCCACCTTGCCTCGCAGGGCGGTGGCATCGAAGGCCTGGCCGGTCTGGTCGACGAAGCCGTCGAGGGCCGGTGCCGGGCCGAGGTCGCCTACCGGGTAGGCGGCTGCCTGGCCGGGGGGCGTCGAGGACGCACCGGCGCCAGACCGGTGGATCAGCATGCTGCCGCCGAAGGCCAGCGCCAGGCCGAGGATGGCGCCGACCACCAGGCGGGCCCCGCCCTCTCGCCGGCTCACGAGCCGCCGCCCGCGAGCCGCGCCACGTCCGCCAGGACCGCGGCCGAGGGCACGGTGCTGGCGTCGCCGAAGACGGCCCGCACCCAGCCATGGGGGTCCACGATGAACAGCGGGCTCTGATGCATGATCGCCGCCGGCGCGTTGGCCTTCTCGGCCACGGCGTTGCGCATGCGGGCCTGGAAGGCGCTCGGCGCCAGCGCGTCGGCCTTGGCCGCCGGCAGGCTGTAGTAGCTGGTGTGGAAGCCGTCCCGCACCACGCGGCGTACCTTCGCGGCGGGGCCGGTCAGGTAGTCGAGCCAGCGCACGTTGGGGTCGAGTCCCTCCTGGTGCAGGAAGGCGCGCATCTGGGCGGTCCCCGCCTGATCGTCGATGGAGAACGCCACGAACTGCACCCGGGAGGCCAACCCGCGCGCCTTCAGTAGCCGCTCCAGGTTGAGGACCTTGGACGCCGTCAGGGGGCACAGGGTGGTGCAGTACGGGTCCATCGTGACGACGATCTGGATCCTGCCCAGCAGCGCGTTCGAGGAGAGGGGACGGTCGAGCTGGTCGACCAGCCGGTAGTCGGGCGCGCGGAAGATCTTGGGCAGCGGTGCGGCGGCGCCGGCTGCGGCCGCCAGGGGCCCCGGCCACAGGAACAGTGCCAGGCCCGCCAGCGCTCCTGCTGCCGCGCCGGCCACCAGCTGCGGCCAGCCACGGAGTGCCATCACGCGGCAAGGCTAGCGCAGCGCACGTGTGGCAGATGAGCGCCGGGCTCGCCGGCGCTGCGGGCACGGCGTCTGGGACTTATGTCCTATACATGGCAAATGTCCCTAACATCGCGCCGCGGCAGCGAGTGACCATGCGGTCGTTGGCTGCCAAGGCCACCCCGGGGCTCGCACGCGAGCTCGGATGAGGAGAGTACACATGAGGAAGCTGTCCACGGGCGCCGTCATGGCGATGGCCGCGATCACGCTGATGGCGCTGATGCCGGCCTTCGCCGCCAGCACCCCCGCTCCCGCCAACCTCACGATGGTCATCATGCACAGCAACAAGCTGGCCGGCGTGCAGGGCAAGCCCGGCCCGGACGGCACCATGCACGACGCCTTCGTGCCGTCCGACCTGGTGGTCCAGCCGGGCCAGAAGGTCAACCTCACCGTCATCAACTACGACGACGGGCAGCACAGCCTCACCTTCACCGAGCTCAAGATGAACCTCGTGGCCAAGGGCGGCACCTTCACCAAGGACGCCAGCGGCAAGGAGACCGGCTTCACCCCGGGCGTCACCCACCTCAGCTTCACCGCGCCCAGCAAGGTCGGCTACTACCGCTGGTACTGCGCCCTGCCCTGCGACGGCCCCACCCATTGGGCGATGAGCAAGGGCTTCGACGGCAACGGTCAGGACGGCTACATGGCCGGCTACCTGGTCGTCCGGTAACCCTAGACGACGCCGCGCGCCGGACCTCCGGCGCGCGTGACGAGCGGGCGGGCGCGCACAGCGTCCGCCCGCCCCGTTGCGCCTGGCGGCGCCGCCCGCGAGCGGACGCGACCGGGGCGGCGCGGGTGGTCACACGCGGCTCCGGGCGCGAGGCCGCCCGGGGGCCGGCTCAGACAGGCTCGAGCACGGCCCGCGCCGGCGAGGCGTCGGCGTGCGGCATGCGCAGCGGTAGGCACAGCAGCCGGTACCTCCCCGGCGTCACGCGGCTCAGCTCCAGCCCCTCGACGATGATGAGGCCGTTGCGGAAGCAGGCCTGGTGCGCCGGCAGGTCCTTGCTGTCGACGGGGTCGACGCTGGGCGCGTCGGTGCCGATCAGCCGCACGCCGCGCCGGCCCAGCGCCTCGATGAGGGCGGGCGAGAGCGCCCGGAAGCGCGGGAACGCCTGCCAGCGTTCCGGCTGGCCGGTGTGGAGCAGCACCCGCGGCGGCAGGGGTCCGTCCGGCAGCACGCTCGCGGGCACCTGCGGGTCCTGCCCGCGGGCGTCGAGCACCAGCGCCTCGCCGACCAGCAGCTCCAACCCCACGGCCGCCAGACGCCCGCCGTCGTCGGCGTAGTGCCAGGGCGCGTCGACGTGCGTGCCGAGGTGGGTGGTGGTGGTGAGGCGCAGCACGTTGACCGCGGCGCCGTCCGCGATGCTGCTGACCTGGTCGAGAGCGTAGTCGCTGTCGCCCGGCCACACCGGGTGCCCCTCGGAGAGCTCGCGCGTGATGTCGATCATGCCCCCATGGTACGTGCCTGGCGGCCAATCCCGCGTTGGCGCCGCGGCCGGGGCGCTGCCCCGGCTTCTCACGTCAGCCTGGCGGTGGCGGCGTAGCCTGACGTGGATGGCCTCGCCTCGCCCTCGTCTCCCTGTGCGCCGCCTGGCGGAGCTGGTCCTCGCGGCCCTGCTGGCGCAGGGTGCCGCGGGCGCACTGGCGCAGGCGCCGGCGGGCTCAGCCGTCGCATCGCCCGCGGGACCGACGGTGACGGTGGCCGCCGCCGGCGACATCGCCTGCGAGGCCGGTGAGCAGCCGTCGCTGCGGGCCTGCCAGCAGGCCGCCACCGCGCGCCTGGTGGAGTCGCTGAAGCCGGACGCGGTGCTCGCCATCGGCGACCTGCAGTACCCGACCGGCACGCTGCTGCAGATGAAGGGCTCCTACGACAAGACCTGGGGCGCCTTCAAGTCGATCACCTACCCGGTGCCCGGCAACCACGAGTACTACAACCTCGCCACCGGCTACCACGACTACTGGGGCCATCGCGTGGGCACCTACCACGACCCCTGGTACAGCTTCGACCTCGGCGCCTGGCACGTGCTGGCGCTCGACTCGGACTGCACCTACGTCGGCGGCTGCGGTGCCGACTCGCGCGAGGTGCGCTGGATCCGGCAGGACCTGGCCGCGCACCCCAGCACCTGCGCGCTGGCGTTCTTCCACCACCCGCGCTTCAGCTCCGGGCCGCACGGCAACAACCAGGAGCTGGCGCCCGTCTGGCGAGCGCTGCAGGCCGGGGGCGTGGACGTCATCCTCAACGGACACGATCACGACTACGAGCGCTTCGACCTGCAGGACGCCAACGGGCGGCTCGACCGCAGCCACGGCATCCGTGAGTTCGTGGTGGGCACGGGCGGCGCGCCGCAGTACTTCGTGCTGTGGCCGCACGCCCACAGCCAGGCGCTGCGCGCCGGCGTCTTCGGCGTGCTGAAGCTGACGCTGCGTCCAGCCAGCTACGACTGGCGTTTCATGCCCATCCCCGGCGAGAGCTACACCGACAGCGGCAGCACCGCATGCCACCCCGCGCCGTCTCCGACCCCCTAGGGCGGCGCCGGAACGGCCGCGGCGCGCGAGCGGTCGAGGCGGGCGCGGCGGCTCAGCGGGTCACGCCGGGCCGCAGCAGCGCGAAGGCGCCGCCGACGATGATGCCCAGGCCGAGGCTGAGCGCGCCCCCGCTGAGGAAGTTGAAGGTGCTGGTGGCGTACTGCAGCCACACCCCCAGGGTGCCGGCGAAGCACAGCCCCACGCCCACGGCGTAGCCGATCACGACGGCCCAGCTGGGTCTGGGGGCGGCGTTCATGCGCCGACTATACTCCGCCCCGCCGCGCAGCGGCTCAGGCGGCGGCGCGTTCGACGGCCTCGGCCACCGTCTTCGCCACCTCGCCGACCAGCGCTTCACTCTCGGCCTCCACCATCACGCGTATCAGCGGCTCGGTGCCGCTGGGCCGCAGGTTGATGCGCCCGTCCTCTCCGAGACGCGCCTCCGCCGCCTCGAGCGCGCGCTTGACCGCCGCGTCCTCGAGAACCGCCGCCTTGGCGCCCGGCGGCACCTTCACGTTGAGCAGGCACTGCGGGTACACCGGGATCTCGTCCATCCAGGCCTCCAGCGTGCGGTCGGACTTGCGGACCGAGGCCAGCAGCTGCAGCGCCGTGAGGATGCCATCGCCGGTGGGGGCCTTGTCAAGGAAGAGCACGTGGCCCGACTGCTCGCCCCCGAGCCGGAGCCCCCGGCGGGTGAGCTCCTCGTGCACGTAGCGGTCGCCGACCTGCGCCCGGTGCATCGTCACGCCGCGCTCGTGCAGGTAGCGCTCCACCCCGAGGTTGCTCATCAGCGTGCCCACCAGCTCGCTGTCGCCGGCGGTGAGGGCGCAGATGGCCATGATGTGGTCGCCGGTGACCAGCCGGCCCCGGCGGTCGACCAGCAGGGCGCGGTCGGCGTCGCCGTCGAAGGTGACGCCCACGTCGAGCTCGTGCTCCGTCACCCGCGCCTGGATGGTGCCCGGGTTGGTGCTGCCGCAGTCGACGTTGATGTTCTCCCCGTCGGGACTGGCGTGGATGAGGTCGAGGCGGGCGCCGATCTTCTCGAACACCTTGGGGGCGATCTCAGAGGCGGCTCCGTTGGCGCAGTCGAGGGCCACGCGCAGGCCGTCGAGGTAGGGCGCGTTGGCTAGCAGGTGTTGCACGTAGTGGCCGTCGGAGGTGCGGTAGCGGCTGGCCGACCCCACCGCGCTGCCGATCACCGGCGGCAGCCCCTCCGGCGGGTTCGCCAGAAGCGTCTCGATCTCCTCCTCCAGCGAGTCGGAGAGCTTCTCCCCGTCTCCGTTGAAGAGCTTGAGGCCGTTGTCGTCGAAGGGGTTGTGGCTGGCGCTGACCGCCACGCCGGCATCGCACCCCAGCGCGCGCGTCAAGAAGGAGACGCCGGGCGTGGGGATGACGCCGAGCCAGGTGACGTCGCTGCCGCGCGACGCCAGGCCGGCCGCGACGGCGTGCGCCAGCATCGGCCCGGACCGGCGGGTGTCCATCCCCACCACCACCTTGGGCCGCCCGACGCCCTGCGCGCGCAGGCCCTCGGCCGCCGCAACGCCCAGCCTGAAGGCGAACTCCCCGGTCATGGGAGGTTCGCCGGCGATGCCGCGAATGCCGTCGGTGCCGAAGTATCGCCTCTCTGCCATGGTCGCCATTCTATCGCGGGCGCCTGCGCGGCGGCCGGCGCCGGCCGTGCCGCCGGCGGACGCCCTCGCGCGGCGCTACTTGGCCTCCAGCCAGTTCCTTCCCACCCCGACCTCCGCCAGCAGCGGCACCCGCAAGGGGTAGGCGGCCGCCATCGCCTCGCTCGCGGCCGCCGCGGCGGCCGCGGCGGCGCCCTCCGGCGCCTCGGCCACCACCTCGTCGTGGACCTGCAGCAGCAACCGTCCGCCGAGCGGCGCCAGCGCCGGCGCCAGCCGCAGCATCGCGAGCTTCATGATGTCCGCGGCGCTGCCCTGGATGGGGAGGTTGTAGGCGGTGCGCTCGGCGTACTCGCGAGCGCTGCGGTTGGGGCTGTGGATGTCCGGAATGGCCCGCCGGCGGCCGAGCAGCGTCTCCACGTAGCCGTGCCGGCGGCAGAACGCCAGCGTCTCGTCGATGTAGGCGCGCACCCTCGGGTAGCGCTCGAAGTAGGTGCGGATGGCCGTTTCCGCCTCCGCCAGCGGGATGTCCAGGTCCGCGCTGAGCCGGCGCGGGCCCATGCCGTAGAGCACGCCGAAGTTGATGACCTTGGCACGCCGTCGCTGCTCGGGCGTGACCGCCTCCGGCGCCACCCCGAAGACCTCCGCGGCGGTGGCCCGGTGGACGTCCTCGCCGCGCTCGAAGGCCGCCACCAGCCCCTCCTCGCCGCTGATGTGCGCCAGCACCCGCAGCTCGATCTGGCTGTAGTCGGCCACCACCAGGCGCGCGCCGGGCTCGGCCACGAAGGCGCGCCGGATCTCCCGCCCGAGCCGGCTGCGCACGGGGATGTTCTGCAGGTTCGGGTTGGTCGAGGAGAGCCGGCCGGTGGCTACCACGGCCTGGTTGAAGGTGGTGTGCAGGCGCCCGCTCTGTTCGTCGACCAGGGCGGGCAAGGGGTCGAGATAGGTGCTCTCGAGCTTGCTCAGCTCGCGCTGCTCCAGGATGAGGGCCACCGCCTCGTGCTCGCCGCGTAGCGGCTCGAGCGCCGACACGGCGGTGCTGCGCTTGCCGGTGGACGTTCGCTGCCCCGGCCGCAGGCCCAGCGTGTCGAAGAGCAACGTCGCCACCTGGTCGCGCGAGTTGAGGTTGAGCCCGGGGTCCCCGGCGATCTCCCGCACCCGTGCCTCGATGGCCGCGATGCGCTCCCGAAGCGCCAGCGACTGCTGGCGCAGCAGCGCCACGTCGAGCTTCACGCCGGCGAGCTCCATGTCGGCGAGAAGCGCCTGGAGGGGACGCTCCAGGGTCTCGTAGATGCGGCGCTGGGCGCCTTCCAGGCGCGGCTCCAGGATGCGGAGCAGCTCGGCGGTGACCACCGCGCGGGAGCGGGCGTCGGCTCCCCACTCGCCGGCCCCGTGCAGCCTCGCCAGGCGCTCCGGGCTGGCGCCGGAGGGGTCGAGCAGGTAGGCCATCAGCAGCGGGTCGTCGCCGGGACGAGCGTCGATGCCGTGGCGCCTCGCCACCACCGTGAGCGCCTTGGCGTCACAGGCAGCCAGGGGCGCGGCGCGGGCCAGCGCTTCCCGCCGGGCGGCGTCGTCCGGCGCGCTGGCCACGCGGCCGTCCGCGGCCAGCGCCAGCCCCGTCAGGCTGGCGCGGCTGGGGCGCTCGTGATCGAGCAGGTAGCCGATGGCACCGTCGGGCGCGAGCTCGCCCCAGGCGACGTCGCGGTACTCGGGACGGCGCGCCAGCCCCAGCTCGGCCAGCACCGAGCCGAACTCCAGCTCGCGCAGCAGCTCGCTCAAGCCCTCGCGGTCGGCGCTGCGGCGGCGCCAGGCCTCGGGCTCGACGGCGATGTCGGCATCGGTGCGGATGATCGAGAGCTCGCGCGAGAGCTCCAGCGCCTCCCGCCCCTCCTGCAGCCGGCGCCGCTGGGAGGCCGGCTCGAGCTCGTCGAGCCCCGCCAGGATGGCGTCGACCGTGCCGTAGCGGCCCAGCAGGCTGCGGGCCGCCACCTTGCCGATGCCCTTCACCCCCGGCAGGTTGTCGCTGCTGTCGCCGGTGAGGGCACGGTAGTCGACCCACTGGTCGGGCCGCACGCCGTAGCGCGCCTCGACCTCGGCCGGGCCGAGCGGCTCGGCCCTGTCAGGGGTGCGCACGCGCACCCGCGCGCCTACCAGCTGCAACGCGTCGCGGTCGCTGGTGACCAGCTCCACCGCGAAGCCCTGCTCCGCCGAGCGCCGCGCGATGGTGCCGATGAGGTCGTCGGCCTCCAGCCCGGGGAGCTCCAACCGCGGGATGCCCATGAGGTCGAGCAGCTGCTTGATGATGAGGATCTGCTGCGGAAGGTCGTCGGGGGCGGGGGCACGGCCTGCCTTGTACCCCTCGAAGGCCTGGTGGCGGAAGGTGGGCGCCGGCGCGTCGAACGCCACCACCAGCACCGGCGGGTCGCCCTCCTCGTCGAGCAGCCGCAGGAGGGCTCGCAGGAAGCCGTAGACGGCGTTGGTGGGCTGGCCGCGGGAGGTGGACAGCTCGCGCATGGCGAAGTAGCTGCGGTAGGCGAGGGCGTGCCCGTCGACCACCACCACCCGGCCGCGGGCGGCGTCGCCGCCAGGCTCGGCGGGCTCGCGCTTGCCGGCGTCCGGCGGGTCGAACAGGCCCGCCTGCCGGGCCGAGCCGCGGCGCTCGCCGTTGTCGGAGCCGTCCGCCATTCCTGGAGCATACCCACGCGCCGCGCCAGCGGGCGCCACGCCGAGGGCGCGTGGTAGTGTCTGGCGAGATGGTGGGTATGGGACGCAATGTCATGCCGGTGCAGGGGCGGATCTACACCAACGAGTTCCGCCTCTACGGGCAGATGCACCTGCCCGAAGCGGTCGGGACGGCGCGCATGCTCAACCTGACCGACCGGCCCTACCTTCCTGTGACCGACTGCATGGTCTACGACGCCGGCTTCCGGCACCCTCCCGAGAACGACGCGCTGCAGTACCAGACCGGCTTCGCGGCGGTGCCCAAGGAGCACATCATGTGGGTCGTGGGCGGGCGGGCCGAGGCACCGTCGGAGCACGCCCGGCGGGAGGCGCGGCAGGTGTACGTGATGTACGCCAGCTACGTGCTCTCCGGCCGCCTCTACCTGATGCCGGGGCAGCGCGTCTCGGACTTCCTCCACACCGTGTTCACCGACCGGCCGTTCCAGGACCTGTACGACGCCCGCGTGCTCCTCCCGAAGCGCGACGTGCCGCTCGACGAGTTCGAGGTGATGCAAGTCCACGAGTTCGTCACCGTCAACCTCAAGCAGGCGGGCGGCGTCTTCGACGTGGTCGCCGAGGAGGGACGCGGCTTCAAGCTGGAGGCCCACGAGGTCTGAGCCCGGGCCGCGTCAGAGGTTCCAGCCGCCGGCCACCTCCAGCGTGGTGCCGGTGACGTAGGCGGCGTCGTCCGACAGCAGGTAGCGCACCGCCGCTACCAGCTCGCCCAGGCGCCCGGCCCTGCCCAGGGGCAGCTCGCGCACCGGCAGCGTGCGGCTGTTCTCCATCACGCCGGGGCTCACGACGTTGACGGTGATCCCGTGGCGGGCCTCGTCGCGGGCCAGCGCCTTGGAGTAGAGGATGACGGCGGTCTTCGCCGCCGCGTAGGCCACGATGCTGGGCCGCGCCACGAGCTGCTCGGCGCCGGCGTAGCCGAGGTTCACGATGCGGCCGCCGCCGGCGGCGCGCATCAAGGGCGCCGCCGTCTGGCAGGTGTAGAAGGTGGCGTGGAGGTTGCTGGCGAACATGGCGTGCCAGGTGGCGGCGTCGAGCTCGGCGAGCGGCCCGACGTGGTAGTTGCCGACGTTGTTGATCAGGACCCTCAACCCGCCGAGCTCGCCGTGCGCCCGCCCCACCAGCGCGCGCGCCTCGGCCTCGACGCTCACGTCTGCCTGCAGGGTGACGGCGCGCACCCCGGCGTCGCGTGCCTGCGCCGCCACCTCCTCGGCCGCCTGCCGGCTGGCACGGTAGTGGACGGCCACGTCGTAGCCGTCCTCGGCCAGGGCCAGCACCAGCGCCCGGCCGATGCCGCGGGCCGAGCCCGTCACCAGGGCGCCGCCCCGGTCGCCTGCCCGG